>JAHBZH010000001.1:2126535-2750380 GCA_019635535.1 Sphingomonas sp.
GGACGTCCTGAAAGAACAGCTCCGACGTGTCCTGGCCGTGCAGCCCGATCTTGTCGAGATTGCGCCCGCGCTCGAAGCCCGGCCGGTCCGCCTCGACCAGGATCAGCGAGGTGCCCTTCGCGCCCTCGCCCGGATCGGTCTTGGCGACGACGATCACCAGCTCGGCATGCTGGCCGTTGGTGATGTAGGTCTTTGAGCCGTTGACGATGTAGTCATCGCCATCCTTGATCGCGGTGGTGCGGATGCCCTGCAGATCGGAACCCGCGCCGGGCTCGGTCATGGCGATCGCGGTCGGCGTCTCGCCGGAGATCATCCGGGGCAGCCAGTGGCGCTTCAGCGCCTCGGAACCGTAATGCTCGATATAGGGCGCGACGATGTCGGAATGGAGTCCGATGCCGGCGGTGGAGCCGAGATAGCCCAGCTCCTCGTCGATCACTGCATTGTAGCCGAAATCGAGGCCGAGCCCGCCATAAGCTTCCGCAACATTGGGACAGAGCAGGCCCGCCTCGCCCGCCTTGCGCCAGAAGTCACGGTCGATCTCGCCCTGCTCCTCCCAGCGCTCCAGATGTGGCGTCAGCTCGCGATCGAAGAATTTGCGGACCTGGTCGCGGAACAGATCATGCTCCTCCGAAAAGGCGAAGCGGCGGGAGAGGTTCAGCATCTCACAGATCCTTGAAACGGGGAGCAGGGCAGGGCTGCACCATGTTGTCCGCCTCGACGAAGAGGCCCCGCGCGGCATTGTGCGGGTGGGACGGCGCTTCGGCAAGACTGAGCACGGGGGCGAAGCAGGCGTCGGTCCCCTCCAGCAGCGCGCACCAATGGTCGCGCGGCTGGGTGCGGAAGGTCGCGGCCAGCTCGTCACGCAGACCGGGGTCGAACTGCCCCGCCACGAGACCGAGCTTTTCCTTCAGCAAGGCGAAGAAGTGCGGCTCCAGCGCACCGATCGCCACCCATTTGCCGTCCGCGCATTGGTAGCTGTCGTAGAACGCCGCTCCCCCGTCGAGCAGGTTCGTGGCCCGTGCATCGCGCCACATGCCGGCGGCGAGCAGACTCCAGGTCTGCGCGGCCAGGATCGCGGCGCCGTCCGTCATCGCGCAATCGATCACGCAGCCTCGCCCGGTCGCGCGCGCCTGCAGCAATCCCGCGCACATCGCGAAGGCGAGCAGCATCCCGCCGCCGCCGAAATCGCCGACCGCATTGGTGGGCGGGGTCGGTGGGCCGTCGGCGCGGCCATAGCCGTGGAGATTGCCGGCAAGCGCGATGTAGTTGATGTCGTGCCCCGCCGCTGCGGCCAGCGGCCCCTCCTGCCCCCAGCCGGTCATCCGGCCATAGACGAGCCGGGCATTGTCGGCGCGCAGATCGTCCGGCCCCAGCCCCAGCCGTTCCATGACGCCGGGCCGGTAGCCTTCGATCAGCCCGTCCGCGCCCCGTGCCAGCTCCCGCACCCGGGCGAGGTCATCCGTATCCTTCAGATCCAGCGTCAGGATCTCCAACCGCCCCCGCCGCAATATGTCCCGGTCCGGCGGGATGGGCGGGGTCCAGCCGGCCCGCTCGATCCGGACGACTTCGGCGCCATGATCGGCCAGCATCATCGCCGCGAAGGGCGCGGGCGCGAGCCCGGCCAGTTCCACGATGCGAATGCCGGCGAGCGGCTTCACTTAGCGCGGCGCCATCCGGATCGCGCCGTCGAGGCGGACATATTCGGCGTTGAGATAGGTGTTCTCGGCCATGAAGATGGCGAGCCTCGCATATTCCTCGGACTGGCCGAGACGCTTCGGGAAGGGCACCTGGGCGGCGAGGGCGTCCTTCACGTTCTGCGGCATCATCGCCACCATCGGCGTTTCGAACACGCCGGGCAGGATGGTGTTCACCCGGATGCCCTCGCCCATCAGGTCGCGGGCGATGGGGAGCGCCATGCCGAGCACGCCGGCCTTGGAAGCCGAGTAGGCGGCCTGGCCGATCTGCCCGTCCTGCGCGGCGACCGAGGCGGTGTTGACGATCAGCCCCTTCTCGCCATCCTCCAGCGGATCGAGATCGGCCATGCCGGCGGCCGACGCGGCGAGCACGCGGAAGGTGCCGATCAGGTTGATCTGGATGGCCAGCTCGAACTGGTGGATCGGATAGCGCTTCACCGCGCCCGTCTCCTTGTCGCGCCCGACCGTCTTCACCGCATTGGCGACGCCGGCGCAATTGACGCAGATCCGTTCCTGTCCGTGCGCCGCGCGCGCCGCCGCGAAGGCCGCGTCCACGGCCTCATCGGAGGTCACGTCGCATTGCGCGAAGATGCCGCCGATGTCCGCCGCGACCTTGCCGCCCTTGTCGGCGTCGCGATCGAAGACGGCGACCTTCACGCCCCTGGCGGCCAGTGCCCGGGCGGTGGCCTCGCCGAGGCCGGAGGCCGCGCCGGTGACCACGGCGGCGATCGAGGAATCGAGCTTCATGTGCGTATCTCCCTTTGCCTTCGCTCCTAGAGCGGGCGAGCTGGGCTCCGCAAGACTCGCGCATGCGCGCGAACGACGTTTCGGGGGCGTACTTAACCCGGGATTAGGGTTTACGGCGCATAAACCACGGCATCGCAATTCTACGGGGGTTTCAGTGAGCAGCAGCCGCATTCTCAACATGGCGTTCGAAAACGGCGTCGGCTGCCGCCGGCAATGGCCGCGCCAGTTGATGATCCTGTCGGCCCGGCTCTGCACCGTCACGAAGGACTATCCGGTCCGCATCCGCGACCTTTCCGCCGGTGGCGCGCGCATCGAGGGCGCGGAGCTGCCGATGGTCGGCACCGACGTGATGCTGAAGCGCGGCGAGGCCGACGTGTTCGGCGAGATCGCCTGGATTTCCGGCAACCAGGCCGGCGTGGAATTCGAGGAAGAGCTGGACGATGCCGCGCTCGACGCCTTCACCAGCGCGCCCGAGCTGCCCGCCGCCAATGCCGGCGACACCCGCCGCCCCGGCTTCGGCCGCAAGAGCGGCCAACATCCGCGCTGGTCCAACGGCACCGGCTGGGTGGACGGCTGAGTCGCGAGCCGCGAGCGCGCTTCCCGAACGGGCAGCCCTCTATCTGTTAAGTTGACAAAGTTGACAGGGTGAGGGGTGTTTTGGCGGGGTCGTTGTCCTGGCGATCGGGCTGAACATTTCAAAGAACCGGCGAGCCGGGGCTGAACCCGAGTCGCGGGCGAGCCTGACAGAGCATTTCCTACATTGGAAGCGGGGAGCACGATGTCCGCTACCGACCCTTAACAGACATATTGCGAAACTTGCTTTGGTGCTCGCGATGAGCGATCCAATCCAGTCATGTGGAAGGCCTTCGCCGTCGTCCTTCTTGCTCATGTGAGCACGTCCTCAAGTCAGAGGACTCAAGACGATACGCCCTTGATCATTGAAAGTCCGTGGCACTTGAGTGACGCTGACGATGCCCGCCATGTCCTTGAGCGTGTGTGTTCGGAGGAGTCCCAGGTCCGTGACTCGTGCTCCCGCTATCGAAACGCATCCGCGACCCGCGTTGACCAGACCCGCTGTTTGATCAACTATTCAGCGGAGCCTGAAACCAAGGATTGCACATTCACCGTTGTGGCGTCTGGACGCTCCATGTCCTGCTCGGTGCATTATGTGCGCCGTGTTGATTTGGTAGGATATTTCGACCACCGATCCGACCCGCCTCCTCTGCTTCCGAGCCCACCTCCTCCTGTAAGAGGAGACGGTTCATTGGCGATACAACCGCCACTACCGCCGCGCCTTGGGCCGACGACCTTGCGCTGTTCAACTGGAGTTGTGGATTTTGTCGAAAACCTGTCACGTTAATCTCGTCCAAAGCGAGTATCCAACCAAACGTCCGCCTCCCACCCATAACCGCCATTGAGCCGCGCCGCCCAAAGCGGCTAAGCGCCCGGCCATGCCCTCCCCCGTGATCCTGGTCGATGCCGATGCCTGTCCGGTGAAGGACGAGGTGTACAAGGTGGCGTGGCGGCGCGAGGTGGCGGTGCGGATCGTCAGCAATGCGCGGATCCGGGTGCCGGAGCATCCGTTGATCGAGCGGGTCGTGGTGTCGGGAGCTTTCGACGCGGCGGACGACTGGATCGCCGAGCAGGCGCGGACGGGCGCGGTGGTCGTCACCGCCGACATCTTGCTCGCCGACCGCTGCCTGAAGGCGGGCGCGGCGGTGATCGCGCCGAACGGCAAGCCCTTCACCACCGCATCGATCGGCGGGGCGATCGCGACCCGGGCGATCATGGCCGACCTGCGCGCCGGTGCGGACGGGATAAGCGGGGGCCCCGCGCCCTTCGCGAAGGCCGACCGCTCGCGTTTCCTGTCGGCGCTGGACGAGGCTTTGGTCAGGCTTAAGCGGAGCTAGCGTTCGTTCTCCGGCGAAAGCCGGAGTCCAGGCGGCGCTGTCGCGCCGTTCCTTGTTTGAGCTGGACCCCGGCCTTCGCCGGGGAACGATGTCCGGATTATAGCCGCTCGACGATGGTCACGTTGGCGATGCCGCCGCCTTCGCACATAGTCTGAAGGCCGTAGCGCAAGCCACGGTTCTTCAAGGCATGGACGAGCGTCGCCATCAGCTTGGCGCCGGACGCGCCGAGCGGGTGGCCCAGCGCGATGGCGCCGCCATTGACGTTGAGCTTCGCCGGATCCGCGCCGGTCTCGCGCAGCCAGGCCAGCGGCACGGGCGCGAACGCCTCGTTGACCTCGTACAGGTCGATATCCCCGATCGCCAAGCCGGCGCGCGCCAGCGCCCGGGCGGTGGCCGGAATCGGCTCCTCCAGCATGATGACCGGATCGCCGGCCGTGACGGTGAGATTGTGGATGCGCGCCAGCGGGGCGAGGCCGTGCGCCTTCAGGCCGGCTTCGTTGACGATCAGCACGCCGCTCGCCCCGTCGCAGACCTGGGAGGCGTTGGCGGCGCTGATCCGGCCGCCTTCGCGCAGCAACTTGACCGAGGCGATGCCCTCCAGCGTCGCGTCGTGGCGGACGCCCTCGTCTTCGACATGGATGCCGCCGTCGATCTCCAGCGGCACGATCTCGTCGGCGAAATCGCCGGCCTTGACCGCGCGCGCCGCCTTGCGGTGGCTGTCCAGCGCGAAGGCGTCCAGCTCCTCGCGCACGAAGCCGTATTTCTCGGCGATCATTTCGGCGCCGTCGAACTGGCTGAACATGGCGACGCCGAACCGGTCCCGGATGCTCTGCGGGAACGGGCCGGTGCCGATGCCGTGCTGCATGGGCAGGGTGACGGGCAGGCCCATCGGCACGCGGGTCATCGATTCAACGCCCGCGGCGATCACCATGTCCTGCGTGCCCGACATCACCGCCTGCGCGGCGAAATGGATCGCCTGCTGCGAGGAACCGCATTGCCGGTCGATGGTGACGGCGGGGACGCTTTGGGGAAGCTTCGAGGCGAGCACGGCGTTGCGCCCGACATGGAAGGCCTGCTCGCCCGCCTGGCCGACGCAGCCCATGACGACATCCTCGATCGCGGCAGGGTCGATGCCGGTGCGCGCCACCAGCGTGTCGAGCACCCGCGCGGCCATGTCGGCCGGATGCCAGTCCTTCAGCGCACCGCCCCGCTTGCCGCCGGCCGTGCGCACCGCATCGACGATATAGGCTTCGGCCATAGCCGCGATTCTCCCTTACGTTTACGTCAAGGGAATATAGCGGCTCATTTCGGCACTGGAAGTGTCGGCGCACGCGCGCTATGATTGTTCCAATCGACGCGGCTCGAACGACCATAATCTTCTAATAGGAAGCAAAATGGCGCATAATCCTTTCACGCACCATCCCCGCGAAGTCGGCGAAAGCTATGGCCGGCATTTCGGTCATGCCGCATATTTCGGCGTGCGGATGATCGGCGGCGGCATCGCCTGCCTGATCCATGCCGTCTTCCCCTTCCTGTGCGTGCGCACCGGCAGCGAGACGATGAACAAGCTGCACGCCAAGCTGCACGGCCGCGCCGACAAGGCGAACTGGGAACGGCATCCGATCATCTAAATCCGGATGACCTTCATGGGACGGGTTCGTTCCCCCGCGAAGGCGGGGGTCCAGTTGCGGACTCCGGACTGGACCCCCGCCTTCGCGGGGGAACACCAAAATCGACTAAAGCCCCAGTCGCCGCCGGTCCTTCAGGATCGCCGCCGCCGCGTTGTGCCCCGGCGCGCCGGTGACGCCGCCGCCGGGATGGGCGCCGGAGCCGCACAGATAGAGGCCGGAAAGCGGCATCCGGTAATCGGCATGGCCCAGCATCGGGCGCATCGAGAAGAGCTGGTCCAGCCCCATCTTGCCGTGGAAGATGTCGCCGCCGATCAGGCCGAAGCGGCGCTCCAGATCGAGCGGCGAGAGCGCGAGGCGGCCGACCACGGATGCGGCGAAGCCGGGGGCGTAGCGGTCCACATAAGCGATGATGTGGTCCGCGACCTCGTCGCGCCGCGCGTCCCAGCCGCCGTCGATCGCATAGGGAAAATGCTGGCAGAACAGGCTGGCGACATGGGCGCCCGGTGGCGCGAGGCTGTCGTCGAGCGTCGAGGGGATCAGCATCTCGACGATCGGCTCCTTAGAATAACCCTCCGTCCGCGCGGTCAGATACGCCCGGTCCATATGATCGAGCGACGGGGCCATGATGATCCCGGCGGTGAGATGATCGCCCGGCGCCGGCTTCGAGGTGAAACGCGGCAGTTCGGAGAGCGCGACATTCATCCGGAAGGTCGCGGATTCGCTGGCCCAGCCGGCCATGCGGCGTTCGGTCTCGGGCGCCACCGCGCCGGCGGGGAGCAGGCGATCGAACAGCAGCTTCGGATTCACGCCCGCCGCGACCGCTTTGGCGCGATACGCCTTGCCGCCCGCGACGGCGCCCGCCGCCCTGCCGCGCTCGACAATGACCTCCTCGACCGGCGCATCCAGAACGATCTCGACCCCCGCTTGCCCGCAGGCCCTGGCCATCGCCTGCGTGATCGCGCCCATGCCGCCGATCGCGTGGCCCCAGGCGCCCGCCACCCCCGCCGCCTCGCCGAAGACATGGTGGAGCAGCACATAGGCGCTGCCCGGCGCATGGGGGCTGGCATAATGGCCGACCACCGCGTCGAAGCCGAACAGAGCCTGGACGAGATCGTGGCTGAAATAGCGGCCGAGAATGTCGGCGGCGGACTTGGTGAAGAAATCCATGATGTGGCGCTGGTCGCCGAGCGGCAGCCGCCCCACCCCGCCGCCGAGCCTGAGGAGCGCCAGCAGGTCGCCGATCCCGCCCCCGGCATTGGGCGGCGCGCGCAGCAGCCATTGCCGCACCACGCCGACCACCGCGTCCAGCGCGGCAGCATAGGAATCGTAATTGTCGGCATCGGCGGGCGACAGGCGCGCGATCTCGCGTTTCGTCAGCCCCTCGCGTCCGGCGAGGAGATGATCGGGGCCGAACGTTGGCAGGAAATTGTCTTGTCGGCGCAGCACGACCTTGAGGCCATGTTGGTAGAGCCGCATGTCGCGGATCACCGTGGGGTTGAGCAGCCCGACCGTGTAGCTCGCCGTCGAGTTGCGGAAGCCGGGATGGAATTCCTCGGTCACCGCCGCCCCGCCCACCACCGCGCGCGCCTCCAGGACGGTGACCTTGAAGCCCCGCGACGCGAGATAGAAGGCGCAGACGAGGCCGTTATGTCCGGCGCCGATAATGAGAATGTCGCTGGTTCGATCCGTCACGAATTGTCTTCGCATCATCCGTCATTCTGCCGCCGCGCATCGGACGGCCGCCGGCTCGCCATAGTCGATTTCCCGCCGGCCGCCAGCCGAAACGCGCCGCTCACCGCCTGCGCGCGCGCAGCGGGCCGGGCACTTCGCAACGGTCGATCTCGATATCGGCGAGCGGGGCGCCGTTGCCGACGGAGTAGGAATAGGTGAAGCGGCCGCCCAGGGTCACGATTTCGGCCATTCCGGGATTCCCGCACACTTCGCTGCTCAGCTGCGCGGTCATTTCCCGCCGGAACGAGCCCCGATCGATCGCGCTGGCGGGAAGATCGAGCCGGTAGCCATAGACGAGGGTGCCGCCGGCGGCGGAAATGGCGTGAAAGGTCGTGATGTCGTCGAGCCGCCTCGGCAGCGTCGGCCGCACTTCCGCAACCGCCTGTTCGAGGATCTCCTCGACCTGGTGGCGGGCGTCGGTCAGCACATTCGCCCCGACCAGCTCCGCAACGGTGGGCACCCACATGTCGTCGGCCGAGGTCGCGGCGATCCGGCGCACGAAATCCCGGGGCAGCCCCGCGGACAGATAATATCTCGTCATCTCGTCGTTCGACGCATTGTCCTCCGCGGGCGTGGTGCCGGGAAAGGCCACGCGATGGAAACCGACGGCCGAATTGCGCCCGGCGGTCCGCTCGACCCCGGCCAGCAACAGCATCGTGCAGGCGGATGCACATTCCCCATCGACATGCGTGGCCAGTCCCCGCGCCCGGATCAGCTCGGCCATCCGCTCCGCCTCGAATACGCGGCCTCCCGGCGAGGACAGGACGACCCGCTCCAGGCCCGGCGCATCCGCCGCCATCTGGCGGAACGCGCCCGCGATACCCTGCGTGATGTTGCCGTGGACGACCAGATCGCGCCCGTCCCGTGCCAGCGCCAGGCGCGCCGGTTCGCCGATCGGATCGCTGCCCGCCGCGAGCTGGGCGAATTCGCTGAACTGCAGCCACAGATCGCGCAGCTGCGCCCCCGATCCCAGCACGCCGAGGACGACCATGGTCCGCGCCGCCGTGGCCCAGAATTGCGCCCCGCCGCGCGCCACATGCCGGCCTGCGGAGCGCCAGATGCCCACGACGGCCCAGACGCGCATGACGACGAACAGGAGGATCAGGACCGCCGAGACGATCGCGATCGCCCGCAACGACGAGGAGTTTGAAATGGCGAGCAATATCACATTGCCGACCATTGCCGTCACGATGAACAGGATGCTTCCGTTCACCCAGTAGGAAATCGGCAAGGACAAATGCCCGCGCCAGTGCCGGACGACATAATTGCTTTCGGAATATTCTTCGGCTTCGTCGGCATAAGGCGACACGAATGACATGAAATGCCCCTCCCCCTGTGCGAACGCCCGACCAGAATGACAGGGTCGCGCCGTCCGGTTGTCACGGCCTCATTGCATTTCCCACCGGACAGGTATCACCATCTGGGTTGCGACCGGTTCGCCATCGGCGCCGATCGCCGGTCGGAAACGCCCGCGCGAAAGCATCAACCGACATGTCCCTTCATCGAGCGAAGCATGGCCGCTCGATTCGGCCACGGCGCACGCACTGACCCGGCCATCAACATCGACAGTATAGCGTATGACGAGCGCTCCACTCACTCCCCGATGAAATGCCGCCGACGGGTAATCGCCGGGGGTGAAGATCGTCACCAGCTCCGCTATCGGCTCGGGACGCGTCCGCAGACTGTTCCACAGGGCGACATCCACGCCCCATTGGCTCAGCAGATTATCGTTGCACATACGCAGCGCCTGCACGGCGCCCTCCGCGTTGGGGAGCGGCAACGATATGAGCGTTTGCCCACCCGCCTCGATCGACAGCGCGGCCGATCGCGCGAGACGATCGAGAAAGACCAAATCCAGCTCGTCGATCTGCATGAAGCGGTGCCCTGTCGCCGGCACGCGCGCATCGCGAGCCGCGTGCCCGAAACGCGCCTCGTCCGGCCGCAGCGCGATCTCGACATGATCGGGCAGGCGCCTGCGCACAGACCATGCCGGATTGACGAGTGTCATTTGGATCAGGTGGTTCGCCGGACTGAGTTGCAGACTCAAAATGACCGGATCGGCACCGCCGGTCGTCCGGGACAGACGGCACTGCCGATCGCCATAATCGATCTCCCAGCGCGCTTCGGGAACGGGATCGCCTTGCGCCGCCAGGGATGCCGAGGCCAGTGCCGCCCCCGCCAGCATGGTCCATGAAATTCGCAAGGGCCCCCTCCTTTTTCGGCCGATCCTAGTCAGCCTTCTCTCCCGACACCAGCGCGTGGCCCATGCTCATGCCGGCAGCGGCACCGCCAGGGTCGCCTTGACGCGTTTCTTGACGAAGATGCTTTCGAAGCGGCGAACGGCGGGATGTTCGGCGAGGGTGGCGTCGGCGAAGGCGTTGTAGTCGTCCATGTCGCGGGCGACGACGAGCAGCAGGATGTCGAACGCGCCCGCAATGTCGAGGCAGAGCTGGACATGCGGGCTGGCGACCAGGCGGCGGCGCAGCCGGTCCCCTTCCTGCGGCGCGTGCCGCTCGAGCTGGATGTGGACGACCGCCGACAAAGGATGGCCGGCGGCGGTCTCCGACACCAGGGCCACGTCCGCCGCCACCGCACCGGTCGCGCGCAGCCGCCGCAGCCGCCGCGCCACCGCCGAGGGTGAGCGGCCGACCTGCTCCGCCAGCCGGTCGGCGGTCTGCAGATTGTCCTGCTGGAGGCAGGCGAGCAGCTTCAGGTCCAGCGCATCGAGCCGTGCGGGCATCCGGCGTCCCATCCCCTTCCATTTGCCAGAATCTGGCAAGCCCGTGCCGGTCTTTGCCCGAAATCGCAGCCGATCCCAAGGGATAAGGCGTCCGGGGACATGGCCGCGCGCCATATCGGAGGAGAGATTATGCGCCGGGTGCTTTCGATCATGCTGACGGGTCTTGCGGCGAGTATCGCGCCGCCGGCGATCATGGCCGCGCAGGGCCAGCCACCCGCCGCACCCGCCGCGCAGGCCGATCCGCGCGCCGTCGTCGCCCAGGTGCGCCGGATCCTCGCCGAACGCTATGTCCTGCCCGAGCGACGCCCGGCGCTCGACGCGATCCTCGCGCGCGGCCTGGCAGCGGGGCGCTACGACGTGTCCGATCCGGCCACGCTCGCCGATCGCATCTCCTCCGACCTGGCCGAAGCTGGCAACGACAAGCATCTGGGATTCAGCTACAATCCGCAGCAGGCGGCGATGCTGAGCCGCCAGCCGGAGGGCGGCCCGCCCAACCCCGAAATCTTCCGCAGCATGGCCCGCGCGAACAATCACGGCGTGAGCGAGCTGCGCGTCTTGCCGGGCAATATCCGGTACATGAACTATACCAGCTTCATGTGGACGGGGCCGGACAGCGCGGCCGCGCTGGAGCGGGCGATGCGCTTCCTGGCCGACGGCGACGCCGTGATCATCGACCTGCGCTACAATGGCGGCGGCAGCCCGGCGGCGGTCCAGTATATCGTCAGCCATTTCCTGCCGCCGGACCGCCCGCTGGTCGAATTCCACATGGGCGGCCAGCCCGAGCCGGACCGGCTTTCGACGCTCGCCGAGCTCCCCGCCGGCCGGATGATCGGCAAGCCGCTCTACGTGCTGACCAGCCGCGGTTCGGCCTCGGCGGCGGAGGAATTCACCGGCCATGTCGCCGGCTTCCGCCTCGGCGAGACGGTCGGCGCGACCACCGCCGGCGCCGCCTTCCGCAACGAGCTGGTCCCGGTTGCCGGCGGCTATGTGCTCAGCGTCTCGGTCGGCCGCCCGGTGCTGGCCGCGACCGGCGGCGACTGGGAAGCGACCGGCATCGCGCCGACCGTCCCCGCCGACGTCGAGCGCGCGCTCGACGTGGCGCAGCTCCACGCGCTGCGGCGGCTGGCGGCGGAGGGACCGGAGCCGCAGCGCGCCCAGCGCGGCGCGCTGGCCGAGGCGGTCGCGGCCCGGCTGGAGCCGCGCGCGCCCGCCCGCCGGCTCGATGCCTATGCCGGCAGGTTCGGCATCCGCCGCGTCACGGCCGAGGACGGGCGCCTTTTCTATCAGGTCGAGGACCGCCCCCGCATCGCGCTGATCCCGCTCGGCGGCGACCGCTTCGCGCTGGAATCGAGCCCTGGGACACGGCTCGATTTCGAAGCATCGGACGGGATTGCCCGCGCCATCTCCCTTGGCCCCGCCGGCGGCCCACCGCAGGGACGTTACGAGCGCACGCCCTGAACGTCAGCGCATCAGCACCAGCTCCTCCGACATGGTCGGGTGGAGCGCGATCGTTTCGTCGAACTGGGCCTTGGTGAGGCCGGCCTTCACGGCGATCGCGGCGGCCTGGAGGATTTCGGGAGCGTCGGGGCCGATCATGTGGAGGCCGACCACCTTGTCGGTGCCTTCGTCGACGATCAGCTTGTAGAGCGAGCGTTCGTTGCGGCCGGCCAGCACGTTCTTCATCGGCCGGAAATCCGACGTGAAGGTCCGCACCGAGCCCAATTTGTTGCGCGCCTCCCCCTCCGTCATGCCGACGCCGGCGATCGGCGGGTGGCTGAAGACGGCGGCCGGGATGTTCGCATAATCGACGCGGGTCGGCTTGTCGCCGAACACGGTGTCGGCGAAGGCCTGTCCCTCGCGGATCGCGACCGGAGTGAGCTGCACCCGGTCGGTCACGTCGCCGATCGCGTAGATGCTCGGCACCGAGGACTGATTGTCCTCGTCCACCAGCACCGCGCCGTTCTTGCCGAGCTCGACGCCCGCCGCCTCCAGCCCCAGCCCCGCCGTGTTCGGCGCGCGGCCGACCGCCCAGAGCAGCAGGTCCGCCTCGATCGGGTCCTGCCCCGAAAGATGGATGCGCAGCGTGCCGTCCTTCTTCCTGACGATCTTCTCGAACGGCGCGTTGAACTTGAAATCGATGCCCTTGGTCAGCGAAATCTGGAGCAGTCGGTCGCGAATCTGCTCGTCATAGTGGCGCAGGATGCGGTCGCCGCGATTGACGATCGTGACGTGGCAGGAGAATTCGTGGAAGATGCCGGCGAACTCGTTGGCGATATAGCCGCCGCCGGCGATCACCACGCGCTTCGGCATCTTCTCCAGATGGAACACCTCGTTCGAGGTGATGCCGTGCTCCGCGCCGGGCACGTCGGGGATCACCGGATGGGCGCCGGCGGCGATCAGGATCGTGCCCGCGCTGAGCTTCGTGCCGTCGGCCAGGGTCACTTCGTTGGGGCCGGTGACGGTCGCGCGCTGCGGGACGATCTCGACCTCGTGCCGGTCGAGGATGTCGTGATAGATGCCCTCCAGCCGCTCGACCTCGCCCAGCACATTGTCGCGCAGCGTCGGCCAGTCGAACGTGCACTTGCCAAGCTTCCAGCCGAACCGGGCGGCATCCTGCAGATCCTCGGCGAAATGGGCGCCGTAGACGAGCAGCTTCTTGGGCACGCAGCCGCGAATCACGCAGGTGCCGCCGACGCGGAACTCCTCCGCCACCGCGACGCGCGCTCCATGCGAGGCCGCGACCCGCGAGGCGCGCACGCCGCCGGAACCGGCACCGATAACGAAGAGATCGTAATCGTAGGTCCTGGTCATTCTGGCTGGTCTCCGAAAGCCCGCGCGATCAGTGCCTCGGTCGAGGGATCGAAGGCGGGCGGCTCGTCCTCGTCCATCGCCCTGGCCATTTCCTTGCCCAGCTCGACGCCGAACTGGTCGAACGGATTGATGCCGAGCAGGACGGCATTGGCGAAGGTGCGATGCTCGTAAAAGGCGATCAGCGCGCCCAATGTGGCGGGATCGAGCCGGTCGAGCAGGATCGTCGTCGAGGGACGGTCGCCCGGATAGGCGCGATGGGGATCGTCCGCCGCACGCCCGGCCATCAAGGCGGCGCCCTGCGCGAAGGCGTTGGCGAGGAGCTGGCGGTGATGCGCCATGTCGAGATGGTGGCCCGGCTCGATCGACGCGACGAACTCCACCGGCACGAGATGCGTGCCCTGATGGAGAAGCTGGAACATGGCATGTTGCGCGTCGGTGCCGACGCCGCCCCAGACGATCGCGGCGGTGGCGCGGCCCACAGGCGCGCCGTCCAGCCTGACCGACTTGCCGTTGGATTCCATCTCGAGCTGCTGGAGATAGGCGGGAAGCAGGCGGAGGCGCTCGTCATAGGCGAAGGCCGCGCGGGTCCCGGCGCCGGCGATGTTGGCGTAATAGCGATCGACGAAGGCGGCGAGCAAAGGCGCGTTGCGCTCCGGCGGGGCCAGACGGAAATGGCGGTCCATCGCCGCTGCGCCCTCCAGCAGGCTCTCGAACGCGTCCCAGCCCAATGCCAGCGCCGCCGGAAAGCCGATCGAGGACCAGAGCGACCAGCGCCCGCCGACCGTTTCGGAAAAGGGCAGGATGCGCGTTTCGTCGATGCCGAATTCGATCGCCTTGTCGGGGCTGGCGGTGAGCGCGATCGTGCGGCCGAGCGGATCGATCACGCCATGCTCGTCCATCCAGGCGAGGGCGGATTCCGCATTGAGCATCGTCTCGGCCGTCGTGAAGGTCTTGGAGGCGATGACGAGCAGGGTGGCGTGCGGATCGAAATCCGCGATGGCCTGTTCCAGCGCCGCGCCGTCCACGTTGGAGACGATGGCGACGTCATAGCGCCCGGCCTTCCGGCCCAGCGCATCGACCAGCAGCTCCGGCCCCAGCGCCGAGCCGCCGATACCGATATGGAGGATGTGGCGCACCGGCCCGAACGCCTCGCCCTCGATCGCGTCGATCAGCGTGCGCATCCGGGCGTGAAGGCGCCGCGCCATCGCGACGCTGTCCGGCGCGCCCTCCCCCCGCTCCGCCGGATGTTCGGCGGCGCGGCCTTCGGTGGGGTTGGCGAGATCGCCCGCGAACAGCGCGTCGCGTCGGGCGGCGAAACCCGACGCTTCAGCCAGCGCGACGAAGGCGTCGAGATGATCGCGGTCGAGATGCGTCTTGGAGAAATCGAAAAAGACACCGCTTTCCGCGATCGCGAGACGCGCCAGCCGGTCGGGCTCGGCGGCGAACAGGTCGGCGAGCCGGCGCCGGGGCAGTTCCGCGAGCGCGGTCCATTGCGTGTCGGTCATCGGGCCTATCTAGGGGGCCGCGCCCGGATTGCCTAGCAAGCCCTCATCGCGTGGCGCGCTCGAGTCCGTCGGCCCGGCGAGGGCCGGGATGACGTGGGGACGGCAATTGACCCACGAATAAATACGTGCATATGCACGTAAATGCTCGAAACCCACTGCGCATGCTCGAAGCTGCGCCGGTCTGCGCGGATCGTGACGTCGCTCTACGACGCGGCCCTCGCGCCGTCCGGCCTGTCCGTCGCGCAATTCGCGCTGCTGCGCAGCCTCGCCCGCACCGGCCCCTGCTCGCTGACCGCGTTCGGGGAAGCGACCTGCTATGATCGTTCGACGCTCAATCGCACGCTGCGGCCGCTCGAAGAGGCGGGCTATATCGCGTCCGCCGCCGGCCCGGATCGCCGCGCGCGGCTGATCGATATCACCGACAAGGCGCGATCGGTCATCGCCGCCGCCGAGCCGCACTGGCGGGACGCCGAAGCACGGATCGACGAAGCGCTGGGCGAAGAGCGCGTCGCCCTGTTCGCGATTCTCGACCGGGTCGAGGAATTGCGCGCGTGACCATGAAAAAACCCTGGATCGTCATCGCCTGCGCGGCCTTCATCGTCACGCTGGCGATGGGCGTGCGGCAGGCGTTCGGGCTGTTCATGCCGCAGATGAGCGTCTCGCTCGGCATCGGACGGGAGAGTTTCGGGCTCGCCATCGCCATCTCCAACCTCGTCTTCGGCCTCGCCCAGCCCTTCATCGGCGCATTGGGCGACCGTTACGGCGCGGGACGCGTCGTGCTGGGCGGCACGATCATCTACATTATCGGCCTGATCGGCGCGGCCTGGGTGGGGAGCGCGCTGGGGCTGCACCTGACGCTCGGCTTCCTGGTCGGAATCGGGCTGGCCGCGACCACCTTTGTGATCGTGCTCGGCGCGGTCGGCCGGGTGGTGCCGCCGGAGCGGCGCGGCCTCGCCTTCGGCATCGTCACGGCGGGCGGCTCGCTCGGCCAGTTCCTCGTCGTCCCCGCCGCGCAGATGCTGCTCTCCGATCTCGGCTACCGGCTCGCCCTCATCGTGCTCGCAGGAATGGTCGCGGTCTGCGCGGTGCTGGCGATCGGCGTGGCGGGCAAGCCGGCGAACGGCACGGAGGAAGGGCCGCGCCAGTCGCTGCGCGAGGCGCTGGGCGAAGCCGCCGCCTATCCGCGCTACTGGCTGCTCAATCTCGGCTTCTTCGTCTGCGGCTTTCACGTCGCCTTCATCGCCACCCATTTCCCGGCCTATCTCGACGACAAGGGATTGGGCCTCGCCGTCGGCGCGACGGCCCTGGCTTTGGTCGGCCTGTTCAACATCTTCGGTTCCTACCTGTTCGGCCTGTCCGGCGATTACTGGCGCAAGAATTATGTGCTGAGCGCGCTTTATGCCGCGCGCGGCGTGGTGATCGTCATCTTCCTGCTGCTGCCTCTCACCCCGGCCACCGCACTCGCCTTCGCCGGGGCGATGGGCTTCCTGTGGCTTGGCACCGTGCCGCTGACCAGCGGGCTGGTCGGCACGATGTTCGGCACGCGCTATCTTTCGACGCTCTACGGCATCGTGTTCCTCAGCCATCAGGTCGGCAGCTTCTTCGGCGCCTGGCTCGCCGGCTATTATTTCGACCGCAGCGGCACATACGACTGGGCCTGGGGCGCCTCGATCGCGCTCGCCGTCTTCGCCGCGCTCATTCACCTGCCGGTGCGCGACGCGCCGGCGCGCCGGGTGCAGCCGGCATGAAGCGCGCATTGCCCTGGATAGCCCCGCTCGCGCTGGCCCCGGTCGCGATCGCCGGGCTCGCCATGTGGCAGAGCCAGGCCACCCCGATCTGGCTGGCAGGTTTCATCGCCGCCTGCTTCTGACGCTTGACCGCCCGCCGCCCCCAAGCGAAAGCGGCGCGATGAACGTCCCCGTTCCCCGCCCGGCCGAAGCCGACGCCGCGCCGCCCGCGAAAAAGGCGGAAAGCTGGTGGGACACTTTGCGCTTCTTCCTGCTACTCTTCCTCGCCGCAATCGTCCTGCGCAGCTTCGTCGTCGCGCCGTTCAGCATCCCGTCGGGGTCGATGCTGCCCAGCCTGGTGATCGGCGATCACCTCTTCGTCTCCAAATGGTCCTACGGCTATTCGCGCTACGCCATGCCGTTCGGCCTTGGCGGGTTCGAGGGACGGTTCCTCGGCCGGCTGCCGGCGCGCGGCGACATTGTCGTCTTCCGCTATCCAGGGCCGGAGGAAGAGGATTATGTGAAACGGGTGATCGGCCTGCCCGGCGACACGATCGAGGTGCGGCGCGGGGTGGTCATTCTGAATGGCGCGCCGCTGCCGCGCCAGCGCATCGCCGATTTCGCGATGCCGATCACCCCCAACAGCCCGTGCCGCGCCGTGACCCGTGAAGGCGCGCGGCGGATCGACGCAGACGACGGCGCATCGGTCTGCGCCTATGCCCGCTTCCGCGAGACGCTGCCGGGCGGACGCAGCTATGACGTGCTGGACCAGACCGAATCCGGCCCCGGCGACAATATCGCGCCAGTCGTCGTGCCGGAGGGCCACCTCTTCGTGATGGGCGACAATCGCGACGACAGCCTCGACAGCCGTTTCTCCGTCGAGGATGGCGGCGTCGGCCTGCTGCCGCTCGACAATCTGCTCGGCCGCACGCTGATCGCCTTCTGGTCGACGGACGGATCGGCCGAGTGGGTCAAGCCCTGGACCTGGTTCAGCGCCGCCCGCTGGGACCGGATGGGAGAGACCTGGTGACGCAGGGTCTTGCCGAGTGGATCGCTCAGGCCACCGGCCACCGCCCGAACGATCTTGCGCTGTTCGAACGCGCGTTGACCCATGGCAGCCATGGCGGCCCGGATTACGAGCGGCTGGAGTTTCTCGGCGACCGGGTGCTCGGCCTCGTCGTCGCGCGCTGGCTCTACGAAAGCTATCCGGACGAGCCGGAGGGCAAGCTGTCGCACCGGCTCAACGCGCTCGTCACCCGCGAGGTCTGCGCCGAGATCGCACGGGAGATCGGCGTCGCCTCCCGCCTGCGCCTCGGCAAGCAGGCGATCGACGACGGCGTGTTCAAGAGCGACAATGTGCTCGGCGACATCGTCGAGGCGCTGATCGGCGCGCTCTATCTCGACGCCGGGCTGGAGGCCGCGCAGAGCTTCGTGCGCGCCGCCTGGCAGGACAGGGTCACCCGCCTCGCCGCGCCGCCCAAGCATCCCAAGGCCGCGCTGCAGGAATGGACCGCCGCCCACAAGCGACGCCCGCCCGAATATCGGGTCGTCGACACCAGCGGGCCGGACCATGCCCGGCGCTTCACCGTCTCGGTCAGCGTGAACGGCGTGGGCGAGGCCACGGGCACGGGCCTCTCCAAGCAGGAAGCCGAGACCGAGGCCGCCAAGGCGCTGCTGGGAGAGCTGAAATGACCACCCGCTGCGGCTTCGTCGCCGTCGTCGGCGCGCCCAATGCGGGCAAGTCCACCTTGGTCAACGCTTTGGTCGGCCAGAAGGTCGCGATCGTGACGCCCAAGGCGCAGACGACGCGCGTGCGCCTGATGGGCATCGCGATTCTGGGCGAGGCGCAGGTCATGCTGCTCGACACGCCCGGCATCTTCGAGCCCAAGCGCAGGCTCGACCGGGCGATGGTCGCCGCCGCCTGGGGCAGCGCGCAGGACGCCGACCTGATCGCCCTCGTCGTCGATGCCGGCGCCGGACTGAAGCGCGGCGTCACCGAATTGCTCGATGTGCTGAAGGACCGGCGCGAGCCCAAGATCCTGATCCTCAACAAGGTCGATCTGGTGAAGAAGGAGGAGCTGCTCACCCTCGTCACCCAGTTCGACGGGCGCGGATCGTTCGAAGAGATTTTCATGATCTCCGCCGCGACCGGCGACGGCGTGGCAGACCTGAAGACGACGCTGGCGGCGCGCATGCCGGAAGGGCCGTGGCATTTCCCGGAGGACCAGGTGTCCGACGCCACCGACCGGATGATGGCGGCCGAGATCACCCGCGAGCAGCTCTATCTCCAGCTCCACAACGAGCTGCCTTATGCGAGCGCGATCGAGACCGAGAAATATGAGGAGCGCAAGGACGGCTCCGTCGTCATCCACCAGCAGATCCTGGTCGGCCGCGACAGCCAGAAGGCGATCGTGCTGGGCAAGGGCGGCGCCCGCATCAAGGCGATCGGCGCCGCCGCCCGCCAGGAGCTCGCCACCGCGTTCGGCCGCAAGGTCCACCTCTTCCTCCATGTGAAGGTGAACCCGAGATGGGAAGAGGATCGCGGGCTGTATCAGGAGATCGGGCTGGATTGGGTGGAGTGATGACTACATTTCTCCCGTCATTCCCGCGAACGCGGGAATCCAGCTAAGCTTATGAAAGGCGGCTGGGTTTATTTCCTCGCCAACCGCTATCGCGGCACGATCTATACGGGCGTCACTGCGATCCTCCCCCGACGCATAGGGCAGCACCGCGCCGGCAAGGGCTCGCAATTCGCCGCGCAATACGGCGTCACCCGGCTTGTTTACGCCGAGGAATATCCCACGATCGAAGAAGCCATCGCGCGGGAAAAGGCTTTGAAGAAATGGCGGCGCGAATGGAAGATCGAACTGATTGAGGAGGGAAATCCGAACTGGGACGATCTCTACGATCATCTCATCGGCCTCTAGGAAAAGCTGGATTCCCGCGTTCGCGGGAATGACGATTTAGATAAGCTCAGCGCCTACCAGCTCGCGCCGTCGATGAGCCGTCGCGGCAGCTTCTCCCACACGTCAGGATCGAACATCCGGAGATTGACGCCCATCCGCTCATAGGTGGGATCGCGAGGGGACCAGTGTGTGGTGCAGCCGCAAGTGCCGCAATGCCAGGTGGTGAGGGCCTCGTCGCCCTGGACATAGCCGACGAGGCGCGTTTCGGAATCGCGGACGTCCACCTCGTCCGGCCGGTAATAGCCCCAGAGCCCGCCGGTGCGGCGGCAGATCGAGCAATTGCAGCTGCCGAGATCCTCCGGCGGCTTCGGCACGGTCAGGCGGATCGCTCCGCAATGGCAGCTCCCCTCGATCATTTCAGCATCTCCTCCACCCATTCCGGCACCAGCACGCCCGCCGGGCCCGTCCGGCTCTCATGGAAATGAGAGCTGCCCAGGCTCGGCTCCAGGTTCATCTCCAGCGTTTGCGCACCCACGTAACGCGCGGTCTGGACATAGCCGGCGGCGGGATAGACGTTGCCGGACGTGCCGATCGAGACGAACAGGTCGGCGTCCATCAGCGCCCGGTCGATCCGCTCCATCTCATAGGGCATCTCGCCGAACCAGACGATGTCGGGCCGCATATGGCCCGCCGCGCCGCAGCCGGGACAGGCCGGATGGTCGCCCAGCCCCTCCTCCCAGCGCGCGCGGCCGTTACAGGCCAGGCACCAGGCGGAGCGCAATTCGCCATGCATGTGCAGCACCCGCTTCGCCCCGCCCCGTTCGTGCAGATCGTCGACATTCTGGGTGACGATCAGCAAGTCGCCGGGCCATTCCGCGTCCAGCCGCGCCAGCGCCCGGTGCGCCGCATTGGGCTCGACACTCTTCAGGTTCGCCCGCCGCGCATCGTAGAAACGCTGCACCAGCACGGGATCGCGCGCGAACGCCTCGGGCGTCGCCACATCCTCCACCCGATGCCCCTCCCACAGCCCGTCCGGCCCGCGAAAGGTCGCGAGGCCGCTTTCGGCGGAAATGCCGGCGCCGGTGAGGATGACGATGTTGCTTATGTCGGCCATGCAGCGGCCTTAGCGGGAAATCCGGCCGTCTGAGAAGGTCGTCAGGCGGCGCGGCGGACCGTTACCGCCTCCGCGGGGAACATCGGCGCTTCCAGGAACCAGTCGCGGGCCAGCCCGGCCAGTTCGCGCTCGGCGGCGCGGAATTCGGCTTCGGTGCGGGCGAGCAGCGACTGGCGCAGGCGGAAGACGGCGATCGAGATCGCCTCCAGCCGGCCGAGCGCCGCCCGATCGCCTTCCCGCGCGAAATGGAGCTGGGCGCGGCCGATCGCGCCGTCCGTGCCCGCCGGGAGATGCCGCGCATCCGAATCGAGGAAGCGTGTCAGCGTGCAATGCACCGCTGCATAGTGGCTGGCGCGCCAGGCTTGATCCAGGGCGGCGGACGGCGTCATGCCCTCGCTTTGCCGCGAAATCGTTAAAAGGCTGTTAGCCATGCATGCCGGCGCCGGCCGCAAACCCTCTTTTAAGGCCCGCGCGCTAGTCTCGCCGGATGCGTTTCGACACCATCTTCCCTCGCGCGTCAGCCGCGGCGCGCTCCGCATGGACGCGCGCCGCGCGACTCACGCTGCCGGCGACGATCCTCGTCACGCTGATCGTCGAGCTGGCGCTGGCCGAGCGCAAATACGGCCTGTTCGGCGGCGGCTTCGGCCAGTCCCGCGCGCTCGACGCGCCGCTGGAGACCGGCGCCTTCCTCGCCGCCCTGCTCGCCTGCCAGATCCTGCTCTTCGTTCTGCTCTACCGTCTCGTGAGGCGGCTGCACGGGCGGCAGGGCGACAGCCCGCTCTTCCACTTCAACTTCGCCTTCTGGATCGGCGGCGGCGCGATCGGGCTGACGGTCGCGAAATTTCAGGCGCTCGCTTATTTCAGCGACGCGATGAGCCTGCAGATCGTCCGCAATCTGGGCGGCGGCAGCCTCGTCGACGCGCTGCTCTACACGCTGAGCGAAGCGGGCCTGATCGCCATCGCCGCTTTGGGCGCGGCCTGCCTCTATGCGCTGGGCTGGTGGGCGCTGCGCCGGCGCTGGCGGGGCGCGCCGCCGTTGCCGGACCATTACCGCTTTGGCTGGCGGGGCGGGATCGCCGCCTTCCTCGCCGTCGCGTTGTTGCTCTTCGCCGCCAATCGGGTGGACGACGCCCGCTCGGCGCTCAGCCGGTTCAACGCCGTCCAGCTCTTCGGCGCGATCCTGCACGAGGCCACCGATTTCGATCGGGACGGCTGGAGCCTCTATTCCCACCCGATCGACCGCCAGCCCTTCGACTCCGCGCGCCATCCCTATGCGCTCGATATCCCGAACAACGGCATCGACGAGGACGGGCTGGGCGGCGATTTCACCTTCTCCGGCGGACTGCCAGCCGAGCGCGCGCCGGTCATCGCGGGGCGCAAGCGCAACGTGATCCTGATCGTGCTGGAAAGCACCCGCGCGGACGCGCTCGGCAAGCGGATCGACGGCATTGCGGTCGCACCCAATCTCGAAGCGCTGGCCCGCACGGGCAGTGCCGCGCCGGCCGCCTACAGCCATGTCGGCTTCACCACCCAGTCGCTGCACAGCCTGTTCACCGGCGAGCTGGCACCGGCGGACGGGCGCCATTCGCTGGTGAACGCCTTCCTCGCCAACGGCTATCGGGTCGGCGTGCTGTCCGGTCAGGCCGAGGATTTCGGCGGCACGGCCGAGCGGGTCGGCATGCGGCGCGGCGACCTGTTCGTCGATGCGACCACGCACCGCGAAGAGCGCGCCTCGGTCTTCGCCGCGCAAGGCTCGCTCACCATCGACGGGCGCGTGCTGCTGCGCGAATTCGATGTCCGGCTCGGCGAGCGGCGTGCATGGGACCGGCCCTGGTTCCTCTATGTGAATCTCCAGTCCGCGCACTTCCCCTATGCCTGGCCGGGCATGGACCGCATCCTGCCCGGGGAGCCCCTGCCCCGCCGCGAGATCGACGCCGCCAATCGCGACCGGCTGGAGCGGACCTACTGGAACGCGGTGGCCTATAACGACCGGCTGATCGGCGAGCTGATCGAACGGCTGCGCGGCCTCGGCGTGCTGGAGGACACACTCATCGTCGTCACCGCCGATCATGGCGAATCGCTGTTCGACGACGGCTTCCTGGGCCACGGCCACACGCTCAACGACGAACAGACGCGCATCCCCTTCGTCCTCAGCGATCCCGGCATCCGCTTCGCCGGCCCGATCGGGCTAGCCGACATGCGCGCGATCCTGCTGCGCGCGGCCGGCGCGGTGGTGGCCGCCCCAGCGAATGACGGCGTGTTCCAGTATCTCGGCACGCTCGACCGGCCAGGCGCGATCGGCCTGGTCGAGCCGGACGGACGGCGCGTCGTCTACGACCTGTATCGCGAGGCGGTGCAGGGATCGGACGGCCGCTGGACGCCCTATGCCGAGCTGCCGCCGCAAAGCGCGTTACGGGCGAGCGCCGATGACGTGATCGACCGCTGGGCGCGCGAGCGCTGGCTCGCGCATCTACGGGCGAATCGCTAGCTCAGTTGGACGGGGCCGGAGCGGCGGGCGTTTCGATCTTCACGTCGGCGTTGATGTCGGTCTTGCCATCGCCCATCAGATTGCTGCCGAACATAAAAAACAGCCCGACGATCACCGCCAGCAACAGCAGCACCACGACGATCAGGCCACCGCTGCCGCCGCCATCGCTGGTGACGATCACTTCCTTCTCACGCTCGGCCATAAAGCCTCCCTGAACTGCGACTCGCGTCCCAACGCGGTCCACGCGTGGACGTTCCGCGCAAGCGGTCTTGCGGCGCGCGCGCGGCAAGCCCATGAAAGCCGCCGACTCGTCGGTGGGAGCAACATGACGCGCATCGGAATCATCGGCGCCGGCGGGCGCATGGGCATCGCTATTGCCTCCGCCATCGACGCGCATCGGGACGCCAGCCTCGCCGGCGGCGCCGGCCGGGGCGACGACGCGGCGGCGCTGGCGCGCGAGAGCGACGCGCTGATCGATTTTTCGACCACCGACGCGCTGTCCGCCAATCTCGATGCGGCGGTGGCGGCAAACGCCCCGATCGTGATCGGCACGACGGGGTTGGGGCCGGTCCACCAAGCCTTGATCGCGCGCGCGGCCAAGCAGGTTCCGGTGCTGCATTCAGCCAATATGTCGCAGGGCATCGCGCTCCTCTCCCATCTCGTGCGCGAGGCGGCGGCGCGGCTGGGCGAGGATTGGGACATCGAGATCGTCGAGATGCACCACCGCCACAAGATCGACGCGCCTTCCGGCACCGCGCTGTTGCTGGGCGAGGCCGCCGCCGCCGGGCGCGGCGTCGATCTCGGCGCGGTGGCCGAGCGGGGCCGCGACGGCATGGCGGGGCCGCGCACGCCTGGCGATATCGGCTTCGCCTCGCTGCGCGGCGGTTCGGTCCCGGGCGATCATCAAGTCATCTTCGCCACCGAACGCGAGCGGATCGAGATCGGGCATCGCGCCGAGAGCCGGGCCATCTTCGCGCGCGGCGCGGTCAAGGCCGCGTTCTGGCTGAAGGACCAGCCGCCCGGCCTTTACACGATGGCGGACGTGCTCGGCCTGTGAACGGCGCGACGGACGAAGGATCGCCCCGCCTGGTCCGCCGGCTCGGCCGGTTCGACGCCACGATGCTCGTCATGGGGGGCATCATCGGCGCCGGCATCTTCGTCAATCCGGCCGAGGTCGCCCGCCATGTCACCTCGCCCGGACTGATCGTCGGCGCCTGGCTGATCGGCGGCATGGTCGCGATCGCCGGCGCCTTCGTCTATGCCGAACTGGCCGCGCGGCGGCCGCAGGTGGGCGGCCAATATGCCTATTTGCGCGACGCCTGGGGGCCGATGCCGGCCTTCCTCTATGGCTGGTCGCTGCTGCTGGTGATCCAATCCGGCGGCATGGCGGCGGTGGCGATCACCTTCGCGCGCTACTTCCTCGACGTCGCCCCGCTGCCGATGAGCGAAAGCGCCGTGGCGGTCGTGACGCTCGCGCTGCTGACCGCGATCAACTGCCTGGGCGTGCGCGTCGGCGGCACGCTGCAGAGCGTGCTGATGGTCATCAAGATCCTCGCGCTCATGGCCCTGGTCCTGTGCGGCATCGCGTTGGCCCCGGTCTTCGCCGGCGCGCCGCCGCCCGCGCCCGCCGCGCCGCTGCCGACGCTCGGCACGATGGCCGCGCTCGCCGCCGCGCTGACGCCGGTCATGTTCGCTTATGGCGGCTGGCAGACCTCCGGCTTCGTTGCGGGCGAAATGCGCGATCCGGCGCGCGACCTGCCCCGCGCCCTGCTGTTCGGCGTGATCGGGGTGGTGACGCTCTACGCGCTGGTCGCCTTCACCTTCGTCCATGTGCTGGGTCCGCAGGGCCTGGCCGAAAGCGCCACGCCCGCGACCAGTGTGATGCGCGGCGCGCTGGGCGACACCGGCGCCACCCTGATCGCGCTCGGCATCGCCATCTCGGCGTTGGGCTTCCTCAGCCAGGGCATGCTGACCACGCCGCGCGTCTATTTCGCGATGGCGCAGGACAAGCTCTTCTTCCCGGCCGTCGCCACGGTGAGCCCGCGCACGCACGCCCCGATCGTCGCCATCCTCCTCCAGGGCGCGACGGCGATCGTCATCGCGCTGACCGGCACGTTCGGCCAGATATTGAGCTATGTCGTGTCGGTGGACTTCATCTGGTTCGCGCTGACCGGCGCGGCCCTGTTCGTCTATCGCCGCCGCGATCCCGAAACGCCGTCCTTCCAGGTGCCCGGCCATCCCTGGACCACGCTCTTCTTCATCCTCGCCTGCGCGATCACGGTGACGGGCACGATCTGGAACCATCCGGCGAACAGCGCGGTCGGCTTCCTGATCCTGCTCGCCGGGGTGCCGGCCTGCTTGTTCTGGTTGCGGCGGCAGGGGCGCGGCGCATGAAGGCGATGGCGTCCGACTACATGTACTGGGCGAAGAACCGTCCGCCGGTGCGCTACAATCTCGGCTCCAGCGAAGTGCCGCATGTGCGGATGGACCGTTTCGGCATCGACATCGCCGCTCTCGAGCTGGACGGCGCCAGCCGCTACCGCGATCCGCCGCTGCGCGCGGCCATCGCCCGCACATGCGGCGTCACGCCGGACATGGTGGTGATGGCGGACGGCACCTCGATGGCCAACATGCTGGCGCTGTCGACCCTGTTGTCGCCCGGCGACGAGGTTGCGGCGGAAAGCCCGGTCTACGAGCCGATGATCGCCGCCGCCCGCCATGTCGGCGCCGTCATCCGCCCGTTCCAGCGGCGGGCGCCGGATTTCGCCATCGACCTCGACGCGCTCGCCACCGCGATCACCTCGCGCACCCGCCTCATCCTCCTCACCAATCTCCACAATCCCACCGGAAACCTCGTCGGCGAGGAGGTTCTGCGCGCAATCGGCGAGATGGCGGCGCGGGTGGGCGCTTATGTGCTGGTGGACGAGGTCTATCGCGATGCCGGCCTGCCGCGCCCGCGCAGCGCCGCCTTGCTCGGCGAGCGCTTCATCGCCACGGGTAGCCTCACCAAATGCTACGGGCT
This sequence comes from Sphingomonas sp., assembly GCA_019635535.1. Taxonomy (NCBI): domain Bacteria; kingdom Pseudomonadati; phylum Pseudomonadota; class Alphaproteobacteria; order Sphingomonadales; family Sphingomonadaceae; genus Sphingomonas; species Sphingomonas sp. The sequence goes on from JAHBZH010000001.1 coordinate 2,152,562, forward strand.
CAGCGGCCTGCGCTGCGGCTGGATTCTCGCCGCGCCGGAGCTGGCCGAACGGATCTGGCGGGTGAACGAGCTGTTCGGCGTGGCCCAGGCCCATGCCACCGAATGCCTGTCCCGCATCGCGCTGGAGCAGCTGGACGAGGTGTCGGCCGGCGTGAACGAATTGCTGGCGCGCAACCGCCACCTGGTGAGCGATTTCCTCGCCACGCGGGACGACCTGGAATGCGCACCGGTCACGCAGGGCATCACCTGCTTCCCGCGCCTCGTGCGCGGCGATGTCGATGCGCTGAACGACCGGCTGCGGACCCGGGACGCGGCGATCGTGCCGGGCCGCTTCTTCGGCGCGCCCGACCATTTCCGCCTGGGCTTCGGCCAGCCGACCGGGATCGTTCAGGGCGGGCTGGAGCGGCTCGCCGCCGCGCTGGACAAACTGAAGTGAAGAAGGCCGACATCGCCTTATTCTACCGCCGGCTGGACGAGCGGACGCCCGATCCGGTGACCGAGCTCGAATATGTGAACGATTACACCCTGCTCGTCGCCGTCGTGCTCTCCGCCCAGGCGACGGACGCGGGCGTGAACCGCGCCACCCGCGATCTCTTCGCCGCCGTCACCACGCCCGAACAGATGGTCGCGCTCGGCGAGGAGGGGCTGAAGCGCCACATCCGCACGATCGGCCTGTTCAACACCAAGGCGAAGAACGTCATCGCTTTGTCCCGCACGCTGATCGCGGAGCATGGCGGCCGGGTGCCGGTCGATCGCGATGCGCTGCAGGCCTTGCCCGGCGTCGGGCGCAAGACCGCCAATGTCGTGCTCAACGTCGCCCATGGCGCCGAGACCTTCCCGGTCGACACCCATGTCTTCCGCGTCGCCAACCGCACCGGCCTCGCGCCCGGCAAGAATGTGAACGCGGTGGAAAAGAAGCTGGAGAAGGAGACGCCGGCGCCCTGGCGCAACATCGCGCACCATCTTCTGATCCTGCACGGCCGTTATGTCTGCAAGGCGCGCCGGCCCGAATGTTGGCGCTGCGTGGTGGCCGATCTGTGCCGTTACAAGCCCAAGACCCCGCCCCCGGCCGAAAAACACGCCGCCTGAACTTAGCTCTGGCCCCCTCGCCACCCCTTTGCTAAGCGCCCCTTCCGGCTCAGGCACCCGTAGCTCAGCTGGATAGAGCGCTGCCCTCCGAAGGCAGAGGCCAGAGGTTCGAATCCTCTCGGGTGCGCCACCTTTCAGGCGAAGCGATCGAGATCGAAGGACGCGAGATCGAGCGCCGGCGCGCCCCCGCCGATCAGCGCGCCAGCCAGCTCGCCGGTGATCGCGGCGAGCGTGACGCCCAGATGATTGTGGCCGAAGGCGTAGAACAGGTTCGGCGCGCGGCGGCTGCGGCCGATGGCGGGGAGATAGTCCGGCAGGGTCGGGCGCGATCCCATCCATTCGGCAACTGGCTCGGAGAATGGCAAGCCCAGCGCCGCGACATGCGATCTGAGCCGCGCCCATTTGCGCGGGTCGGGCGGCGATGCGGCGCGGGCGAATTCGACGAAACTGGTCGCGCGCAGGCCGGAGCGGAAGCCGGTGACGAACATCGACCGGTCCGCGAACAGGATCGAGGGCATGTCGGCCGGCCAGTCCGGCGCGGTCGCCTGGATGTGATAGCCGCGCTCGGCGATGATCGGCACGCGATGGCCTGCGGGACGAAGCACTTCGCCGGAGGCCGGGCCGGCGGCGACGAGGATCGCGTCGGCATCGAGCCGCTCGCCGGTCTCCAGCCGGACGACATTGCCGTCGAGCAGCGCCCTGCCCCGCATCCTGACGCCGCCCAAGGCCACGAACCGGTCGCGCAGCGCCGCCGCCAGCATCGGCAGGTCCACGATCTGCGCCGTGCCCTCGAACCGCACCGCGCCGGCGGGCGGTCGTGCCAGCGATCCGAGCAAGGCCTGCTCCTCCGCATCGGCATCGCGCCAGCGCGTCGGACCATGATCGGCGGCGGCGAGCGCAGCGCGTCCCGCGGCCGCCGTCGCTGCGGATTCCCAGACGACGAAATGCCCCTTCTCGCGCAACAGCTCCGGCGCGCCGATCTCCGCCGCCAACCGCCGCCAGGCCGGCAGCGCGCCGCCGGCCAATGCCGCCAGCGCGGCCTTCCCCGCCGTGAAACGCCATGGCTGGCTGGCCGCCACCAGCCGGAGCCCGAAGGGCAGCCAGGCGCCGATGTCGCGCAGCGGCAGGCCCGCCGGGCCGCCGCGCGCGAACAGCATGTTGGGCAGGTTGCGCAGGGTCGCCCGCGAGGCGAGCGGCTCGACCTCGTTCACCGCGATATGCCCGGCATTGCCGATCGAGGCGCCGCGCCAGTCCGGATCGGGATCGATCAGCCGTGTCGCGATGCCGCGCGCCTGCAGGTTCAGCGCACAGGCCGAACCGATCACCCCGCCGCCGATCACGATCGCTGTTGTCATTGAAAATCGTATACGATATAAGATTTTTACATTCAACGGAGGACAGAGATTTGGCCGCCCGCAAGATATGGACCGGCGTCTATCCGGCCGCGACCACCCAGTTCACCGCAGACGACAAGGTGGACATCCCCGCCACCCAGCGCGTGCTGACCGCATTGGTCGACGACGGCGTGGACGGCCTGATCGTGCTCGGCACCTGCGGCGAGAACAATTCGCTGCGGCCCGAGGAAAAAAGCGACGTCCTGAAGGCGGCGGTCGAGGCCGTGGGCGGCCGGGTGCCGCTGGTGACGGGCGTGTCGGAGCTCTGCACCGCCCGCGCCATTGATTATGCCCGCGAGGCCGAGGCGATCGGCATGGACGCGCTGATGGTGCTCCCCGCCATGGTCTATGTGCCGACCGAGGCCGAACTCGCCGCCCATTTCCGCGCGGTGGCCGGGGCGACGACGCTGCCGGTCATGCTCTACAACAATCCCCCCGCTTATCGCATCTCGATCGGGCTCGACGCGCTGGCGCGGCTGGCGGACGTGCCGAACATCGTCGCGATCAAGGAAAGCGCGCCGGATTCGCGCCGCTTCACCGACATCATCAACCGCTTCGGCGACCGCTTCGCGGTGATGGCCGGGCTGGACGACGTGGCGCTGGAAGGGCTGATGCTCGGCGCGTCGGGCTGGGTCTCCGGCCTCACCAGCGCCTTCCCGCGCGAATCGGTCGCTTTGGTCGAAGCGGCGGAGCGCGGCGACTGGACCGAAGCGCGGCGCATCTACCGCTGGTTCATGCCCCTGCTCCATCTCGACGCGGATCACGACCTCGTCCAGTCGATCAAGCTCGCCGAGCAGATCATGGGCCGGGGCTCGGAGCGCGTGCGGATGCCACGCCAGCCGCTCGCCGGCGCGCGCCGCGCCGAGGTGATCGCGATGGTCGAGGAGGCCGCGCGCACCCGCCCGGTCGGCGATCGCCTCGCGGCCTAGCGTGCGTCACACATTCTTCTGCATCGATGGCCACACGGCGGGCAATCCGGTCCGCCTCGTCGCGGGCGGCGCGCCGTTGCTCAACGGCGTCACGATGGCCGAGCGGCGGCAGGACTTCATCGCCCGCTGCGACTGGATCCGCACCGGCCTGATGTTCGAACCGCGCGGGCACGACATGATGTCGGGCGGCTTCCTCTATCCGCCGGCGAGCGCGGATGCCGATGCCGGCATCCTGTTCATGGAGACCAGCGGCTGCCTGCCGATGTGCGGCCATGGCACGATCGGCATCGTCACCTTCGCGCTGGAGCATGGCCTGATCGTGCCGCGCACGCCCGGGCATCTGACGCTCGAGGTCCCGGCGGGGAGGATCGAGATCGATTACACGCAGGACGGCGCCAGGGTGACGTCGGTGAAGATCCGCAACGTCCCCGCCTATGTCGCGGCGCGCGGCATCGCCGTCGATCTGCCCGGCTTCGGTTCGCTCAATGTCGATATCGCCTATGGCGGCAATTTCTACGCGATCGTCGAACCGCAGGGCGCCTATACCGGCCTCGACGATCTCGGCGCGGCGCGGATCGTCGAGCTGAGCCGGGCATTACGCGCATTGCTGCGCGAAGCCCATGAGCCCGTCCATCCGCTCGATCCGACTATAAGGGGCGTCAGCCATGTCCTGTGGGCGGACCGGCCGAAGGGCGACGGCGCGGACGGCCGCAACGCCGTCTTCTACGGCGAGCGCGCCATCGACCGCAGCCCCTGCGGCACCGGCACGTCGGCCCGCCTGGCCCATCTCGCCGCGCAGGGCCGGCTGAAGGTCGGCGACAGCTTCGTCCACGAATCCTATATCGGCAGCCGCTTCATCGGCCGGGTCGAGGCCGAAACGGAGGTCGGCGGCATCCCGGCCATCGCCCCCTCGATCGAAGGTTCGGCGATCGCGACCGGGCTGAACACGATCTGGATCGATACCGACGATCCCTTCCACGCCGGCTTCACGGTGGTCTGAACCCATGGCCGCGCTTACTTTCCGCAGCCTGCCCGACCAGCTCGCCGAACGGCTGCGCGAGCGCATCCTCGCCGGGACGATCGAACCCGGCGCGCCGGTGCGGCAGGACAATCTCGCCGCCGAACTGGGGGTGAGCAAGATTCCCTTGCGCGAAGCGATGGCGCGGCTCGAGCAGGAGGGGCTGCTGCGGTCCGAAGCCAATCGCGGCTATTTCGTGCGCGAATTGAGCGCCGCCGAGGCGCGCGAAGTCTATGCGCTGCGCCTGAAGCTGGAGCCGCCCGCCGCCGCCCAAGCCGCCCTGGAAGCGAACGAAAGCGACCACATGGCTGCCAGAGCGGCTCTCGACACGCTCGATCATGCCATCGCAGCCCATGGCGAAGGCACCGGCGCACTCAACCGCGCCTTCCATCTCGCTTTGGTCCGCCCGGCCCGACAGCTCGTCACGCTGGAGATCATCGAGCGGCTGCACATCTTGTCCGAACGCTATGTGCGCAAGCATCTGGAGCCGCAGGGCCGCGACACGCGCGCGAACCGCGAGCATCGCGACCTGCTCGCCGCCTGGCTGGCGCGCGACGGCGATGCGGTGACGGCCCTGCTCCACACCCATATCGCGCAGACCCATGAGGATCTGACGCGGCAGCTCGATACATAGACGAATATAAGGGGAGGAAAGCGGGATGGAGCGATCGTTCTGGGGACCGGTAAAGCCGATCGTGACGGGCGGCGGCATCGACGAGCAGCACCGGCTCCGCAAGACCTTGAGCTGGCCGCATCTCGTCGCGCTCGGCGTCGGCGCGATCGTCGGCACCGGCATCTATGCGCTGACCGGCGTCGGCGCCGAACGGGCCGGCCCCGCCGTCATCCTCGCCTTCGCCATCGCCGGCGCGGTCTGCGCCTGCGCGGCGCTCGCTTATGCCGAGCTGGCGACGCTCATCCCCACCTCCGGCAGCGCCTATACCTACACCTATTCGGTCGTCGGCGAGACGATCGCATGGATCGTCGGCTGGAGCCTCATCCTCGAATATTCGGTGGCGTGCAGCGCGGTGGCGGTGAGCTGGGCGGCCTATCTGGTCGGCTGGCTGCACTCGGCGGGCATCGCCCTGCCCGCCGCCCTGCTCGCCGGGCCGCATGCCGGCGGGATCATCAACCTGCCCGCGGTCATGGTCGCCCTCGCCATCGCCGGACTGCTCATCGCCGGCACCCGCGAGAGCGCGACCGTCAATTTCGTCCTCGTCATCATCAAGCTGTCCGCGCTCGCCGCTTTCGTGCTGATCGCGCTGCCCGCCTTCAATGCGGACAATATGACGCCCTTCATGCCTTATGGCTTCGGCAGCACCGTCACCGCCGAGGGCGCGACCCGGGGCGTGATGGCCGCCGCCGCGATCGTCTTCTTCGCCTTTTATGGTTTCGATGCGATCGCCACGGCGGCAGAGGAGACGAAAAATCCCGGACGCGACCTCAAGATCGGCATCATCGGATCGATGGCGCTGTGCGTCACCATCTACATGCTGGTCGCGATCTCGGCGGTCGGTGCGGTCAATTACAGCGCCATGGCGAGCTCGGCCGAGCCGCTCGCCTTCGTGCTGCGCGCGCTCGATCAGCCGATGGCCGCATGGGCGATCGGCCTCGCCGCCTTGATCGCGTTGCCTTCCGTCATCCTGGTGATGATGTACGGGCAGAGCCGCATCTTCTTCGTGATGGCGCGCGACGGGCTGCTGCCGCGCAAGCTCAGCCAGGTCTCGCCGCGCACCGGCACGCCGATCATCATCACCGCCGTCACCGGCATCTTCGTCGCCGCAGTCGCCGGCTTCTTCCCGCTCGCCGAGATCGCCGAGCTCGCCAATGCCGGCACGCTCACCGCCTTCATCGCGGTGGCGGCCTGCATGATGATCCTGCGCCGCACCCGGCCGGACCTGCCGCGCGTCTTCAAATGCCCGGCGCCGTTCCTCGTGGGCACGCTGGCGATCCTGGGCTGCCTCTATCTGCTGTCCAGCCTGCCGGTGCTGACCTTGCAGCGTTTCCTGATCTGGAACCTGATCGGGATAGGCGTCTATTTCGCCTATAGCCGCTGGCACAGCCAGGCGCGGCAGGAGCATCCGGTGACGGGGATCTAGGCCGCTCCCGACCCGGTCTCGGCGGCGAGTATCCGTACGCCGAAGACCGGGCCGCAGCGGTCCCGGTCCGTGGTCGGACGGAAGCGGATCGTCACGCGCTCCTTGCCATGGGTCAGGGCCTCGGGGATCGGATAATCGACCTCGAAGAATTCGCCGGGCCGTTCGGCATCGAGCGTCTGGGTGGCGATCCGCTCCCCATCGACCATGATGTCGAAGCGCTTGGCCCGCTCCTCGCCCCAATAGGTCGCCTGTAGCACCAGCGGGCCGGGGCGTATTCGGGCGGCGAATTCGAAATAGCCATGGTTGCGCGCATCGCGCCCGTGGCGGCCGCGATAGGTGACCGGATAGGAGTTGTCGGCGGCCAGCCCTGCGTCACGCTCCGGCTGCATCTCGCCGAGATGGATGACATCGACCGATCGCGCGGCAATGGCGCGGCGGCGGGCCTCGGCGGCAGCGAGCGCTGCCTGCTCGCGCTCCCAGCCGGCCGCGTCGAAGGCGCGGAAATAGACGGCAGTGCGCCGGTCGCGCCGCGAGAAGAAGGGCGCGAAGGCGAGATCGCCGGGGCGGCCGATACCGTCGGTGCGGAACCGGCCCTGCGCCGCGTCGACGGGCGTGAAGCCGGAGAGGATGTTCGCCGAAACCAGCGCCGGCGCCGGTCCGTCGAACGGCCGGTCGATCGGCCCCAGATCGGCGGCGAGCACGACCGGGCCGTGCAGCAATGCGACCGTCGCCGGATCGTCCACCGTGGCCTCGCTGCGCAGGCGCATCGGCAGATCGAGCGTGACGACATCGCCGCGCCGCCAGCGCCGGCGCAGCATGAAATAGCCATCCTGCGCGGCCACCTCCTGCGCCGTGCCGTTCACCGCCACGCGCGCGCCGTCGCACCAGCCCGGCACGCGCAGCGCCAGCGCGAAGATGCCCGTCCGCGCCAGGCTGTCCAAAGTCAGCGTCACGCGCTCGCCGAAAGGATAGGCGGTTTCCATCCGCACCCGCGCGCCGCGCCGCGCCCAGTTTCCGATCGAGGGGATGTAGAGATTGGCGATCAGCATGTCGCCGTCGCCGCGCTCGCCCTCCCCTTCCCACCAGATCGATTCGCCATGTTTCGAATGGCTTTCGATGCCGCTGCCGACACAGCACCAGAAGCTGTCGAACGGCCGCGAGAAATTGCGGTGCGTGCCGGACATGAGCGGGACCATATAGGCGAACATGCCGGTCGCCGGGTCCTGGTGCGCCATGATGTGATTGAGGTGGGCGCGCTCGTAATAGTCGAACAGCCGCGCTTCGGGCCGCCAGCCATAGAGATGGCGGGTGAGCTTGAGCATGTTGTAGCTGTTGCAGCTCTCGCAGGTCTGCTCGGTGATGTGGCGCGAGACGGTGCGCGGCGCGGGGAAATATTCGCGATCGGCATTGCCGCCGATCACGTAGGTATAGTCGCGCACGACCGTTTCCCAGAAGAAGCGCGCGGCCGCCCCGTCACCGGCATTGCCGGTCAGCTCGTGCAGGCGGGCAAGGCCGATCAGCTTGGGAATCTGGGTGTTGGCATGGATCCAGGGCAGCACGTCCCGCCCCTCGCTCAGCGGATCGAGGATGCGGCGGTGGCGCAGCCGCTCGGCGAGGCGCAGCCAGCGCGGATCGCCGGTCCGAGCGTGCAATTCGGCGAAGCTCTCGTTGATGCCGCCATGTTCGCAATCGAGCACCTGTTGGACCTGATCGTCGTCGAGCGCCGCGAAAACCCGGTCGATATAGGCGGCAAGGCCGAGCGCGACGGCGCGCGCCTGGCGATTGCCGCACCAGGTCTCCGCATCGAACAGGCCGGCGAAGGTCTTGTGCCAGTTGTAGAAGGGCACCCAGCAGCCGTTGAGATCGAAGCCCAATGAGCGGATGTCGCCGCGCATCAGCTCCGGGAACAGCGCCTTGCCGTCCTCGACCGCGCCGTCCGGACGGCGCCGGGTGAAGCCGGCCACATAACCGTCGCCATGCGCCGCCTGACATTCGGCCAGCTCGCCGACGATATAATCGACCCGGCGGCGGCATTCCGCGTCGCCCGTCTGGGCGTGCATCAGCGACAAGGCGGTGAGATAGTGGCCGAGCGTGTGGCCGGCGATCGTATCGCCCTCCCAGCCGCCATAACGCTCGCCCTTCGGCGCCAGCCCGGCACCGACGCGGAAATTGTGCAGCAGCCGATCCGGCTCGAGACGATGAAGATAGGCGCGGTTGGCCTCGATCGCATCGAGATAGATGGAAGGGAGAAGCCGCACGGCATCGAGCGGCAAAGCCGTGGCGCGGTCCGCCGGACCTGTACGGCCCTGCGGGAGACCGGCGGCAGGTTGCGCGGCCGCGAAAGCCGCATAGGGTATTGCGGTGAATGCCGCGGCGCCGCCCAGCAGGCGGCGGCGGTTGATCCGGAAAGCCATGCCGGCCTCGTTGACGAAGGACATCAATAGTATACGATATACGGTAATCGGCCTCGGTCAACAACTCACGGGAGACGTGTAAATGCCCCTTTCGCCCCGCCTGTGCCTTACCGCCGCTGCGCTGTGCATGATCCTCCCCGGCACGGCGCTGGCCCAGCAGAATCCCGCGCCGGCGGCGGCGACGCCGTCAAGCGCGGAACAGCGGCTGCGCCAGCTCTACGAGGCGGAATGGGAATGGCGGCGCGAGCAGGAAGGGCGGTTGCGCGGCGACGGGCCCGGCGCGGCGACGGACCGGCTGCCCAGCGTGACGCCCGAAGCCTATCAGGCACGGCTCGCTTATTGGGAGCGCGCGCTCGCCGAGCTCGACACGATTCCGCTCGACCGGCTTTCGAACGAAGAACGGATCAACGCCGCCGTCTTCCGCACCGTGCTGGAGGAGCAGATCGGCGACGTGCGCTATCGCACCTATGAAGCGCCGTTCAATTCGGACAGCTTCTTCTGGACCTGGATCGCGCCGCGCTCCGGCTTCGCCAATGCCGAGGAATATCGCCGCTACATCTCCCGGCTGCGCGACATTCCGCGCCATTTCGGCGAGCATATCGCCAATATGCGCGCCGGCCTGGCGCGCGGTTTTTCCGTGCCGCGCGTGACACTGACCGGGCGCGACGAGACGATCGTGCCCTTCACCGCCGACAGCGACGAGAATCCGCTCTACACGCCTTTCGAGCAGATGCCGGCGAGCATCTCCGCCGAGGAGCAGGCCCGGCTGCGGACCGAGGGCATGGCGGCGATCCGCGAGGCGGGGGCGCCGGCCTATCGCGACCTGCTCGCCTTCATCCGGGGCGATTATATGCGCCAGGCGCGCACCACGATCGGCGCGTCCGAGATGCCGGACGGCGCGGCCTATTATCAGGCGATGATCCGCAAGTTCACGACGCTCGACATCACCCCGCGCGAGATCCACGAGACGGGGCTCAGCGAAGTCGCGCGCATCCGCGCCGAGATGGATGAGGTGATCCAGCGCGCCGGCTTCACCGGCAGCTTCGCAGAATTCACCCACTTCCTGCGCACCGATCCGCAATTCTACGCGGAAACCCCCAATGAGCTGCTCGGCTATGCCAGCTATGTCGTGATGCGGGCACATGGGCAGCTGCGCAACACGATCGGCACCCTGCCCCGCTACCGCCACGGCATCATCCCCGTGCCGGACGACATCGCGCCCATCTATACCGGCGGGCGCGGCGGGCTGCAGAACTGCCAGTTCAACACCTGGAACCTGCCGCAGCGGCCGCTCTACAACATCCCCGCGCTCGCCCTGCACGAATGCACGCCGGGGCACAGCTTCCAGGCCGCGCTCGCGCTGGAAGGCCCGGATCGCCCGGAATTCCGCCAGCGCACCTATTTCTCGGGCTATGGCGAAGGCTGGGGCCTCTATGTCGAATGGCTCGGCACCGTGATGGGCATCTACCAGACCCCCTACGAGGATTTCGGCCGGCTGACTTATGAGATGTGGCGTGCCGCCCGGCTGGTGATCGACACGGGCATCCACGCTTATGGCTGGGACCGCGACCGGGCGATCGCCTATCTGACCGAGAACACCGCCATGTCGGAGCTTGAGATCGTCAACGAGATCGACCGCTACATCTCCTGGCCCGGTCAGGCCGTCGCCTACAAGCTGGGCGAGCTGACGATCCGGCGGCTGCGCGGCGAAGCGGAGCAGAGGTTGGGCGCGGGCTTCGACCAGCGCGGTTTCCACGACACCATCCTCGGTCTCGGCTCGGTGCCGCTGCCGGTGCTGGAGGAGCAGGTCCGCGCCTGGATCGCCGCGCAGGAGCAACAGGCGTCCGCAGCGCGCTAGCTAGCGCGGCCCGGTCTCGCGCAGGAAACGGGGCAAGACAGAACCGGCAAGGCGCCGCAGCCTGTGGCGCCAGTTCGCGAGGAGAACCCAACCGACGGCAAGGATCACGGCCGCCGCGAACATGCCTTCGCGACCGAGCAGCGGGCCCATCAGCCATTTGAGCGCGCCGAAAACGATCACGACAAGAACCAGGTCCAACGGCACCGATTTGAGCATCGACAATTCCCCTGCTTCCGCCGGCGGGGTTCTGCGCATATTCGCTTTAAGGAAGGGTGAAACGGAAGAAGGCGCCGCCGGAGTACGGCGCGGGAACATCACTCGACGGTGACGCTCTTCGCCAGATTGCGCGGTTGGTCCACGTCCGTCCCTTTCGCCACCGCGACGTGGTAGGCCAGAAGCTGGACCGGAACGGCATAGACGAGCGGGGCGATCAGCGGATGGACCTGCGGCATGGCGAGCGTCGCCATCGCGCCGTCGCCGGCCTGGGCGATGCCCTCGGCGTCGGAGATCAGCACCACCTTGCCGCCGCGCGCCTGGACCTCCTGCATGTTGGAGACGGTCTTCTCGAACAACGGGCCGGAGGGCGCGAGGACGATGATCGGCACCGCGTCGTCGATCAGCGCGATCGGCCCGTGCTTCATTTCGCCCGCCGCATAGCCTTCGGCGTGGATGTAGCTGATTTCCTTCAATTTCAGTGCCCCTTCCAGCGCCAGCGGATAATCCTGCCCCCGGCCCAGATAAAGCACGTCGCGGGCCTCGGCGATCAGCGGCGCGAGCGCGGCGATCTCCTCGTCGAACGCGAGCGCGGCGTTCATCGCGGCGGGCGCTTCGGTGAGGTGCGCGACGATCTCGCGCTCCTCTTCCGCGTTCATCGCGCCCCGATCGCGCGCGACCTTGGCGGCGAGCGCGGCGAGCACCGCGAGCTGGCAGGTGAAGGCCTTGGTCGAGGCGACGCCGATCTCCGGCCCGGCATGGGTCGGCAGCAGCAGGTCCGCCTCGCGCGCCATCGAGCTGGTCGGGACGTTGACGACGACGGCGATCTTCTGCCCCTGCGCGCGGGCGTGGCGCAGCGCCGCCAACGTGTCCGCCGTCTCGCCGGACTGACTGATGAAGAGGGCGAGTCCGCCCGGCTCCAGTACCGGATCGCGGTAGCGGAACTCGCTCGCCACATCGAGATCGACCGGCAGCCGCGCGAACCGCTCCAGCCAGTATTTGGCGACCATGCCGGCATAATAGGACGTGCCGCAGGCGACGATGGTGACGCGCGGCACCGACGCGAACGAGAAATCCATGTCGGGCAACGCCACTTTCTGCTCGAGCGGGCGGAGATAGGAGCCGAGCGTGTCGCCGACGACCAAAGGCTGCTCGAAAATCTCCTTGAGCATGAAATGGCGGTAATTGCCCTTCTCGATCCGCGCCGCGCTGGCGCCGGATTCGACCGTCTCGCGTTCCACGGGAACGTTGTCGCGATCGAAGATGCGGACCCTGTCGTGGGTCACGACAGCCCAGTCACCCTCCTCAAGATAAGCGATGCGGCGGGTCAGCGCGGCGAGCGCCAGCGCGTCGGAGCCGAGATAATTCTCGCCCTCGCCATAGCCCACGGTCAGCGGTGCGCCGAGCCGGGCGCCGACGATGAGGCCGGGATGATCCCGGAACAGGATGGCGAGCGCGAAGGCACCGTGGAGGCGCGGCAAAACGGCGGCGACGGCGGCCTCGGGATCGTCGCCCTGCTCCAGCCGGTCCGCGACCAGATGGGCGACAACCTCGCTGTCCGTCTGGCTGGCGAAGGTGCGGCCCCTGGCCTGCATTTCCTCGCGCAGCGGCTTGAAATTCTCGATGATGCCGTTGTGGACCACGGCGACGCCGCCCACGACATGGGGATGGGCGTTGCCGACCGTCGGCGCGCCGTGCGTCGCCCAGCGGGTGTGGGCGATGCCGACCGTGCCGGGCAGCGGCTCGGCCTCCAGCACCTGCGCGAGATTGTCGAGCTTGCCCTCCGCCCGGCGCCGCTTCAGCCGGCCGTCGACGATGGTGCACAGCCCCGCCGAGTCATAGCCGCGATATTCGAGCCGCCTGAGGCCGTCCATCAGGCGGGGCGCCGCCTCTTCCTTGCCGACAATTCCGATGATACCGCACATGGTTACACTTGTTTCTTCTTACGTTCCGACATGATTTCCCGAAACCGCTTGGCGCGGCCGGGTTTGTCGATTTGCTCCCCACGCGCGATGGCAACGGCATCGGCGGCGACGTCCCTGGTGATGACCGACCCCGCGCCGACGATCGCGCCGGCACCGATCGTCAGCGGCGCGACGAGCGCGCTGTTCGAACCGATGAACGCACCCTCCCCGATCGTCGTCCGGTATTTGAGGAAGCCGTCATAATTGCAGGTGATCGTGCCCGCGCCGATATTGGCGCCCGCGCCGATCTCCGCGTCGCCGAGATAAGTCAGGTGATTGGCCTTGGCGCCCTTGCCCAGCTTCGCCTTCTTCACCTCGACGAAATTGCCGACCTTCGCGCCCTCGCCGATCTCCGTGCCGGGGCGCAGGCGGGCATAGGGGCCGATCTCGGCGCCCGGCGCGACGGTCGCGCCCTCCAGATGCGAGAAGGCCCGGATACGCACGCCCTCGCCCACGCTCACGCCGGGGCCGAAGACGACATTGGGCTCGACGATCGTGTCCCCGCCGACCTGGGTATCGTGGCTGAACCAGACCGTATCGGGCGCCACCAGGGTCACGCCGTCGGCCATCGCCTTCAGCCGCCGCCGGCGCTGCCATTCGGCCTCGACCAAAGCCAGCTCCGCGCGGCTGTTGACGCCGGCCATTTCCCAGGGCTCGGCCTCGATCACCGCCGATCTGCGACCGTCCCGCGCGGCCAGCATCACCACGTCGGGCAGATAATATTCGCCCGCCGCATTGTCGTTGCCGACGCGGGCGAGGAGCGGAAAGAGGTCCGCCGCGCGCGCTGCCATCATGCCGGAATTGCAGAGGTTTACGGCCCGTTCCTCGGGCGTGGCGTCCTTATATTCGACCATCTTTTCGATCGTGCCGTCAGGCCCCGCGAGGATACGGCCATAGCGGAGCGGATCCTCGGGCCGGAAGCCGACGACGACAACGGCCGGGGCATCCGGCGCGTGGAGCCGATCCAGCATATGCGCCATCGTCTCCGCCTCGATCAGCGGGGTATCGCCGTAGAGAATGAGCACGTCTCCGGCGAAGCCGGCCAGGGCGTCTTGTGCCATGCGCACGGCATGGGCGGTGCCGAGTTGCTGGTCCTGCACCGCGATCTCGCCGCCGCGCGCCTCGACCAGGCCGCCGACCTGTTCGCGCCCAGCGCCGACCACGACCACCTTGCGCGCCGGCGCCAGCGTGTCGATGACGCCGAGCAGGTGATCGAGCATGGCGCGCCCCGCGATCGGGTGCAGCACCTTGTGCACGTCCGATTTCATCCGCGTACCTTTGCCGGCGGCGAGGACGATGGCTGCGAAGTCGCGTTGTCTGGTCATAGGCAGAAGCGCCCCTGCCACGGAAAGCGCCCCATTGCCAGCGCCGGAAAGCGCGGCCTAGCCCCGCGCCTTGGTCCACAAATGCCGGGCCAGCATCAGCGGGGGCATGCGAAGCCAGTGCGAGCGCACGTAGAAAGCGAAGCGCAGCATCTTGCGCTTCTCCTGCCCCCAGCCATTGCGGGCGAGCAGACGGGCTTCGAACAGGCGATCGGACAGGCGTGGGCGACCGGCGACGGCGCGGTCGACCGGCGTGGCATAGAACCTTTCGGCGAGACGCAGGGTGCGCGCGACGGGGCGTTCGAGCTGGTGGCGCCGCGCCCGTCCGGCCAGCGCCGGCCAGAAGTCCGGATCGGCCGCGAACTGGCGGACCAGCCGGTCGATATCCCACAGGTTCCTGAGGCCGCCCGCCAGATCCCCGTCCGCGATCAGGTGCGCGGCGGCGTGGACGATCATGTCGGCGGGCGAAAGGACGCGCAGGCCGTTGTCCAGCGCCACGCTGTCCGCGATCAGCGCCGCGGCATCCGGCGTCGGGCGCGCGGTGAGCGGAAGGATGGTGTGGTGGACATCGATCATCCCGTCGCGCGTGGCATGCACGAGCGGCGGCAGTTCGTGCATCCAGCGGCGGTAATAGAGATCGTCATAGCCGTCCGCGGCCTTCATCCGCTCCCAACCGGCAGCGATCAGGGCGGCTTCCGCCTCCTCGATGCGATCGCGCGGCACCAGGATGTCGAGATCGCCGACCGAGCGGCCGATGCTCGCGTCCAGATCGGCGGCGTGGAAGGCGGTTCCCTTGAGCAGCACCACCGGGATTTTGGTGTCCGCCAGCGCGCGGCGGCACATTTCCGCCTCCCAAAGCGCTTGGGTGCGCGCCTGCGCCGCATCGCGCCGCGCGGCGCCGAAAACCGCCGCAATGCGGGGCGGAATTGCCAGGTTTTCGAGACGAAAGGCGAGGCTGCCGATCAGCTGCTCGGCACGCGCCGCGGCGATCAGCGCGGACCAGTCGGGATCGCGCAGCGTCTCGGGCGCGCGCAGCGCCTGAACGAGCAGCCGGGCGCTCCTCATGCCGCAGCCTTCCAGAGCGTCTCGACCAGATCGAGCGCGGCATCGGTGTCGGGATAGTCGATCGCCGCCGAGGGCACCGCTCCCACCAGCCCGGTCAGCGCGTCGAAGCCCGCGCGGCCCAAAGCGACATAATTGGTCGAGGCTTGCGTCAGGCGCATGAAGACTTCCGCCTGTCCCACCCCGCGCGCCGCCGCCGCTTCGCCGAAGCGCGGGAAGAGGATGAGCGCGGGACGAGCCGGCTCCTCCATCCGCGCGATCGCCTCGGCCTGGGGGCGCAGGTGGCGGATCGTGCCCTTGGGCGTGCCCGCGATGCGCGGGCCGAAGCGGGTCGGGATTACCTCGCGCTCCATCACGGAAATCGCTCCGTTCTTGAGGCTGATCGCGCGCGGGAACGGGTGCAGCGCGCCGGATTCCATGTCGAGCAGGGCGAACTCGTCGCCCATCAGCCGCCAGCCGCGCTCGCCGAGCAGGGCGGCGAGCGTCGATTTGCCCGCGCCGGATTCGCCGGTGAGGATCAGCGCCCGGCCGTCCTTCTCGACGCTGGCGGCGTGGAGCAGCAGATGGCGCTTCTGACCCAGCGCCATTTGCAGATTCATGCCCATTTCGGCAGCCAGAAGCCCCATGCCGAGCGGCAGCGGCGCGGCGTCAGGCAGGATATAATCGCCCCGGATCGCGACCGACGGACGCAGCCAGCGGCGCCAGATCGTCTCCGGCTCCAGCCGCACCGTGAAATCGCAGGCGCCGTCCTCGGGCGCGGCATAGCCGGCATAAAGGCCGGCCAGCGCATCGATCGGCGCGCGCCAGGCGGAGCCGACGCGGAAGGCGACCGGGCCGATGGTAAGGGAGAGGCTGTGCCTCATGCGCGGCGCACCAGGCCGGCCTGCTCCAGCTCCTCCAGCCGGGCTTCGAGCGCATCGCCCTCGATCTCGTAATGACGGCGGAGGCGGCGCAAGAGCTCGGCGGCGTCGGCCGGCCCTTCGCGCAGCGCGGCGAGGATTTCGGGGGCGGGCGGCGCGACGATGTGGGTGATGCCGGACGGGGCGTGGAACAGCGCCGAGAGGCCGTCCAGTTCGACGACCGTCACGGCCCCTTCGGGATCGGCGACGTAGCGGAGGGCGGCCATGCCCGCCGCCCGGATCAGCGCGGCATCTGCAGCGAGGCGTAGCAGGTGAAGCCGCTCATCCCCGACTGCAGGCGCCTGATATAATTGGCATAGGCCTGCGAGGATCCGGGCTGGACGCCGGGCGGAGTCGAGCCGCGCAGCAGCAGCCGGGCCTCTTCGCCGCGCAGCGGCCGGGCCAAAGGCGGCGCGGCGCCGGGCGAGCCGGGCGGGACGAGGCTGCCGTCGCGCGCGATGTGGCTGCCGGCGGCATGGGGTCCGGGCACTGGAATCTCGCAGTTGAGCACCGACCCGGCGGTCTGGGCGAGCGCCGGGCGGATCGTGACCACGGTCGAGGCCGCGGCCGCGCCGAGCGCCAGCACCGTGCGCCGGCTGGGCATCACGGAGCCCGCCTCCGCCGCTTTGTCGTCGCTGCCGCTCATGTGAAATTCCGATACTCGCCCCCCCTTTAATAAGGGTAAAGCCGGGGCGAATCGAGCAAGCGCGGGGCGCTGTCCCGCTTCGGGACGTGCGCGTGATGGAACATCAACAGGCGATGCGGGGACTGGCCGCGGCGGGCGTGGGCGCCGCCGGCATCGCGCTCGCGATCTGGGCGGGCGCGCCGCTACCCGCCGCGCTCGCCGCGCTCGCCGCCGGCATCGCGATCTGGGCGATCCTGCCGCGCGCCGGCACCGAGCAGGCGCTGGATATCAGTGCCACCGGCGAGGACGGCGCGGCGCTGCCCGGCATCGCCGAATTGCTGCGCGCGGTGGACGAGCCGATGCTGGTGGTGCGCGACCGGCGAGTGATCGCCGCCAATGCGCCCGCCCGCGATCTGCTCGGCCAGCATATCGAGGGCGTGGACGTGCGCCTCGCCATCCGCCACCCCGCCGCCGCCGAACGGCTCGCCGCGCCGGCCGAAAGCGAGGACCCGCGCGAGCGCACCGAACTGGTCGGGCTGGGCGACGCCGACCGGCAATGGACGATGGCCGTTACCGTGCTGCCCGACGAAAGCCGGCTCGTGCGCCTGATCGACCAGAGCGCGGCGCGCGCGGCGGAGCGGATGCGGGTCGATTTCGTCGCCAATGCCAGCCACGAGCTGCGCACCCCGCTCGCCACCGTGCTCGGCTTCGTCGAGACGCTGGAGGACGAAGAAGCCGGCGGCGATCCGGAGACGCGCAAGCGCTTCCTCAAGATCATGCATGACGAGGCGGTGCGGATGCGCAGCCTGGTCGACGATCTGATGTCGCTCAGCCGGATCGAGGCGGAGCGCTATGCCGTGCCGCGCGATCCCGTTGCGCTGCCGCCGCTGATCGACGAGGTGAAGGCGGCGCTCGCCCGGCTGATCGAGGAGCGCGGCGCGACCCTCTTGGTGGAGCGCGAGACGGACGATCCCGTCGTGCTCGGCGACCGGCCGCAGCTCGGCCAGCTCCTCAACAACCTGATCGCCAACGCGCTCAAATATGGCCGGGCGGGCGCGCCGGTCCGGGTGCGGATCGAGGATGCGGGAACGATGGTCCGCGTCGCGGTGAGCGACGAAGGCGACGGCATAGCGGCCGAGCATCTGCCGCGCCTGACCGAGCGTTTCTACCGCGTCGATGCCGGCCGCAGCCGCGCCGTCGGCGGCACCGGGCTCGGCCTCGCCATCGTCAAGCATATCGTCGCGCGCCATCGCGGCCGGCTCGACATCGACAGCGCGCCGGGTCGCGGCACGATCGTCAGCGTGGAACTTCCGCG
This sequence comes from Sphingomonas sp., assembly GCA_019635535.1. Classification (NCBI taxonomy): domain Bacteria; kingdom Pseudomonadati; phylum Pseudomonadota; class Alphaproteobacteria; order Sphingomonadales; family Sphingomonadaceae; genus Sphingomonas; species Sphingomonas sp. Next base: position 2,170,760 of record JAHBZH010000001.1, read on the forward strand.
TGCCGAGACTGTCATGCAACCGTCATCATCTTGATATTTATCCGTCGCCAATCTCTCACGGATTCGTCACATCCGATCAGGCCGGAGGACAGATGCGCATTATCCTGGCGACGGCGCTGGCGACGGCAGCGATGCTCGCAAGCGACCCAGCCATGGCCGAAGACGGCCGCTTCAGCGGCGCGCCGCGAATCGGCTCCAGCGACGGCTGGTCGATCAAGCCGCGGGGACGCATTCAGCTCGATGCCGGCCATGTCTCCGGCCCCGCCGAACCCGGCCTCATCGGCGAACTGCGGCGGGCCCAACTCGGACTGGAAGGGACCGCGCCGGGCGGTTTCAACTGGCTGGTCGAGGCGGAGTTCGCCGAGGGCATAGCGGAACTCACCGAGCTGACGCTGACCTGGAAGGCGTCCGACGCCTTGTCCTTCACGATCGGGCAGCACAACAATTTCCAGTCGCTGGAGGAGCTGACCAGCGACCGGTTCAGCGCCTTCATGGAGCGCGCCGCCTTCACCGACGCCTTCAATTTCGAGCGGCGGATCGGCCTTTCCGCCGAGATCAGGCATGGGCCGCTGACCGCGCAGCTCGGTGTTTTCGGCGACAATCTGCTGGAGATCGACGAGGCGGACGGCGCCTACAGCCTGGACGGGCGGATCATCTACGCGCCGGAGATCGGCGATGCCCGGCTCCATCTCGCCGCCTCCGCGCATCGGCGCGACAATGGCGACCGGGTCGATAACGGGATCGCCAGCCGCTTCCGGGTGCGCCCGCTCTTTCACGCCACCGACACGCGCTTCGTTTCTTCCCCCGCATTGCTGGCGGACGGCGAATCGCGCTTCGGGCTCGAAGCCGCCGTGATAAGCGGGCCCTTCCACGCTGCCGCCGAAGCGCAGTGGCTCGATGTCGATGTTCCGGCTGGCGCCGCCGACCGCGACTATTTCGGCGGCTATGCCGAGATCGGCTGGTTCCTGACCGGCGAGACGCGCGGCTACCGCTCGGCGCGCTGGGACCGGACGCGGGTGCGCCGGCCGGTCGAAACCGGCGGGCCCGGCGCGTTCCAGGTGAACCTGCGCTACGACCGGCTCGATCTCGACCGGGACGGGACGCAGGACGGCCTCGTCGCCGCTTTGATCTGGATTCCGACCGATCATGCGCGGCTGATGATCAATTACGGCCGCTTGTGGATCGACGATGCGGCGATTCCCGACGCCGCCGGGCGCCGCGCCTATGCCGTCGACATGATCGGCGCGCGCGCCCAGTTCGATTTCTGAGCTTTCCGGGCACGCTGTCATCAACTTGTCATCGAAGCGTCACACAAGGCTCGCCGATCCGACCTAATGCCGCAGCGAAGACCCGTTAACCCAGCCCAGGAGGGGCATATGAAGAAGACGCTGTTTTCCTTGCTGGCGGCCGCGATCGTGCTCGCCGGATGCGGCCAGGGCGCGACCGGCGGCGGTGGCGGCGCGGCCTCGCGCAGCCAGATCCGCGTGGTCGGCTCGTCCACCGTCTATCCCTTCACCGTCGCGGTGGCCGAGCGCTTTCATCAGGCCAATCCGGCCTTCAATTCGCCGATCGTCGAATCGACGGGCACCGGCGGCGGCCTGCAGCTTTTCTGCAACGGCGTCGGCCCGCAATTTCCCGACGTCGCCAATGCCTCGCGCCGGATCAAGGCGACCGAGATCGAGACCTGCGCCCGCAACGGCGTGACCGAGATCATCGAGGTGTCGATCGGCATCGACGGGCTGGCGCTGATCGAATCGGCCACCCGCCCGACCGGCTTCAATCTTACCGAGCGCGACATCTATGCGGCGCTCGCGGCCAATCCGTTCGGCCGGCCGCAGACGGCGCGCACCTGGCGCGACGTCAATCCGGCGCTGCCCAACGTGCCCATCCGCGTCTACGGCCCGCCGCCCACGTCCGGCACGCGCGACAGCTTCGCCGAGTTGATCCTGGAAAAGGGCTGCGACAGCGATCCGCAGATGGTGGCGCTGAAAGCTTCCGATTCCGATCGCCACCGCACCGTGTGCACGCAGCTGCGCGAGGACGGCGCCTTCATCGAGGCGGGCGAAAACGACAATCTGCTCGTCCAGCGCGTCGCCGAGAATCAGGGCGCGGTCGGCATCCTCGGCTATTCCTTCCTGGAGGAGAATACCGACCGGGTGCGCGGCATCCCGATCGAAGGCGTGACGCCGAGCTCGGAGACGATCTCCAACTTCACCTATCCCGGCGCGCGCAAGCTCTACATCTATGTGAAGGGCGAGCATCTCAACGCCATTCCGGGCTTGCGCGAATTCCTCACCGTCTTCTCGCAGGGCTGGGGACCGGGCGGCTACCTCACCCAGCGCGGCATGATCCCGCTGCCGGAAAATGAACGCGCCGCTGCCCTTGCCACCGTCCAGAATCCCCGGCCGATCACCGCCGCGGACCTGAACTAACCGATCGAGAGCCAAGACCCGTGTCGTTCGCCGCCATCGCTTTGCTCGTCGCCGGCCTCGGGCTCATCGCCTGGGTCTCGGCGCGGGCGCGCGCGGCGGCGTTCGCCGGTCCGGGCAAGCCGCGTCCCCATTCGCTGCCGAGCCAGCATGGCTGGTATGTGGCCTTGTGGACGGTCGTTCCCGCCCTCCTCTTCCTGGCCCTGTGGAGCAATCTCTCCGGCCCGCTCATCTACGACCGGGTGATCGCCAGTCCCGAAGCCGCGTCGCTGCCCGCCTTCGGCATGCAGCGTTCGGCGATCCTGGGCGAGGCCTATGCGCTCGCCACCGGCACCTCGACGACCGCGTTCAACCGCGAGGCCTTCGCGCTCGCGCCCATCTATGAGGAAGCGATCGCCTTCTTCTCGCGCATCGGCCTCGCCGTCGCCTTGCTGATCGCCTTTGCCGGCGGCGCCTGGGCGTTCAGCCGCATGTCCCCCGTCTTCCGCGCCCGCACCCGGGTCGAGCGGGTGGTGATGGGCGTGCTGCTCGGCGCCTCGCTGATCGCGATCCTGACCACGCTCGGCATCGTCGCCTCGCTGATCTTCGAAAGCTTCCGCTTCTTCTCGATGGTCTCGCCGATCGAGTTCCTGTTCGGGTTCAACTGGAGCCCGCAAATGGCGATCCGCGCCGATCAGGCGGGCTCGTCCGGGGCGTTCGGCGCGATTCCGCTCTTCTGGGGTACGATCTTCATCGGCGCGATCATCGCCATGATCGTCGCGATTCCCCTGGGACTGATGAGCGCGATCTACCTGACCCAATATGCCTCTCCCCGGGTGCGCGCCTGGATGAAGCCCTTGCTCGAAATCCTCGCCGGCGTGCCGACCGTGGTCTACGGCTATTTCGCCGCGCTCACCGTCGCGCCCGCGATCCGCGATCTCGGCCTCTCGCTCGGCATCGCGTCATCGACGGAGAGCGCGCTCGCCGCCGGGCTCGTCATGGGCATCATGATCATCCCGTTCGTCTCCTCGATGGCCGACGACTCGATCGCCGCCGTGCCGCAGGCGATGCGGGACGGCAGCCTGGCGATGGGCGCGACGACCAGCGAGACGATCAAGAAGGTGCTCGTCCCGGCCGCGCTTCCCGGCGTGGTCGGCGGCGTGCTGCTCGCCGTCTCCCGCGCGATCGGCGAGACGATGATCGTCGTGATGGCCGCCGGCCTCGCCGCGAACCTGACGCTCAATCCGTTCGACAGCGTGACCACGGTAACGACCCAGATCGTCCAGCTGCTCACCGGCGACCAGGAATTCAACAGTCCGAAGACGCTCGCCGCCTTCGCGCTCGGCCTGGTGCTGTTCCTGGTGACGCTCGCCCTCAACATCGTCGCCCTGCGCGTCGTCAAGAAATACCGCGAAGCCTATGAGTGACGCCTTCACCACCGTCGATCCGACGCCGACCGACTGGAAGAGCGCGGCCATGCAGGCGCGCATCCGGCGGCGCTATGGTGCGGAGAAGCGTTTCAAGCTGATCGGGCTGCTCGCGATCCTGATCTCGGCGGGCTTCCTCGCCTTCCTGCTCATCACGATGATGGGCAATGGCGCGCGCGGCTTCACCCAGACCGAAATCCGGCTCGACCTGGATTTCCCGCGCAGCGCCCTGTTCCTCGATCCGGCGGCCGTCAGCGGCTTCGGCGCGGACCAGGCGCTCGCCAATGCCGATTTCGAAGGCGCGGTCGCGGCCGCCGCCGAAGCGCAGTATGGCGAGGGCGGCGCGCGGCTCTTCTCCAACGGCGCGCGCCTCCGGCTGCGCGACGCGGTGCGCGACGATCCCTCGATCCTGTCGGGCCAGGCGACCCTGTGGCTGCCCGCCGCGACCGCGATCGACATCGCCGCCAAGGGGCGCGGCACCGAGGAGGCCGAGCAGACCTACCGGCGCCTCGCCGACAACGGGCAGGCGCGCACCGGCCTCAACTGGTCCTTCCTGACCGGCGCCGATTCCACCGATCCGACCTTGGTCGGCATCTGGGGCGCGTTCAAGGGATCGCTGCTCACCATGCTGGTGACGTTGCTGATCGCCTTCCCGATCGGCGTGCTCTCCGCCGTCTATCTTGAGGAATATGCGCCCCGGAACCGCTGGACCGACATGATCGAGGTCTCGATCAACAATCTCGCCGCTGTGCCGTCGATCATCTTCGGCCTGCTCGGCTTGGCCGTCTTCCTCAACGTCATGCACCTGCCGCGATCGGCGCCGATCGTCGGCGGCCTGACGCTGGCGCTGATGACGATGCCGGTGATCGTCATCGCCGGCAGGAACGCGATCAAGGCGGTGCCGCCCTCGATCCGCGACGCGGCTTTGGGCGTCGGCGCGAGCCGGGTGCAGGTCGTCTTCCACCATGTCCTGCCGCTCGCGCTGCCCGGCATCCTCACCGGCACGATCATCGGCATGGCCCGCGCGCTGGGCGAGACGGCGCCGCTGCTGATGATCGGCATGCGCGCCTTCATCGCCGCGCCGCCGGGCGGCCTCACCGATCCGGCCACCGCGCTGCCGGTGCAGATCTTCCTCTGGTCGGACGAGGTCAGCCGGGGCTTCGTCGAGAAGACGAGCGCGGCGATCATCGTTCTCCTGGTCTTCCTGCTCGCGATGAACGGGCTGGCCATCTATCTTCGCAACAAATTCGAGAAGCGCTGGTAATGGACACCGAAACCACCACCCTCCCCAAGATGACGGCGCGGGGCGTCAGCGTCTTCTACGGCGAGAAGAAGGCGATCGATAATGTGTCGATCGATGTCAGCCGCGAGCATGTGACGGCCTTCATCGGCCCGTCGGGCTGCGGCAAATCCACCTTCCTGCGCACGCTCAACCGGATGAACGACACGGTGGCGAGCGCCAGGGTCGAAGGCGACATCCGGCTTGATGGCGAGGACATCTATTCGCCCGACATGGACGTGGTGCAGCTGCGCGCCCGGGTCGGCATGGTGTTCCAGAAGCCCAACCCTTTCCCCAAATCGATCTACGAGAATGTCGCCTACGGCCCGCGCATCCACGGCCTCGCCGCGAACAAGGCCGAGCTGGACGTGATCGTCGAACGCTCGCTGAAGCGCGCCGGCCTGTGGGAGGAGGTCAAGGACCGCCTCGCCGAAAGCGGCACGGCGCTGTCGGGCGGCCAGCAGCAGCGGCTGTGCATCGCGCGCGCCATCGCGGTCGATCCCGAAGTGATCCTGATGGACGAGCCCTGCTCGGCGCTCGACCCGATCGCCACCGCCAAGATCGAGGAGCTGATCCACGAGCTGCGCGGCCGCTACGCGATCGTGATCGTCACCCACAATATGCAGCAGGCCGCGCGCGTTTCGCAGCGCACCGCCTTTTTCCACCTCGGGCATCTCGTCGAATATGGCGAGACTTCCGCGATCTTCACCAATCCCCGCGAAACGCGGACCAAGGATTACATCACCGGCCGTTACGGCTGAGGAGACATCAGATGGCGACCACCGGCCACACCGTCAAAGCGTTCGACGAAGAGCTCGACCAGCTGCGCGCCACCGTGTGCGAGATGGGCGGGCTCGCCGAAGCCGCGATCCGCGACGCGATGGAGGCGCTGGTGCGCCGCGACGCCGCCGGCGCCGCCGCCGTGGTCGAGCGCGACAAGAAGATCGACGCGCTGGAAGCGGAGATCGAGCGGCGCGCCGTGCAGATCATCGCCTTGCGCGCACCGATGGCGGACGACCTGCGCGAGGTCGTCGCCGCGCTCAAGATCGCCGGCGTGGTCGAGCGGATCGGCGATTATGCCAAGAACATCGCCAAGCGCGTGCCGAGTATCGAGGACAGCAAGATCCGCCCGCTGTCGCTGCTGCCGGAAATGGCGCGGATTGCGGGCGAGATGGTGCACAATGCGCTGGACGCCTTCGCGGCGCGCGACGCGGCCAAGGCGGCGGCGGTGCAAGAGCGCGACGCGGCGGTGGACGATTTCTACAATTCGATCTTCCGCGCGCTGCTCACCCATATGATGGAGAACACGCACAACATCACGCCGGCGACACACCTGCTCTTCGCCGCCAAGAATTTGGAGCGGATCGGCGACCATGCCACCAACGTCGCCGAGATGGTCTATTTCGCCGCGACCGGCGAGCATCTCGCCGACCGGGCCAAGGGAGCCGATACGACCGAGATCGCCCGGGGCGATCTCGTTGACTAAACCCCGCGTCCTGCTGGTCGAGGACGACCAGGCGCTGGTCGAGCTCTTGAGCTTCCATTTCCGGCGCGAGGAATTCGAGCTGGAGGCGACGGCGGACGGCGAGGAAGCTTTGCTGCTGGCGCGCGAGGCCGCGCCGGACGTCGTGATCCTCGACTGGATGATCGAGGGCGTTTCCGGGATCGAGGTCTGCCGCCGCCTGCGCCGCCTGCCCGAGACGGCGAACGTGCCGATCATCATGCTGACCGCGCGCGCCGAGGAAGCGGACCGCATCCGCGGGCTGGAAACCGGCGCCGACGATTATGTGACCAAGCCCTTCTCCCCGCGCGAGCTGATCGCCCGGGTCGGCGCGGTGCTGCGCCGGGTCCGCCCGGCGCTGGCCGGCGAACAGCTCGCTTATGACGATATCGAGATGGACCTGGTGAGCCACAAGGTGAAGCGCGGCGGCGCGGCCGTGCAGCTCGGCCCCACCGAATTCCGCCTGCTGCGGCATTTCCTGGAGCATCCGGGCCGTGTGTTTTCGCGCGAACGGCTGCTCGACGCGGTCTGGGGACAGGACAGCGAGATCGAGCTGAGGACTGTGGACGTCCATATCCGCCGGCTCAGGAAGGCGATCAACGCGGACGGTCGTACCGATGTGATCCGCACCGTCCGTTCCGCCGGCTACGCGCTCGACAGCGAAGGCGTGGCTTAGTCACGGAGAAAAATCGCCGCCGCAACGTTTGAGCCTCCATCACTTCCCCGATCCGAGGAGGACAGACGTGAAGATCCTGTTGTGCGCGGCCGCGCTGACCATGAGCGCCGCCGCCATCGCCCAGACCGATGCACCCGCCCAGGCGCCCGAGCGCGACGCGCGCGGCATCCCTGTCGTGTCCACGCCCGCCACCGCCCCCGGCGGCGCCAACCAGCCGTTCAGCGTCCCGCCGGGCGCGCAGGTGGTGCTCAGCCCCAACCAGCAGCAGGTGTTCACGCCGCAACCCGCGCAAGGCGAAATGCCGCCCTGCACGCGCGAGGTCACGGATCGCTGCACCCAGACCTACGAGCGAAGCCGCACCCGCGCGCCGCGTTCGTAATACCGGGCTTTCCGCCCGGGCCCCGATCCCCTACTCCGCGTTAAACTGGCAAGCGCGGAGTAGGGGATTTTCATGACCATCGACTTCACCGATCGCGTCGCGATCGTCACCGGCGCGGGCGGCGGCCTGGGCCGCGCTTACGCGCTCGAGCTGGCGCGGCGCGGCGCGAAGGTCGTCGTCAACGATCTGGGCGTGGCACGCGACGGCACCGGCCATAGCGACGCGGCGCTGAAGGTCGTCGAGGAGATCGAGGCGGCGGGCGGCACCGCCATGCCGAACGGCGGCAGCGTCACCGATTATGCGCAGATGGAGGAAATGGTCGCCAGGGCCAAGGATACCTGGGGCGGCGTCCACATCCTGATCAACAATGCCGGCGTGCTGCGCGACAAGAGCTTCGCCAAGATGACGCCCGAGGATTTCCGCTTCGTCGTCGACGTGCATCTCAACGGCTCGGCCAATTGCACCAAGGCGGTGTGGGATCTGATGCGCGAACAGGCTTATGGCCGCATCCTGATGACGGCGAGCTCGACCGGGCTCTACGGCAATTTCGGCCAGGCCAATTACGGCGCCGCCAAGCTCGGCCTCGCCGGCCTCGCCAAGACGCTCGCGCTGGAGGGCGCCAAGTACAATGTGAAGGTCAACACGATCGCCCCGACGGCGGCGACGCGGATGACCGAGGACATCTTCCCGCCCGAATTGCTGGAGCGGTTCAGGCCCGAGTTGGTCGCGCCCGCCGCCTTGTTCCTGGTGAGCGAGGACGCGCCGACGGGCGCCATCCTCGGCGCCGGCGCGGGCGTCGTCCAGGCCGCCTATGTGACGCTGACGCGAGGCGTCGCGCTCGACGAGGCGACGCCGGAGGCGGTGGCGGCGAACTGGGCCGCGATCACCGAGCGTGCCGGCGAGATCGTGCCGCAGTCCGGCGCGGAGCAGGCGATGACGATCCTGCAGCGGCTGCAGGGGCAATGATGCCGCCTTCTCCTCGCCAGCACAGGTGTATTGTATAAATACAACACCCGTGCTAAGCGTGCCGCAAACGGGGAGGAAACGGATATGTACAGCGAGAGCGATCTCGATGCCGCGGTGAGCGGCGGCGCGCTGACGGCGGAGCAGGCGGCTCAGTTCCGCGACTTCATCGCTGCGGAACGGCGGATGCCGGCTGTGGACGAAGAGCATTTCCGGTTGCTCACCGGTTTCAACGACATTTTCGTCGGCATCGCCGCCGCGATCCTGCTGGTCGCGATCGGCTGGATCGGCCAGACGATTCCGCCGCGTCTCGACGGCGACGGACCTTCGCTCTTCGCCGGCCTGTTCGTCGCCGCAACCGCTTGGGGCCTTGCCGAATTCTTCACCCGCAAGCGCCGCATGGCCTTGCCCAGCATCCTGCTGCTGCTCGCCTTCACCGGCGGCGTGTTCTTCACCGTGCTGGTCGGCGCGGTGACGATGATCGGCGACGACCGGTTCGATAATAACGGCCAGGCGGTCGCCCTGGTCATGGCCTTCGCGGCCGCGATCGCCTGCGGCGCCACCTGGGCGCACTGGCGGCGCTTCCATGTGCCGGTCACGGTCGCCGCCGGCGCGGCGGCCGGCGTCGCGGTGATCCTCGGGCTGATCGCTTCCGTGCTGGTCGGGAGCGGCGGCGGCGGCGATCTCTCCTTTGCACAGCAGGAGCGAATCGAGACGGTGATGCTGTCCGTCGCCCTGCTGCTCGGCGTCGGCACCTTCGTGCTGGCGATGCGGTGGGACGGCAGCGATCCCAGGCGCGAGACGCGACGGTCCGACGTCGCCTTCTGGCTGCACCTGCTCGCCGCGCCGCTGATCGTCCATCCGATCTTCTCGCTGCTCGGGCTCAACGAAGGTCACGTTTCGACGATGGGCGCGGCGACGGCGATCCTGCTCTACGTCCTGCTCGGGCTGGTCGCCCTGGCGGTGGACCGGCGGGCCCTGCTCGTCTCGGCGCTCGCTTATGTGCTCTATGCGCTCAACAGCCTGTTCGAGACCTATGGCGCGGTCGAATTGAGCGTGGCGCTCACCGCCTTGGTCATCGGCTCGGCGCTGCTGCTGCTCTCGGCCTTCTGGACCAGCGCGCGGCGCGCGGTGGTGACGCCGCTGCCGGACGGGCTGAAGCTGCGGCTGCCGGTGGTGGACCGGACGGCGGCGGCCTAGCCGCCCTCGCCCACCAGCTTGAGCAGCCGGCGCTCGATCGGGGCGAGGACGGGGCCGAGCTCGGCCCCGCGCCGCAGCACCTGCCCGGCCTCGCCGATCAGCGCCCACACGCCCTGCCGGCCGCGCAGCGCGGGGCGCTTCTCGATGCGATATTCGGGGCGCTCGGCGGCGCGGCGAAAGGCCCAGAAGCTCGCCGCGTCGGGCCGGAACTCGATCGCATAATCCTTCCACAGGCCGGCGGCGACCATGCGGCCGTAGAGATCGACGATCCGGTTCAGCTCGAACCGGTCGAAACCCACCTGCATTTCGGATGACGGTCCCGGAAATGGCAGGACCGTCCCCATCAGGCGCGGCCCTTGCTCTTCTTGACGTCGCGATCCTTCAGATCGCCCTCCCCGGCCGCCTGGTCGCGCTCCGCGATCAGCTCGGCGAGCCGCTTCCTGAGCTGCTCGATCTCGCACTGCAGGATTTCCAGCTTCTGCGTCGCCGGATCGTAGATTTCCGAACAGGGCGTGCCGTAAGGCAGGAAGCTCGCCTGGCTGCTCTGCCCGGCATCGACCAAAGTGGAGCGGGCCGGGATGCCGACCATCGTCGCGCCCGGCGGCACGTCCTTCGTCACGACCGAATTGGCGCCGATCCGCGCGCGCGCGCCGACCGTGATCGGACCAAGCACCTGCGCGCCGGAGCCGATGATCGCGCCGTCGCCGATCGTGGGATGGCGCTTGCCGGGCACGCCGTCCGTCGGATTGGTGCCGCCCAGGGTGACCTGCTGGTAGATGGTGACGTCGTCGCCGATCTCGGCGGTCTCTCCGATCACGACGAAGCCGTGGTCGATGAAGAAGTTGCGCCCGATCACCGCCCCGGGGTGAATGTCGATCGCGGTCAGCATCCGGGACAGATGGTTGACCAGCCGGGCGAGGAAGTAAAGCTCGCCCTTGAACAGCCAGTGCGCGGCGCGGTGGAAGCCCAGCGCCCAGACGCCGGGATAGAGCAGCACTTCCCAGCGGGAGCGCGGCGCCGGATCGCGGGCCTTGATCGAATCGAGATAAGCCAGGAGGCTGGAAGACACGATGTTGCCCTTGCAATTGCCGGATGAGAGATAAACCGCGCCCGCGCGGATTTCCAGAGCAGGCGATCGCTTGCCATCGCCGGGGGTTGGACGAGGATTGCGTCTGCCCCTGCCGCGACCGTCACATAGGTATGCCGCAGCGCAATAATATCGCCCCACTCGATAACACTTACCGCTTTTAATCGTTTCCGTCTGTGAGAATGAGGGCCTAGCCTGCACCCTGCATGATCGTTGCTCTCCTTATTCCGGGAGAGCGGCGCGACAGGTGCCGGACATGGATGGAATTGGAGAGAGAAATGGACGCGAAGACTGGTGACCCCATGGGCTGCCCGATGAACAACGATGGCGGCATCCGCTCGCTGCTGGGCCGTACCAACCGCGACTGGTGGCCCGATGCGCTCGCCCTCGACATTCTCGCGCCGAACGGAAGCTCCAATCCGATGGGGGCGGACTTCGATTATGCGGAGGCGTTCAAGGGACTGGATTATGCCGCGCTCAAAACCGATCTCACCGCCCTGATGACCGACAGCCAGCCCTGGTGGCCGGCCGATTACGGCCATTACGGTCCCTTCTTCATCCGCATGGCCTGGCACGCGGCGGGCACCTACCGCACCGGCGACGGGCGCGGCGGCGCCAATTCGGGGCAGCAGCGCTTCGCGCCGCTCGATTCGTGGCCGGACAACGGCAATCTCGACAAGGCCCGCCGTCTGCTCTGGCCGATCAAGCAGAAATACGGCCAGGCGATCAGCTGGGCCGATCTCTTCATCCTCACCGGCAATGTCGCGATCGAATCGATGGGCGGGCCGGTCTTCGGCTTCGGCGGCGGCCGCGCCGACGTCTACGAGCCCGAGAAGGACATTTACTGGGGCACCGAGGACAAGTGGGTCAATGAGGGCGTCCAGACCCGCATCGATCCCGACCGCGGCCTCGAGGACCTCGACGGCCCGCTCGCCGCGATCCAGATGGGCCTCATCTACGTCAATCCCGAAGGCCCGGGCGGCAATCCCGATCCGCTCCTCTCCGCGCGCGACATGAAGGCGACGTTCGAGCGCATGGCGATGAACCACGAGGAGACCGTCGCGCTCACCGCCGGCGGCCACACCTTCGGCAAGGCGCACGGCAATGGCGATGCGTCGCTGCTCGGCGCGGCGCCGGCGGGCGGCGATCTCGCCGCGCAGGGCTTCGGCTGGGTCAGCGCCCACGAGAGCGGCGGCATCGGCGAGCATAGCGTGACCAGCGGCATCGAAGGCTCGTGGGTGAACACGCCGACCTCGTGGAGCGAGAATTATTTCCGCCTGCTCCTCGACTATGACTACGAACTGGTCCGCAGCCCTGCGGGCGCGCAGCAGTGGCAGCCGGTCAACCAGAAGGAAGAGGACATGGCCCCGGCGGCCTGGGATTCTTCCAGGAAGGTTCCGACGATGATGACCACCGCCGATATGGCGCTCAAGATGGACCCGGAATTCCGCGCGATCAGCGAGAAGTTCCGCAACGATCACGAGGCGTTCAAGGACGCCTTCGCCCGCGCCTGGTTCAAGCTGTGCCACCGCGATATGGGCCCCAAGGTCCGTTACCTCGGCCCGGAAGTTCCGACCGAAGACCTGATCTGGCAGGATCCGGTGCCCGCCGGGACGATGCCGTCCGACGCCGATATCGCCGCCGCCAAGCAGCGGATCGCGGCGAGCGGCCTGACGGTAAGTCAGCTCGTCAAGACCGCCTGGGCCTCGGCCTCGACCTACCGCAAGTCGGACCATCGCGGCGGCGCCAATGGCGGGCGCCTGCGCCTCGCGCCGCAGAAGGATTGGGAGGTGAACGAGCCGGCGATGCTGGCCAATGTCCTCGCCAAGCTGGACGAGGCGCGCGGCTCGCTGTCGATGGCCGACGCGATCGTGCTCGGCGGCGTGGTCGGCCTCGAAAAGGCGATCAAGGATGCCGGCTTCAACGTCGCTGTCCCCTTCACCGGCGGGCGCGGCGATGCGACCGACGAACAGACCGACGTCGACAGCTTCGCGGTGCTCGAGCCGCAGGCCGACGCATTTCGCAACTATCTGCCCAAAAAGCTGCGGGTGAAGACCGAGGAGATGATGCTCGATCGCGCCAGCCTGCTCGGCCTGTCGGCGCCGGAGCTTGCGGTCCTGATCGGCGGCCTGCGCGTGCTCGGCGCCAATCATGGCGAGCGCGGCCACGGCCATTTCACCAGGCGGTCGGGCCAGCTCACCAACGACTATTTCGTCAATCTGCTCGACATGACGAACGTCTGGCAGGCGGTCGATGGCAGCAGCGATGAAGAATATGTCGCCACCGACCGCACCAACGGCGGCGAAACCTGGCGCGCGACCCGCGCCGACCTCGTCTTCGGTTCCAATGCGGAGCTGCGCGCGATCGCCGAGGTCTATGCCGAGAAGGGCCATGAGGAGAAGTTCGTGAAGGACTTCGTCAAGGCCTGGGCGAAAGTGATGAACGCGGATCGTTTCGATCTCGCCTGAGATCGAAACGACAAAAGACCGGCGCGGCGGACCGCCCCACCCCTCCGCCGCGCCGGTTCGACAATAGAAGCAGGGAGAGGACGGGGCCATGCGCAAGGCGGACGTCGATCTGCTCGACGGCGCGAAGACCTATTGGGTGCCGGCGGTGCACGCGCCGGTGTGTGACTGGCCCGGTGCGCCCGGCTGCCGGCGCGGCGCCCGCTTCCTGATCGACGAGGCTTCGCTGCGGCCGGCGCGCGACAATTATCCTTTGTTCGAAAGCCGCGGCGACTGCCTGCGCTGGATCATGGCGCATCGCGTCGAACTGGTCCGGACCGCACCCGATGCGGATGTGACGCCGGTCGATCTCGCGCGCTGGCTGCTGGGCCTTTCGGGCTAACCGTCTCCAACCCGCAAGATTTGCCCGTGCATCTGTTCCTTCGCGGGACTTGATGACACGCGCGCCTTGCCCGGTTCTTCGTCTATGTGATTGATCGCCATCTTGTGCGACAATCCCGGACGGGGAGCAGGCGAACGGGTGGCCACCTTATCGGACATCGCTGAAGGCAAGCAGCCGCCGTTCGAGCGTATCGTCGCCGAACATGGCGCGCTGATCACCCGCATCGCGATGACCTACGAGGCCGATCCGGCGCTGCGCGAGGATCTAACCCAGCAGATATTGCTCGCCGTGTGGCAGGCCTTGCCCAGCTACCGGGCCGATGCGAGCCTCAAGACGTTCATCGCCCGCATCGCGCAAAACCGGGCGATCTCGTTCGTCGCCAAGCAGGTGCGCCAGCCGCGCACCGCCGAGATCCCCGAAAAGCTGGAGGCGGATGCCCCCAATCCGGAGGAAAGCGCGATTGACGCCAGCGAGCGCCGCGCCCTGCTGGAAGCGACGCGGCGACTGCCGGTGCCCCAGCGCGAAGTGATCGTGCTCGTTCTCGAAGGTTTCAGTTACGCGGAGATCGCGGACATGTTGAGTATCGCCCCCAATGCACTCGCATTGCGCCTGTCGCGCGCCAAGGCGGCGCTCAAGGCCATGCTGGAGCAGAGCCGATGACCGATTTCGACCTCGAACGTCTCGGCGACATGTGGCGCCAGGAACCCGATCCGGCCGAAATGGAAGCGCTGCGCCGCACCGCCGAAACGGTCGCGCGGCGCGCACGACGCGCGCAGACGATGGATGTCGGGCTGGCGATCGTCGTTTCGATGGTGGTCATGACACTCGCCTTGTCCAATCCCGAGCCGGAAACGCTGCTGGTGGGCGCCGCCGCGATCGGGCTGATGCTCTACAGCAGCATCCGCCAGCGCCACCTGAGAAAGCTCGAGCTGATGACGTTGACCGGCAGCGCCGAGGAGATGCTCGATCAGTCCATCGCCCGGTTGCGGGCGACGGTGAAGCGCACCCGGCTGGGACTGATCGGTACCATTCCGGCAATGTCGGTCGGCATCGGCTTCGGCGCGATGCTCGACCGAGGCCCGGGCAGCGGCCTGATCGCCAGGTTCGCCTCCGAGCCCTGGTTGCCGATCGGAGTCGCCCTGGCTTCGATCGCGATCATAGCGGCCGGATTCGTACATTATATCCGCACGATGCGAAGGGACCGCAACGAACTCGACCGGCTTGTCACGCTTCGCGAGGCATTTAGAGAGGAGCAGGAAACCAACGGTTTCTGATCTTTGTCACAACTTTCCGTCTATTTCCAGGCAGCCAAATTTTAGCAAAGTATAAACGATTGGCTGCGAAAACCACCCTGTCAAAACAAAGACAGGGAAGCGTGACGATGGAAAAGAAGCTATTGGAGGTCGAGGAGCTTCCGGAACTGGCCACTGAAGTCGCCATTGCCGGTTCGACCAAGCAACAGGAAGTTGGCGGCATGGTCTGCCTTGGCGTTGCCTCGGGCATCGCCATCTACGTCGCGTTCTAACAAAGAGCGCTGATCATGCGGCCGACCCGGCGGCGCGGATCGTTCGTCCCGCCGCCGGGTCGGCGTGCATATTGAGAGAGGCTCGAAAGACGATGATCGTCGGCGAGGAACTGCGGCTCTGGCTCGGGAACCATATCCGGCAGCGCGCGACTCAGGCGAAGATCGACGCGCTCGGCGCGCAATGGAACCGGGGGTCTGTCCACCAGCATTTCGTCGCGACCGTCGCCAATGCCAGCCCGATCAGCGCGGCAACCATCGCCGAGGCCTTTCGGGCGATGTTCGCCGACGATGCCTGGATCGATGTCCTGATCGGCGAGCTGGCGAACGCCATGCGGGACGATCCTTATTTCGTGCCCCCGTTTCGGGCGCTCAAGAACGACATCCATGCCGGGCTGCTCGTCTATGAGGACGCGCATGTGATGGTCGCCGCGGGCGTTACCCGTGCGCTTGAGCTCGCCACGCACAAGCAAGGGAAGCAAGGCGGGTCGATCAACTTCAGCGGTCAGATCACCGTGCTGAAATTCGTCCATGGGGGCGGAGCGATGCTTTCATTCTGGGAAGCGCCGCGCATCGCCGACGATTTTACCGCGGCCGGCGCCGGCAGCTGCCGGCTGGTCGACCGCCGTCGCATCTCGGATGGGGAAATCCTGGTCATCGACGGCCGCTCGCAGAGCTATGTCGTCGATCATGCGGGCGCCAATCTGCTGCTGCTCCAGGCGGCGATCAAGGTGGACCAGGCGCCGTTGGCCGTCGAATATGACGCCGCTACCGGCGCCTATCTCGGCAGCAGCGCGACCGACGACGCGGATTCGCGCGTGCAGATGATCGCCACGCTGGTGCGCAAGCTCGGCCATGACGGCGCTTTCGGAGCGGTTGCAACCTTGCTCGATCATCCGCGCTTCTTCGTGCGCTGGCACGCAATGCGCGAGCTGATCGGGATCGACGCGCGCGCCGCCTTGCCGCACCTCACCGCCATGACCGCGCGCGACCCGCATGCCGACGTGCGGGCCGCCGCGCAGGCGACGCTCGAGCGGGTGCGCGCCGGGCTTGGCGAGAAGGAAGCGGCCTGATGCCCCGAATCGTCGAGTGTGGCGATGCCGCGCCGCTGGCACTGGGCGAGCTGATCGCGGCGCTGAATGACTCCGCCTTCGATCCAGCTGACGAGGACAGCTTCGCCGCGATGGGGCCGTTGCTGAAGGGCCTCGCGGCCAATCGCGCGTTTCTCGCCGAAATCGCGATCGCCGAACTGAAGGACCGCTGCACCCAGCAGAGCCGGGAAAACAACTACACGCCACAGGTTATCATGCTGCACAGGGCGAGCGAGAAATATTTCATCCGCGCCAATTTCTGGCCCTCCCCGCGCGACAGCCTGTTCAAGGCGAGCGGCGCCTCGCCCTTCTTCTACGGGGTGCCGCACGATCACAATTTCTCGTTCCTGACCGTCGGCTATCTCGGCCCCGGCTATTGGAGCGAATATTACGAATATGAGTATGACAAGGTCGTCGGCGTGCCGGGCGAGAAAGTGGACCTGCGGTTCGTCGAGAAGGCGAAGCTCGATCCCGGCAAGGTCATGCTCTATCGGGCGCACAAGGACGTGCACAACCAGCTTCCCGCCGACGAGATGTCGGTGTCGATCAACATCATGGAAGCCTCGCCGGGTCAGCCTTTTCTCAGCCAGTATCGGTTCGACGTAAAGACATGCGAGATCGCCGGTATCCTGACCCGCACCCCGAGCGAAACGCTGTTGGCGCTCGCCGCCAATCACGACGGCGGTAATGCACGCGACCTGGTGGAGAGCTTCGCCGCGCATCATCCGTGCGATCGCATCCAGTTCGCCGCGCTCCGGGAGCTTGCGGCGGCCGAACACTCGACCGACGACGGCCTCGACGTGTTGGCGCGCGGCACCGGTTCGGGCAACCGCTTCGTCGCCGCGATGAGCGCGCAGGAGATCGCCCGGATCGAAGCGACCCGCAGCTGGATCGAATACGGCCCCTAGCCGTGCCGCCCCGCATTGCGGGTCGCCCAGAGCAGGAAGCGGATCATCGCCGCCAGGAAGAGGCTGTTCTCGCGCGCGAACATAGCGCGATCGTGCCCCAACACCGTTTCGGTCGCATTGCCGCAACATTTGAAAATCGTCATGTTCGCGTCCATGCGCTTCCTCCGCGCGCGGAAGGCTGACAAAGCGAGGACATGCAGATCCTGCTGATCGAGGATGACGAACGTGTCGCCGATTATGTCGGTGCTGGGCTGCGCGAGGCGGGCCACATCGTGACTCATGTCGCGGACGGCAAGGCCGGTCTGATCCAGGCGACAGCCGAGCAATATGACCTCATCATCCTCGACCGGATGCTGCCGCAGCTGGACGGGCTCACCATCCTCAAGACGATCCGCGCGACCGGCGATGCCACGCCCGTGCTGCTGCTGTCCGCGCTGGGCGACACGGACGAGCGGGTGAAGGGGCTGCGCGCCGGCGGCGACGACTATCTCGCCAAGCCCTTCGCCCTGTCCGAACTGGTGGCGCGCGCCGAAGCGCTCGGCCGGCGCGGGCCGGGCCTTGCCGAGCAGGCCGTGATCCGCATCGCCGACCTGGAGATCGACTTGCTCGGCCGGATCGTACGGCGCGCCGGGCAACGGATCGAGCTCACTTCACGCGAGTTCCGCATCCTCGACTATCTCGCCCGCCATGCCGGCCGGGTGGTGACACGATCAATGCTGCTGGAGCATGTCTGGGACTATCATTTCGATCCGCAGACCAATGTGGTCGATCAGCATGTCAGTCGCCTGCGCCAGAAGGTCGAGCGGGGGGCAGCCACGCCGCTGATCGAGACGGTGCGCGGCGCGGGCTATCGGATGCGGACCGGCGCGTGAAGCTTCTCGCCAGCTTTTCTTTCCGGCTCGCTTTGCTTTACGCGACGTTGTTCACGCTTTCCGTCTCGATCCTGCTCGCGCTCTTCTACTGGATCAGCATCCGGCGCCCGATCGAGCAGGTCGAAGCCAGCCTGGCCGCCGAAAGCGCGCGGTTCGAAATGCTGTATCGGGAGCAAGGCGCACAGGCGCTGGTCGTGAAGCTCGAACGGCGGGCCACCCTCCCCGCGCCGCGCCAGGCCTATCATGCGCTGATCGCGCCGGACGGGACGGTGCTCGCCACCAACCTGCCGAGCTGGCCGCCCGAGCCCAACCTGCGCTGGCTGCGGATCGAGGCCGACATCTATCGCGACGGCGAGGAATATGATCACGAAGCGCTGGTGCTCGACCGCCGGCTGCCGGACGGCGCCAGGCTGATGATCGGCCGCGACGTGCAGGACATCGACGATCTCGACGAGGGCATCCGCGTCGGCGCGCTGTGGCTGATGCCGGTGATGGCGCTGCTGGTGATCGCCGGCGGCGGCCTGATGAGCCGCGCCATCGGGCGGCGGATCGACGCGGTCGGCGCAACGGCGCGCCGGGTGATGGCCGGCGATCTTTCGGAACGCATACCGGTGCGCGGCAGCGGCGACGATATCGACCGATTGGGCGAGACGCTGAACGCGATGCTGGAGCGGATCGAAGCCTCGGTCGAATCAGTCCGGCGCGTGTCGGACAATGTCGCGCACGAACTTCGTACGCCCCTGACCCGGCTCCAGGCCGAGCTCAACGCGCTCCAGGCCGCTTCGCCGGAGCGAAAAGCGGCGCTGATCGAAAGCGCGAATGACGAGGCGGAGCGGCTCGGACGGATGTTCGATGCAGTGCTGCGCATCTCGCGCATCGAGGCCCAGCGCCACCAGCCGGAAATGCGCGAGGTGAATATTTCGGCGCTGATCGAGGACGCCGCCGACTATCATGCGCCTCAGGCCGAGGAGCGCGGCCTGATTCTCGACACGCAAGTCGAGCGCGATCTCGCCACCGTGGGCGATCGCGACCTGCTGTTTCAGGCGGTGAGCAACCTGATCGACAATGCGATCAAGTTCACCCCGCCGGGCGGGCGCATCGCGCTGTCGGCGAGCCGGGCGGACGACGGCATCGCGCTGCGCGTCGCCGACACCGGGCCGGGCATTCCGTCGGAACATCGCGAAAAAGTCATCGAACGCTTTTTCCGCGCGCCGGCGGCCGAGCCCGTGCCCGGCTTCGGCCTGGGTCTCTCGCTGGTCGCCGCAGTCGCCAAGCTGCACGGATCGAGCCTGCGCTTCGGCGACGCCGCGCCGGGACTCGCGGTCGAATGGACGCTGCCGGCGCGGAGCGGTTGACCGCCGCGCCGCGCCCTTTCTCACAGCGTGGCGTGGACCGTCGCCACCGCCGTCATCACCGCGCCGATGCGGGCGGCGGCCTGGATCGTTTCGGCCTTCACGCCGTGCTGGGTCAGCACGCGTTCGTGGCTATCGATGCACATGCCGCAGCCGTTCTGGGCGCTGACCGCGAGGCTGAACAGCTCGAAGTCCGCCTTGTCGATGCCGGGATTGCCGATGCAGTTCATCCGCAGCTTCGCCGGCAGCGTCTCGTAAACCGGGTTGGAGGCGAGATGGACGAAGCGGTAATAGACATTGTTCATCGCCATGACCGCGGCGGCAGCGCGCGCCGCATTGGCATAGGCATCGTCGAGCTTGCCGGCGATTTCCGCTTCGGCGGCTGCGACGATCGGCTTGTAGCCGGTGCCGTGGGCGCAGGCGAGGATGAGGCCGTATTTGCGCGCGTCGCCGAGCGTCTGATCAGCGAGCAGCGAGCCGATATTGAGCCGGAGGTCCTTCGCATATTCGGGAAGGGCGTCGGCGAATTCCTTGAGGGACATGGGGATTTCCTTGGTTCTCGCGCACGCAGCTTAGCCCAGCGCGGGGTTCGCAAAAAGGGGCGCGGCAACTCGCGGTCGCCGCACCCCTCAGAGGTCTGAACCCTAGGCCGCCGGCCTCAGGACCTCTTCGCCGGCCGTCCAGTTGCACGGGCACAATTCGTCGGTCTGCAGCGCATCGAGGATGCGCAGCGTCTCGGCCGGATTGCGGCCGACATTGAGGCCGTTCACCGTGACATGCTGGATGATATTGTCCGGATCGACGATGAACGTGGCGCGGAAGGCGACATGCTCGTCCTGGTCGAGGATGCCGAGCGCGCCGGCGAGCCGCGCGCCATTGTCGGCGATCCACGGGAAGTCCGCGCCGGCGAGCTGCGCGTCCGAGCGGCGCCACGCGAAGTGGACATGGGCGGTGTCGGTCGAGGCGCCGATCAGCACCGCGTCGCGATCGGCGAAATCGCGGGCCAGCTCGCCATAGCCGACGATCTCGGTCGGGCAGACGAAGGTGAAGTCCTTCGGCCAGTAGAACAGGATCTTCCACTTGCCGTTGGTCTCGGCGAGATCGATCGTCTCGCCGGCGGGCAAAGCGGATGTGCCCTGCTGGACCGGGAGGGTGAGTTCGGGAAGCTTGTCGCCGACGGTAAGCATGCGCGCGTTTCTCCTCTTGTGCACTGCATCAAAACTCTTGTGCAGCGCATATAAGGGCTGGGAATCATCGTTCAAATTGATTAGATCGACCGCATTGATCGAGCAGAGCGATGAACGTCCATCTCCCCACGCTGAAGCAGCTGCAATATCTGGTGGCCCTGAAGACCCACGGCCATTTCGGCCGCGCGGCGGAGGCCTGTTTCGTCACGCAATCCACCCTGTCGGCCGGGATCAAGGAGTTGGAGACGCTGATCGGCGTCACGCTCGTCGAGCGCACCCGGCGCGTCGTGCGCTTCACGCCGCTGGGCGAGCGGGTGGCGGACAAGGCGCAGCGCATCCTGCGCGAGGCCGAGGATCTGACCGACATGGTGCGCGCGGCGGGCAAGCCGCTCGCCAGCGAACTGCGCATGGGCGTGATCCCGACGATCGCACCTTTCCTGCTGCCCACCCTGCTGCCGCGCCTGCGCGAGCAATGGCCGGACCTCAGGCTCTATCTGCGCGAGGAGCCCAGCCAAGCGGCATGCGACGCGCTGCACCGTGGCAAGCTCGATTGCGTCCTGCTCGCCTTGCCCTTCGCCTGCGGCGAGGTCGATTCGGCCGCCTTGTTCAACGATCGGCTGATGGTCGCCTTTCCGCCAGGCGGCGCGGATGGGCTGCCCGATTGCGTCCCGGCGGCCGCCATCGACGAGAACAGCCTGCTGCTGCTCGAGGACGGACATTGCCTGAAGGACCATGCCTTGTCCGCCTGCAACCGTCCGGAACTGCGTGCCGAGGCGTCGATCCTCGGCACGTCGCTGCACACCCTGGTCCAGATGGTCGATAACGGGCTCGGCATGACGCTCATCCCCGAAATGGCCGTGCAGGCGGGAATATTGGAAGGTACCCGCGTGGTCGCCCGGCGCCTCGACGCCGAGCATCCCACCCGCCGGATCGCCCTGGTCTGGCGCAAGGGCTCACCGCGGGAGAAGGAGTTCCGGCTGCTCGCCGACGCACTCAAGGCGGCGTGACGCGGCCGGCTTGAGCCCGAACAGCGGCCGCGCCCAGGCGGAGCGCCGCGCGATTTCATAAGCCAGCGCGCAGCACGCGACCGTGACGACCAGCAGGATCGCGAATTCCATCCCGGGGCCCAGCCCGAACGGCTTCAGCCAATAGCCGGCAAGGACGATGATGGTCTGGTGCGCGATATAATAAGGAAAGATCGCATCGGTGAGATAGCGCCGCACCGGCCCGTCGCGGTGCAGGAAAAGCTGGGCCATGCCGAGCAGCGCCAGGATCGCGCTCCATGCCTGCACCGCGCGGGCGAAGCGGGCGAAAGCGAGTTCCCAGGCCGAAGGGGCGGCGGACGGCAGGATGTCGTGCACGACGTAGAACGCCGCGAAGCCGAGATAGCTGATGATCGCCGCCAACGCCGCCGGCTTCCACCACCCGACGATCCGCTCCCACAGCGCCTGCGAACGGGCCAGGCCGACGCCGAAGAAGAAGGCGAAGGCATAGACGCTGTGCGCGTAGAGATCGTCGACCAGCGCATGGGTGTCCCCGAAAGCGGGATAGAGAAGCATGCGCCCGACGAACAGCCACAGGACCGGCAACGCGATCAGCCGCCAGCCGGCGAATAGCCGATCAAAGCCCTTCTGCATCAGCGCACGACCGCGCGCCGGCACCAAGGCCAGCAGCGCCAGCGCCATGGTGTAGACCCACAGATAGGCGACGAACCACAGATGGTTGTAGGTCGGCAGGATGAGGCCCCGGCTCGCGCCGAACTCGAAATAGTCGGTGATCCAGAACGACCAAAAGCCGGCCGCATAGCCGCTCTTCTCGCGCAGCTCGACCCAGGCCTGGGGTGCCACGAACAGGGCCATACCGGCGATCAGGGGAATGAGCAGCCGCGTCGAACGTTCGCGCGCGAAGCCCTCCTGCCCACCCATCTTGGCGAGCAAAGCGCGCGAGGCGATGCCGGCGATCAGGAAGAGCAATGCGAGGCGCCAGGGATTGAGCGCCAGCATCGGCAGCGCCGCCCAGTCCAGCGGCCGGGCGGTCTGCACATGCCAGCCCCAGGGCACGAAGAACATGCCGATATGATAGACGATGAGCAGGCCGAAGGCCGCGATCCGGAGCCAGTCCAGCCCATAGCGGCGTCCGCCCACATAATCCGTCGCTTGCATGATTTCGTCCCTTTCTGCCATTCCGCCAGGGGACTGGCGGCGGCGCGGCGGCGGCGCCATCGTCCGGGGATGGGCGGCGGCGCGGCGAGGACGATCGGAAAAGGCGTGTGACGAACGGTTGGGCGAGGATGACGAGCGGTTGGCGCCACAGCGACGGCGGACGCTTCGCCGCGGCCTGGCTCGCTTTCGCGCTGATCGCGATTCTCCAGGCGGTGGTGAACGCCTTCAGCGTGATCGACGAACGCGCCGCCGGCGGCCAGCCGATCCCGACCTGGGAGCCCTGGACCTGGGAGCTGACCAGCATCGCCGCCTGGCTGCTGCTCGCGCCGCTCATCTTCCTCGCCGCGCGGCGGCTGCGTCCGCCGCAGCTGCGGCCGCTGCCGGCGATCGGCGCGCATGTCGCGGCCAGCATCGCGGTCTCGCTGGGTCATGTCACGCTGATGCAGGCCGGGCGCACCTTGATCTATTGGCTCGCCGGCAGCCGATATGGCGAAACGATCGCCAGCGCCTTCCTCTACGAATATCGCAAGGACCTGGTGACCTATGTGCTGGTCGTCCTGTTCTTCCTGCTGTTCGAGCGGGTGACGCGACCCAATGCCGCGCCCGCTCCGGTCGCCGATGCGTTCCGCATCGAAGTGCGCGACGGCAGCCGGACGTCATGGCTGGCGCCGGAGGACGTGGAATGGGCGCAGGCGGCCGGCAATTATGTCGAGCTCAACGGCCCGTTCGGGACGCTGCTCCATCGTCGGACCCTGGCGGCGCTGGCGGAAGAGCTGGCCCCGCACGGCTTCGTGCGCGTGCAGCGCTCCCGGATCGTCCGCAAGGCGGCGGTCACGGGCACCGAAACGCGGCCGAGCGGCGATTTCGAGATCCGGATGGCGAGCGGCGTGATTTTGGGCGGCAGCCGGCGCTATCGCGACAATCTGTGAGGCCGCCCGCCCCTCAATCCATGTGTTTGAGGCCGACCCGCAGATAGTCCCAGCCGGTCACCAAAGTCAGCGCCGCCGCCGCCCACAAGGTGGCGAGACCGAGCTGCAGCACCCAGGGCCAGTGCGGCAGCGCCCCGGCGAGGATGAGGGCGCCCAATGACACGAGCTGGAAGGTCGTCTTCCATTTGGCGAGGCGGCTGACCGGAACCGACACGGACAGGCCGGCGAGAAATTCGCGCAGGCCCGACACGATGATCTCGCGCAGCAAAATGACGAGCGCCGGAATCAGGTGCCAATCGGCGATGATCGGCCCGCCGAAACCCGGATCGGCCGGCGCGCGCGCGACCAGCAAAACGATCACCGCCGCCACCATGATCTTGTCCGCGATCGGATCGAGGAACTGGCCGAGCCGCGACACCGTCCCCTGGGCGCGGGCGAGATAGCCGTCGAAATAATCGGTGATGCCGACCAGGCAGTAGAGCACGAAGGTGATCGCATAATCGAACCAGCCCGGTTTCCACAGAAGGAAGACCAGGATCGGCACCGCCAGGATGCGCGACAGGGTGAGCAGATTGGGCAAAGTCAGCATCGAAGCGACCCGCTTAGCCGCAAATTCCGCAAAATGGGAGGCTTGTGCGCGCTCCGCGGGTCGGCCAAACAGAGCCTTTCCACCGATCGACGGAGACCCGAATGCGCCGCCTTGCCGCCCTCGCCCTTCTCGCTTCCACTGTCGCGACGGCGGCTTTCGCGGCCCGGCCCGTCGCTTTCTCGGCGGAGGCGCCGTCGTCGGGCGTGCTGGTTTTGCCGCTGGGCAGCGCCGAGGAGCTGGCGACGCGCGGCACGATGCTCGACGCCGCCTCTCGCGAAGCCGTGTCGCGGGCGCTGACCGCGGCCAATTTCCGCTATCGCGTGTCGAACACGCTGAGCCTGCGCGGCATCGGATCCTGGTCGCAGATTCTGGTGGTCGGCACGGCCGGCGACGCGCCGGAGGATGTGCGCCTGCAAAATGTCGGGGGCACCGCCGCGCGCGAGACGGCGCGTGAGGACGGACCGGTGGCGATCGCCGCCGGCGGCTATGCCGACAGCGCCAATGCCCTGGTCCAGATCGGCGTCGGCGCCCGCCTCGGCGGCTACAGCTTCGATCGCTATCGTTCGGAAAATCCGGATCGTCCGCGCCGGGCCGGGCAGGATGCGCCGATCACCGTCGTGACACCGCTCGCCCGCGAGGCGCAGGCCCAGTGGCGCGGCCAGGGCGAGGCGCTGTCCGAAGGCGTCTATTTCGCGCGCGACCTCATCACCGAGCCCGCCAATATCCTGTCGCCCGAAGCCTTCGTAACCCGCACGCGCGAGGCGTTCCGCGGGGTTTCTGGTGTGACCATCGAGGCGATGGACGTGCCGCAGATGCAGCGGCTGGGCATGAACGCGATCCTGTCGGTGGGCATGGGTTCGGAGCGCCCGCCCCGCATGCTGATCGTCGAATATCGCGGGCGCGGCGCCCAGGGCCAGCCGATCGTGCTGGCCGGCAAGGGCATCACCTTCGATTCGGGCGGCATTTCGATCAAGCCGGCCAACAACATGTGGCGGATGAAGGGCGACATGGCCGGCGCGGCGGCGGTGGTCGGCGCCGTGCTCAGCCTCGCGCGCAGCGGCGCGCCGGTCCATGTCGTCGCGGTCGCGGCGCTGGCCGACAACATGCCCGGCGGCGGCGCGGCCCGGCCTGGCGACGTGGTGGCGGCCTATGGCGGCCGGACGATCGAGCGGCTCAATACCGACGCGGAAGGCCGCATCGTGCTGGCCGATGCCGTCTCCTATGCCGACCGGCGCTACCGGCCGGCGGCGATCGTCGACGTGGCGACGCTGACCGGGGCGATCGTGACCGCCCTGGGCTCCGATTATGCCGGCCTGTTCTCCCGCCACGACGGGCTTGCCAGCCAGTTGCTGACCGCCGGAGAATCTTCCGGCGAGCTGTTGTGGCGCATGCCGCTCAACGAGCGTTACGCCAGCGCGATGGAATCGCCGATCGCCGACATTCGCGACATTTCGGAAAATGCGCCGGGCGCGGGCGCGGGCGCGCATTTCATCGGCTCCTTCGTCTCGCCGGCGACGCCCTGGGCGCATCTGGACATTGCGGGCACCTCCTGGCGCACCGACAGCCAGCCGACCGTCCCGTCCGGCGCGGCGGGGACGACGGTGCGGCTGCTCGATCGCTTCGTGCGCGATTTCCGCCCGGTTCCGACCGCGGGCTGATCGCCAGGTCCGGACCTTAAAGGGCCACGCCCACCATGGCCTCCACCTCCATGCACCTGCTGCGCAAGCGGCGGTTCCTGCCTTTGTTCACCACCCAGTTGCTGGGCGCGTTCAACGACAATCTGTTCAAGAACGCGATGGTGCTGTTCGTCGTCTACCAGGTCTATGACGACGAGGCGTCGGAGACCTGGTTCAGCGCGGTTGCGACCGCGCTGTTCATCCTGCCCTTCTTCCTGCTCTCGGCGCTCGCCGGGCAGCTCGCCGACGCGCGCGACAAGGCCCGGATCATCCGGATCGTCAAATTCTGCGAAATTCTGATCATGCTGGTCGGCGCCGCCGGCCTGGTCCTGGCCTGGCTGGGCCTGGCGGTACACCAGTTCGCGATCCCGCTGATGCTGGCCGCCCTGCTCGCCATGGGCATTCATTCGACATTTTTCGGACCGATCAAATATGCGATCCTGCCACAGCATCTGAAGCCGGATGAGGTGCTGGGCGGCACCGGGCTGGTCGAGGCGGGCACCTATATCGCCATCCTCGGCGGCACGATCCTCGCCGGCGTCATCTCGGTCGAGGCGTCCGCCGTCGCCGTGCTACTGATCGCGATCCTCGGCTATATGTCCGGTCGGCAGGTCCCGCCCGCCCCCGCTCTGGAGGAAGGCCACCGGATCGATCTCAACGTTTTGCGCTCGTCGATCACATTGGTCCGCGCGACCATGCACATCCCGCGCCTCTTCCTCGCCATCTGCTCGATCAGCTTCTTCTGGACGATCGGCGCGGTGCTGTTCATCCAGTTCCCGCCGCTGGTGAAGAACGTGCTGACCGCCGACAAGGCGGTGGCCAGCCTGTTCCTCGCCATCTTCTCGATCGGCGTCGCGATCGGCTCGGTGGCGGTGAACCGGCTGCTCAAGGGAAAGGTCTCGGCGCGCTATTCGATGCCCGCAGTGCTGGTGATGGGGCTGTTCGTCGTCGCTTTCCATCTCGTCTCCGTCAGCTGGGCCGGGGCGCCCGAGGATGTGCTGTTCGGCATCGACGAATTCCTGGTCCATCCCGGCGCGGCGCCTTTGCTCATCTCGCTGCTCGGCATCGCCATTGCCGGCGGCATGTTCGTGGTGCCGCTCTACGCTTTCCTCACCACCACGGTGAAGAAGAGCGAGGCGGCCCGCACCGTCGCCGCCAACAACATCGTCAATGCCGGGGCGATGGTGATCGGCTCGCTGATCGCGATCGGGCTTTCGGTGGCGGACGTCGCGGTGGCCGATCAATTGCTGCTGGCCGCCGCCATGTGCATCGTCTCGGCCTGGCTCGCCTGGAAGCTGCACAAAGCCTGCGACGATGTCGAATGTGACGACACCGAAGGCCTGCCGCCGACGGTGTGAGCGATCGGCTCACCAGCCGACACTGATCCCGCTAAGCCGTGGTGGCTCTCATAGCCACTGCCGAACCGGCCGTCATAGCCGAGCACGAGCGCGGCATTGACCGCGAGCGGGATGCGCGCCCGTGCGCCGATCTCGCCGTTATCCCCGACCAGCGGCGCTCCGGGCGCGATCGCGAACGCCACCGGCAGCGTCCGTTCCTCCCCGTACAGCACCGCGACATTGCGGTTATAGGCCTCCAGCGTGACGCCGCCGCCCCGCTCCGGCAAGCGCCGCAGCAAACGGTCCGCCTGATCTGACGAAGCGGGCTCAGCCCAGCAAGGTTCCGAAGAAGATCAGGCCGCCGATCCAGCCGGTCGCGAACAGGCGCAGATCGTCGAGCCACGCTCCGGGCCCGGCGCCCCCGAAGAGCGCGGGCTCGTCCGCGTGCAGCGCCACGGCCCAGGGACCGACACGGCGGACGATGAGGGGCGACAGGCGATTCACACCACCATTAAGAGTTCATTTACCAAAAGGTTTCAAGGCGCCGCGCGCCGCGCACCGGCTCCGTCCCGACGCGGGACAATGCACTATCCGACCCTTTATTCGCACGGGCGCGCAACGACAAATTTCAATGCGACTGGATCAAGATAAGCTACCATAGCGAACTTCAAAATGGATGAAATATAGTTCAAAGTAAATTGTAATAATAAAATCACATTAACCTTTGACGTTGATGATATATCTCATTGATTTATTGTTTCTGGAGAAAAATCATGACACGTCGAGGTGTTGCATCAGTCGGTCGCATGAAATTCGTTCGTCGTGCGCTGATCGCCATGCTGGTCACGACCGCCGCGGCCGGCGAAGCCGCCGCGCAGAACACACCGCCGGCCGTCAACGCCTGCACCGGCCTGCGCCTGCCGCGTTCCGCCGTGACAGACCTGCTCGCACCGGTGGTGAACGGCATCGTCGCGCCGGTCGAGAACCGGGTCAATTCGATCCTGGGCGTGGTCGCGATCATCCCGCTCGTCGGTCAGGTCCTGCCGCAGCTCAACATCAATGCCGCAAGCCTGTTGGCGGACGCCGCGGCCGGCGATCCGCTGTCGCTGCAGATTTTCGACACGGACGGAAACCTGGTCGACCCCGCCGGCGGCTGCGACCTCCAGAGCTCGTCGCTCAGCCTGGCGCAGGAAGGCGGCATCGAGATCGGCGGCAATCGGATCAGCGGGCTCGGCGCCAACGGCCGGGAGGCGTTTGCCGGCGATATCGATTCGATCGCGTTCGGCAATGGGGCTCGGACCGAGACGACGGCGACGGCATCGGTCGCGATCGGGAACGAGGCTCAGGTCAGCGCCGCCAACAGCGTCGCGATCGGCGCCGGATCGACCGCCACGCGCGGGCCGCAGCTTGCCTATGCCGCGCTCGCGCTCGACGGCGCGCAATTCTCGGCCGGCGAATTTTCGGTAGGCACGGCCGGGGCCGAGCGCCAGATCACCAATGTCGCGCCCGGATCGGCGCCGACCGACGCGGTCAACGTCGCGCAGCTCCAGAGCGTCGCGAATGCGGTGGCGAGCCATGACACGCGCATCTCGGCACTGGAAGCGGGCAGCGGCGGTGGTACACCGGCGCCCGGTCCGCTCCGCTATGCCGACGCGGCAACGCCCACCGCGCCCAATGCCGGCGCGCCGACCGACGATGCCACCCTGGTCGGCGCGAGCGGCGGGCCGGTGGGCCTACACAATGTCCGCACCGGGCAGCTCGCCGCCGGATCGACGGATGCGGTGAACGGCGGGCAATTGTTCGACACCAACCAGCAGGTCGCGGCCAACAGCAATCGGATCACCGTGCTGGAAAACAGCGTGTCGGGCAGCGCGATCGGCCCGGTCCAATATGCCAATGCCGATACGCCGACCGTTCCCAATGGCGGCACGGTCTCCAATGACGTGACTCTGGTCGGCGCCAATGGAGGACCGGTCACGCTGCACAATGTCGCCGCCGGGGTGGCGCCGACCGACGCGATCAATGTCGCCCAGCTCAACAATGCCATGAACAGCGCTGTCGCCGAGGCCCAGGCCTATACCGACCTGCGCTTCGACCTGATGGGTCGCGACATGACTGCCTTGCGGCGGGACGCCAATGGCGGCATCGCCGGCGCGCTCGCCGCCGCTGCCCTGCCGCAGGCCAGCGATCCCGGCCGCGGCATGATAGCCATGGGCATGGGCACATGGCAGGGTCAGGCCGCCGTCGCCGTCGGGCTTTCGACCCGGCTCGACAACGGCCAGGCGGTCGTGCGCGCCGGCGCGACGGTCGATACTCGCGGCCGCGCCGGCGCCAATGCCGGGGTGGGCATCCAGTTCTGATCGCTTTCTGGCCGCGCTTGGTCGGAACGGAGGAGGCGCACCCCCACCGCGCCTCCTCCCAACGCTTTCCGATGCAACGGATTCCCGTCACTTGACAATATGGAAAGCCATAGTACTTTCCATGATGGAAAGTGAGGAAATATGCAGCAGGACGACACAGACCCGGCAACGGCGCTGAGCCTTGCCAATACCGCGCGCAAACGGATCGCGGCCCGCGCCGACGTCCCGAACTGGTATGGCTGGTGCTACGGCATCTTCTGTGGCTTGCTGGTTACGGGCGGCGGGCTCGGCAACGCGCTTGGTATGAGCATGGTAGCCGTTGGCATATCCGGACTCGTGGTCATTTATCGGACCTGGGTCGATCGAACCGGTATCGAAGTGAATGGCTACCGCGCGGGCAGGACACGGACGATCGCGACCCTGCTTGCGATCGTTCTCGTCGCGCTGATGCTGGGCGGCATGGGCGCGCGCCTCCTCCTGGAACTGCCATGGGCGCCCTATGCGACCGGAATCATCGGGGCCATCTGCGCGATTATCGGGGGCTATGCCTGGGACCGCGCCTGGAAGGCGGAATTGCGGAGCGCCCGATGAGCATGGAGGGCATCGACCCCGTCATTCATGCTCCGCTCCGGTTGCAGATCTGCGCGATCCTGTCCGCCGTGGACGAAGCCGAATTCGCCCTCGTCCGCGAGGAAACGGGCGTCAGCGAATCGGTGCTGTCCAAGCATGTGAAGCAGCTCGAGGAGGCCGGCTATGTGAAGGTCCGCAAGGCGACCTTCGCGTCGCGCCAGCGCACTTGGCTCGGCCTGACCCCGGCGGGGCGCAAAGCCTTCGCCGCGCATCTGGACGCGCTCACCCGTCTCGCCGCCACGGCACGGCTGGCGGCGGAATAGGAAGCGGTTGACACAAGTTTGCGTTTTGTTCTCATGGGCAGATGACGCCCGAGCCCCTTTCCACCGCCGCCGCGCGCCGCATCGCACTGGCGGCGCAGGGCTTCGGCGCTCCTCGTCCCGCTTCGGTGGATCGCGGCCATCTGCGCCGGACACTCGATCGGATCGCGCTGCACCAGATCGACAGCGTCAACGTGCTCGCCCGCGCCCATTATCTGCCCGCCTTCTCGCGGCTCGGCCCCTATGACCGCGCATTGCTGGACAATGCCGCATGGGGACCGCGACGGCAGCGGCGCCTGTTCGAATATTGGGCGCACGAGGCCTCGCTGCTGCCGCTGGAGCTGCATCCGCTGCTGCGCTGGCGCATGGCGGAGGCCGAGCGCGGCGCGGCCGGCTGGAACGGATTGCGCGCCTTCGCGTCGGAACGGCGCGCGGAAGCCGAGGCGATCCTGGCACGCATCCGCGACGAAGGACCGATGGCCGCATCCGACTTCGAGCACGGCAGGAGTCGCAGCGGCTGGTGGGAATGGGGCGCCACCAAGCAGGCGCTGGAATGGCTATTCTGGTCCGGGCGGATCGCCACCGCCACCCGGCGCGGCAATTTCGAACGGGTCTACGATCTCGCCGAGCGCGCGATCCCCGCCGCGATTCGCGACTTGCCGGCGGCCGAGCCCGCCGAGGCGCAGCGGCGGCTAACGGACATCGCCGCCCGCGCGCTCGGGGTGGCGACGGCCGGCGACCTGCGCGACTATTTCCGGCTGGGGCTGGAGGAGAGCCGGGCAGCGGTCGCGGCGCTGGTCGAAGAGGGCGCCTTGCTCCCCGTCGCAGTCGAGGGGTGGCGGCAGCCCGCTTATCTCCATGCCGAAGCGCGCCGCCCGCGCCGAATCGCGGGCCAGGCATTGCTCGCCCCGTTCGATCCCTTGATCTGGGAACGCGGCCGCGCCGAACGGCTGTTCGGCTTCCGCTACCGGATCGAGATCTACACGCCCGCACACAAACGGACGCACGGTTATTATGTGTTGCCCTTTCTGATGGACGACGCACTCGTCGCCCGCGTCGATCTCAAGAGCGACCGGCAAGCCGGACGATTGCTGGTGCAAAATGCCCACCTGGAACCGGGCGCGCCACCGGAGACGACCGAGCGATTGGCCACCGAACTGACGACGATGGCCGGATGGCTTGGACTTGAACCGCCGATTCCAGAGGGAAAATGGTGGAGCCGAGGGGGATCGAACCCCTGACCTTCGCAATGCCATTGCGACGCTCTCCCAGCTGAGCTACGGCCCCGAACCTTTTCGCGCCGGGCCTGGGCGACCCGGGATGAGCGGCGCATTTAAGGGAGGCGCCGCCCGGTGGCAAGGGCGCTATTGCGTCCCGCCGATCCCCAGAGACTCAGCTCTCTTCGTCGTCCCCGGACGAGCCGGCCACGCCGATATCGTCGTCGCCGCCCAGATCGACTTCGTCGTCCGGATTCTCCTCGGCATCCTCATCGACGTCGATGTCCAGATCGTCACCGGCCGCCAGGTCCGTATCTTCCTTCTCGACCTCCGCCTCGGGCTTGGCCGATTCGAACGGCAGCGGCTGCTTGGACTTCAACACCGGCTCGGGCTGCCAGGCGACGCCGCAGGAGATGCAGTGGACAGGATCGTCCTTGCCGAGATCGTAGAAGCGGGTGCCGCATTTCGGACAGGTCCGCTTGGTGCCCCATTCAGGCTTCACCATGGGTGAAAGTCTCCGTCAGAAGAAAAGAAAGGCGGGCGTCCGGCCGCGCGGGTGGACACCGATCGGCGGGCGCCTTGCCACATGGCCAAGCGGCTGTCAAAGCCCGCCGCATGAAGCGCGCTTTCCGCCTCGTTTCCGCGCCCCGCGCGTCGGGGCCGGCATGATCGTCGCCGTCGACGGACCCGCGGCAAGCGGCAAGGGCACGATCGCCCGGGCGATCGCCCGCCATTTCGACCTGCCGCACATGGACACCGGGCTGCTCTACCGGGCGGTGGCGCTCAACCTGCTGCAGACCGGCGGCGATCCGGACAGCGAGTTCGCCGCCGCGCGCGCCACCGCGATCGAGCAGATCGATTTCGCCGATCCCGAGCTGAAGAGCGAGACGGTGGGCGGCATCGCCTCGCGCATCTCGACCTACCCGCTCGTCCGCCAGGCGCTGCTGGAGCGCCAGCGCCGCTTCGCCGGCCAGGCCGGTGGCGCCGTGCTCGACGGGCGCGACATCGGCACGGTGATCGCGCCCGAGGCCGACGTGAAGCTCTTCGTGACCGCCAGCCCGCAGGTGCGTGCCGAGCGGCGCTACATGGAGCTGAAGCGGCTCGGCCTCAACGTCCATCTGCCCGACGTGCTCGCCGACATCCATGCCCGCGACGAGCGCGACACCAGCCGCGGCGCCGCGCCGCTTCGGCAGGCCGGAGACGCGATCCTGATCGACACCAGCGACATGAATGCGGCGCAGGCGATCGAAACGGCGATCGCGGCGGTGAAGCGCGGGGCGAAATCCCCGAACTGAGCCGGGCGGGAAGCACCGGCCGTCCCGCCGATTCGCCGTGCCGGGGATTCCGCGCGGACGCCCGGAATGCCGGCCGGAAGTTGACGAAGTTGACGCCATGTCGGGGGGAGGCGCCCTTCCCCGCGCGATTTGTCCGGAGCGGGTCTGCCGGAACGGCCGCGTCGGGCCACATGGCGAAGAATGGACGGCGGGCATCCGAACAGCGTTGCGCTTCAATTCCTACATTGCAAGAACATTCGGGGAACAATCAAGGCGCCCGACCATGGGGGCCGCCGAGAGATGCCATGCCAGCGGCGCATCGCTTGCCCCCTTCCCGCTTCTCCCCTATATGCGCGCCCGTCCGGCGGGTGGTGGATGCCCGCGGGAGCCAGGACAAGGCAGCGCGTTTGGGCGGGCATCGGGCCGCGTCCCGGCGCGCCTTTTGCCTTTCCGGCTTGCCGCGCATCCGCCTGTCCGCAGGGCGCCGGAGCGGCATGGGGCCGCCTCGGCATGCTGGTGCAAAAGACCGGGGGAGACAACCCCCAGGCCGGCAAAACAGACATGTAAGGAATTGAGTTTCATGGCCACCACGGCAAACCCGACCCGCGACGATTTCGCGGCGCTGCTCAACGAATCGCTGGGCGGCGAAAATGAAAGCTTCGAAGGCCGCGTCGTCGTCGGCACCGTCACCGGCATCGAGAACGATCTCGCTGTCATCGATGTCGGCCTCAAGAGCGAAGGCCGCGTGCCGCTGCGCGAATTCGCCGCGCCGGGCCAGAAGGCCGAGCTGAAGATCGGCGACCAGGTCGAGGTCTATGTCGACCGCATCGAGAACACCCATGGCGAAGCGATGCTGTCGCGCGACCGCGCCCGCCGCGAAGCCGCCTGGGACAAGCTGGAAGGCGAATATAGCGCCGGCAACCGCGTCGACGGCGTGATCTTCGGCCGCGTCAAGGGCGGCTTCACCGTCGACCTGGGCGGCGCCGTCGCCTTCCTGCCGGGCAGCCAGGTGGACATCCGCCCGGTCCGCGACGTCACCCCGCTGATGGACATCGCCCAGCCCTTCCAGATCCTGAAGATGGACCGCCGCCGCGGCAATATCGTCGTGTCGCGCCGCGCCATTCTGGAGGAGACCCGCGCCGAGCAGCGTTCGGGCCTGATCCAGAGCCTGACCGAAGGCCAGGTCGTGGACGGCGTCGTCAAGAACATCACCGATTACGGCGCCTTCGTCGATCTGGGCGGCATCGACGGCCTGCTCCACGTCACCGACATCAGCTACAAGCGCGTCGGCCATCCGAGCGAGGTGCTGGAGATCGGCCAGACCGTGAAGGTCCAGATCGTCCGCATCAACCGCGAGACGCAGCGCATCAGCCTCGGCATGAAGCAACTCGAAAGCGATCCGTGGGAAGGCGCCGGCGCCAAATATCCGGTTGGCGGCGTGTTCACCGGCCGCGTGACCAACATCACCGAATATGGCGCCTTCGTGGAGCTGGAAGCGGGCATCGAGGGCCTGGTCCACGTCTCCGAGATGAGCTGGACCAAGAAGAACGTCCATCCGGGCAAGATCGTCTCCACCTCCCAGGAGGTCGAGGTCGCCGTGATCGAGGTGGACGAGGAGAAGCGCCGGATCAGCCTCGGCCTCAAGCAGGCGCAGGCCAATCCCTGGGCCGCCTTCGCCGACAAGCACCCGGTCGGCACCGAAGTCGAGGGCGAGGTCAAGAACGCCACCGAATTCGGCCTGTTCATCGGCCTGGACGGCGACGTGGACGGCATGGTCCACATGTCCGACATCGCCTGGGGCGTTTCCGGCGAGGACGCGCTCAACCTGCATCGCAAGGGCGAGATGGTGAAGGCGGTCGTGCTCGACGTCGATGTCGAGAAGGAGCGCATCAGCCTCGGCATGAAGCAGCTCGAGCGCGGCGGCGTCGCCAAGGGCACGAGCGCCAGCGCCGGGGGCGTTTCCAAGAACGACATCGTCACCGTCACCGTGCTCGACGTGCGCGACGGCGGGCTCGAGGTCCAGATCGGCGACGACGGGGCGACCGGCTTCATCAAGCGCACCGATCTCGGCCGCGACCGCGACGAGCAGCGTCCGGAGCGTTTCCAGAACGGCCAGAAGCTCGACGCGATGGTGATCGGCTTCGATCGTTCGAAGAAACCGAACTTCTCGATCAAGGCGCTTCAGATCGCCGAGGAGAAGCAGGCAGTTGCACAATATGGCTCGTCCGATTCCGGCGCGAGCCTGGGCGACATCCTGGGCGAAGCGCTCAAGC
This sequence comes from Sphingomonas sp., assembly GCA_019635535.1. Classification (NCBI taxonomy): domain Bacteria; kingdom Pseudomonadati; phylum Pseudomonadota; class Alphaproteobacteria; order Sphingomonadales; family Sphingomonadaceae; genus Sphingomonas; species Sphingomonas sp. The sequence continues at coordinate 2,206,166 of JAHBZH010000001.1, forward strand.
AGAAGCAGAGCTGATCCGGGACAAGACCCTCCAGGCGGGCGGCACGAGCCGCCCGCCTGGTTCGCTGTCTTTGGTTAGCCTATTTGAATTGCTCGGATTTTCCTTGAGCCACGACCTTGCTTTTTGCGATCGTCGGTGCAACTAATCCGAGTCGAGGCGCCGCATCGGGGGATTGCGGCTGGTTCGGCCTGTTCTCCGGACCGCGTTTGTCGAACAGGGGGGGAAACGTGATCCGATCCGAACTCGTGCAGAAATTGTGCGACGATCATCCCGATCTGACGCTCAAGGAAGTCGAGCGCGTCGTCGGCGCCTTCTACGAGGCGATCATCGCGCAGCTCCAGGATGGCGGTCGGATCGAGCTGCGCGGCTTCGGCGCCTTCTCGACACGCGGTCGCGATGCGCGCAAGGGCCGCAATCCGCGCACCGGCGAGGCGGTGGACGTCGATGCCAAGCGCGTCCCCTATTTCAAGCCCGGCAAGGAAATGCGCGAGCGGCTGAACGTCTGACGTTCGGCGAATCGAAGCAGCACGACGTTGACGCGGCGCCGCGACCCGGCCACCTCTTGTCCCGCGCGAACGTGGCGGAACCGGTAGACGCTGGAGACTTAAAATCTTCTGCCCCCAGGGGCGTGCGGGTTCGAGTCCCGCCGTTCGCACCAATCCAGCGCGGAAACAGGTCGGCGTCGCGGCGGCCCCGTTGAACTCATGACAGGCATCCTTTCCTCGGCAGTGCCGTTCGCCTTGCGGCACCTTATGCCACAATCGGAAAGGAAATCAGATGTTTGCGAAATTTCTCGCGCCGATGGCCGGCGCCGCGCTGATCGCAGCGCCGGCGGTGGCACAGTCCGCAGCGGCGCTTTCGGTGCAGCCAGCCGTAATCGAACGGGCCGCCGGCGCCGACGAGGGCAATGAACTTGCGGGCGGCGCCTGGATCGCACCCGTGCTGGCCGCCGCGATCGTGATCGGGGGCGTCCTGCTCGCGGCGGGCGTATTCGACGACGATGACGCGCCGGTCAGCCCGTAGACGCGAGAAGGCGTCGGAGGTCAGGCGGCGGCGGATGCCGGGGCGGCCCTGACGCCCACCCATTCGCAGCGCACGAGGCTGATCGGATCGAGGAACATGCCGCCCATCCGGGCGCCGATCTGCCAGCGCACCTGAGCATGGACCGGGCCGATGCCCGGAACGTCCAGCGCGACATAGCTGCCGATCCGAACCGGTTCCTTGCATTCGGCCATGAAGCCGAGCGTGGACACATCGCGGACCCTGATCTCGATATTGTACAGATTCTGCGGCTGCATGTGCGTCGCGCAATCGACCGCGAGACGCGGCGCACGGCGCATCTTGTAGTCGGAATCGTATCCGTCGGCCGGTTCGTCGTCGAAGCCGTTGTCCATCTCGCAGATTTAGCCGTTCACAGATGAAGGAGGAGTAAAGGCGGGGCTGCAATTGCGCGGCGACCGGCTAAAAGAAGCCGGCCGGCGCGACCTGCCCGGAGCTGATGACGGCGAGAGCGGATGCGGATTGCGGGACGAAGGCTGTTGTTGGGGCTGGCTTGCCTGACGATGCTGGCGCCCGCTGCCTGCCGCCAGCCCGCGACAGGCCCGGTGGAGGTGAGTGCGATCGGCGCGCCGGCGCGCCTGCACAATCCCAATCTCGAGCCGCTCGATCCGCCTTCCGCCTTCCTGCTCGAAGCCGTGGCACAGGGGCTGGTCCGCTTCGACGCAAACGGCGAGATCGAGCCCGCGCTGGCGCAGAGCTGGATCGTCTCCGACGACGGCATGCGCTACACCTTCCGCATCCGCCGCACCCACTGGCCCAACGGCCGGCGAGTCACTGCCGAACAGGTCGCCGCGCGGCTGCGCGCCGCGATCAGCCGTGCCAGTCGCAACCCCTTCAAACCCGTGCTGGCGGCGATCGACGACATCATCGCGATGACCGACGAGGTGCTGGAGATCCAGCTCCATGGCGCGCGCCCCAATTTCCTCCAGCTCCTGGCGCAACCCGAATTGGCGATCATGCTGGGCGGGCACGGTACCGGGCCCTATCGCGTCCTGCCCGGGGGCAACGCACCGGCGCGGCTGATGCCGATCCGCGATGAGGGCGAACCGGAAGACGGCGACGAGGAGGAGCAGCCCGCCATCCTGCTATGGGGCCAGCGCGCGGCGATCGCGGTGACGCGGTTCGCCGAGGGCGAAATCGAATTCGTCATCGGCGGCACGATCGGCGATCTCATGATCGCGCGCGCCGCCAGCCTGCCGCGCAATACGCTGATGTTCGATCGGCCGGCGGGACTGCTCGGCCTGGCCTTCGCCACGGCCGACGGGCCGCTCGCCGACGCACGGGTTCGCAGGGCGCTCGCGATGGCGATCGATCGCGAGGCGATCGCCGGCGCACTCGATGCGCAGGGTTTCGATCCGCGCCCCGCTTTGGTGCCGGGGGGAGTCACCGAGCTGCCCGAACCCACCGCGCCGGACTGGGCCGATTCGCCGATGCCGATGCGCCGCGAGCTGGCGGCACGGACCATCGCGGCGCTGAATTTGGCGACGCCCCCGATGATGCGCATCGCCATGCCCGACGCCCCCGGCTATCGCCTGCTCTTCGCCCATTTGCGGCGCGACTGGCGCCGGATCGGAGTGGACGCGGTGCGCGTCGCGCCGGACGCCGCCGCCGATCTGAGGCTGGTCGACATGGTCGCACCGGCCAATCTGGGAGCCTGGTATCTGCGTCAATTCTCCTGCGAAGCCGGCCCGGTCTGCGACCCGCGAGCCGACGAAGCGCTGGCCCGTGCCCGTGCCGCCGCAACGGCGGAGGAGCGGCGGGCGGCACTGGTCGAGGCCGATCGCGCGCTTGCCGCGATCACGCCCTATATCGCGCTCGGTTCGCCGGTGCGCTGGTCGCTGGTCTCCCGCCGGCTGACCGGCTTCCGCCCGAATCAGTTCGCGCGCCACCCCGCCAGCGAGCTGATCGCGGAGGAATTCTGATGCCCCGGATCGACCGGGCCGAAATCGAGCGGATGGCGCGCGACCTCCCGGTGGGACGCGACCCCCATTCGGTGCGCCGCCGGATCGAGGCGATGGAGGCGCTGCTGGAGCGCGTCTTCGTCGTGCCGGGCATCAACCGGCCGGTCGGCCTGGACGCGATCGTCGGCCTGGTGCCGGTGATCGGCGATATCGTGACCGCCGCGATGGGCGCGTGGATCGTCTGGGAAGCACGCAATCTGGGCATGTCGAAATTCCACCTGGCGCGCATGACCGCCAATGTCGGCTTCGACGCGCTGATCGGTGCGGTGCCGATTGCCGGCGACCTGCTCGATTTCGTTTTCCGTTCCAACAGCCGCAACGTGCGGATCGTCCGCCGCTGGCTGGACAAGCACCATCCGGCGACGCGGACGATCGACGGCGATGTGACACAGCACCGCTAAAGGGCGGCGAAGTCCAGTCCGATATCGGCGGCAGGCGCCGACTGGGTGATGCGGCCGACGGAAAGACAGGTGACGCCGGTTTCCGCTTTGGCGCGGATCGTTGCCAGATCGATCCCGCCGCTCGCTTCGGTCGGCACCCGGCCGGCAACCAGCGCCACGGACTCGCGCAGCATCGCGGGGCCCATATTGTCGAGCAGCAGGTGCGTGGCCCCGGCGGACAAAGCGGGCGCGATCTGATCGATCCGGTCGACCTCGACGATGATCCGCGTCAGCCCCGCCGCGACGGCGCGGCGCACCGCTTCATCGACCGATCCCGCCACCGCAACATGATTGTCCTTGATCATCGCCGCATCGTCGAGCCGCATCCGATGGTTCGTGGCGCCGCCCATCCGGGTCGCATATTTTTCCAGCACGCGCAGGCCCGGGATGGTCTTGCGGGTGTCGAGCAGGATCGCCCCGGTGCCGGCGATCGCATCGACATAGGCACGGGTCAGCGTCGCGATGCCGGACAAATGCTGGACGGTGTTGAGCGCGGAGCGTTCGGCGGCGAGCATCGCGCGGGCATTGCCGGCAAGGCGCAGCAGGTCCGTTCCAGCCGGCACTGCATCGCCGTCCGTCGCCAGCCGTTCGATCTCCACTTGCGGGTCGAGGGTTCGGAAAAAGGCCTCGGCGACCGGCAGGCCGGCGACGACGATCGCCTCGCGGCTGTCCATCACGCCGGAGAAGCGCGCATCGGCCGGAATGACGGCGGCGGACGTGACATCGCCATGATCGCCCAGATCCTCGGCGAGCGTAGCGGCGACGAAGGCGCCCAAATCGAAGCGGTCGAGCGTGAAGGTCATGGCGCAGCCCTGCCACCGGGGCCGCGTTCGGACAAGCGGCGAAGGGCCGGCTCAGGCGGCCGCCGCCTGTTCCCTGGAGACGAAATCGAGCAATTCGGCCGCCGGCATCGGCTTGCCGACATGCCAGCCCTGCGCGGTGTCGCAGCCCATCCCTGCCAGCAAGGCGAGACATTCGGCATCCTCGATGCCCTCGGCCACCACTTTCAGCCCGAGCTCATGCGCCATGGCGATGGTCGAGCGGACCATGATCGCGTTGCGCTGGTCCTCCACCAATGTGCGCACGAAGCTCATGTCGATCTTGAGCTCGCTCGCGGGGAGCTTCTGCAAATAGCCCAGCGAAGACTGGCCGGTGCCGTAATCGTCGATCGAGATATTGACGCCGAGCGCGCGCCAGCGCTCCAGCGCGGCAATCGCTTGTTCCGGCTGGTTCATCGCCGCGGTTTCGGTGACTTCGATCGTGATCGCGCCCGGCGAAATCGGGGCGTCGGCGATCAGACCCGCCAATTCGGCCACGAAGGCCTCGTCGAGCAGCAGGGCGGCCGAGACGTTAACCGCGACGCCGAGCGGCCGGCCGGCCCGATGCCAGACCGCTGCATCGCGCAGCGCGCCGGTGAAGACATAGCGGGTCAGCGCGCCGATCCGGCCATGATCCTCGACCAGCGGAATGAAGGCGTCGGGCGGAATCCGGCCGCGTTCGGCATGATCCCAGCGCACCAGCGCTTCCACCGCCACGATCCGGCCCGTGCGCAGGTCCAGCTTGGGCTGATAGGCGTTCCAGACATGGCCGGCCGCCATCGCGGCGTCGAGCTCGCCGAGCAGCGAGAGGTGCCAATCCGTCTCCTCGCTCTTTCCTTCCGAGAAGCGCGCCCAGCGCGCACTCTCACGAGCGGCCCGGCCCGCCGCCAAAGCGGCATTGGCGATCTGTTGTCGCATGCCCTCCGGCGCGGGATCGGCAATACCGAAACTGAGCGTCACATCTACGAGACGCCCGCAATCGACCGGCGCCCGCATCAGTGCGGCCAGTGCATCCAGCCGGCCGGGCAAGCTTGCCGCACCGTCCGCCGGCTCGGCCCAGCCCAGGCTGGCTTCATCCAGGCGATGAATGACACGGCCCTCGAAACCGAGCCGGTCGGCGACGCGCAACAGCAAGGTGGCCGTTGCGGCAGGCCCGAGCCCGGCCGCGATCGCATCGAACCGCTCGATCCGCGCGAACACCACGGGCGCGATACCGACCTCCGCCTCGAGCGCGGCGCGATTGGGCAGGCCCGTGGCGCGATCCGTCAGCGCGCGACGATGATATTGCCCCGCGCCGTGGAAACCAAGGGCAAGCAGCCCAGCGCTCGCCAGAGCCAGCAGGCCCGGCGCGATCGCGAAAGAAGCGGCGAACCATTGCTCGGCGGCGAGCGGCAACGCCAGAATGGCGATCGCGCCTCCGGCGAAACCCGTCATGCGCACCGCCCGACGCCCTGGTCGGATCGTGACCGCAAGGAGCGTTATGGCCAATGCCAGCGCCCAGCCGCCGGCCCATTCGCGCGGCCCCGGGCCCGCGATCAGGGTTTCAGCCGCCAGCGCCTGGATGACGACCCCGGGAATCACGCCATGCCTGGGAACCGCATAGCGATCGCCCATTTCGATTGCGGTCGCGCCCACCAGGATGCGCTTTCCGGCCAACGCCGCCGCCGGAACGCGGCCTTCGACGACATCGATGAAGCTGTGGCGGGGAATCGTTTCGGGCCGGATCGATGTATCGATACGGAAGACCTGGCCGATTTCGGCGCTGCTTTCAGCAAGCAGCGCCGCCAGTGCGGGACGCGGGGCGCCGTCGATCGCCAGACCGGTCAGCATCGTGCGCACCTGCCCGTCGCGATCGGCGATAATGTTGACCGATGCGGTAAAGGCATTGCTCCGCAACGGCTCTATCGGCATGTTCTCGACGATCTCGGCGCTGCCGGCACCGGCATGCTGGCGCAGACTGGCGAGAATGACGCTGCCCCCCGCCCGATCGAGCGCGGCGGCGAACGCGGCATCGTCGGCCGGATTGGAGCGGGCGGAAAAATCGACGTCAAAGGCGATAGATCGGGCGCCCGCTTCGTGCAGGCGATCGACCAGCCGGGCATGATTACGCCGCGGCCAGGGCCATTGCGAGATCGCCTGCAGGCTCCGTGAATCGATTTCGACGACATGCACCTCGCCGCTGGCGGGATGTGCGCGCACCGCATCGCGCGCATCGCGCAGCATGCGATCGACTCCCACGCTGCCCTCGCTGGACAAGGCGGCAAGCCCCATCAGCGCCGACAAAGCGAAGACAATCGCATGCCGGCGCTGAAGCAACCGCGCGAGCAACCTGAGATCGAGCCGTGCCATGACGGAGGCCAAACCTCAGAACGTCTGACCGGGCACGGCGACGGCCGTCATCGCCGACACAGCAAAGGCAGACAGAGCGGCGGATTCGGATTCGACTCTTCTTCGTCATTGCTTCCGCCAAGACCCGGCAGATTGATATCGAGGCAGAGCAGGTCTCCAGGCAAGCAGACCCCGACGTCACTGTCATCGCCGCCGGCGTCTTCGCCTATTCCGATACAGACGAGGTCGCCGGGCAAACAGATACCGATTCCGCCGTCATCGTCATCGGGAGGCGTGCCCGCATCGTCATCCGGCGGCGTGCCCGCATCGTCATCCGGCGGGGTACCGGCATCGTCGTCCGGCGGCGTGCCCACGTCGTCGTCCGGCGGCGTGCCCGCATCATCGTCCGGCGGGGTACCGGCATCATCGTCCGGCGGCGTGCCCGCGTCGTCGTCCGGCGGCGTGCCCGCATCATCGTCCGGCGGGGTACCGGCATCATCGTCCGGCGGCGTGCCCGCGTCGTCGTCCGGCGGCGTGCCCGCATCATCGTCCGGCGGCGTGCCCGCCACATCGTCATCGGCAGGAGCCGGCGCTGGCGGGTTCACCACCAGCCGGGACTGATCGGCGATATCGGCAAGGGCCAGCTCGATACCGATCCGTCCGTCGATCAGCCCGCCGGTCGCTTCGGCAAGCAGGACCACGTCCTCGCTGACCGGCGCGACGATTTCAATCGTCGAGGCGGCGGGTCCGACATAGGCCGCCGGCTGCGGCGCTGGGACCGTGACCGCGCCCGCGCCGTCGGAACGGATCGAGCGGCTGGTCTCACCCTCGATGTTGAGCTGCATCAGGTCGCTGGCCGACACGCTGACGATCATGCCGGGCCGGATCAGCTCCGCCGCGCCGCCGTCGATCGTCGAAACCTCGACCACACCCTCGGTCACCTGCACCGAGCCGCCGGCCTCGCCGATCGTGACGGTGAAGACCGTACCTTTCACCACGGCGGCGAGATAGGGGGTCTGGACGCCGAAATGCGGCGTCGCGCGCCGCTCGATCCGGAACAGGGCCGTGCCCCAATCGGTCAGCATCTGAACGATGCCGCCGCGCTGCTCGGCCGCTTCGGGAAGGCGGAGCCGGCTGGCGGGAGACACCACGATATATTCCTGCCCGCGTGCGATGACGGCCCGCCCATTGGCGGCGGTCGCGATGGTCGATCCCGATGAAAGCAACGCGCCGCGCGTCGCCACACGGCTTTGGCCGCCTTGCGTGATTCTGACGTCACCGCTGACTTCCGTGACCCGCCATTCCGGCGCCTGCGCTGCGGCCGCGCCGCTGATCGCCATCAACAAGGGAGCAAGCCCCAGGATCGCCTTGCGCATGATGTCGTCCTTCTTCCCCACGGCGCGCCCGCCGGTCTCCGCGGCGGATCGAACCAAAGTGACGCCATAGGGTCAGCGACTTGCGCAGGGGTGAAAGGCGAAGGTTAATCGCGGGATAAGGGCTTCAAGGGAAAATTTACCGGGCTGTCCGTAAAGACCGGGGCAATGGTCTTCCGGTCGGTCTTGCGTTCTCGCCCTGTGCGGATGGCGATGCTTGCGGCGTTTTTCGCGGCGGTTTCGCCTTGCGCAGCGCAGGCCCAGCCCGAGCTGGACCGCTCCGATCCCGGCGTCATCACCGAAGAGATCGGCGCCGACGATCCCGCGCGCCCCGCGCCTCAAGCGCCGGAGCTGACCACCCCCGAGGATGACGTCACGACGCCGGAATCGACGTTCGTGGTCGGCGCGGTCCGGGTCGAGGGCGCGACGATCTTGCCGCTGGCGGCCTTCGCGCCGGCGATCGAGCCCTATCTCGGCCGTTCGCTCGGCCCGCAGGAGCTGCGCGCGCTTGCCCGTGCGGTCGCCGAAGTGGCGCGCGGCGCGGGCTATGGCCTCGCGACGGCCTGGATCCCCCGGCAAAGCGTCCAGAACGGCATCCTACGGGTGCGAATCGACGAAGGGCGGATCGACGCGATCGACGCGCGCGGCCCAGGCGGCCCGACCGTCGCACGCGTCTTGCAGCCCCTCGCCGACGGCCAACCGGTGCGCACCGCGGCGCTGGAGCGGCGCTTGCTGCTCGCCGGCGGTCAGCCAGGCGTCACCGTCGGACGGGCGCGGCTGGTCCGCCAAGGCGGGCGCAACATCCTGCGCATCGAGACGCGCTATGATCGTGTGCGCGTGCGGGCCACGCTCGACAATTGGGGCACATCGGCGATCGGGCCGCTGAAGGCGCGCGTCGTCGCCGACCTTCACGGCCAGATCGTGCGCGGCGACCGGCTGACCCTCGGCGGGATCGTCACGCCGCTCCAGCCGCGCGAGTTCCAGTTGCTGCAGGCCGGCTATGCGCTGCCGCTGGGCGCGGCGACGGAGCTGTCGGCGACCGGCTATCTCTCCCGATCCAATGCCGGCGGCGCGGCCCGCGCGCTGGAACTGGACGGCGATGCGGCTGAGGCGCAGCTTTCGCTCTCCCATATTGTGCTGCGCAGCCGCACCGCCAATCTGTGGGTCTATCTCAACCTCGCCCATCGCGAGAGCGGGCTGGATCGCCGGGGTGCGCGCATCCGCAACGACACGTTGACCACGGCTTCTTTCTCCACCTTTGGCGCATCCCGGCTGGGCGGCGGAACGCTGCGCGTGCGCCTTTCGCTGGTCCAGGGCCTGAACCTGCTGGATGCGACCATCGGCGGCGATCCCCTCGCCTCGCGGCGCGACGGCAGCGGCGTCTTCACCAAGGCGGCCTTCTGGGCCGATTACACCCGCGTGCTGGGCGACGGTTTCAGCGTCCAGCTCAGCGGCCAGGGCCAGCTCGCCTCTCGGCCCCTGCTCGCCAGCGAGGAGGTGGGCCTGGGCGGCCGCGCCTTCCTGCGCGGCTACGACTATCGCGAATTTTCCGGCGACGAGGGCGCGGCCGGAGCGATCGAACTGCGCTACGATCTTCCGCTCACGACCTCCGTCATCCGCCGTGCCCAGCTTTACGCCTATGCCGATGGCGGGCGTGTGACCAATTTGCGCGGTGGCTTCGGCAGCGGCTCGCTGGTCTCGGCCGGCGGCGGCGTGCGGCTCAGCCTGCCCCGCCGCATCGATGCGGGGCTGGAGCTGGGCGTGCCGCTCAGCGACGGCTTCGACGGCACGCGGCCGGACCCGCGCCTCTCCTTCACGCTGGCCGCGCGCTTCTGATCTCTCAGGGGAGCAGTACCGCTGCGCCTTCGATCTTTCCCGCCCGCAACGCGTCCATCGCGTCATTGGCTTCGGCGAGCGGGAAGGTCGTGACATGCGTCGCGATCGGCGCTTCGGCAGCCATCGCCATGAATTCGGCGCCGTCCGCGCGGGTCAGATTGGCGACCGACAGGATCGCCCGTTCGCCCCACATGTCGGCATAGGGAAAGGCCGGAATGTCGCTCATATGGATGCCGGCGCAGACCACCCGCCCGCCTTTGCGGACATGGCGGAGCGCCTCCGGCACCAGCGCACCGACGGGCGCGAAGATCAAGGCGGCGTCGAGCGGCTCGGGCGGCGGCTCGTCTGAGCCCCCCGCCCAGACGCAGCCGAGCGAACGGGCGAAATCCTGCCCCGCAATGTCGCCGGGCCGGGTGAAAGCGTGGACCCGCCGCCCCTGCCAGGCTGCAACCTGGGCGAGGATATGGGCGGCGGCGCCGAAGCCATAGAGGCCGATCGCATCTCCCTCCCCCGCCAGCCTGAGCGCCCGCCAGCCGATCAGGCCCGCGCACAGCAAAGGTGCGGCTTCCGCGTCGGAGAAGCGCGCCGGGATCGGCAGGCAGAAGCGGGCATCGGCGAGGCAATGGGTGGCGAAGCCACCGTCGCGGGTAAAACCGGTGAAGATTGGCGCGTCGCACAGATTCTCGCGATCCGCCCGGCAATAAGGACATTGGCCGCAGGCCTGTCCTAGCCAGGGGATGCCGATCCGATCGCCGATGGCAAAGCCGTCCGCGCCCACGCCCAGCGCCGCCACGCGCCCGACGATTTCATGCCCCGGCACGATCGGCAGTGGCCCGGACAGGTCGCCGTCCGCGACGTGCAGATCGGTGCGGCAGACACCGCAGGCGGCGATCTCGACCAGCAGCCCGCCCGGCCCCGGCACGGGCATCCGCCGTTCGACCGGCCGCAGCGGCGCCCCGGCCGTGTCGAGCTGCATCGCGCGCATCATGCACCCTTCTAGCTCCGGCCAACGGATCGCCGCCAGCCCCGCTTGTCACCTCGGCAGTTTACGTTAAGGTCAAGCACATGACCTTGCCCGCCATCTTCGATCGCCTGCGGCTGCCCGTGATCGGCTCGCCGCTGTTCATCGTCTCCAGCCCCGATCTCGTCATCGCCCAGTGCAAGGCTGGAATCGTCGGCTCCTTTCCGGCGCTGAACGCCCGACCGCAGAGCCTGCTCGACGAATGGCTGCACCGGATCACCGAGGAGCTGGCCGCCTGGGACCGCGACCATCCCGACACGCCCGCCGCGCCCTTCGCGGTCAACCAGATCGTCCACAAGTCCAACGACCGGCTGATGGCCGACATGGCGACCTGCCAGAAATGGAAGGTGCCGATCGTCATCACCTCCTTGGGCGCGATTCCGGAGCTGAACGACGGCGTCCATGGCTGGGGCGGCATCACGCTCCACGACATCATCAACGACCGCTTCGCCCGCAAGGCGGTGGAAAAGGGCGCGGACGGGATCATCGCGGTCGCCGCTGGCGCCGGGGGCCATGCGGGCACGCTGTCGCCCTTCGCGCTCGTGCAGGAGATTCGGGCCTGGTTCGACGGGCCACTGATCCTCTCCGGCGCGATCGCCAATGGCCATGCCGTCCTCGCCGCCCAGGCGATGGGCGCGGACCTCGCCTATATCGGATCGCCCTTCATCGCGACCGCCGAGGCCAATGCCGGAGCGGACTACAAGCAGGGCATCGTCGAGGGCCGCGCCGCCGACATCGTCTATTCGAATCTGTTCACAGGCGTGCACGGCAACTATCTGAAAAAATCGATAGAACTGGCCGGCCTCGACCCCGCCAACCTGCCCGAGGGCGACATCAGCACGATGAACTTCGCCAATGCCGGCGGCTCCAAAGCCAAGGCCTGGCGCGACATCTGGGGCTCCGGCCAGGGCATCGCCGCGATCGACTGCGTACGACCCGCAGCAGACTATGTCGCCCAGTTGGTCACGGAGTATGCCGAGGCTAAGGCTGCCCTTCTCGCGAAGACCGGATGAGCCCGGATCCGTGAGCGACCGGCGCTAGAGGGAGCGGCCCACTCGCACGAGAGTACCATTTGGATCGCTCAGCGCGAACTCATAGGTGCCCCAATCCGTCATCATGGGAGGATGGATGAGGTCGCCGCCGACCTGCGCCGCCAGCCGATCGACGTCGTTGACGTAGATATAGACCCCGAACGGATTGCGTGGTGGCTCCACCCAACCCTTCTCCCCGGAACGCAGATGCAGGCGCAGGCCATCCGGCGCCTCGAGCAGGCGATAGTCGCCATAGTCGCTCTCCACGGCGAAACCGAGCTTCGCGTAGAAGGCCGTGCTCTCGTCGATATCGATGCAGGGGATGATCGCCACCACGCCCGGTCTGGTCGTCACAGCCATCACGCCGCTTTCTGCAGATGCCGCCGGCCGAGCAGCTCCGCGATCTGGACGGCGTTCAGCGCGGCGCCCTTCCTGAGATTGTCGGAGACGCACCACAGGTTGAGGCCGTTCTCGACCGTCGGGTCCTCGCGCACGCGGCTCACATAGGTCGCATATTCGCCGACACATTCGACCGGCGTGACGTAACCACCGTCTTCGCGCTTGTCGACGAGCATGACACCGGGCGCCTCGCGCAGGATCGCCTGCGCCTCGGCGGCGGAAATCTCGTTCTCGAACTCGATGTTGATCGCCTCCGAATGGCCGACGAAGACGGGCACGCGCACGCAGGTCGCCGTCACCTTGATCCTGGGATCGAGGATCTTCTTGGTCTCCACGACCATCTTCCACTCCTCCTTGGTCGAGCCGTCGTCGAGGAAGGAATCGATATGGGGAATGACGTTGAACGCGATCTGCTTGGTGAACTTCACCGGCTCGCTGGAATCGCCGACGAAGATGTTGCGGCTCTGCTCGAACAGCTCGTCCATCCCGGCCTTGCCCGCACCTGAGACAGATTGATAGGTTGCGACTACAACCCTTTTGATTTTCGCGATATCATGAAGCGGTTTCAGCGCCACCACCAGCTGCGCGGTAGAGCAATTCGGGTTCGCGATGATGTTCCTGGCGCGATAGAGGTCGATCGCCTCGGGGTTCACCTCCGGCACGATCAGCGGCACATCCGGGTCCATCCGGTAGAGCGACGAATTGTCGATCACGGTGCAGCCGGCCGCGGCCGCGCGGGGCGCATGGACCTTGGTCGGTCCGGAGCCGGCGGCGAAGAGGGCGATGTCCCAGCCTTCGAAATCGAAATGCTCGATGTTACGGACCTTCAGCTCCCGCCCGCTGTCGCCGAAATCGATGATATCGCCGGTCGAGCGCGGGCTTGCCACCGCGGCGATCTCGTCCGCCGGAAACTGGCGCTCGGCCAGGATGTTCAGCATCTCGCGACCGACATTGCCGGTCGCGCCGACGACGACCACCCGATAACCCATCCGATTTCTCCGCTTGGCAGGGTGGCGATCTAGCGACTGGCAGGCGCTTTACCAAGGGGCGAGCGTCGCATTTTCTGCTATAGGCGACTCGGGGGCCCGCAAGGAGACACCCGATGGCCGCGACCCGCATTGCCGCCACATCCGCCGAACCGGCGCTGCCGGTCCGCAAGATCGGCGCGAAAGACCTCAATGCCGCCCTGGGCGAAGGCTATCGCGATTTCCTGGACAAGCGCGGCGACCTGATCGTCGTCGGGCTGATCTATCCGATCATCGGCTTCGCCGCGGCGGCGATCTTCCTGCAGGGCGGCTTCGTGCCCCTTTTCTTCCCGATCCTCGCCGGCATCGGCCTGCTCGGGCCGGTGGCGGCCCTGGGCTTCTACGAACTGGCGCGGCGGCGCGAAGCGGGGCTGGAATCGACCTGGTCGCACTTCTTCGACGTGACGAAGCGCCCCTCCCGCGATGCGATCCTGGCGGTGACGGGCATATTGCTTGTCGTCTTTTTCGCCTGGGTCCTCGCCGCCTGGGTTCTCTACGCCGCCTTCATCGAGGCGCAGCCCCGCTCGATCGGCGATTTCCTCGTCGCGCTCTTCACCACCGCCAACGGCTGGGGGCTCATCATCGTCGGCAATATGGTCGGCCTCGCCTTCGCCTGGGCGGTGCTCTCGATCAGCGTCGTCGCGCTGCCGCTGCTGGTCGATCGCGACACCGACGCGCGCACCGCGATCGCCACCTCGCTCAATGCCGTCCGCGCCAATCGTTGGGTCATGGCGCGCTGGGGCACGATCGTCGCGGCTTTGCTGGTGGTGGGATCCATTCCGGCCTTCATCGGCCTGGCCTTCGTCCTGCCCTGGCTCGGCTATTCGACCTGGCATCTCTACACCAAGCTGGTGGACCGCAAGGCGGGCTGACAGCGGCCGATCACCTGCTATCGTCTCCCCGAAAGGGGCGCGCATGAAGCAGGGACTGTGGCTGGCGATCATGATCGCCGTACTGCTGACGGCGATGGCGCTGAAAGGCGAGTTGGTCCGCCTCCCCGCCCCGGCCGAGACGCCGGCCGCCGACCGGTTCGACGCGAACCGCTCAGCCGCGCGACTGGCGCGCATCCTGGGCGACGAGCGCCCGCATCCGGTAGACAGCGACGCCAATGACGCGGTGCGCGAACGGCTGATCACGGAAATGCGCGCGCTGGGTCTCAGCCCCCGCGTCACCGACGATTTCGCCTGCAACGGCTTCGAACGCAGCCGCGCCATCTCCTGCGCGCGGGTGCGCAACGTCATCGCCACCTTGGGGCCGGCGCAGGGCCCACATCTGCTGCTCTCCGCGCACTATGACGGCACCTTCGCCGGGCCGGGCGCGGCGGACGCGGGGATCGGCGTAGCGGCACTGCTCGAGATCGCCCATCACCTGCGCGGGCAGAGGCTGGCGCGGTCCGTCACCCTGCTCTTCAACGAAGGCGAGGAAATGGGGCTGATCGGTGCCCGTGCCTTCCTGGAGCGCGATCCGCTCGCCGCGCGCGTCGACACGCTGATCAATCTCGAGGCACGCGGCGTCGAGGGCCCCGCGATCATGTTCGAGACCAGCCGGCCCAACGGCGCCGCGATCGCGCTCTACCGCGCCGCCTCGGCACGGCCTGTCGCCAATTCGCTGACCGCCGATCTTTACGGTCTCATTCCCAATTCCACCGACGTGACCGTGTTCGCCGAACGGCCCTGGACGATCCTCAACTTCGCGATCATCGGCAACGAGACGCGCTATCACAGCGCGGGCGACGATCTGGCCGCGTTCGATCGCCGCAGCCTGCGGCATATGGGCGATCAGGCGCTGGCTTTGACCCGGACGATCGCGGCCAGTGCCGCGCCGGCCGAAGCGAGCGGGCAGCGCATCTACATGGACCTGCTTGGCCTTCACCTGATCGAGATGCCGCAGATCGCCGGGCTCGCATTGCTCGGCCTGCTGCTCTTCTTCTTCGCGGTGACGTCATGGCGGCGTCGCGCGATCGGGCGACCGCTGGCAACGCTGGTCGCCGCGCTGGGGGCGGGCCAGATGCTCGCCTGGGCCGGGCAGTTCGCGCTGGGGCTGATCCGCAGCGGAGACTATTGGCGCGCCTGGCCTGTCGCGACGACCACAGCCGTCTATGCCTGCGCCCTTGCCGGCGCGCTGCTGACGCTGCGCTTCATCGCCCGGGACGCCGACACGCGGCAATTGCGCGCCGCCTTCTGGTTCCTCTTCATGGTTCAGGGTGCGGTGCTCGCGGCGGTCGCGCCGGGCGGCACTGTCTTCTTCCTTCTGCCGCCGCTCGTTATGGCGACCGGCATGATGCTGGCGGATCGGCACCGTTTCGCCGAACGGATCGGAGCAATTGCCGCCATCCTGTTGCTTTTCATCACTTTCGGGCCAGCACTCGCCTTGTTCGAAGAGCTGATGAGCAATGGCCCGCATTTCCTGCTGGCGCCGCTCGGGGCGATCATCCTGCTGCCCGCTCTGGTCGAGCTCAAGCCGCTGATCGCGCGCATCCGGCCGGTCTTCGCGGCGGCGGGAGCAAGCGATCTGGCGCTGATCGCCTGGATCGCCGTCGCCTTCGTCCCCGCCTACAGCGCCGATCGCCAGCAGCGCTTTGGGATCGACTATCTATGGGACGCCGATGCGCGCGAAGGCCGCTGGGCGATCAACAATGACGGCGCGCCGGTGCCGTACGATGCGCCCTGGGAACGGCGCAAACTGCCTTTTTCCGACGCGCGGCGCTGGCAGGCCCCCGCGCCGGCGCTTGATGTGCCGGCCCCTCGGGCGACGTTGATCGGCGAAACGCGCGACGGAGAGGCCCGGCGGCTGCGCCTGCGCATCGCTACCAATGGAGCTCCGATCGTCTCGCTGATCACACCGCCCGATTCCGCATTGATTGCCGCCGGCATGCCCGGCTTCCTGCGCCCCTATGGCGAAGGCGCGGCGGACGATCGCTGGGTGCTGCGCTGCGTCGGCAGAAGCTGCGACGGCGCGGAGCTCGATCTGGTCGTGCGCGGCGCGGATCCGATCGAGTTCTTCATCCTCGGCAGCCGGCCCGGCCTGCCCGAGGAGGGCGCGGCGCTCGCCGCCGCCCGGCCGGTTGCCGCCCGTCCCCAATATAGCCCCGATTCAACATTGTCCTTCGCCAGGCTGCGTTTCTAGTGCGCCGCGCAGGCAAATCGGTTAGTGAGGGCTTGTGCCCGATCTGTTCCAGGACGATTCCCCGCCCGAAGCGCCGCCGGCGCCGGTGCCGGACGGCGCCCCGCTCGCCGACCGGCTGCGCCCGCGCGCGCTCGCCGACGTGGTCGGGCAGGAGCATCTGACCGGGCCGGACGGCGCGATCGCCCGACAAGTCGCGGCGGGCAAGCTCGCCTCGATGATCCTGTGGGGGCCGCCCGGCACCGGCAAGACGACGGTCGCCCGGCTGCTCGCCAATGCGGTGGGCATGCGCTTCGTCGCCATCTCCGCCGTCTTCTCGGGCGTCGCGGACTTGAAGAAGGTGTTCGCCGAGGCCAGGGATCATGCGAAGATCAGCAAACAGACCCTTCTTTTCGTTGACGAAATCCACAGATTCAATCGCGCGCAGCAGGACGGATTCCTGCCTTATGTGGAGGACGGCACGGTCGTGCTGGTCGGCGCCACGACGGAGAATCCCAGCTTCGAGCTGAACGCGGCCCTGCTGTCGCGCGCGCAGGTGCTGATCCTCAATCGGCTTGACGGCGCCGCGCTCGGCCAGCTGCTCGACCGGGCCGAAGCGCTGATCGAGCGGCCTTTACCGCTCACCCCCGAGGCACGCGAGGCGCTGGTCGCCACCGCCGACGGCGACGGGCGCTTCCTGCTCAACCAGGCGGAGACTTTGTTCTCGATCGACATCCCCGCGCCGCTCGATCCGGCGGGGCTCGCCGCCCTCCTCCACCGCCGCGTCGCGGTCTACGACAAGGACCGGGAGGGGCATTACAACCTCATATCGGCCCTCCACAAATCGATCCGGGGCTCCGACCCGCAGGCGGCGCTCTACTATCTCGCGCGGATGCTGACGGCGGGCGAGGAGCCGCTCTACGTGCTGCGCCGGCTGACGCGGGCGGCAAGCGAGGATATCGGGCTTGCCGATCCCAATGCGCTCGCCCAGTGCCTCGCCGCCAAGGAGGCCTATGACTTTCTCGGCTCCCCCGAAGGCGAGCTGGCGATCGCGCAGGCCTGTCTCTACCTCGCCACCGCGCCCAAATCGAACGCGGCCTATGCCGCGCAGAAAGCGGCCTGGCGCGCGGCGAGGGAGACGGGATCGCTGATGCCGCCGAAGAACATCCTGAACGCGCCCACGAAGCTGATGAAGCAGATCGGCTATGGCGCGGGCTATCAGTACGATCACGATGCGGACGAAGGCTTTTCCGGCGACAATTACTGGCCGGAGGAGATGGCGCCGCAGACCTTCTACACCCCGACCGACCGCGGTTTCGAGAAGCGCGTGGCCGAACGGATCGCCTATTGGGAGAGCCTGAGACGTGAGAAACAGCCTTAAGTTCGCTGCCTTGGCCCTTCTGATCGCAGTGCCGGCTGCGGCACAGCATCCGGAGACGGCGCTGTACGATCGCGCGCTGGCGGCGGGCTACAAGGCGCAGTTCCTCTGCTCCGGCCTGTGGAACGGCGGCAAGAGCAAAACGCAGATCGAGGCGGACGAGCTGACCGGTATCTATCCGCATATCGCCGGGATCGTCCCGACGCTGACGGCCGAGATCGACGAGGAACGCCATCAGGTGCGCGTGCGCTATGCCGAGGACGCGCCGCCCCGCGTCGCGCAATGGCGCGAGGGGCTGGGCTGCGCGGGCCTGCCGATCGGCGCGGACGCCGCCGCCGCGTCGGGCATCCCCGCCTTGCGCTCCACGACGGGCATGGACCTGTGGGACGGTCGCCCCTGGCCGATGGGCGACGCCGGCGCGATCGCCGAGCTTCCCCGCAATCTGACCCGGATCGAGCGCGTCGCCAGCGAAGCCGTCCTGGGCGACGATTTCGGCGGGCGGACGAGCGGGGTCGTGATCGTCCATGACGGCCGGATCGTCGCCGAGAATTATATGCGGGGCCACGATCTCCACACCTCGCAGCGCACCTGGTCGGTCGCCAAGTCGCTGGCCGGCACCCTGGTCGGCCACGGCGTGCAGCGCGGGCTGATCCGCACGGACGAGGCCGCCGATCTCGCCGCCTGGCGCAGCCCCGGCGATCCGCGCGCGGCAATCACCGTGGACCAGCTGCTGCGCATGGCGAGCGGCCTCACCAGCGACACCGCCGGCAACCGCACCGACGCGGTCTATATGGGCGGCGCCTCGGTCCTAGAGAGCGCCACCCCCTGGCCGCTGCTGTGCCGCCCCGGCACGTGCTATCGCTATGCGAACAACGACACGATGCTGGCGGCGATAGCTCTGATGGAGCGGCTTCCAGCCGACCAGCGTCTCGGCTTCCCGGTCGAATTCTTCCGCCGCATCGGCATGACCCGCACCATCGCCGAGACCGACTGGCGGGGCGATTTCATCCTCTCCAGTCAGGTCTGGACGACGGCGCGCGATCTCGCCCGATTGGGCCTGCTCTATCTCAATGACGGCATGTGGGAGGGCGAGCGGCTGCTCCCCGAAGGCTGGCGCGACTATGTGACGCGCGCGTCCGGCCCGCAGCCGGACGGCGCATTCGGCTATGGCGCCACCTTCTGGCTGATGAGCCGCTCCGAGGGCGTCCCCGCCGACGCCTTCGCCGCCTTCGGCAATCGCGGGCAATATCTGGTGATGATCCCCTCGCGAGACCTGGTCATCGTCCGGCGCGGCTACGACACGGCCGAGAACCGCTTCGACATCGCCGCCTTCACCCGCGCCGTCGTGGCGGCGCTGGGACCCGATTCATGATCCCGGCTGTCCGCACGCGGGGCCTCGTCCCGGCTCTGGCCGTCCTGCTGGCCTTCGCGCCGGCATCCGCGCAGCCCCAGAGCGCGCTGGCGGAATATGAGGAGCTGACCGGCCGGCCGAAGCCCGTCCCCGACATCCCGCCCGCCTTGCGCGAGATCATCACCGAGGCCAGCGCCGAGCGGCTGGTGATTCGCGGCCTCGGCGGCGCGGCCATCCCGGTCGAGATCGACTGGATGGAGCCGCTGCGCTTCGACAGCTTCGGCGACGGCCGCTTCGTCGGCTTCGAATATGGCGGGGTCGAGGAGTTCGGCTACGTCCTCGTCGATCGCGCCGCCGCAGGCGAAGCGGCGATCATCGGGACCGGCCAGATCCCGGCTTTCTCGCCGGACGGACGCTGGTTCGCCGCGGTCGAGATGAGCGGCTCCGGCTGGGGCAATCTGAACGGCGTCGCCCTCTGGGAAGTGCTGCCCGATCGAGCGGCCCGCCGCCTGTTCAGCGACATCTTCCGGATGGAGCAGGATTGGCGGATCGACGGCTGGGCGAGGCCGGATTGCGTCGATTTCAGCAGCGTGGCGGACGATTGGCGGGCTCCCGAAGGCGCCGACTGGGAGGCCGCGCTGCGCGGCGCCCCGCGCCTCCGCTACATGATCGACATGTCTTCCGGCCTGTCGCTGCGCATCGCGGGCGAACGGCCGGGCTGCGCGCCGGAGGAACGGGATGGCTAAGCCCTTCGCCGGCTGGGACGAGGTCGTCGCCTTCGCACTGGCCTTGCCCGACACGGAGCTCGGCACATCCTACGGCAAGCCGGCGGTGAAGCTGCGCGGCAAGGCCTTCATCTATCCCAGCCGAGAACCGGACAGCTTCGGCGTCGCCTCATCGCTGGGCGAGAAGCAGATATTGATGGAGACCGACCCGGACACCTTCTGGGAAACCGACCATTATCGCAACTGGCCGGCGGTGCTGGTCCGTTACGGCAGCGCGGATCGCGAGCGGATCGAGACTGTCATCACCCGCGCCTGGTGGGACCGGGCGACCAAGGCGCAACGGAATGAATATGGCAATGAACGGCCTTAGCCTTTTTGCGGCAACGGCAGTGCTTGCGCTTGCCGATCTCGGCACCACGCAATCCTTTGTTCCGCGCACGCAATATGAGGACCTTGTAGAGCGGCCCAAGCCGATGCCCGAAATCCCTGCGCACCTGCGCTCGATCCTGTCCGCGTCCTCTCCGGACCAATTGCTGGTGCGCGATCTTCATGGCCGCGATATCCCGGTCGATATCGAATGGTATGAGCCGGAGGATTTCGTGCTTCTCCGGGACGGGCGCTATTTGGGTTTCGCGTTACAAGGTTATGAGGGTTTCGGTTATCTGCTGATCGACCGAGCCGCGAACGGAGAAGCGGCGGTGATCGCGACGGGAGAAGCGCCGCTCTTCTCGCCCGACGGCCGCTTTTTCGTGGCGCTACAGCAGTCCGACGCCGGTTGGGGGAATCTGGAAGGAGTCGGGCTGTGGGAGGTGCGCGCCGACATGACCTTCCGGCGCTTCTACAACGGCGCCCTCCCCTACGCCTATGACTGGCGGCTGGACGGCTGGGTGAGGCCGGATTGCGTGGCGCTGAGCGCGGTTCTCGGGGATTGGCGTCCGCCCGACGGCGAGGATTGGGACGTGGCAATCCGGACAGCGCGCCGTGTCCAATACAACCTGCTGGTGGAATCGGAAGGCATTGCGATGGAAATGACGTTCGATGCGCCGCCATGCGTCTCCAACGCAGAGGACGAACCCTGAGCTTCGTCCGCTTCGCCGCGATCGACTGGTCCGGCGCGAAGGGCGGGCGGCACAAGGGCATTGCCGTCGCCATCTGCGAAGCGGGCCAGACCGCGCCAAAGCTCGTCCGTCCAGGCCATGCCTGGTCGCGCGGCGAGGTGCGGGACTGGCTGAGCGATGCGGCGGCGGAAGCGCCGACCCTGTTCGGATTCGATTTCAGCTTCGCCCCGCCGATCGTCGGACGCGGCGCCTATCTGCCCGGCGAGCGCGGCGTGCCGGACGACGCCAAAGCCTTCTGGGCCTATGTCGACGGCCGCTGCGACGACGAGGATCTGGGCGCGGCCAGCTTCCTCGAACGCGCCCACCGCCGCCATTTCTATTTCGGCGCGGCGGACGGGCCGAAGCGCGATTTCCTGCATCACCGGGTCTGCGAGACGATCTTCAACGCGAGCGGCGGCGGCAAGGCCTCGACCGTCTATGACGCGATCGGCGCGGCGCAGGTCGCCAAGGCGAGCTTCGCCGGGATGCGGCTGTTGCACGCTCTGGCGGGGCGCGTTCCCGTCTGGCCGTTCGATCCTCTGCCCGCCCAGGGCAGCCTGATCGTCGAAATCTATACCCGCGCCTTCATCCGCCTCGCGGGCTTGAGCGGCCGCAAGGTCCGCGACCGGGACCAGCTCGACGCGGCGCTGGCCGCGCTCGGCAGCGATCCGGCGCGCCTGGAAGGGCCGTCGTCCGACCATGAAACCGACGTCCTGATCGCCGCCGCCGGCCTGCGCGCCATCGCGTCCGACGCGCGTTACTGGTCGCCGGCCGGTATCACGCCAAAGATCGCGCGCACGGAGGGCTGGACGTTCGGCGTGACTTAGCCCATTTGGGCGCCGGCGCGGCAGCGCCATGCCGGTTTAGCTCAGCTGGTAGAGCAGCGGTTTTGTAAACCGAAGGTCGCGGGTTCGATCCCTGCAACCGGCACCACAATCCTCAGATCAGCCGCATCGGCTTGAAACGGGTCGCTTCGGCGATCGCCTCGCGCTCCTCGATCTCCAGATCGAAGCGCATGGCCAGCGCATCGAGGATCGCGACGACGCTCGCTTCCGGCGTCGAGGCCGCGGCGGTGATGCCGATCTGGCGCGCGCCGTCCAGCAGCGCGAAATCGACCTCTCCGGCCTCGGCGACCAGTTGCACCGTACCGCAGCCGGCGGCGCGCGCGACTTCGGCGAGCCGGCAGGCGTTGGACGAGAAGGGGGCGCCCGCGACGATGATCGCGTCGGCCTCGCCGGCGAGCGCGCGCACCGCCGCCTGGCGGTTGGTCGTCGCGTAACAGATGTCGCTAGCCGGCGGCGCGGCGAGATCGGCGAAGCGCGCTTCGAGCGCCGCGATCACGATGGCCGCCTCGTCCACCGAATAGGTCGTCTGCACCGCATAGGCGGCCGGCACATCGTCGGCGAGGTCGAGCGCCATCGCCGCCTCGGCCGATCCGACCACGCTCGCCGCGCCGTCTGGAAGCTGGCCCAGGGTCCCGGCGATTTCCGGATGGCCCTCATGGCCGATCAGGATGACGTGGCGGCCGGCGGCATGGTGGCGCGTCACTTCGCGATGGACCTTGGCGACCAACGGGCAGACCGCGTCGAACCAGGTGAGCTCCCGCCGATCGGCCTCACGCGCCACACGATCGGGGATGCCGTGCGCCGACATGATGACGACCGCGCCGTCCGGCACCGCGTCCAGCTCCTCGACGAAGACCGCACCCTTCGCCTCCAGATCGCGGACGACGGCGAGATTGTGGACGATCGGGCGGCGGACATAGACGGGCGCGCCATAGCGCTCCAGCGCCGCCTCGACCCCCGCGATCGCCCGGCGCACGCCCGCGCAGAAGCCGCGCGGCGCGGCCAACAGGACGCGCAGCGCGGGTTTCGTGGCCGATCCCTCCACGGGCTCGGCCAGGGACAGTTGCGGCTGGGCCATCATTCCCCCCAGCCCCTCTTATGCCGTCAAAGCTGAGCGAGGGAAAGCGGTTCGCTTGCCTCAGATCAGGTAGCGCAGCCGGACGTTCTGGCGGACGGAGCCCTCCGTCACCTCGAAGCGCACCTCGTCGAAGCGCGGCGGGCCCATGCGGAGGCCGGGGTTGCGGGAAAAACCGAAGCCTTCGCGCGGGATCGCCATGAAGCGGTCGAGCCGGCCGTTCGAATTCTCGTCATGGATCACGGCCAGCGCGTAGCTGCCGGAGGCAGCGCCCTCGATCCGCACATGCGCCGCCTGCGCGGCGGGTATCGAGCGCTTGATCGCCGCCGGATCGCCGTTGCAGTCGGGAAAATGCGCCTGGTTGCGGGTCAGGCAGAGGCGGACGATGCCCTGCATGTTGCGCAGCCCCTCGATATGAATCTCGATCGTCGCACCATCATAGGCCGCCGCCGGCTGGGGCAGCAGCAGCATCGCCGCCAGGATCGGGAAGGCGGAACGTACCCAGCCCCTTGTCGGTACCGCACAGGCGGTCCCAGAAGCGGAAATAGAGACCATAATTGCACCCATAATGCTGATGGTGGCGCTGATGGTGACTGGCGGTGATCAGCCAGTCGCCCGCTCTACTCTCGACGAGCCGGCGAGGGAACATCTCCCAGCCCATATGATTGGTGACGCCCATCACCGTCATCACGGTCAGCACCACGCCGAGCGCGCCGACATGGATCGGGATGGTCAGCACCAGCGCCGGGATCACCACCGCCCCGGTCAGCGCCTCCCAGGGATGGAAGCTCATCGCCGCCCAGGCGGTGGGCGGGCGGCTGGCATGGTGGACGGCATGGGCGACGCGGAACAGCCTGGGCCGATGCATCCAGCGGTGCGTCCAGTAAAACCATGTGTCGTGGAGGAAGAGATAGACGAAGATCGAGGCGGGCAGCCACCAGAGCGGCCAGGCGCTCACATCGGCATAGACCTTCGTCCAGCCATGTTGCTGCCAGCCCCAGGCGAGCAGCCCGGCCGGCGCGCCGTAAATGAAGGCGCTGGCCAGCGACCAGCCGATCTCGCGCCGGATCTGGGGATCGAGCCCGGCATAAAGGCCGGGAAAGCGCGCCCGGGTCAGCAGTGCGAAACCCCCGCTGACGATCAGGTAGCGCACGCCCACGATAAGGGTCATCGCGACGATCGACAGCGAAATGGCGAGGATGAGGCTCACGGTGCGTTCCTTACAACAGCCGGTGGCGATGCGCGACGGCCATCGTTATGAGGGCCGCGTGTCGGGGCGGGAACCATTGATCATCGCGGGCGGCGGGCTTGCCGGGTGCCTGACCGCGCTCGCTTTGGCGAAGCTGCGGCCGGAGGTGCCGTTTCTGCTGGTCGAGCAGGGCGAAAGCTTCGGCGGGAACCATGTCTGGTCCTTCTTCGACGCGGACGTGGCGGCGGGGGATCGCTGGCTGGTCGAGCCGATGATCGCGCGGAGCTGGGACGGCTACGACATAAGCTTCCCCGAACGCCGCCGCACTTTGCCCACCCGCTACAACAGCACGCGCTCCGATCTGCTCGACGCGGCGGTGCGCGAAAGGCTGCGCCCGGACCAGTATCGGCTGGGCGAAACGGCGGATCGGATCGACGTGGACGCGCGCGGCGCGGCCCATCTGGAGGCGCTCGATCTCGGCTGGCAGAAGTTCGTCGGGCGGGAATATCGGATGCGCGCTCCGCACGGCCTGAGCCGTCCGATCGTGATGGACGCTTGCGTCGATCAGGCGGACGGCTATCGCTTCGTCTATTGCCTGCCCTTCACCGAGGACCGACTCCTGATCGAGGACACCTATTACAGCACCGATCCGACGCTGGACCGGGCGGAGCTTGGCGCACGGATCGAGGCCTATGCGGCGGCGCGGGGTTGGCATCCGGCGGCGCTGGAGCATGAGGAAGCGGGTGTGCTCCCCGTCGCGATGGGCGGGGATTTCGACGCCTTCTGGCCGGAAGGCGACAAAGCGGCGCGGATCGGGCTGCGCGGCGGCTTCTTCCATCCGACGACCGGCTATTCGCTGCCCGACGCGGTGCGGATCGCCATGCTGATCGCCCGACAGACGGACTTTTCGACGCTGCCGCGGGTGCTTCGCGCCGAGGCGAAGCGGCTGTGGCGCGCGCGCGGTTTCTATCGCCTGCTCGACAGGATGCTGTTCCGCGCCGCCGAACCCGCCGAGCGCTACAGGATACTCCAGCATTTCTACCGCCTGTCGCCCGATCTGGTGGAGCGTTTCTACGCCGCGCAATCGACGCTGGCGGACAAGGCACGCATCCTCTCCGGCAAGCCGCCCGTGCCGATCGGCCGCGCGCTGAAGGCGCTGACGGCATGACAAAGAGCGTCGCGATCATCGGCGCCGGCTTCGGCGGCCTCGCGCTCGCCATAAGGCTGCAATCGGCCGGCATCGCCACGACCGTGATCGAGGCGCGGGACAAGCCCGGCGGGCGCGCCTATTTCTGGGAGAAGGACGGCCATGTCTTCGACGCGGGGCCGACCGTCATCACCGATCCCGATTGCCTGAAGGAACTCTGGGCGCTCTCCGGCGCGGACATCGCGGCGGACGTGACGCTGGAGCCGGTCACGCCCTTCTACCGCCTCTCCTGGCCGGACGGGACGGTCTTCGACTACAGCAATGACGACGCACTGCTGGAGAAGCAGATCGCCGCGCTCCGGCCCGAGGATGTCCAAGGCTATCGCCGGTTCCTCGATTATTCGGCCGGCGTCTATCGCGAGGGCTATGAGAAATTGGGCGCCGTCCCCTTCCTCGATTTCGCGTCGATGCTGAAGGCGGGGCCGAGCCTGATGCGCTACCAGGCCTGGCGCTCGGTCTATTCGATCGTCTCGGGCCATGTGAAGGACGAGCGGCTGCGCGAGGCCTTGTCGTTCCACACCCTGCTGGTCGGCGGCAATCCGATGACGACCAGTTCGATCTACGCGCTGATCCACAAGCTGGAGCGGGATGGCGGAATCTGGTTCGCCAAGGGCGGTACCAATGCGCTGGTGCGCGGCATGGCGCGGCATTTCGAACGGATCGGCGGCGAAATACGGCTCGGCGATCCGGTGCGGGAAATCCTGACCGACGGCGCGAAGGCGACGGGGGTGCGGACGAAAAGCGGCTGGCACGCCTTGTTCGACGCGGTCGCCTCGAACGGCGACGTGGTGCACAGCTACGATCTGGTAAAGGGCCACAAGAGGGGAGCGACAGCTGCGAAGCGCTTGCGCCGCAAGCGCTTCTCCCCGTCCCTCTTCGTCGTCCATTTCGGCGTGAAGGGCCACTTCCCCGAGGTGAAGCACCACAATATCCTGTTCGGGCCGCGCTATCACGGGCTGCTCGCCGACATCTACCGGAACGGCAAGCTGGCCGCCGATCCTTCCCTCTATATCCATCATCCGACCGCGACCGATCCGGACATGGCGCCGGCGGGCCATTCGACCTTCTACGCGCTCGCCCCGGTGCCCCACCTCGGCAAGCTCGACGTGGACTGGGCGGTGGAAGGGCCGCGTTATCGCGACCGCATCCTGGAGGTGGTGGAGCAGCGGCTGATCCCCGGCCTGCGCGCGAACATCACCACCTCGTTCCACTATACGCCACGGGATTTCGCCCACGATCTCGGCGCGCATCTGGGCTCGGCCTTCAGCCTCGAGCCGCTGCTGACCCAGAGCGCCTGGTTCCGCGTCCACAATCGCGATGACGTCATTCCCAATCTCTATTTCGTCGGCGCCGGCACCCATCCGGGCGCGGGCATTCCCGGCGTGGTGGGGAGCGCCAAGGCAACCGCCGGGCTGATGATCGATGATCTCGGCCGCTGAGAGATCATCTTTGGTGGCGGAAGCCGAGCGGATCATCCGCGCGGGCTCCAAGTCGTTCCGCTTCGCCAGCAACCTGTTCGACCAGGAAACGCGCGAGCGGGCGTGGCTGCTCTATTCGTGGTGCCGCGCCTGCGACGATCTGGCGGACGGCCAGACGCTCGGCCATAGCGCGATCGCGCCGGCCGATCCGGAGCGGCGCATCGCCTATATCCGCGAGACGACCGACCGGGCGCTGGCGGGCGAGACGGTGGGCGTCGCGCCGTTCGACGCGCTGCGGGTGGTGGCGGGCGAATGCGGCATTCCGCGCCGCTACATGGACGATCATCTCGCCGGCTTCGCGCTGGACGCGGAGGGCTGGCGGCCGCGGAGCGAGGACGACCTGCTGCGTTATTGCTACCATGTCGCCGGCGCGGTCGGCTGCATGATGGCGGTGATCATGGGCGTTTCGCCCAATGACGAGGATACGCTGGACCGGGCCAGCGATCTCGGCCTCGCCTTCCAATTGTCCAACATCGCGCGCGACATCGTCGAGGACCATGGCGTCGGGCGGGTCTATATCCCGACGGACTGGGGCAGGGTCGATCCGGCCGACCGCGCCGGGCTGGCCGCGATCGCCGAGCGGATCGGCGCGCTGGTCGAACGCTACGAGGCTTCGGCCCGCGTCGGCGCCGCCCGCCTCCCCTTCCGCGCACGCTGGGCGGTGCTGTCGGCGGCGAACATCTATGGCGGCATCGCCCGCAAGGTGGTGGCGCGTGGGACAAGCGCCTGGGACAGCCGCACCGTGGTCCACAAGCCGGAAAAGCTGCTGCTGGTGATCAACGCCCTCGTCGAATGCGGCGACCGCCCCGAGCCGGTGGACCGCGCGGGGCTATGGACCCGGCCGAGGTGACATCGCCAATCGTCATTGCGAGCGGAGCGAAGCAATCCAGTGCGGCCTCCGAGACCCGCTGGATTGCCGCGTCGCTGCGCTCCTCGCAATGACGATGGGGTTCAGCGCCCCGCCGGCGCCCTGATCCCCGCCCGCGCGCGGCGCTTGAGTTCCGCCTTCAGTGCCTCCGGCGGCGGGGCGTAGAGGAAGCCGAAGCTGACTGTCCCCTCCTTCGTCTCGACCGCATGGTGGAGGCGGTGGGCCTGGACGATGCGCTTCATGTAGTTGGAGCGCGGCACGTAGCGGTGATTGAGGCGCTTGTGGACGATCACGTCGTGGAAGCCGAAATAGATCGCGCCATAGGCCGCGATCCCCGCGCCCATCCAGATCGTCCAGCTTCCCCAGCCCAGATTGACGCCGCCATAGAGCAAGGCGATCGACGGGACGGCGAAGATCACCGCGTAGAGATCGTTCAATTCCCAATTGCCGGTGCGCGGGCGGTGGTGGCTTTCGTGCAGGAACCAGCCGGGGCCGTGCATGATCCAGCGGTGCGCCGCATAGGCGACGGCCTCCATCGCGATCACCGTCGCGAGGAAGACGAATATGCCGAAGAGCCAGTCCATGACGCGCGCCCTATACGCCTTCCGGTCGGGATTCGCGCGCTAATTTCGATGCCGGGGATCGATCGGGGCGCCGTGACGGCACGGCGCCCCTCCTCGCAGGTCAGAAATTGACGGTCGCGCTCAGGCTGAAGCTGCGACCGCGGCGATAGGAATTGATGTCGATCCGGTTGTCGCCGAATAACTGGAACTCCTCATAATCGCGGCCCAGGATGTTGCGTGCCTCCGCCTTGAACTCGACGCGCGAGCGGAACAGCGGCACTTCCTGGCGCAGCACGAAATCGAGCTGGAAACCCGGCCGCTCAATGATGTCGGGCTGCCGCGCCAGACCCTGGATCGGCCCGCGATTGGTGACCCGCTCGCTCGCATAAGAGAGCAGGAAGGTCGCCTGGCTGAGGCTGTCGGTGTCCTCGATGCCGAATTGCAGGTTCGCGACATGATCCGACTGGCCGGTGAGCGGCGCGCCGTCCTGGAACAATAAGTTCGCGGCCACCGGCTGGAGGTTCGGGCCGATGATGATCGTGTCGTCCGCCGTGATGCTCGACTGGGTGTAGGTGTAATTGGCGATCAGCAGCAGGCGGCTGGTGGAGAAGAAATCGCCGCCCAGGCTGTGCAGCGGGAAGAAAGCCTGAACCTCGGCTTCCATACCATAAAGCTCGGCGCTCGGCGCGTTGGCGAAGCCGGTGCGCAGCTGGCCGCCGCCGGCGAAGAAGGCCGCCGCCTCGATCGGATTGTCGATCCTTTTGTAGAAGCCGGCGACCGACAGCCGCTGGTTGGGCCGGAAATAATATTCCCAGCGCCCTTCCAGGTTGAGCAGCTCGCTGTCCACCAGGAACGGGTTGCCGGTGAACTCGCGATCGGATTCGAAATCCTGATAGAGCTGCTGCGCCAATTCGCGGAATTGCGGGCGGGCGATGGTCTTGGAAGCGTGGAGCCGAAGCTGCATGTCGGGCAGGAAGCTCCACGTCAACGTCGCCGCCGGCAGCCAATAACTGTTGGTGAGGCCGGTGCCTGCCAGCGTGCCGCCGATCGGCAGCACATTCTGCTCCGCGTCCTCGTAACGCACGCCGATCGCCGCACGCAACCCGTCGACCGGCTCGATCTCGACCTGGCCGTAGCCGGCATGGACGGTGAGATCGGCTTCATAGGCCGCCGCGCCCTCCGCGCCGGACACGTCGCGCAACTGGATGTCGTAGGTGAAGATATTGAAGTCCGAGAGCAGGTAATCCGGCCGCTGCTGCGCGACGGCCAGCGGCAGCGCGCCGTCCGGGCGGAAATAGCGGAACTGGTAGCGCGACGCGTTGCGCTCAGTGCGCTGATAGGCATAGCCGGCGGCGAGCGTGATCGGCAGCGCGCCGGGCACGCGATAGGCGAAATCGATGCCGCCCGACCACACATCCTCGTTGAGCTCGCTGAACGCGATCGTCGCGAACTGGCCGCCCGAGGACAGGTTGTTGACGTAATCGTCGACGTCGCCGTCGCCTTTCGTCGCGGGATCGCCGTCGCCCAGATAGAAATAGCCGATCGAGCGCTCATAGGGGGATTCGCGCCGCGTATTGGCATAGGCGCCGCGCAGGTCGACGCTGATATCGCCGAAGCGCAACTCGCCGACGAGCTGGCTGTTAAACAGCTGGCGTTCGAACCAGAAGGTGTTCTGCTCGATCAGCGAGGGCGGCAGGTTCGGATCCTGGTCCGCGACGTTGCGGTTCGAACCGGCGCCGAGCCGTCCCTGCTTCAACGTGTCGCGGATGAACAGGTTGGTCCAGCGTAAGCGATGCCGGCCGAAATCGGCGCCGATGCCGAACAGGCCGTTGAGAATGACGCGATTGTCGGTCGTCACGGTGCGGAAATCGGTCTGAGGCGCGCCGGCCAGCTCCGGATCGATCGAGGTCTGCTGGATGGCATCGCGCGTGTGCCAGCTGTTGCTGAGCCCCAGCGAGGCGAGCAGGCCGATCCGGCCGGCGCCCGCGTCGAAGGACGTGCCCGCGCTGATCTCGCCGGAGAAATTGGCGGGAATGTCGCGATTGGTCTGCAAGACGGTGGTCGATGCGTTGGATAGGCTGGCGGCGAATTCGCGGCGCTGCTGCGCCGTCGTGCCGCTGAAATTGCCGCCGACCACGGCGTCCCGCAACGGCGCCGGGAAGCGGCGCGTGCCATCGTCGAAGCCGACCCGGTCGTAATCGCCGCCATAATAGACATAGCCGAGATTGAAGC
Source organism: Sphingomonas sp. (assembly GCA_019635535.1). Taxonomy (NCBI): domain Bacteria; kingdom Pseudomonadati; phylum Pseudomonadota; class Alphaproteobacteria; order Sphingomonadales; family Sphingomonadaceae; genus Sphingomonas; species Sphingomonas sp. Next base: position 2,236,567 of record JAHBZH010000001.1, read on the forward strand.
TCGTCTCGGTATCGCCGCTCACGCCGGCGCCGATCGTCAGGAAGCTTTCGCGCGGCACGGCGGGGGTGGTGAGATTGATGACACCGCCGCCGAACTCGCCGGGAAAATTGGCCGAATAGCTTTTCTGGACGAGCGCGCTGGCGATCACACTGGTCGGGAAGATGTCGAGCGGCACGACCCGGCGCAGCGGTTCGGGGCTGGGCAGCGGCGAACCGTTGAGCAGCGCCGAGGAATAGCGATCGCCCAAGCCGCGCACGAAGACGAAGCCGTTGCCGACCACGCTGAGACCGGTGACGCGCGACAGCGCGCCCGCGATGTCGCCCTCGCCGGTGCGGGCGATGTCCTCGTTCGACAGCAGGGCGACCACCTGGGGCGCCTGGCGCACGATGTTGCGCTGGCGCGTACCGGTGATGACGATGTCCGGACCGGAATAAGCGGCGCCGGGCACGGACACCTCGATCTCGGGTTCGTCCTGTGTTGCATCCGGCTCGGCACTTTGCGCGAGGGCGGCGGGCGCAACAAGCGCGCTGGTGAGGAGCAGCCCTCCGAAGATGATCGACTTTCGCATTGGGTTACCCCCGTATCTGACAAACACGAAGGGGGCGGCGGTCGCGGCCGCCGCCCCACTGAGCGTGGCGCGGCGATCAGCTCGTCGGGATGGCGGTGCACGAGCCGCTGGTGGCGCCGAAATTGGCGTAGCCCGAATTGCAGGCCCAGCCGGCATACCAGGTGTCCGCAGCGTCCCTGACCGCGCCGATATAGCTGACGCTGGTCAGCCGGTTCGGCGCGGCCGAGTTAGGCTGGCCGGCGCCGGCATAGGGGTCGTCGTTGAACGGCGTCGGATCGGTCGCCGTCACCGCCGTCTCGTTCGGCCCGTTCACGAACAGATTGGCGAGCGAGGAGGTGAAGGCGGAGTTGTTGTTGTTCGTACCCGAGCCGAAGATCGCCGCGACCTCCGCGACCGTCACGTTGCCGTCGTCGCGGAACGCCGTCGGACAGCTCAGCACGACCGAGCGGAACACCGGCGCGCCATTGTCCTGCAGACCGGCATCGGCGGCGCGAATGGTCGTGCCGCCCGTCGCGTCGATATCGATGCAGGCCTGCGGGCCGACGACGATGCTGTTCAGCAGTGCATAATCGGTACCGCCGCGCAGCAGGATGGCATTGCCGCCCTGGGTGGTGCCGCGCTGGATGAAGGTGGCGTTGGAGACGCGGGTATATTGCCTGGGCAGCGCGTCTTCGTTGCCGTTCGAATCCGCCTCGATCATCGAGTCGCCGTTCGACGAGTCGCGATGCGCGGCGATCACGAACTGGATCGTGCCGCGATAACCGAGATCGGTGTCGAGCGAATCGTCGTCGGCGCCGGTCACGATCAGATATTTCACATTGTGGCGACCGCCGAAGAATTCGACGCCGTCGTCCGAACTGTTGTGGACCTGGATATGATCCAGGGTGGTGAGCTGGCCGACGCCGCCGGTGGTGAGGCCCTGCAGCTCGTTGCCCGGCGCGATCGAGAAGCCGGAATAGCGGATTTGCACATATTGCAGCGTACCGCTGTTGTCGTTGGGCGAGGCGCCGCCGTAGAAGGAGCCGGTCGTGCCCTCGATCACGTTCTGGCAGTTCACCGAGCCGCCCGGAACGGCGGTGTTGCAATCGCTGATCGGCGCGCGGCCGAGCAGGATGATGCCGCCCCACAGGCCTTGGCTGCTGTCCGTCACCGTGCCTTCCAGATTGGCGCGGGCGGTAAAGATGATCGGGCTGGTCGGCGTGCCCACCGCCTGGATGCGCGAGCCGCGATTGACCACCAGATAGTCGTTGCCCGACGAGCCGAACAGCACGGCGCCGGCCTGGACGGTGAGCGTCACCGACTGTCCGCCCGCGGCGGCGCCATCGCCGCCGACATCGGTGCCGACGTTGACCGGACCGACGAGCGCGTAGGCGACGCCGGGCACGTTCTGGATGACCGTGTCCTGGGTGAAGCGGCTGGGAAGCTGGCAGGAGCGGCGCGAGCCGATCACGCCGCCATCCGTGGTGCCTGTCGGGCAACTCGCGGCGGGCTGACCCGGCTGCGGGTTAGGATTCGGATTTGGATTCGGGTTGCCGGTGGGCGGCGGAACGACGATGACCCCTTCGCCCGGCGAGGCGATATCGTCGGCGCCGCAAGCGGCGAGCGGAACCAGGGCGCTGGCGAGCAGCAGGGCACGAAGCTTGGACATGGTGACAACCCCCTTGTGAATATGCGCAGGCGACTCGCGGGAACGGGTCGTCCTCGGGGGCGAGCTAGGCGGCGATTGTGATGCTTCGATTACACGTCAGACAAAATAACCCGTTTTATCTCAAGTAATTAAACTGAAATATCCCGATCACGATTCAGGCACGCAATTGCAATCCAATCGTCATGTCAGCGGGGCGGCGAAAGGCGCAGGGGCCGACCGCCCCGCTCGATCTCGAACTCGGTGCGATCGGAATTGGCCAGCATCCAGGCCAGCTCCGCCACCCTTTCCTCGTCGAGCCGGCTGCCGTTGACGCTGAGGATCACGTCGCCGGGCCGGATGCCCGCCGCCGCCAGTGCGGGCAGCGCCGCGCCGGCGCGGACTTCATGCCCGACGACACGGCCATCGACGCGATGCGGCGCGAGGCCCAGGCGATAGCGCAAGGTGTCATCTTGCTCGGCGGACGCCACCGGGGCCGAGGGTACGGCTGAGGCGGAGGCGCCGGTGAAATCGAGGCGGAGGTCGCCTGTTGCCGAGCGCAGCAACGCATGGTCGACGCGCATCTGCACCAGCGTGAGGCCCGGCAGCACGTCGCGGCCGATCGCCACCAGCCGCTGGCGCCCGTCCGCGCCGGATATGATCGCGCCCGCGCCCGTCACGCCGTGCAGGCGCAACCCGTCCGGCGATGCAGCCGGCACGGGCGCTGCTGGTGCTTCGGCTGGAAGCGCAGGAGCAGGCGCAGAAGTGGGAGGAAGCATGGGGGGTGCGTCATCACCGCCTCGCAATTGATAGCCGGCGATCAACAACAGCAGGACAGCGACGCCGCCGAGCGCCGATAGCCGTCGCTCAATGCGCATCATTGTCGAGCGCATAGCCGGCCGAGCGCACCGTGCGGATCAGCTCGGGCCGCCCTTCCACGCTGATCGCCTGGCGCAGGCGGCGGATATGGACATCGACGGTGCGCAGCTCGATGTCACGGTCGCGTCCCCACACGGCGTCGAGCAGCCGCTCGCGCGAGAAAACCCGGGCGGGATGCTCCAGGAAATATTTCAGCAGGCGGAATTCGGTCGGTCCCAGCGCGATGTTGCGCCCCGCCCGGCGCACGCGATGGCGCGCCACGTCCATCTCCAGATCGCCCAGGCGAAGCTGCTCCCCCGCCAGAGCGGGGCGGACCCGGCGCAGCACGGCGCGCACCCGCGCGATCAGCTCGCGCGGGCTGAACGGCTTGGCGACATAATCGTCAGCGCCGCTCTCCAGCCCGTGCACGCGATCCGTCTCCTCGCCCCGGCCGGTGAGCATGATGATCGGCACCTCGGCGGTGCCCGGCGCGCGGCGCAGGCGACGGCAGACCTCGATGCCGGACGTGCCCTCGATCATCCAGTCGAGCAGGACGATATCCGGCGTGGCTGCCATCGCCATTTCCAGCGCCTCGTCGCCGTCCGGCGTATGCAGGACGTCGAAATCCTCACGCCGGAAATGCCATTGCAGCAGATCGGCCAGCGCGGCATCGTCCTCGACCAGCAACAGGCGCGGCTTCATCCCTGCCTCCTCAAGCGAAACGGCGTCGAGGCTCCGGGCTAACCGGCTTGCGCGCCAGTTCGGTGACAGCGGGATGACAGTTCGGTGACGATCCGCCCCCGGCTTGACGTGCAAAATGCGCGCGATAGTTTAGCAGTAAAGCAATTCGGGAGGCCGTGATGCGGATCGCGTGCCTGGGCGGGGGTCCGGCCGGGCTGTATTTCGCGATTTCGATGAAGCTGCGCGACGCGCGGCACGACGTGCATGTGTTCGAGCGCAATCGGCCCGACGACACGTTCGGCTGGGGCGTCGTCTTCTCAGATCAGACGGTCGAAAATCTGATGGCGAACGATCCCGTGTCGGGCGAAGTCATCGCCGGCGAGTTCGCGCATTGGGACGATATCGACGTCCACATCCATGGCCAGACGATCCGCTCGTCAGGCCATGGTTTCATCGGCATCGGCCGCAAAAGGCTGCTCAACATTTTGCAGAACCGCGCGCGCGAACTGGGCGTGGACCTGCATTTCGAGCATGAGGCGAGCGCCGATCTGGCCGATTGGACCGATTACGACCTGGTGATCGCCGCCGACGGCGCCAACAGCCGCACCCGCGACCGTTACGAGCCGCATTTCGGCGTCGATATCCAGGTGAAGCGCAACAAGTTCTTCTGGTTCGGCACCGCCAAGACGTTCGACGCCTTCACCTTCGCCTTCGAGAAGACCGAGGCCGGCTGGGTCTGGGCGCACGCCTATCGCTTCGACGACGATCTTTCGACCTTCATCGTCGAAATGGACCCGGAAACCTGGACGGAGCTCGGTCTCGACCGGATGAGTCAGGCGGAAGCGATCGCCTTGTGCGAAAGCATCTTCGCCAAATATCTGGACGGCAACGCGCTGGTGTCCAACGCCACGCACCTGCCGGGGCCGCAGGCATGGCTGAACTTCCGCCGGATCGTCTGCGACACCTGGCATCACGAGAACCTGATCCTGCTCGGCGACGCGGCGCACACCGCCCATTTCTCGATCGGGTCGGGGACGAAGCTGGCGCTGGAGGACGCGATCAAGCTCGCCGAGGTGCTGAACCGGTCGGGCCTGGACCGCGAAGCTGCGCTCGCCGAATATCAGGCGGAGCGCAATCTGGAGGTGCTGAAGCTCCAGAACAGCGCGCGCAATTCGACCGAATGGTTCGAGACGCTGGACCGCTATCTCCATTTCGAGCCGATCCAGTTCGCCTATTCGCTGCTCACCCGATCACAGCGCGTCAGCCACGAGAATCTGCGGCTGCGCGACAGGGACTGGCTGGAGGGCGTAGAGCGCTGGTTCCAGTCCAAGGCTGCGGGCCATGACGTGAACGAGGCCGCGCCGCCGATGTTCGCGCCGTTCCGGCTGCGCGGGATGGAGGTGGCCAACCGCGTCGTCGTCTCGCCGATGGCGACCTATTCGGCGGGGGACGGTCTGCCGAACGATTTCCACCTCGTCCATTACGGCGCGCGGGCGCAGGGCGGCGCGGGGCTGCTCTATACCGAGATGACCTGCGTCTCGCCCGAGGGACGGATCACGCCGGGCTGTCCGGGCATCTACAGCGACGGACAGGTCGCCGCGTGGCGCCGGATCGTCGATTTCGTCCATGCCAATTCCCAAGCGAAATTCTGCCTCCAGCTCGGCCATTCGGGGCCGAAGGGATCAACCAAGGTCGGCTGGGAAGGCTATGACGTGCCGCTGGAGAGCGGCAATTGGCCGATCATGGCGGCATCCGACATACCGTGGAGCGCCGGCAATCAGGCGCCGCGACCGATGACCCGTGCCGACATGGATGCAGTGCGCGACCAGTTCGTCGCCGCGACGAAGCGCGGTCTCGAGGCGGGCTTCGACATGATCGAGCTGCACGCCGCGCACGGCTATCTGCTCTCCAGCTTCATCACGCCGCTGATGAACAAACGGGCGGACGATTACGGCGGGAGCCTGGAAAACCGGCTGCGTTTCCCGCTCGAGGTGTTTCGCGCGATGCGCGCCGCCTGGCCGGCGGACCGGCCGATATCGGTGCGCATTTCGGCGAACGACTGGATGGGCGATGCCGGCGTGACACCGGACGAGGCGGTGGCGATCGGCCGCGCCTTCGCCGAAGCCGGCGCGGACCTGATCGACGTCTCCGCCGGCCAGACCTGGGCGGATTGCCAGCCGGTCTATGGCCGCATGTTCCAGACGCCGTTCGCCGATCAGGTACGCAACGAAGGACGGCTCACCACCATGGCGGTCGGCAATATCTACGAGCCCGATCATGTGAACTCGATCCTCGCCGCCGGCCGCGCCGATCTGGTCGCGCTCGCCCGGCCGCATCTGGTCGATCCGATGTGGACGCTGCGCGCGGCGGCAGGACAGGATTATCGCGGCGTCGCCGTGCCCCCGCCCTATCTGGGCGGCATGGCGCAGCTCGCCCGCAATCTCCAACGCGAAGCGGAGCTGAAGGCATGAGACTCACCGGGCATCATGCACTCGTCACCGGCGGCGGCACCGGTATCGGCGCCGCCATCGCCCGCGCGCTGGCGGCGGAGGGCGCGAAGCTGACGCTGGTCGGACGGCGGCGCGAGAAGCTGGAGGAGGTGGCGGCGAACATCGCGGGCACATTGGTCGCCCCGGCCGACGTGACCGCGCCCGATCAGGTCGAAAGGACTTTCGCGCTGGCCCGGGAAGCGCAAGGGCCGATCACCATCCTCGTCAACAATGCCGGTGCGGCGGCGAGCGCGCCCTTTCGGAAGGTGAGCGCGGAGGATTGGCGCGCGGCGATGGCGGTCAATCTCGATGCCCTGTTTCACTGCTGCCAGGTGGCCTTGCCCGATCTCACCGCCGCCGCAGCCGGGCGGATCGTCACCATCGCCTCCACTGCGGGCCTGAAGGGCTATGCCTATGCCGCGCCCTATGTCGCGGCGAAGCATGGCGCGGTCGGCCTCACCCGCGCGCTGGCCGCCGAGTTCGAAGGATCGGGCCTGACCGCCAACGCCGTCTGCCCCGGCTTCACCGACACAGAGCTGGTCGCCCGGGCGCTCGCCAACATCCGCGCCAAAACCGGTCGCGATGAAGAGGCGGCGCGAGAGGAATTGGCCCGGATGAACCCGTCGGGCCGTCTGATCGCACCGGCCGAGATCGCCGATGCGGTCGTCGCACTCTGCCTGTCGGGGCGCAATGGCGAGATCGTGGAGGTCGCATGAAGCATGTCGCGCCCATTGCCGAGAAGCATGACGGCAAGCTCGGCGACCGCGCCAATGTGCGCGTGTGGCTGCGCCTCCTCTCCTGCACGATGGCGATCGAGAAGGAAGTGCAGCGCCGCTTCGCCGAGCGCGGCATGACCCTGCCGCGCTTCGACGTGCTCGCCGCATTGGACCGGCAGCGCGAGGGGATGACGATGGGCGCGCTGTCCAGGGCGCTGCTCGTCTCCAACGGCAATGTAACGCAGCTCACCCAGAAGCTGAAGCGCGACGGCCTGATCGAGGTCACCCCCCTGCCCTCCGACCGGCGCACCCAGATCGTGCGGATGACCGACGAGGGCAGGCAGCAATTCCACAAGCTCGCCCGCGCCCATAACGACTGGATCGACCAGATGCTCGGCGATCTCGATTTCACCCAGCGCGAGCGGCTCTATGTCGCGCTCGGCACGATGAAGCTGTCGATCGCCCGCGCCTCGCAAAGGAAAGCCAGATGAACCCCGCCAGCTTCGCCCCAGCCCATTTCAAATGGGACTATGCGGACGGCGTCGCGACCGTGACGCTGAACCGGCCGGAGCGGAAGAATCCGCTGACGTTCGACTCCTATGCGGAGCTGCGCGATACTTTCCGGGTTCTGGTCTATGCGCGGGAGGTGAAAGCGGTCGTTGTCACCGGCGCGGGCGGCAATTTCAGCTCCGGCGGCGACGTCCACGAGATCATCGGCCCGCTGACCCAAATGGCGATGCCGGAGCTGATGGATTTCACCCGGATGACCGGCGATCTGGTCAAGGCGATGCGCGGCTGCCCGCAGCCGATCGTCGCCGCGATCGACGGGGTCTGCGCGGGCGCGGGCGCGATCGTGGCGATGGCGTCCGACATAAGGATCGCGACGCCGGAGACGAAGGTGGGTTTCCTGTTCACCCGCGTCGGGCTGGCCGGCTGCGACATGGGCGCCTGCGCGATCCTGCCGCGGATCATCGGCCAGGGGCGCGCGTCGGAATTGCTTTTCACCGGCCGGATGATGGGCGCCGAGGAAGGCGAACGCTGGGGCTTCCACAACCGTCTCGTGCCCGCCGATGCGCTCATGGCGGAAGCGCAAGCGCTGGCCCAGAACCTCGCGGCGGGCCCGAATTTCGCGCATGGCATGACCAAGACGCAGCTCAATACCGAATGGGCGGTCAGCCTGGAGACGGCGATCGAGATGGAGGCGCAGGCCCAGGCGATCTGCATGGCCACTCAGGACTTCCGCCGCGCCTTCGAAGCCTTCGCGGCGAAGACAAAGCCGGAGTTTCAGGGTGATTAGAGGCGAGAAATCTCCCCTCCCTGCAAGGGAGGGGCCGGGGGTGGGTCGCGCCGACAGGCGCGATTGCCGCCAAAGCCCAAGGCTCGCTGCGCTCGCCACCCACCCCTCAATCCCCTCCCTGACAGGGAGGGGAGGAAGATGAGCGACCGCACCTTCCTCGATTGGCCGTTTTTCGACGACAGTCACCGGCGGCTGGCGAATGAACTGGAAACCTGGTGCGCCACCCATCTGACCGACGATCACGGGGCCGATGTCCATTCCTCCTGTCGCGCGCTTGTCCGCAAGCTCGGGCAAGGCGGATGGCTGCGCTATTGCGTGCCGGCGGCCTATGGCGGGGTCCATGAAACGATCGACGTGCGCTCGCTCGCGATCATCCGAGAGACGTTGGCGCGGCATGACGGACTGGCCGATTTCGCCTTCGCCATGCAGGGGCTTGGATCGGGGACGATCAGCCTGTTCGGCTCCGAGGCGCAGAAACAGGCTTACCTCCCGGCCGTCGCCGCGGGCGAGAAGATCGCCGCCTTCGCGCTGACCGAACCCACCTCGGGGTCCGACGTGGCGTCGATGGAAACAGCGGCGCGGGCGGATGGCGGCGGCTTCGTCGTCGATGGCGCCAAGACCTACATCTCCAATGGTAGCATCGCGGATTTCTACGTCCTGTTCGCTCGCACGGGCGAGGCGCCGGGCGCGCGCGGAGTCTCCGCATTCATCGTCGAGGCCGGCACGCCGGGGCTGGACGACAGCGAACGGATCGAAGTGATCGCGCCGCATCCGCTGGCGACGCTGAAATTCGATGCCATGCGCCTGCCCGCCGGCGCGCTGCTCGGCGAGCGTGGCCGGGGCTTCGCACAGGCGATGGCGACGCTGGACGTGTTCCGCACCACGGTCGGCGCGGCGGCCCTCGGCTTCGCGCGCCGCGCGCTGGACGAGGCGACCGAGCGCGCCGCCACCCGCAAATCGATGGGCGCGACGCTGGCCGACAATGCGATCGTGCAGGCGATGCTGGCGGAGATGGTGCTCGACGTCGAAGCCTCCGCCCTCCTCGTCTATCGATCGGCCTGGGTCCGCGACGTCCAGGGCAAGCGCAACAGCCGCGAGGCGGCGCTCGCCAAGCTTCACGCGACCGACAGCGCGCAGCAGGTGATCGACAAGGCCGTGCAGATTTTCGGCGGGCTCGGCGTCACCGTCGGCGTGCCGGTGGAGCGGCTCTATCGCGAGATCCGGGCGCTGCGCATCTATGAGGGGGCATCGGAGGTGCAGAAGGTGGTGATCGCGCGCAATCATCTCAGCGAGTTCGGCCGATGAAGGCGTTGCTACCGCCCGGCTGGTCGCGCCCGAAGGGCTATGCCAACGGCATTTCGGCGAAGGGCCGCGTGATCGTCACCGCCGGCGTGGTCGGCTGGACCGCCGAGGAGAAGTTCGAGGCGACCGACCTGCCCGGCCAGTTCCGGCAGGTGCTGCGCAACACGCTCGCCATCCTCGCCGAGGACGATGCGGGGCCGGAGCATATCGTGCGGATGACCTGGTTCGTCACCGACATCCCCGCCTATCGCGCCAGCCTGAAGGAGATCGGTTCGGCCTATAAGGAGCTGATCGGCAAGAACTTTCCGGCCATGGCCGTGGTGGGCGTCACTGCCCTGGTCGAGCCGCAGGCGATGATCGAAATCGAAACGACGGCGGTGGTGCCCGAATGAACCCGGAAAAGCCGTCATTGCGAGGAGCGAAGCGACGCGGCAATCCAGCGGGCCTCGAAGTCCACTCTGGATTGCTTCGCTCCGCTCGCAATGACGGGAGGAGCACGACATGACTTCGCCATCCATCGATACCTTCATCAAGGACCGGCTGCCGCCGGCGGACCAGCAGCCCGAATTCCTGTTCGACCTGCCCGACCTGCACTATCCCGAGCGGATGAACGCGGCGGTCGAGCTGATCGACACGCAGGATCCGGACGCGCTGGCCGTGGTCAACGATGCGGGAAGCTGGACCTACGGCCAGATGCGCGACCTGTCCGATCGGATCGCACGCCTGCTGGTCGAGCGAGAGGGGCTGATACCGGGCAATCGCGTGTTCCTGCGCGGACCGAACAACGCGATGCTGTTCGCGTCCTGGCTCGGCGTGCTGAAGGCGGGCGGGATCGTGGTGGCGACCATGCCGATGCTGCGCCCCGGCGAGATCGCGACCATCCTGGAGCGCGCCAGGGTCACGCACGCCATCGTCGATTCCCGCTTCCGCGCCGATTTCGACGCGGCGGGCGGCACCGGATCGGTCATCGAATATGACGGCGACAAGGGGATTGCCGGAATCGAGGGCATCGCCCCCGGCTTCACGCCCGCGGACACGCATCGCGACGATGTGGCGCTGATCGCCTTCACTTCGGGCACGACGGGCAATCCGAAGGGCTGCGTCCATTATCACCGCGACATCCTCGCGCCCGCCGACAGTTTCGCGCGCCACATCCTGCAGCCCCGGCCGGGCGACCGCTGGGCCTGTTCGGCGCCGATCGCCTTCACCTTCGGGCTCGGCATGCTGCTGATCTTCCCCTGGCACTTCGGCGGCACGGCCGTGACGATAGAGACGCCGGGGCCCAAGCCGCTGCTCGACGCGATATCGCGGCACAAGGTGACGACGCTCGCCACCGCGCCGACCGCCTACAAGGCGATCATCCCGCTGCTCGCCGAGCACGATATTGCCAGCCTCAGGACCTGCGTTTCCGCCGGCGAGCACCTCCCCGCCGCGACCTGGCATGCCTGGCACGACGCGACGGACATGAAGATCGTCGACGGGATCGGCGCGACCGAGATGATGCACATCTTCATCTCCGCTTCGGGCGACGACATCCGCCCCGGCGCCACCGGCAAGGCCGTACCCGGCTATGTCGCGACCGTGCTGGACAAGGACGATCGGCCGCTGGAGACCGGCACCGGTCGCCTCGCAATCAAGGGCCCGACCGGCTGCCGCTATTTCGACGATCCGCGCCAGGCCAATTATGTCGTCAACGGCTGGAACGTCACCGGCGACACCTACCGCAAGGACGAGGACGGCTATTTCTGGTATCTCGCCCGCTCCGACGACATGATCATTTCGTCCGGCTACAACATCGCCGCGCCGGAGGTGGAGAATGCGCTTCTCGGCCATGCGGCGGTGCAGGAATGCGCGGTGATCGGCTGCCCGTGCGAGGAGCGCGGTCAGAAAGTGAAGGCGTTCGTCGTGCTGGCGCCGGGCTATGCGCCGGACGCGGGCGTCGTCACGGTGCTGCAGGACCATGTGAAGGCCGCGATCGCCCCCTACAAATATCCGCGCGAAGTGGCGTTCGTGGACGCCCTGCCGAAGACCGCGACGGGCAAGCTCCAGCGGTTCGCGCTGAAAGAGTCCTAAGCAGAAAGCGGGATATGGCCAGGCGTCGCGGCCACCCGGTCGAGCCATGCCCGCACCGCCGGGTAATCGGCGAGGACGAAGCCGCCCTCCCCGGCGACATGGGTATAAGCGTAGAGCGCGATGTCGGCGAGGCTGAGACGGCCGCCGACCAGGAAATCGCGCGTCTCGAGATGATCGTCCATCAGCTTCAGCGCCGCCTCGCCCGCCGCGCGCTTGCCCGGAAGCTGGATGCGTTGCGCCTCGGTCCAATTCTCCTTGCCGACCCAGCCGTACCAGAAGCGCAGGGTCGCGACATTGGGCTCGTGATTATATTGTTCGAAGAACATCCAGCGCAGCATGTCGGCGCGGTCGAACCGGTCCTCCGGCACAAGCTGCGTGCCTTCCGCCAGATAGAAGCAGGCGGCGTTGCTCTCCGGGATGAAGCGGTCGCCGACCTGCAGCACGGGGATGCGGCCGTTGGCGTTGACGCTGGCGAGAAAATCCTCGGCCCGCGTCGCGCCCTTCATGATGTCATATTCCCGCCGCTCCAGCGCGAGGCCGAGCAAGGCGGCGGTCAGCCGGATCTTGTAGCAATTTCCCGACGCGGCATATTCGTGGAGGATCAGGGCCGTGCTCATGCCGCCCAATGCGCCTCCTCGCGTGCCAGGTCTTCCCGGTGCCGCAGCCAGGTCCACAGCAACATGGCGGCAACGAACAACCAACCCCAGACATGCCGATACCAGCGGAACCCGTTTTCCGCGACGATCTCGCTGCCGATCAGTTCGTCGAGCAGCGGTCTTTGACCGGGCGAGATGATCGCGAAATGGCGCCACGTCGGCGTTTCAAGATAGGTGACCAGGCCGATCTCGCCCGAAGCCCAAAACGGCAGTTTGAGAAGGCTGAATTCACTATAGGCCCAGCCGATCTTCAGCGGCTGGGGCGCGCGCATCGCGGGGCGCTCCTCCCCCGGCAGATAGGCAATGGCCCCCGATCCGATCTCCGTATAGCGCCGCAACTGCGCGAGGCGCGGATCGTCGGGCAAGGCAGCGATTTCGACGATCCGATAGCTTGTGGCGGCGTTCCATGGCCGGTCCGAAAGCAAGGCAATCGCCGCGAACGCCAGCGCAATCAATGCCAGCAGTGTCCGAGATTTCGCGATCTCTTCCGTCAGTTTCATGGCTCCCCCCCAATCGAGTCTATGTCGTCAGCACGATTTTGCCGACATGATCGCCCGCCTCCATACGGCGATGGGCCTCGGCGGCCTGGCCAAGCGGGAAGGTCTTGTCGATCACCGGCCTGAGCCGCCCATCGGCCACGAGCGGCCAGACCGTCTCGCGCAATTCCTGCGCGACCAGCGATTTGAACTCGACGGAACGCGGCCGCAGCGTCGACCCGGTCAAGACGAGCCGACGCTGCATCAGCTTCACGATGTTCAGCTCGGCCGTCAGCCCGCCCTGGACAGCGATCGAGACGTGGCGCCCCTCCTCCGCCAGGCAATCGAGATTGCGCGGCAGATAGTCGCCGCCCACCATGTCCAGCACGATGTCGACGCCGCGCCCGCCCGTCAGCTCCTTGGCGCGCGCGACGAAGTCCCCGGTCTTGTAGTTGATCGCGCCGTCCGCGCCGAGTTCCAGCGTCCGCGCGCATTTCCCGTCCGATCCGCAGGTGACGAAGACCCGCAATCCGAACAATCCGGCAAGCGCGATCGCCATCGTGCCGATACCGCTGGTGCCGCCATGGACGAGCAGCGTCTCGCCTTCGCGCGCATAAGCCCGCTGGAAGACGTTGGTCCACACGGTGAACAGCGTTTCCGGGATCGCCGCCGCCTCAACCGGGGTCAGCGCGTCGGGCACGGGCAGGCACTGGCCGGCCGGCGCCAGCGCATATTCGGCATAGCCGCCGCCGGCGACCAGCGCGCAGACCAGCTCGCCGACCGCGAACTCCGCGCCCTCCCCCGCCGCGACCACTTCGCCGGCGACTTCGAGGCCAGGGATGGACGGCGCGCCGGGCGGCGGCGGATAGCCGCCCCTGCGCTGGAGCACGTCCGGCCGGTTCACGCCCGCCGCGGCGACCTTCACCAGCACTTCGCCGGGGCCGGGCCTCGGCACCGGGCGGCGTACCAATGTCAGCACCTCCGGCCCGCCGGGCGCGGCAGGATCGATGGCGTTCATTTCATCCGACAGGCCGGTCATGCGGCGAATCCGATTCGTGATTTGATGCCCGGATTTATTGACTTCGCCGCCATGCCGGTCAACGCTTCGGCCATGGACCTCGACGAGCTCTTTCCGGACAAGCCGGACGACCCGTTGAAACTGCTGACGAAGCAGGATCTCGATCCGCTTTCTGTGGACGAGCTGCAGGCCCGCATCGCCGCGCTGGAAGGCGAGATCGCACGGGTGAAGGCGAAGCTCGAAAACGCGGTTAACTTCCGCGCAAGCGCGGATGAGCTATTCAAGAAATGAGGGATCGCGGGCGGCGGCCAGGCGGGACTTTTCCCCAACAGTTTCGCCCCGCCGCTTGATGAAGGGAGAGCGAAGCCCGACATTGGGGGCAAGTGGCCCCGCGGATTCGGCCGCGGGGCGGTAGGAGTATCCGATGCCGTCCTTTGCCCGTGAACTCGAGCAGACCCTTCACAACGCCCTCGCCGAAGCGAGCGGCCGCCGCCACGAATATGCGACGCTCGAGCATCTGCTGCTCGCCCTGATCGAGGACGTCCATGCCGGGCGCGTCATGGAAGCCTGCGGCGTCGACACCGACGAGCTGCGCGATCAGGTCCGCCACTATCTCGACAACGAGCTGGAGGCGCTGAAAGTCACTGCCGACACCGATCCTTCGCCCACCAGCGGCTTCCAGCGCGTCGTCCAGCGCGCCATCCTCCACGTCCAGTCCTCGGGCCGCGACGAAGTGACCGGCGCCAACGTGCTGGTCGCCCTCTTCTCCGAACGGGAAAGCTACGCCGTCTATTTCCTGCAGCAGCAGGACATGAGCCGGCTCGACGCCGTCACCTACATCAGCCACGGTGTCGGCAAGGGCGAGGCGACGACGCAGCCGACCGAGGCGAAAAGCACCGAGGAGCCCAAGCAGGAGGAAGGCAAGAAGAAACCCGAATCCGCGCTGAAGCAGTTCACGATCAATCTCAACGACAAGGCCGAGGAGGGCCGGGTCGATCCGCTGATCGGCCGCGGGCCGGAGGTGGACCGGACCGTCCAGATCCTGTGCCGCCGTTCCAAGAACAATCCGCTCTATGTGGGCGATCCGGGCGTCGGCAAGACGGCGATCGCCGAAGGCCTGGCGCGCAAGATCGTCGAGGGCGACGTGCCGGACGTGCTGAAGCCAGCCGTCATCTATTCGCTCGACATGGGCGCACTGCTCGCCGGCACGCGCTATCGCGGCGATTTCGAAGAGCGGCTGAAAGCAGTGGTGAACGAGCTGGAGAAGCTCCCTCACGCCATCCTGTTCATCGACGAGATCCACACCGTGATCGGCGCCGGCGCCACGTCCGGCGGCGCGATGGACGCCTCGAACCTGCTCAAGCCGGCCTTGTCGGGCGGCACGATCCGCTGCATCGGCTCCACCACCTACAAGGAGTTCCGCAACCATTTCGAGAAGGACCGTGCCCTTCTCCGCCGTTTCCAGAAGATCGACGTCAACGAGCCGACGATCGAGGACACGGTGAAGATCCTGGCCGGCCTGCGCAGCGCCTTCGAGGAGCATCACGGCGTCAAATACACGCCCGACGCGATCAAGGCGGCGGTGGAGCTGTCCGCGCGCTACATCAATGATCGCAAGCTGCCGGACAAGGCGATCGACGTGATCGACGAGGTCGGCGCGATGCAGATGCTGGTCGTGCCCTCGAAGCGCAAGAAGACGATCACGGTGAAGGAGATCGAAGCAGTCATCTCGACGATCGCACGCATCCCGGCCAAGAGCGTGTCGAGCGACGACAAGAAGGCGCTGGAGCATCTCGACAAGGATCTGAAGCGCGTCGTCTTCGGCCAGGACGAGGCGATCGACCGCCTGTCCGCGGCCATCAAGCTCGCCCGCGCAGGCTTGCGCGACCCCGACAAGCCGATCGGCTCCTACCTCTTCTCCGGCCCGACCGGCGTCGGCAAGACCGAGGTGGCGCGCCAGCTCGCCTCGATCATGGGCATTCCGCTCCAGCGCTTCGACATGAGCGAATATATGGAGCGCCATTCGGTGAGCCGCCTGATCGGCGCCCCGCCGGGCTATGTCGGCTACGATCAGGGCGGCCTGCTCACCGACGCGGTCGACCAGCATCCGCACTCCGTGCTGCTGCTCGACGAGATCGAGAAGGCGCATCCCGACCTGTTCAACATCCTCCTGCAGGTGATGGACAACGGCAAGCTCACCGATCATCACGGCAAGACGGTCGATTTCCGCAACGTCATCCTGATCATGACCACCAATGCCGGCGCGTCCGACATGGCGAGCGAGGGGATCGGCTTCGGCAACATCTCCAAGGAGGATGCCAGCGAGGAGGCCGTGAAGCGGATGTTCTCGCCGGAATTCCGCAATCGGCTCGATGCGATCGTGCCGTTCGGCTACCTGCCGACCGAGGTGGTCGCCCGCGTGGTCGACAAGTTCATCCTGCAGCTCGAGCTCCAGCTCGCCGACCGCGATGTCCATATCGAGCTGGACGAGGAGGCGCGCGCCTGGCTCACCGAGCGCGGCTACGACAAGCTCTACGGCGCGCGGCCGATGGGCCGTCTCGTCCAGGAGAAGATCAAGCAGCCGCTTGCCGAGGAGCTTTTGTTCGGCAAGCTGGTCCATGGCGGCGAGGTGAAGGTCAGGATCAAGGAGGGCGCCCCGGCGTTCGAGATCATTCCCGCGCCGCCCAAGGCTTCGAAGAAAAGGAAGCCCGCCGGCAAGGCGAAAACGCAGGACCAGAGCGAAGCGCAGGGCTGAAACGGAATTCCCGTCGAAAGAAAGGGCCGCCCTATCGAGGGCGGCCTTTTTCTTTGCCGCCAAGAGACGATAGAATGGCGCAACCCAGGATGGAGCCGCGCCATGACCGATCTCACCTTCTACACCAATCCCCAGTCCCGGGGCCGGATCATCCGCTGGATGCTGGAGGAGGTCAGCGTGCCTTACGAGACGGTCGTGCTCGATTACGGCACGACGATGAAAGGCGCCGATTATCTGGCGATCAATCCGATGGGAAAGGTCCCCGCGATCCGGCATCGCGGCACTGTCGTCACCGAAGGCGCGGCGATCTGCGCCTATCTGGCCGACGCCTTTCCAGATGCGGGCCTCGCGCCGCCGCCCGGCGATGCCGCGCGCGGACCCTATTATCGCTGGCTGTTCTTCGCCGCCGGCCCGGTCGAGGCGGCCGTGACCGACAAATCGCTCAAAGCCGAGGTCCAGGACGAACAGCGCGCCTTCGTCGGCTATGGCAGTTTCGATGAAGCGATCGACAATCTGGCGCGCGCCATCACGCCCGGCCCCTATGTCTGCGGCGAGCAATTCACCGCCGCCGACGTCTATGTCGGCGCGCAGATCGGCTGGGGGATGATGTTCGGATCGATTCCGAAACGCCCGGCCTTCGAGGACTATTTCGCTCGGCTCCAGGCCCGCCCGGCGGCGATCCGCGCCAACGAGCTGGACGATATGCTGATGCCCAAGCAGGAGGAGCCGGCATGACCGATCCGAAGCTCACCGCCGCCATCGCGCTGCACGACCGCTTCACGCACGGCCACATGGACCGGCGGGCCTTCATGGCGGAGCTGACCCGGATCGCCGGCTGCGGCGCGGCGGCAACGATGCTGCTGTCCAGCGTCGCGGCCCATGCCCAGGCCGCGCCGGCCATGGCGGCGGACGATCCGCGCATCCGGGGCCGCGATGTCGATTGGGAGGTCGCGCCCGGGCGGCGCTATCGCGGCTACCGGGCATCGCCGGCCGGAGCGGGCGCGAGCACGCCCGTGGTGATCGTCATCCACGAGAATCGCGGCCTGAACGAACATACGCGCGATGTCGCGCGGCGGCTCGCGGTGGCGGGTTATGTGGGGCTGGCGCCGGATTTCCTAAGCCCCGCGGGCGGCACGCCGGCCGACGAGGATCGCGCGCGGGAGATGATCGGCCAGCTCGACATGCCGCAGACGGTCGCCGATGGCGTCGCGACCATTCGCATGGCTAAGGTCGTGGATAGCGGCCCGCGCAAGGTGGGGATTGTCGGCTTCTGCTGGGGCGGCGCGATGGTGAACCGGCTGGCGGTGGCGTCCGGCGACGCACTCGATGCCGGCGTCTCCTTCTACGGCCCCGCGCCCGATCCGGCGGAAGCCGCGCGCGTCCATGCCGCGATGCTGGTCATCCTTGCCGGGCTCGACGCGCGCGTAAACGCGACCGGCGAACCCTGGATCGCCGCCCTGCGCGCCGCCGGCAAGGGCGACGGCATCACCTATCCGGACGTCAACCACGCCTTCCACAACGACACATCGGAAGCGCGCTACAATCGCGATGCGGCCGAGGCCGCCTGGGCGGCGACATTGGCGCATTTCGCGCGCCATCTCGGCACATAGGCCAGCGTCCGCCCCGCGCGAAGCGGAGCGGGCGCGTCGGGCGGCTGAGGGGCTCAGCGGCTGCCGCGGGATCGGGAAGGCGTCGGCGCCGGCGGGTTCGCGGCGTTCCAGCGCCGACGGGCGGGATTGTGTGCCGTTTCACCCGGATTGGCGGCGTTCCAGCGCCGACGGGCCGTGCTGTGCGACGGCTCTTTCGGATTGGCCGCGTTCCAGCGGCGGCGAGCCGTGCTGCGGTCGCGCTCGCCTCGCTCCGGCCGCTCGACTCTGGGCCGGATGGGTTGCAGCCGGGTTCCGGTCAGGACTTCGTCACGCACGCTGCCACCGCGCAAGTCGCCGCCGCGCACCGCGTCGGGATTGCGCGCCGTTGCGGCCGTACGGCCCGCGTCCATACGCTGATCGACGCGCGGGGCGCCGACCGTGCCTCCCGCTTCGCCGCGTTGCGCCGATACCGCCGCCGACGCGCACAACGCGGCGGCGAGGCCGATCATGGTGATGATTCTCATGTCGCTCTCCTTCACAATCGAGGGAGAGGGCGGCCGCCGCTCCCGAAACCCTAACGCGGCGGCCCGGAAAACCCTTCGGCGGATCAGTCGCGCCGCAATCGGCGCATGCGTTCGCGGCGCTCCTGCAGCCGCTGCGTCCGCTCGATCTGGGCCTGGCGCGCGGCGCGCAGCCGTTCGGCCCGCTCGATCCGCTCCCGCCGCAAGCGCAGCTGCTCGTCCGCGACAGGCGACGGAGTGCGAAGCTCGGGCGTTGCGACGCGAGCCGGCTGCTCCTCGCGAAGGACGGGTGGTGGCGCGGCGATCTCGATGCGCGGGAGGACAGGGATTTCGGACCGCACCAGTGGCGGTTCGGGAGATGCCGTGGCCGGCGCCTGCACATCCGTCGCGGGCGGCTCCGGCGGCGGCGCTTCGCGCGAAGCCTGCGGTGTGGCGACGGAAGGCGGCGCTTCCGGCAAAGGCGTCAAAACGGGCGGCGGCACCGAAACGGGCGGCGGAGCGGCAGGTACGGGAGGTGCGCTCGGCGCGGCCGGCGCGCGTTCGATAAAGGGCAGCCGGGTCAGCACCGCCTCCACCAGCGGCAGCCCGTCGAGCTTCACGCCGGCCAGGGTCGCGGCCACCGCGCCGGTGACTGCAAGCCCGAACGCCACGCCCCCGGCGAGCAGCGGACGGCGCAGCCACGCCCCGCGCCGGTCGCGTCGCGGCAGGCCTGCGGCACGGCGGGCCTGCGCCGCGCGCGGTTCCTGCGGCAGCGCCAGCGCGGCGGCGACCGCGCGGGCGGCCAGATCGGCCGGCGGCGACGGCGGCGCATATTCGGCGAGCAGCGCGTCGAGGGCATGATCGGTCATTCGCGCGCTCCTTCGTCCAGCAACCCCCGGTCCGCCAGCGACCGGGCCAGCGCCTGGCGCGCACGGACCAGCAGCGATTCGAGCGCCTTGACTCCGATGCCCAGAATTGCCGCCGCCTCGGCGTTCGACACACCCTCATGGTAAGTGAGCACGATCGCAGCGCGATGACGGTCGGGCAACGCCTGGATCGAAGCCGCGATCGCCTCGCCCCGCCGTGTCGCGTCGAGCGTGACGTCCGCCGGCGGCGCCTCGTCTGCGCGCTCGGGCAGCCCTTCGTCACCGACAAAGCGGGGGCGGCGCAGCCGATCCAGGCAGGCATTGGTGGAAATCCGCCTGAGCCAGCCGCCCAGGCCCCCGCCCGCCGGCGTCCAGCCCCTGGCGTTGACCCACAATTTGACGAACGTCTCCTGCACCACGTCTTCCGCTTCCGTCGCATCGCCCAGCACCCGCCAGGCGATCGCATGGACCATCGCCGTGTGCCGGGCCACCAGCAGTTCGAACGCCGGGGCATCGCCCGCCGCGACGCGGGTCATCAGCGCGCGCTCGTCCGTGTCGCGGCCGGCGCGCACGGATTTCTCGTTCGCCTCTATGCCCAAATTCAGCACATTTCCGTTCCCGCGGCTGAAGGCCTAACGCGGATACGCCGAATTTCCTTCGAAGGGTTTTACCGCGCCCGCCGTTAAGGGAGAAGAGTGGGAGGGGGCCATGTCACCACGCCATCTGATCTGGGCACTTGCCCTGTGGCCGGCTGGCGCGTCGGCAAGCGACTGGTCGCTGTCGCTGAGCGGCGGCATCGCGACCGTCGCAGGCGAAGGCGGGCAGCCTTTCGCTTCCGCCACGATCTACCGTTATGTCGGCGCCGGTTTCGTCCGCGCCGGCGCGACCTGGTTCGACGGCGAAGGCGATCCGGATGTCGCCGAGCCGCTGCCTGCCCAGACCCGCCAGGTCACTTTCGGCGGCGGCTATCAGGCCGGACGCATCTTGCTCGACGCCTATGTGACGCTGGGCAGCCGCGATTTCACGCCGCCCGGCCCCGACCGGACGAACGGGCGCATCGTCCGCGCCGAGACCGACGGCGGCCTGTTCACCCTCGGCGGCTCGGTCACGCTGGACGCGCCGGTCGGCGACAGGTGGCTGGTCGCGCCGTTCCTGTCGCTGAGCTACAGCGAAGTGGACACGGCGCGCACGCTTGTACCACAGGCCGGCGATCCCGTGATCGTGAAAAGTCGGGAAAGCGGGCTGACCGGTATCGCCGGCCTCTCGGCGGAACGGCTCTGGGAAGGCGGCAGCCTCGGCGTTTATCTGGCTGGCGCCGCGACCTCGAACCGCGCCTCGATCAACCGGCAGGGAAGCGGGCTGCTCGCCGCGCGCACACCGCAATTGATCCGGGCCGAGGATGAGAAGGACGGTTGGGTCGAATATGGCCTGTCCGGCTCGATCCGTCTGTCCGATGCCCTCACGCTGGACGCGGCGCTGGTGCGCACCGCCGGCTTCAGCCGAGGCGAGACGACGTCCGCTTCGGCGGGCATCGGCATCCGGTTCTGACGCTCATGCAAAAAGGCCCGGCGCTTCCGCCGGGCCTTCCCGTTTCGCGTCTCGGTCGCCGACTATTCGCGGCCGCCGAGGAACTGCAGCAGGAAAGTGAACATGTTGACGAAGTCGAGATAGAGCGACAGCGCCCCCATGATCACCGTCTTGCCGATCATGTCCGTGCCCGCGACATAGGCGTACATGCTCTTGATCCGCTGCGTGTCATAAGCGGTGAGGCCCGCGAACACGAGAACGCCGATCGCGCTGATCGCGAGCTGGAGGGCCGAGGATTGCAGCCACAGGTTGAACAGCAAGGCGACGATGATGCCGACCACGCCCATGATCAGGAACGTGCCGAAGCCGCTGAGATCGCGCTTCGTCGTGTAGCCGTAGAGGCTGAGGCTGACGAATGCCGCAGCGGTCGCGAAGAAGGTGGTCGCGATCGACGTGCCGGTGAAGACCAGGAAGATCGACGACATCGACAGGCCCATCACGACGGCGAAGGCCCAGAACAGGGCCTGCGCGGCGCCGGTCGACAGCCGGTTGATGCCGAAGCTCAGCACCATCACGAACGCCAGCGGCGAGAGCATGATGACCCAGCGAAGCGGCGTCACGAGAACCTGTTCCGCGAAACCGGAGCTTGCGAACAGCAAAGCGACGATACCGGTGAGCAGCACGCCGCTGGCCATGTAATTGTAGACCGACAGCATGTAGGAGCGAAGACCGGCGTCGAACGCGACATCGCGCGTTCCGGCCGTTGCCTGCGCCGGCCCGCCATATTGCGGGTCAGACCAATTCGCCATTTTCAAACTCCTTGTTTCCGGTCGAATATCAAACACGGCCAATATCGGGAGATTCCGGCCTCCTTTCAAGCAAAACCGGTCCCGGAAGGCGTGATGCGCCGTTCCAAATCCTGTGATTCTTGCCGAAAGCTTTGATATCGAGCCTGTCATGCAGCGCTTGTTCGTCGCCATCCGCCCCCCGTCCGATATCCGCGCGATCCTGCTCGCCGCGATGGGCGGAATCAGCGCCGCGCGCTGGCAAAGCGACGCCCAGCTCCATCTCACCTTGCGCTTCATCGGGGAGGTCGACCGCCATCTCGCGAGCGATGTCCGCGCCGCACTGGCCAGCGTCCATCATCCCGGTTTCGAGATCGCGCTCGACGGGGTCGGCGCGTTCGAGAAGCGCGGTCGCGTCGATGCTGTCTGGGCCGGCGTGACCCCGCACGCGCCGCTGCGGGCGCTGCACAAGAAAATCGATCAGGCGCTGCTCCGGGTGGGAGTGGAGCCGGACCGACGCGCCTATCTGCCGCATATCACATTGGCCCGTCTGAGCCGCCACGCCGGTTCCGTGGGCGGTTTCGTCGGGCTGTCGGGCGGCCTGTCCAGCACGTCTTTTCGTATCGACGGATTCGCTCTCTTCGAAAGCCAGCTGGCGCCCGAAGGCGCCGTCTATGGCGAAACCGCGCGCTATTCGCTCGATTGATCCTTGCGCAGCCGGCGCCACAGCAGGAAGGAATAGGTAACCGGGACCAATATGGTCAGCGCGATCACGGCCATGAACACCGGCACGGTGATGGAGGGCGGCGCGCCGGTCACGGCGAGCACGAGCAGCAGCAGCCCGGAAGCGACCATCAACCAGCCGCCCAGCCTGTGCGTGCGGATCCACACCTCCTCATTGGCCAGCGTCCAGGGTGTACGGATGCCGACCATGAACATGCGCCGCGACTTGCCGAGTTGATTGCCGATCAGCAGGAAGAGGATGCCGATGCCGCCGGTCAGAAGCTGGGGGACCGCCACGGGCCGGTCCAGCGCGACACCAAGGATCGCGACATAGGCCAAGCCCAGCACGAACAATGTGCCAAGCCAGCTCGCCAGATAAAGGCCCTGGCTGCGCTCCAGCCCTCTCTTCTTGGGCTCCAGCGCCGGCAGGAAATAGAGTAGCAACGACACGCCGGCGGTCATACCCGGCAGCATCAACAACGCCTCCCATTTGCCGGCGAAGCGATCCGCCTCTCCCGCGATGTTCCAGTGCACCGGCAGCAGCGCATCGTCGGGCAGACGCAGTCCCACCCACAAGCCGGCCGCCAGCATCGTCAGCACCACGATCGCCGAAGCGATCCCCATCGTCTTGCGCGTCATGCCCCCTCTCCCCTTCCCACCTTTTCGGCACGGCCGCCGAAGCGGCCCATGAAACCCATCACGGCTTCCTCCAGCACCGACATGTTGATCGAATAGACGATGCTGGTGCCATGCTGGTCGGCATGGATCAGCCCCGCCTCCCTGAGCTTGGCGAAATGGCCCGACATGGTCGGCTTGGAAACGTCGAATGCCTCCGCGATCTCGCCGGCCGTTTTCGAGCCGCTCTTCAGCATTTCGAGGATCGCGCGGCGCGTCGGATGCGCCAGCGCCTCGAAAACCGTGTTCACCGCGCCGCCCGTACGAAATCCGCGATCGCGTCCGCTACGCCGGGCGCAAGCGGCAGGTCGGGGTCACCATAGGTGGCGAGATTGACGCCGCGATCGTCCGAGCCCACCGCCTTCAGCACATGATTGACCTCCGGCAGGATGACGAGCCTCGCCGCGGGATTCGCCTCGACGAGGCGTCGCGCATCGGCATCGCCGACCTGAATGTCGCGCCCGCCGTGCAGGATCAGGATCGGCCGCTCCGATCGCGCCGCTAGCGCAGCGGGATCATAGGAGAAGAGGCTGATCAGGAACCCCTGAATCTGCGGTGAGAACAGGCCCTGCAGCGCGGGATGAAAGCCGGAGGGATCCACTCGCTCTCCCCGCTCAAGCCGGTCGATCGCCGGCAGCGCGTCCTCGAGCAAGGGCGCGTTGGCCGGGTTGGCGCGAAGTTGTTCGCGCAACACTTCGGCCAGCGGGCGGCCCGGTGCGGCGACGAGCAGCAGCCCGCACAGCCCTTCGCCCGCATCCTGCGCCGCTGCCAGCGCGACCAGCGCGCCTTCGCTGTGGCCCAGCAGCCAGGCGCAAGACGCACCGGTACGGCTCCTAGCCGCGGCAATCCATGCCTGCATGTCCGCCGCATAATCCGCCACGGTCACGGCATTGGCGTCCGCCAAAGCGGCAGCGCTGCCGAACAGGCCGCGCTTGTCGATCCGGATCGTCGCGACGCCGCGCTCGGCCAGCGCCTCCGCGAGCAGGCGATAGGGCGCGGCGCGCACGCCCATCGGATTGTTGCCGTCCCGGTCCGTCGGCCCGGACCCGGGGATGATCAGCACTACGGGGGCGTTCGCGCCGTCCGCTGGCGCCAGCATCGTCCCCGCCAGCGTGCCCGACGGCCCCTGAACGTCGATCGCGGCTTCCACCGGCGTCATGCCCAGGCTCGCGGCCAACAGGATCTCGATCCCACTCATTTTCGCCTCCTCGCGGTTATTTCGTTATTTAGGCAATAACCAAAACAATGCGCGCGAGTCAAGCCGCGATCATGGCCGAGAGCGAAGACCATGGACAAGACCGCGCACGCCCGCGCCAATGTCATTCCAGGCCGCGTCGAAATCCGCATCGTCGCCATAATAGGGATCGGCGACCGCCTCTCCCGCCCGATCCGCATGGTCGAGCAGGAGGGAAATCCGGGCCTGCGAATCGCGCGGGCGCAGCGCCAGAAGATCGCTCAGATTGTAACTGTCGAGCGCGACGATGTGATCGAACCTGTCGAAATCGCCGCGCGTCACCTGCCGGGCACGAAGGTGGGTGATGTCGGCTCCGTGGCGCGCCGCGACGGCGCGGGCCCTCGGATCGGGCGGATGGCCGACATGCCAATCGCCGGTGCCGGCGGAATCCGCTTCGACATCCAGGCCCAGCCGCTCAGCCTCGACGCGAAAAGCCGCTTCGGCGAGCGGGGATCGGCAGATATTGCCGAGGCAGACGAAAAGGACTGAGACCGTCATCGCATCCCCGCTGTTGCCAATGCGCTCCGCTCTGCTAGCCCTAAGCGATAACCGCGACAACGGAGAGGTGGATGGCGACGGACGTTTCAGGCGGGGCCGCCGCATCCGACACCCGCGGCAGCGAATCCTATGCCCGCTATGTGCTCGGTACCCTCGTGCTCGTCTATGTCCTGAATTTCGTCGATCGCCAGATTCTCTCGATCCTGGCGGAGGACATCAAGGCCGATCTCGGCCTCAGCGACGCCGATATCGGTTTTCTCTACGGCACGGCCTTCGGCGTCTTCTATGCGCTGTTCGGCATTCCGCTCGGGCGGCTGGCGGATAGCTGGAACCGGGTGAAATTGATGGCGGGCGGCCTTGCTCTCTGGTCGGCGGCGACCGCTTTGTCCGGCTTCGCCAAGACCGGCGCGATGCTCACCACCACACGCGTCGGCGTCGGCGTCGGCGAGGCGACGGCGAGCCCGTGCGCCTATTCGCTGATTTCGGATTATTTCCCGAAGGAGAAGCGTGCCACCGCGCTCGCCATCTATTCTTCCGGCCTCTATATCGGCGGCGGCCTGTCGCTCTTCATCGGCGGCGCCATCGTCCAGAACTGGAATAACGCCTATCCGGGCGGCGGCCCGCTCGGCCTGGTCGGCTGGCAAGCGGCCTTCCTCGCGGTCGGCCTGCCGGGTCTCCTGCTCGCTATGTGGGTGGCGACGTTGCGCGAGCCATTGCGCGGCCAATCGGAAGGCATCGTCACCCCGCCTCCGGCGCGACCGTTTCACGGTTTCTTCCAGGAATTGCTGACAGTCATTCCGCCGCTGACCCTGATTGGCGCGGCGAGACGGGGTGTCGTCCCATTCGCCGTCAACATCGCCGTGGCGGCGCTGCTGGCCGCAGGCGCGGCGGGCCTCATCGCGCTGACCGGCGATTATGCACAGTGGATCGCGATCGCGCTGGGCTTCTACGCGATCTTCTCCTGGGCGACGGCGCTGCGGCTGCGCGACGCGCCGACTTTCCAGCTCATCTGGGGATCGCCGGCCTTCCTGTGCACCGTGCTCGGCTACGGCCTCATCGCGTTCCTCGCATATTCGGCGAGCTTCTGGTCGGCACCCTATGCGCTGCGCATGCTCGGCGCCGATCCTGCCATTGCGGGCTTCATCATCGGCGGGTCCGGCGCGGCCGGCGGCTTTCTCGGCGTGGTGCTGGGCGGACGGCTCGCCGATCGGCTGCGGCGTACCAATCCGGCCGGCCGGGTGATCGTCATCGCCTGCGGTCTGCTTCTGCCGCTGCCGCTTATCGTCGCGGCCTTCACCGCGCGCGATCTCACTTTCTTCTACCTGCTTCAATTGCCGATGACGGCGCTGTCCAGCATGGCGCTGGGTGCCGCCGCCGCGACCACGCAGGATCTCGTCCTGCCGCGCATGCGCGGCACGGCGACGGCCACCTTTTTCCTCGGCACGACTTTGATCGGCCTTGCCCTCGGCCCTTATCTGGCCGGCCGGCTTTCGATTGCGTTTGGCGATCTCGGCCTCGGCATGGTCGCCTTGATCGCGGTCGTGCCGTTCTCGCTCGCGGCCTTGCTCTATCTTTATCGGTCGCTGCCCGCGGCCGAAGCCACCGCGATCGAGCGCGCCCGCGCGGCCGGCGAACCGGTCTGACGGCCGTCGCTGCGGCCTAACCGATCACGCCGCAGGCGATCCGCGCGCCGCTATTGCCGCTCGGATCGGTTCGATAATCGTCGGGATCGGCATGAACGATCACGGCCGCGCCATCTTCGTCCATGACCGGATTGCCGGCGCCGCGCAGAGTCGCGCCCGTGATGTCGAACGAAATCGCGCCCGATCCGTCGGCGGCAACGACAAGATTGGGCAGGTCGCCCATATGCGCGCCCTGCGGATTGTCGCGGCCATGCCGGTGATCGGTCGGATTCCAGTGGCCACCGGCGCTGGCGAAATCGGGCGCGTCGCAGCGGCCGGTCATATGGACATGCGCGCCATAGGTGCCTGCGGGAAGTCCGGCCGCGTCGATGCGAACGCGTACCGCATCGCCGGTTTGTTCGAGCGTCGCCCGCGCCAAGGTCTCGCCATTGATGTCGCGAAGATCGGCGCTCAGCCCTTCGACGGTCTCGACAACATTATTTGCCTGCACGGCTGCCTCATTCTCATAGAGCGGCTCCGAGGAGCATCCGGCCATCATCGCCACGCTCGCCACCAGTCCGCTCCCAAATCGACAATTCATCACATTCTCCCCTTAAGCCTGTGATGTGAACCAACGATGCGCCGCCGGGTTGCCGCCGCTGTGCGTCAACCGCGCGGCGGCTTGCCGATGCCATGCCACGCAAGACCGGCGGCCTCGACTTCCTCCGGCGGATAGACGCTGCGCAGGTCGACGAGGATGGGTGCGGCCATTGCGCCCGCCAGACGCTTCAGGTCGAGCGCGCGCAGCACGTCCCATTCGGTGACCAGCACGACGGCATCGACACCCGCCGCGGCCTCATAAGGATCGCCGCACAAATGCACATTGGGCATCAGCGGCCGGGCCTGCTCCATGCCCTCGGGATCGAAGCCGCGCACCTGCACTCCGGCATCTTGCAGCGCCTGGACGATCGCGATGGACGGCGCCTCGCGCATGTCGTCGGTGTTCGGCTTGAAGGTGAGGCCGAGCAGCGCGACGGTCTTGCCGCGCGCGTTGTCGCCCAGCGCGCGCAGCACCTTGCGACCCATTGCCCGCTTGCGCGCGTCATTGACCTTCACCACCGCCTCTACGATCCGCAACGGCGCGTGATTGTCCTCGGCGGTCTTCAGGAGCGCGAGAGTGTCCTTGGGGAAGCACGAGCCGCCATAGCCGGGTCCTGCGTGCAGGAACTTGGCGCCGATCCGGCCGTCCAGACCGATGCCCCGCGCCACATCTTGCACGTCGCCGCCCACGATCTCACACAAATCGGCGATCTCGTTGATGAAGGTGATCTTGGTCGCCAGGAAGGCGTTGGCGGCATATTTGATCAATTCGGCACTGCGCCGCGAAGTGATCAGCAGTGGCGCCTTGTTGAGATAGAGAGGCCGGTAGATTTCGCGCATGATCTCGGCCGCGCGCGCATCCTCGGCGCCGATCACGATCCGGTCCGGGCGCTTGAAATCCTCGATCGCCGCGCCCTCGCGCAGGAATTCGGGATTGGAAACGACCCAGGCGGTCACTTCCGGCGCGGCCTCGCGCACAATCCGTTCGACCTCGTCGCCGGTGCCGACCGGCACAGTCGATTTGGTTACGATCACGGCGGAGCCGGTCATTGCCTCGGCAATCTCGCGCGCGGCACCGTGGACATAGCTGAGATCGGCATGGCCGTCACCGCGCCGCGACGGTGTGCCGACGGCGATGAAAATGGCATCGACGCCCGCAACGGCCGCCGAAAGGTTCGTGGTGAAGGAAAGCCGGCCGCCGGCAGTATTGCGCGCGACGAGCTGGTCCAGCCCAGGTTCGAAGATCGGCATCACGCCGCGTTCGAGTGCCTCGATCTTGCCTTCGTCCTTGTCGACGCAAACGACCTTGTGGCCGAAATCCGAAAAGCAGGCGCCGGAAACCAGGCCGACATAGCCGGTTCCGATGATCGCGATGCGCATTGCGTCTCCTTGTGGACATGATTTGGCGCGGCGTTACCAGAGCCGGCACGGCGTGAACAAGGCGGCAGATGCTCCAGCTTCCGCCGCCGGTGCGGAATTTAGGGTGGCCGCGATCGCATTCAAAAGAAAAGGGAGCCGGCCCGCAGGCCGACTCCCGATTTCCTTGCGTGCCCGCCGCCGAAGCGGCGGACCACCTTCTTACCAGCCGGAGCCGGGGCCGAAGGTGATTTCCACGCGCCGGTTCTGCGGCTCGCGGACGCCATCGGCCGTCTCGACCAGCGGGCGGCTTTCGCCGAACGCTTCGGTCGACTGCGCGGACCGCGGCACGCCGCGACCCTCGAGATAGCTCGCAACCGAGTCGGCGCGACGCTGAGACAGGCCAACGTTGTAGTCGGCCGGACCCGAACGGTCGGCGTGACCCGCGAGAACCACCCGCGCCTGGCCGGTCTGCTGATAGGCAGCAGCCGCATTGTCCAGGATCGCAGCCGCCTGCGGCGTGATGTCCGACTTATCCCAGTCGAAGAACACGATGAACGGCCCCGGCGTCACCGGCGGAGGCGGCGGAGGCGGCGGAGGCGGCGGAGGCGGCGGGGGCGGCGGCGGAGGCGGAGGCGGAGGCGGCGGCGGGGGCGGCGGCGGAGCGCCGAAGTTGAACGTGATGCCACCCAGCAGACTGTGCGACCGGAACCGCGACTGCGACACGTCGCCAAGGAAGTTCACCGTCTCGAGATCGTTGACGTTGAAGAAGCGATAGCGCAGCGTCACGTCGACATTGTCGCTGATCGCCTGACGCACGCCGGCGACGATCTGCCACGCGAAGCGCGTGTCGGAATCGTCGAGGAAGGCGCCCTGATTGGCGAAGATCCGCTGATTGTTGTAGTCGACGCGCGCGATGCCGACGCCGCCGCCGATGAAGCCGCTCAGGCCCTCATCGTCGCCGAAGTCGATCAGGCCGTTGACCATGAAGCTCAACGCGCTGGTGTTGCCACCGACCGGCGAATAGACGGTCTGCGGGAAAGCTGCGCCGGTCGGGTTGGAGGAGCCCGGCAGGCCGATGGCCGTCTCGACGGCTTCCAGATCCGCCCGCTTGTAGGCAACTTCGGCTTCGATCCGGAAAGAGCCGAGATCGTAGCCCACGAAGAGCGCGCCATCGAAGCCATATTCGTGATCGATTTCGACCTGCGCACTGCCACCCGGAATGCTGGTGGCTCGGCCAAAATCGAACCCGATATCCTCGACGATCATGGCACCAAAATCGCCGCCGACATACCAGGCGCCGTTGCGCGCAAGTGCCGGAGTCGCGATCACGGTGGACGACAGCGCCACAACAATGGCGAGCTTCCGCATAAATCTTCCCCTTTCTTCTGCGTTCCGATCGGGAACGACGATGAACTTCTTACGGTAAGCGGAGTTTGGGCGCAAGCACGGTTCGCCACCTACCTGTTGCTGAAAAGCCGCAGTTCTCCAAGAAGATGAACGGCAGCTTACAGAACCGCGGCGTAACGATGCGGCCGTCGATCTGGTTGCATGGAGAAAGACGATTTTTCATTCGATCAGGCCATGTGACTTTAATGTCGCAATGACCGCATCGATCGCGGCGCGCGCTTCGGCGTCGATTGTCGTTCCGCCCGAAGGGTTTGGCACCTCCGCAAGGCGCGGCCCGATCACCTGAAGTCCGGCGATGTTGATGGACGCCGCCGGCAAGCCGCCGTCGGACCATGCCGCGCCCGTCCAGTATCGCCAGAAGGCGGCGTGCTTGTCCCAGGCGACGAGACCGGGGGTCGGCCCGGTGAATCGCCATCCGCCGCCGGTCCACGTCGCGATGGTGTCTTGCCGGTCCGCCCATGCGCCGCCCGCGCCTGCGCCGACGATCCAGCTTTCGCCCGGATCGGGCGTCGCCGGCGGATCGATCGCGACATCCTCGATGGACGGGTGCAGGGCGCAATCGATCGCGGCCAGCGCCTCGTTATGAAACATCTCCTTCTGCGCCTGTCCGGGCAGGATGAAGGGCAAGGCGAAACGCGCGCTCGTCTCGGACATGGATCGGTCTCCTATTCGAAAGTCAGCAAAGCGGGTCGCGACGCGGCATGCGTGCCGATCTGCGACAGCACGATCCCGAGCGGGCCGCTCAATCCGTCGCTGGCCTGCAGCGCGGCGCTATAGACATGATGCGGTGCATCGAGCACGATCGTCCGCGCGAAACCGTCACCGGACAACGTCAGTCGATATGCTTCGCGCTCCTCGCCCAGCGGCGTGTCGGCGCCGCTTTGCCAGACCCAGCCGCCCCGGCTGCGCCGGACCCAGCGGATCAGGATGTCGCCGGCACCGTTCCGCTCGGCCGCGAGATGGACCGGGGACGGCGGCCGCAGCGATTCCCCGACGATGGCAAGCGCCGCCGATACGGGCGCGGCGTCCCCGACCCCGCTGGCCGTCAGGCGCGCCTCGCCGCCGATGCTTCCCGCCGGTGCCACGATCGCCGCCAGGCTTTCCCGCTCGATCAGCGTGAAAGCCTCGCCCGCCTCGTGCGTCCCGGCAGCCCATTCGGTCCCGCGCCGTCCGCGCAATAGCCGCGACAGACGGAAGCGGCGCGGCGCGATCCACGTCGCCGCGCCGAACTGAACGAGCTCATCGCCGATCAGCGCCAGATTGACGCCTCCGGCCAGCGTCACGTCGCTCGCGCCCGCCAGCCACATCGCATCGTTCAGCAGCTCGATCTCGACATTCGACGACAAATCGAACAGGGCCGCTCCCCCCGGCTTCAGCATGGTCAGCGCAACGCCCATCATGGTCGCCGGCGCCGTCTGCCCAAGCTCGCGCCAGGTGCCGCCGCCGTCGAAGCTCGCCAGCAGCGCCGCGCGCCGCCATCCGGGCTCGACGCCCGCCGCCGCCGCGAACAGCACGGGCTGCGCGCCCGAATCGCCGATCGGCAGGTCGAACAGCCGCAAGGTCGTCGGCCCGTGCGGCCGATCCTCCTCCTTTACGCCGCTCCCCGGCGCCGCCTCGGCCGCGGGCGGCAACGCCCCGGCGCTCATCCGCCGCAGCTCCAGCGACAGGCCCTCCGCGCCCAGCGTCCAGCGATCTACCCGCCAGCGCCCCGCTTCGCCCGCCAGCGCCACGCCGTCGCCCGGCCGCAGTCCGCAACGCGCCCAGCCGAGCCCGATCGTGGCGCCGACCCGTCCGGCGCGCAACCAGGCGAGCCGATGCTCAGCCAGCCCTTTCGCCGCGCCGGCATCGACCGCCGCAGGCAGCGCCCGGCGATCGGCATTGCTCTCGTCCGTCCCGCCGACGCTCGCGCGCTGCAGCCCGGTCTGATAGTCGCGCGCCGGATCGTAATAAACGATGCTGACCTCGCCCGGCACGGCGCCCGCCGCGCGCCGCACGATCCGGCGGCGTCCCCGCTCTTCGCCCGCCCCGACCGCGACCGGCGCGTCCGTCCCCGCGCGCATCCGCAGCATCCCGTCGCGATCGGCCAGCGACAGCGGCACGATGTCGGACAGGGCTTCGACCGCGCCGCGCACGCTGTCCCCGCTCGCCGCATAGCCGGTCAGCACCGGCGTTTCCCCGGCAACAACCGCCCCGCCGCTCAGCTCATGTGCGATCGTCCCGATCGCCACCGGCCCCGGATCGGCCTCGACCTCGAAGGTCAGCGAGGGAATGCGGTTGCCGAAATCGGCAAGCTGGAAATTCTCGAACATCGCATAGGCGATGCCGCGAAAGGCGGGCGCCTGCCCCACGCCCTCGGCCGAAGCGATCAGCGGGTCGATCGCCTGGTCCTCGTCGCCCACATAAAGCCGAAATCCGGTCGCGCTCTTGAAGTCGCCCGCCGCGCCGCGCAGCAGCTTGCCGTCCGCCCAGATCCGCCGCACCGCGCGGATCGGCCGTCCCGACAGCGCCACCGCGAAGCTCGCCGAATAGGCATAGGAGACGGTCTTCGGCTGCCCCTTGCCGCCGCCGCTGGACGACCGCGTCTCATTGAGGTCGGTCGCCCAGATCACCGTCCCGGCCACGCGCATCATCCCGAACAGCTTCGGAATGGCGGTGCCGTAAGTGGAGGTCTGGACAGCCAGATCGCCCAACCGGGGCCCATGCCGCGCCTTGGGGCCGAGCACCGCCTGGTCGATCCGCTGGCCAAGGATCGCGCCGACGGCGCCGCCGATCGGTCCGCCGATCGCGGTGCCCACCGCGGTCAGGATCAAGGTCGCCATTCATCGCCTCCCGCGCCACAGCCGCCAGACGCCGAGCACTGGCCAAAGCAGTTCGCCCGGCCGCTCGACGATCCGCCGCAGCCCGGCATCGGCATGGATCAGCCCGTCGCCCGTCCAGATGCCGAGATGAAGCTGCTCCGGCCCGGTCCGCAGCGTCAGCACATCGCCCGCTTCCATCGCTCGGACGGGCCGGAATCCCGCCGCGCGCAATCCCTTCGCCAGCACCTCCGCCGATCCGCCGCGCAGCGCATAGCCGGACGGCGGATCGGCGATCCCCGCCGCCGCCGCGACCAGCCCGATGCAATCGAGCCCCGCCGCCGGATCGCGCCCCTGCGCCCGAAAGCGCACGCCGATCAGGCCGCGCGCCCGCGCGACGATCCGCGCCGCCTCACTCTTCCTCATCGTCCGCGTCTTCGGCCGGCGGCGCCTTCACCAGCTCGATCCGGCTCCCGTCGACGATCACCAGCACATGTTCGGGAATATGGGCGCAGCCGCTCGTGACGAGCGCCAGCAGCCCCGCGCAGACACGCAGTCGCATGGGTCTTCTCCTTCGGTTGAATCCCCCTCCCGCTCGCGGGAGGGGTCAGGGGTGGGCAGCCCTCAGCCGCCCGGATAGCGCGTCAGCAGGTCGATCCCCGGCAGGTGCGGCTCGCCGCGAAAGTTCGCCGCATTGCCGAACCGCCCGGCGCAGGTCGCCAGGCTCCGGTCGCACCCTTCGGTAATCTCGACCAGGTCGCCGACCTCGGGCACGAAATGCGGCGGCTCCCGCAACGTCAGCAGCGTCCCCTCGCTCCGCAAGATCGCGCTCTCCAGCCCGCTGTTGCGCCCGCCGATCCAGCGCAGCCGGCCATAGCCATAGGCATTCCCCGCCGCCGCGCCCGTCACCTCGATCGCGTCCTCGTCCACTACCGCCGCGATCCGCGTCAGCCGCGTGCGCGGCGCCATGTCGATCCGGCAGCGCGCGTCGCCCAGCATCGCCCGGCATTCCGGCGAGGTCTGCTCGACCACCGGCCGGTCCAGCATTGCGGCCGGCCCCTTCAGCTCCGCCTCGAAGCTCTCGCCCTCGGTCGAAACCTCGCCCAGCACCCCGCGCGCGATCTCCAGCCGCTCCACGCCCGGCGCCTCCCAGTCCGTCATGAAGACCGCCACCGCCGCCCCGTCCCAGCGCCCGGCGGCAAGATCGCCGGCCCGGATCGCGTCGCTGGTCAGCGCGCCCTTCACGTCCAGCGCGTCGGCCGCGAACCCGTCCGACAGCGTGATCGCCGACGGCAGCATCCCCGGCGCCGCGCGATAGACCAGCCCGTCAACCACCAGATCGCGGTCGTGCGCCGTGAACCCGATCGCCACCCCGTCCCGTCGCTCGAGCCGCCAGCACAGGGCGAAGCTGATCAGGTCCCGCGCCAGAAAATCCGCCATATCCACCCACCATCGTCATTCCCGCGCACGCGGGAATCCAGCTCTCTTGAAAGAGCGATCAGCTTTCCCGAATCTCGATCAACGGCACGGACGGAATCTCTCCCGCCGCGAAGGTGGCGCGGCTCACGCTCAGGCGGTCCTCGGCGAAGCGTACCGGCACGTCGAAGCGGAAACCCGCCGTCACCGCCGCACCGTCGGCCGGCGGCTCGGCGAAGCTCACCACGCCTCCTTCGCCCAGCGCCCAGCCGCTCATCCGCTCCACACCGTCCACCGCGACCCGCACGCTTCCCGCCACCGGCCGCGTGATCCGCCGCTCCTGCCCGCCATAATGCTTGATCAGCGCGAAGTCGGTCCGCGCTCCGTCGCCCGTCCCGATCGCTTGATCAGTGGCCTCAGCTTCGCCCGTCATCCCGTTGGAACTATTGTCGAAAGGATCTTCGAACCGAAAGCCCACAGCCGCCCCGCGCCGCGCCCGGAAGAAAGCGATCAGCGTGTGCAAATCGGCCTCGCCCCGCACGCCCGGCCCGGCATCGAAGCGCAGCCGCGCATCGGCCCATTCCGCGTTGCGCTGCTCCGCCCCGCTTGCCGTCGTCGCGATCGCGGTCGAGAAAGCCGGCTCCACGCTCGCCTCGCGCCCCAGGCTGATGGGAAAACGCACATCGTCGAAAGCGTCCACGTCCTTGTCTCCGATTTCAAACCAGGTGAACCCGTCGCGCAGCACCTGCGGCAGCGCCCAGAAGAACGTCTCCGCCGTCCCCCGCCGGCGCGCCGCTTCGGCCGCCGCTGCAATGGCGTGCCACTGGCCGCGATCCTCCGCGTTCAGCACGAAGCCGGCCAGATAATGCTGCTCGGCGACCGGATAGCCGAGCCGCGCTTCCATCTCGGCCACCGCCGGCCCCGTCGCGCCGGAGCGCCCGGCGGTGATCCAGTCATAATCCTCGAGCTGGAGCACATCGAAGGCCGGCGACGCCCAGCCAAGCGGCACATTCGCCCGCTTCACCTCTTCGCCCTCCAGCACGGTCGGCAGAAAGACGAGCAGCAATATCTCGGCATCCTCGTCCACTTCCCGCACCGCATCGCACAAGGCCGCGGTCGAGGCCGCCAGCACGGCCCCCGCCGCGTCCAGCGTAGCGATCTGCGCCGCATCGAGCGCCCCGCGCACGTCCGCGATCGCCACCGGATCGAACGCCGCCACCGCCGCGTCGTCATAAAGGCAGATGCGCCCCTCACCCGTCACCCACCACCAGGGCTCGCCGACCTGGAACCGCACGCGCTGCCCTGCCGCCACGGCCAGCCCCGCAAAGGCCGTCGCCACGTCCCGCAACCACCCCATCGCCGCCTCATTGGCCGGCGACAGCAGGGCCGAGGGCGGCTCCCACCCGGTCAGCGCCGGGTTGCCCTCCCCGTCCCGCTGCTTCCACGCCTCCGGGCAATGCGCGTCGAGCAGTTCGTAGCTCAGCGACAGGATCGCCTCGAACCCCAGCGTCTTCGCCCGCGCCAGGAAATCCGCATGCCAGGCCGCGCAGGGCGCGTTCAGCGCGCCGGTCACCTTCAGGGCACCGTCGAGCCGGAAATAATGGCTCATGCCGACATAATGATTGA
This sequence comes from Sphingomonas sp., assembly GCA_019635535.1. Taxonomy (NCBI): domain Bacteria; kingdom Pseudomonadati; phylum Pseudomonadota; class Alphaproteobacteria; order Sphingomonadales; family Sphingomonadaceae; genus Sphingomonas; species Sphingomonas sp. Next base: position 2,272,302 of record JAHBZH010000001.1, read on the forward strand.
TGAGCCCGCGATAGCCGAGCCGCAGCACATTGTGCAGCATCCGCTCCGGCGTCAGGTGATAGAGATCGTCATAGCCCGTCGCGATCCGCAGCTCATGCTCCGGCACGATCGTGTCGCCGATCGCCAGCACCGATCCGGAGCCGTCGCAGGCGATGCCCTGCATCTCCGCCCAGCCCTCGGCCGGCGCCGGCAACATCTCGTCGGTATCGGTGTAGCCGGGCGGCACCAGCGAGATGAACATCCGGTCCACATCGCCCGCCCACACCGGATCGTCCTTGTCCCACCCCCCGGCCAGCGCCGCGAAGTCGAGGCTCACCGCCGCATCCTCCGGCGATCCTTGCGCATAATTCCACAGCCGCACGAACCAGCTCCGCGCCGCCCCGCTCGCGTCCCGCCCCTCGATGGTCAAGGTCGGCCCGTGCACCGCATCCAGCGGCACCAGCCCGCCCGACCGCCAGCGAAAGGACAGCCGGCACCGCCTGAAGTCCCTGTCCGTCCGATATTTCAGCAGCGGATGATCCCACCGATCCTCCGCGTCCCAGATCAGCCCCGCCAGATCGTCCGCCTTGTAGAACACCGCCTCGATCCGAAGCGCGTTCGGCCCGGTCGTCACCGCGCTCGCCATCATCGGCCGCGGAAAATCGACGGTCCAGTAACGCGCGTCGAACCGTTTGACGGTCCCGAGCGCTTTCGCGCTGCCGGGCGGGGCGAGCCAATGTCCCACGCTCAATCCTCCACCCGCATCAGCGCCGCCCTGACGGCCCGCGCCACCTGCCGGCTCGACGCCTTGAGCGCTCCCGCCGGCTCGCCCGCCGGCGCGTTGATGCTGATGCTCACCCGCACCTCGCGCGCCCCTTGGGTTCCCATCGCCTCCACCCGCCCGCTCGCGGTCGGCACGAACAGCTCCGGCCCGCGCTCGCCGACCAGATAGGGCCGCCCCGGCGCCACCGGCCCGCCGGCCGCGCGCCCCGGCAGCCCGCCGATCGCGCCGAGCAGCGCCCCGATCGTTCCGCCCAACCCCCTGCCGCCGCCCAGCAAGGCGCCGAGCCCGGTGCGGATCGAGGCGGTGGCGATCTCCGCCATCGCCGACAGCGCCACCCGCTTCAGATCCTCGAAACCCAGCCGCCCGGTCCGGAGCGCCCGCGCCAGCGCCGTCTCCAGCGCCCGCCCGGCCCGCTCCGCGCCGCCGGCCAGCGGCCCGTCCAGCTCGGCCTTCATCGCCGCCACGTCGCGCGCGAAGGCGGCGGTGTCGGCCCGCACGCCGATCACCAGCCGCTCGATTTCCTCATCCATCGGGAAACATCTCCATCAGCTGCGCCAGGTCGCCTTGCGTCGCGCAAGGCTCCTCGCCGCCTGTCATCGCATTCAGCACCGCCGTCAGCTCCGCCGGCGTCGCCGCCCAGAACTCGTCCGGCCGCCAGCCCAGCAAGACGCCGGCCAGGCCCGCCAGCCGCGCCGCGCTTTCGCTAAACACGCCCTTGCAATATCTGCGTCAGCAGCGCCTTCAGCACCGGCGTCGCCCGGACGAGCCCGCCCTCCGCCACCGCCACGCCGATCGCCTCGCGCGTGCAGCTTTCCGGCCGCTCGTGGACGCAATGCCAGAACAGGCCCGCCATCTCGGCCAGGGTCAGCCGCCCCTCCGCCGCCCGCTCGACGAGCGCGAAAAGCGGCCCCAATTCTTCCTCCGCCGCGACCAAGGCGGAAAAGCTGGGCCGCAGCACCAGAACCGTGCCGCTCACCAGCATCGCCACCTCGCCCCGCGCCGGATTGGCCGGCCGGCTCATATCGCCGCCACGGTGCCGGAGCTTTCCAGCGCCAGCGCATAGGTCCGCTCGCCATTGTGATCGCCGGCATAATCGAGCCGCGTCACCAGGAAGCGCCCGCGCATCCGCTCGCCGCTTTCGAAGCTCAGCTCGTACTCGTCGAGCGCCCCCGCGAGCGCATTGGTCCTGAGCCGCGTCTCCGCCGCCGAGCCGGTGAAGATCCCGCTCGCCGCCACGGAAACGGAGCGAATGCCCGCCCCGGACAGCAGCTCGCGCCAACCGCCGGAATCCTTGGACGTCACGTTCACCGCCTCGCCGTTCACCGACATCTGCGTGGTCCGCATCCCGGCCACCGTCGCATAGGCGGGCGGGTCTTCCCCGCCACTGATCTTGAGCAAGAATGCACTTCCTTTTTCGGCGCCCATGGCGCAATCTCCTTTCCGTCAAGCAAATGAAAAATTTGGGGGTTCGGATGCTTTCAATTCTGCTTGCGCTCGCCGCGATGGGGCAGACCGAGGCGATCAACACCGCCCGTCAGGGCTATTCGAGTTGCCTGCGCCAATATTTGAACGAGAGCATGGAGCAGAACGTGGCTCCCGATGCTTTCGAGCGGGGCATTGGCGCCCAGTGCACCAGTCAGGCCACCTCCTTCCGCGAGGCGTTGATCCAGCGCGATGTCCGCGCCGGCGGCGGTCGTGCGCGCGCCGAAGAGGATGCGCGGATCACGATGGAAGACCTGCGCGCCAATTTCATCGAGATGTATCGCGACGAAATGGGCGCCGCGGCCCCGCAGGCCCAGGCGTCGAGCGAGCCGCAAACCGAAGAACCTCAGGCCGACGCGCCCGAAACGCCGCAATAGCTCCACCGGTCAGCCCTCGATCGCCAGCATGCGGGCGCGATAGTCGATCGTGCCGATCCAGCCGTCGCGCCCGTCCGGAACGATCCGCATGCGCAGGAAGGCCAGGCTGACGATCCGCCAGCCACCCGTCGCCATGTCCGGTCCGGCCATTGCCGCCTCGGCCGCCGCGATCAGCCGCCGCAACCGCTCAGGCCGTTCGCCCTTGTCGCGGATCGCGATGGCGAGCCGGACCTCGCGTCCCGCGCCGGTCTTGTGGCTCCAGTCCGCTTCCGCGCCGGCGTCCACCGTCGCATAGGGGTGCGCCGCCTGCCACGGCCGGGCGTCGAAGATTCCGCTGAGCCCGGCGATCCCGGCCAGTTTCGCCGTCGCCGCCTTGGCCAGCGCCTCACCCGCGCTCATCGCAATGCTCCCATCGTCAGCCAGCGCAGGGCCGGATCGAGCGCGAAGCGCCGGGCGAGCCCGCGCCCGGCAATCCGCACGCCGTCCGGCCCGGCCTCGGTCTGGACGCCCGGCGACGCCTGCGCGGCCAGCCGCGCCGCGATCTTACGCGTGCGTTCGTCGGCTTTCTCGCGCGCGCGCCTGTCGGCATGCGCGCTCAGTTTCTCGAACATCCTTGCTTATCCCATTCTCAGCCGGCGCCAGGGCCGCCACAGGGCCGTGACCGATGCCGGCGGCGGCAGGGCGCCCGGCCCGTTCGCCTCGCGATGCGCGTGGAGATGCGCCGCCAGCCGCACGATCCCCTGACGGATCGCCTCCGGCAGGTCGGCAGCGTCTTCCGCCAGCCCGGCGCGGTAACCGACGCGCACCCGCCCGGCCGCGATCGGCCCGGTCAGCCGCACCCAGCCTTCGCCCGCCGCGTCGATGTCGATCGCATAGGCATCGGTCGGCAGCGGTTCGGCCGTGCCGTCCGCCGCGACCGTCTCGATCGCCCGCACCGGCGCCGACGCCAGCCGCGTCCAGCCGCGCGGGGCCGGGATCGTCTCCTCGACGGTGCGGGCGACGAGCAACCGCCCGAGAAACGCCTCGCAGACCGCCGCCGCACCGCGGATCAGCCCCGCCAGGATCGCGTCCTCGGCGCTGCCCTCGATCCGCAGCCAGGCTCTGAGCTCGCCGATCGGCACGGGGATCGGCCCCGCCTCGGTCGCCGGCAGGGTCATCACCTCTCCTCCACGCGCAGCGTGATCGATCGCTCGTCCACGCTGCCGTCGGACATCGTCACCCGGTTGGCGACACTGTAGACGCGCCCCGCCAGCCCGCCCGCGATGCGCGCGGCGCTGCGATTGAGGTCGAAGCTCGCCGCCTCCACCACGATGCCGCCGGCTTCGTCCGGCGTCGCCGACCATATGCTTTCGGCGATCGCCTGCCCGTCCATGTAGCCGCCCCAGTCGATCGCATAATCGACCCGCGATTGCGGGTCCTTCAGATAGAAGCCCATTGCCCCGCTCCTTCATTCATGGCCGCGTCGCCCGCGCGTCGCGCGGATCCGCCGCGATCCGGTTCGTCTCGGATGTCCCGGCCGGCCTGGGGCCGGTCTGCTCGCTCGCCAGCACGCGCCGTCCCGCCGCGCCGATCGCGCGCGCCGCGATGGCCGCGCCCAGCATCACGAAACCCCCGCGCCGGAGACGATCGCCTCGGTCGTGCCGTTGAACCAGATCGTCGCGAAGCCGCGTGCCGCCAGCGTTCGGTTGCCGGTCGTGCCGGTTCCGGCGAGCCGCAGCGTGAGGCCGCTGCCCTGCGTGATCGTGATCGCCGATCCGCTGTCGTTGTAGATCGAATAGGTGCTGCCCGCCGCCGCGCCGGTGTTGAGCGTGACGCCGCTGCTGGCCGCATGGCATTTGCCCCGCTCGATCCCGCCCGTCACGCGCGGAATGTCGCGATAGCCCAGTTCGAGACTGCCTTCGGCGAGCACGATACCGGCGAAAGTCGCCTGTGTCGCCGTGAACTGGAACAGCCAGCCGTCATCAGTGGCATTGACCGCGCCAAAATTGTTCGACTGTCCGACGATTGTGAGCATGTTGTTGTTGGAGCCGTCCCGCACGTTGATCTGGCCCTGCGAGGAGCCGCGCAGCACGATCTTCTGGTTCTGCGCTCGATCAACGGTAATCGCGCCGCTGAACGTACGCCCCGCGCGAGGCTCCGCGCGAACGCCCCGGCTCGCACCACGTCCCCGCCCCGGTCCGGATGTCCGAACACGGCCGCATAACCGGCGAACCGCATCACCTCCCCTCCCTTTCAAGGGAGGGGATCGAGGGGTGGGTGGCGAGCGCAGCGAGCCCTCGGCCTCGCCTACCCACGCAGCATCTCCAGCAGCCCGGCCCGGAGCGCGATCCCCGCCACCAGCAGCGCCAGCGCGATCCGCACCAGCCAACTCACCACCGCCTCGCGCGCCGATCGCTTCGCGTCGCGCCAGGCCCGCAGCAATTCGCGCAGCTCGTCCATGTCGCGCCGCGCATTGTCGTCGGTCAGCCCGATCGCGGCGAGCGCGCGCTGCGCGATCGGATTGCCGAGATAAGCCTCCCGCACCCGCGCCTCGTAGGAACGCGGCCAGGGCTCCCCGCTTACGCCGGCACCCCATCCGCCAAACAGAAAAGGCCGCCCGGCATCCCGGGCGGCCTTGCGGCCGAACCACCATTTCATGCGTCTCTCCATGATCGCCGGCGCTTGCCGGAATTTTCCCCCGCATCGCCGCCCCACCGGAACGACGCGCGGTCTAAATCGTTGAATCCGAACCCTTAACCCCCCGTAACGAGGAGCCTATCGTCATGGCCTACGACACCGTCGATCGCACCGTCGCGCGCAGCGAAACCACCGATCTCATCGCCTCCGACAAGGTCGAAGGCACCAATGTCTATAACCGCGACGGCGAGAAGCTCGGCTCGGTCAGGAACTTCATGGTCGGCAAGCGCAGCGGCCGCGTCGATTACGCGGTGATGAGCTTCGGCGGCCTGTTCGGCCTGGGCGAGCGTTACTATCCGCTCCCCTGGGACACGCTCGATTACGACACCGACCGGGGCGGCTATGTCGTCGACATCGACAAGCAGCGCCTCGAAGGCGCGCCCTGGTACGAGCCCGGCAAGGAGCCGACCTACGACCGCGTCTACGGCGAGCGTGTGTACGGCTATTATGGCGTGCCTTTTTAAGACGTGGCCGTCCCGACAATAGCGCCGCGGACGCGAAGCGGCGCCGAAGCTATTGTCGGAGTCGGCCCGTCCGGCCGGCGGGTCGGGCGGTTAAACCCGCCCGAACCCGTTCGACGTCACGGCACAATGGTGCCGTGACGTTCGGGCCGATCACAACCCCCGCACCCTCGGCGCCCGCGCCTTGCCCAACAGCAACTCCGCCATCGCCCAGACCATCGCATCGGCCCGGTCCGGCGACCGCCCCGGCCCCTCATAACCCGCCACGGTCATCCCGCAGAGCTGGTCCTCCAGCTCGGGAAAACCGCCCGCGAACAACGCTTTGCCCGCCTCGAAGCGCAGCGCCACCGGCTCGGCCCGCAGTCCCTTGCCGAACCGCGCCGTCACCGGCCGCACCGGCAAGGCGCAATCCACGCCGCGGAGCATTGCCTCGACCATCTCGCCGCCCTGATTGGTCTCGACCACCACCCGGTCCGCCTCCCACAGCTCGGCGGCGCGCACCACGGCCCGCGCCCAGCCCTCGGGGCTCAGTCCTTCGACGCTGCAATCGTCCAGAACATAGCCGATGCCGTCCGCGCCCAAAGCGCAGGCGACGATGCCGCAGCCGCCCCCGCCCGCCGGCGGATCGACCCCGATCACCACCCGGCGCCGCGTCGCGGGGGCGGTGGCGCGCCTCTTCTCGATCAGCGCGCGCGTCCACAGCGCCCCGTCCGCCTCCTCGATCAGCTCCCCGTCCAGCTCCTGCCGGCCCAGCCGCGTGCCGCCGTACAGATCGGTCATCGCCGCCACGAAATCGTCCGGCAGGTACGCATTGTCCGCGGTGCGCCCGCCGGTCCCTGCCGTGTCGGGGCTCTCCTTCAGCGTGCGGATCAGGGCGATCGGCCGGGGCGTCGTCGTCACCAGCACCCGCGCCTCCTCGCCCAGCCTGAGGCCCAGCAACAGATTCGTCCAGGTCGCCTCGGGATAGGCCCATTTGGCCAGCTCGTCGCACCAGGCGATATGATGCTCCGGCCCGCGCAGCCCGTCGGGATTGGCGCCCGAATAGGCGAAGGCCCGTGCCCCGCTCGGAAATTCCAGCAGCCCGCGCGTCCGGTACCAGGGCAGTTCCTCATCGAACCGCGCGACCGCCTTCAGCCCGCTTTCGCCCCGGATCATCACCCGTTCGACCTCGTCGATCGTCGCGCCGACCAGGGCGATCCTCAGGTCCCCGTCGGCCCGCGCCAGCGCGCTCACCCATTCCGCGCCGGCCCGGGTCTTGCCGAAGCCGCGCCCGGCGAGCATCAGCCACACCCGCCAGCCGCCCTCGGGCGGCAGCTGGCCGTCATGGGCCAGGATCTCCCACGCCTCGCCGAAGGCGCGCTTCTCCGGATCGGTCAGCCGCGCGGCGACCCAGGCCCGCTCTTCCGGCGCGCGCCGCGCGAGCGCGTGGATCGCGGCGCGCAGCGCCTCCGCTTCGCTCACTTGCTTTGCCTCGCCAGCCGGCGGTCCAGCGCGTCGAGCAGGCGCAGGATCGCCGCGGTGAGCTCCGCCTTGCTCGCGCGGCGGAGCCGGGCGCCCCGGCGCGGCGCGCGGCCCGCCCGGCCCGGCCATGGCCGGCTGAGCACCTTGAGCGCCAGTTCGGGATCGAATGTCGCGATGTCTCCCGGCGGCGTTTCGCCGGGCTCGACCGGGGCCGTCCGCCCTCCCGTCGCGGCATAGCGCACGGCCATCTCCTCCAGCCGCAGCAAGGCGACCGCGTGCGCCTCGTCATACTGCCGGGCGAAATCGGGATCGCGGCGGCGCAGCTGATAGGCGGCGCCCTCGTACATGCCGGCGGCGCGGCAGGCCTCGCCGGCATTGGCGCTGGCCGCGTAATGATCGAGGAAGATTTCGCGCCGTTTGGCGCTCCACCCGTCCTTGCGCACCTTGCGCACCTGCCGCCCGGCCTTCCCGCCCGACACGAATGTCTCTTGTGCCTCTTGTGCGCCTTGTATCGCTTGCGCCCCGTCCCGATCCATCGCCCGCTCCTCCGGCCGAAACGAAAACGGGCTCCCGAATTGGGAGCCCGTCGGCGAATCGGCACATGTGTCCAGCTTGTGCGTCTTGTGGCGAATGTGCACTTGACATACCATGCGAGAGCGGGGTAGTCAGAGGGCATGACAAAGCTAACCGACCCTATTTTCACCAATGAGGATGCAGCCCGCGCTCACTTTGAGGCGATCCGCTGGCCCGATGGTCGCATCTGCCCGCATTGCGGATCGGTCGATAATTCACACCTCATGCAGGGTAAGAGCACTCGCCCCGGCCTCTATAAATGCCGCGACTGCCGTAAGCCGTTCACCGCCACCATCGGGACGATCTATGAGCGGTCGCATATCCCTTTGCACAAGTGGTTGCTCGCCACCCATCTTATTGTGGCCAGCAAGAAGGGCATGAGCGCAAAGCAGTTAGAGCGGATGCTTGGTTTCGGTTCCTACCGGACCGCATGGTTCATGGCGCACCGTATCCGCGAAGCGATGAAGCCGACTGACAACAGCCCTATGGGCGGTGACGGCGGCGCCGTGGAAGCCGATGAAACCTACATTGGCCGCAAGAAGGGCAAGGATGCCGCCGTCGCTGGAAACGCTCACAAGATGGCGGTGCTGTCGCTGGTCGAGCGCAATACCGGCCAGGTTCGCTCCTTCACGATCGAGAACACCCGCGCCGATGAAATCCACCCGATCATCCTGTCCAACATCGCCCGCGAAGCCCGTCTAATGACGGATGAGGCCCGCATGTATTGGAAGATCGGCAAGGGCTTCGCCGCCCATGGTCGCACCCTTCACGGTCGCGGTGAATATGTTCGCGGCGACATTCATTCCAACACCGTCGAGGGCTTCTTCTCTATCTTCAAGCGCGGGATGCGCGGCATCTACCAGCATTGCGGTCAGCACTATTTGAGCCGGTATCTGACCGAGTTCGATTTCCGCTACTGCTACCGTGAAGCCAATGGCTTTAACGACGCTGATCGGGCCAAGGTCGCCATTCAGGGTGCGGTCGGTCGCCGCCTGACCTGCCAACAACCTCACCAGCGGGCGTCCTGAAACGGCCAAGCCGGGACGGAGGCCCCGTAATCAGCGGTGGCGCACTAAGTCTTAGCTTTCGCCTTCTTGGGTTGTGGTGGGGTGGCAAGCATACGCTTGACCACTTCGTCACGACGGCGCGCTATTTCCACTTCCTCATGTTTTTTGTTCGCCTCGTTCATCCTTATCCCTTTCACTATTGCACCGCGGATGGACCCACCGGCGATTGCCCTTACCAGACGAGCCGCCATCGGCACGTTTAACCGAATGATCTAAGGTCTTTCCGTTGCGATGCAAAAGGCCACCGCAGAGTGCGCATCGCGGGACTGAAGCAAGATCGGCAAACGTCGCGGCGCTCTTGGCCTTACCTGTAAATTTGGCGCCAGCCTGTGCGCCTTCTCCTTCCTCAGCCTGCTCCCGTTCGTCCGACGCCAGATGCGGAAATTCATTCTGGAGCATATTCCAGGTTCTACCTGCAGCCCACTCCGGCCCTCTGCCTGAGTTCGCCTCCAACAGACCAAGCACCTTATTGAACAAGGCGAGCATTCTCTTACGGGTGCGCGCGCCGCTGCCGAGCTTGTGCGTAGCCGGTTTCACAATAACAGGGTGGGCTAGGAGTAGTGTCTCGAAGGCGCCTCTCTGCTTTCGGAAAACATCCAGCCTTCCCTCCTTTTCCAGATCATCCAACCACGCGATCATGTTGAGCAAGGCTGCTGGCTGGAAAGAGCCACCCGCCGTGTAGAAATACAAAGCGGGATGAAGACCTAATGACGATTTATGATTCGACAAGATTAAACGTAGCTTACGCAAAGTGATATGAAGATACTTGACGGTGTCTTCTCCGCTAATGTCGTCAGGCGGCGGCTTATCAGCCGTACTTGCACTTCTGCGCGTTGAATCCGGTACAGGGATATTATTGGTAAGTGCGACCAAGTCGAAGGCCAACCTCACTACACCCAAATTATATTCGGAACCGGCGAGCGGGACATCCATAGTCTTGATCGGAGTTTCGAGGGGCGGGTGAAACAGCAAATCATAAATCTCAGCGCCGAGCTTCGGAACGCGTTCGCGCGCGGCGGCGTCCGTGAAATGCTGCCAATATGAATGGCCTCCGCCACCGCGGGTAATGGCCCTAGTGGTGACTGATAACGCAGCCCGAGGAGCACGAACAATTCGGACCTCTAGAGCGTCTATTTCTGTGCCACCTCTGTTGATGCGGATAAACGCTTCGGCGACCTGCTGAGGCTCCCGATTTTCAATCCACTGCGCATCAAGTCCCTTCACCATAAAGGCGCTGTTCGTGGCCCGAAACTTCTCCCATGGCCCCACGCTGCCAGCCACCAACTCGCGCGTTTTGTCGTGCATGGCGCGCTGGTGGGAAGAGATTGTGCGGAAGTAGCTTTGAGACATAACGCCCGCCCCGTAGTCATCTCTCACCCATGCTACCAAAGCACTCAGTCGATGAGCACCATCCACTACAAAAATATGCGGTCCGTTCTGCCACAAGATCATCGAAGGGATGAGATCTTGCTCAGCAAAAGTTTGGATGAGAATTGCCACTTGCTGAGGTGACCAGTTAGCTGTTTCTCGCTGAAAGTCAGGCTTTCGCAGCATGTCATAAATTGCGCTGTCTGTCTGAAGGTCGCTAATACGGATGGCGTGTGTCTTGCCAGTCACGGTGCTGGCTGGGCTGAGAAGATCGGCACGCTGAATGAGTGCGTCGAGGTTCACTACATTGCGACTTGAGCTAGCCATATCATCCCACTCCTCTGTGGGATGCTGCGCACCAAGGGGAAGACTTGTAAAGTCCCGTTCCAGCGGTCCCATGGTTTTCACCTAGCAGGTCCGCTTGAGTATGTTAAGTGCACATTCGCCCGTCTTGTGCCATATCAGCGCATCGCTGTCAAGCTATTTTTACCGATTTGGTTATTATATTTTCACCCACCCTTGCCCGTTCGGGCTGAGCCTGTCGAAGCCCTGCCTTTCCCTTTTACGCTCAAATCAACGTGCCTGCCGCGCCCTTCGCCTCAGGCCGCGTCCCGCCGCAGCTCATAATCCTTCACCAGTACCTGCTCGGGCACGTGCCACGCGGCGGCGATCTTGCGGATCATCGGCAGGGTCAGCGCGCGGCGGCGGCGCAATATTTCGGTCGCGCGCGATTGGCCGATCAGCGCCGCCAGGTCGGCGCGGTCATAACCTTCGCTGGCCATCGCCGCCTCGATCGCCTCGACCGGATCGAGCTCCGCCGCCGGCCAGCGCCGGTCCTCATAGGCTTCCGCCAGCGTCGCCAGCACATCCAGCCGGTCGCCCTCGGGCGTGCCTTCCGCCGCGCCCCACAAGGCGTCGATTTCGGCGAGCGCCGCGCGATGATCCTCGTCGGTGCGGATCGGTCTGATCTCCATGACTGCCACTCCTCAAAACTCGCTCACCGTCAGTGCGTCGATGCGGTCATATTCGGCATGGGTGCCGATGAACTTCACGAACGCGATGCCGCGCCGGAAATCGAAGGCGGCGATCATCCGGTAATCGCCGCCCGCCACCTCGAACCGGACCCGCTCTCCGTTCAGCGCCTTCGCCTTGGAAAAGCTCGCCTGCACGTCGGCGGCATTGGCCCAGCTCGCCGCCTTCGTCACGCTCACCCAGTGCGCCAGCGACGCCCGGCTTTGCGGATGCCGCTCGGCGAACCGGACCAATGTGCTCCGCGCGATCAGCCGCATCTATCGCCCTTATCATTTCCCATATTGGGAAGCAACAGAATTTCCCGCAACGGGAAATACCCGCCGCCCTATCCCCTTCCAATCCCCCTCCCTTCCAGAGAGGGTTAGGTTGTATCGACATTCAACCCATAGCTCCCTCTCCCTTGAGGGAGAGGGTAGGGTGAGGGTGTCGGGCGGTCGTGGCTATTCTCGGTCGCCGAACCTCCTCACCCCAGCCCTCTCCCCCTCGGGGAGAGAAAAGAGTTGAATGTCGATACAACCTAGGGGTGGGTAAGGCGCGCCGTTAGCTTCGCGAGGCGAGTTCGCGCCGCGCCATGAACACGATGAGGCTGGGCGGTTCGGTCGGATCGGTGGCGATCCAGTCGGAGCCGGCGAAGGCGGCCAGCGCTTCATAATCGGCCGACCATTTGATCAGATCGGTGCGCCGCTCGTCGGTGATATTCTCTTCGTTCAGCGCCCAGCGCTCAAACATTTTGGACAACGCGACCATCTCCCGATAATCGAGTGTTGCCAGCGCCTGATCGACATCGACATGATGAGTCATCGGCTCGGGCTGGTCCCCCCTCAAATCAATGTCCCCTCCGCGCCATCGCCCGATAGCGTCCATCCCCGCCCATATTGCGGCACGCGCGAAACGATGCCAGAGATTTCCCGTCTCGATAAGGAAATCGCCATGCGCACAATCGCTCTCCTGATGGGCGCCGTAATGATCCTCACCGCCTGCAACACGGTGCGCGGCATCGGCCGCGATGTGGAATCGGTCGGCCGTACCGTCTCCGACACGGCCGACTGATCCGGCCGCGGCGGCGCGGCGATAGAACCTCCCGCCGCATCGCGCGTTGTCGCCGTTCAGGGCGCGCTCAGCCCCTGAATGGGAAGATGCGCACGATGCGAACGACATTGCCATGCCTGGCCCTCGCCGGCCTTGCCGCGCTCGGGCTCGCCGCGCCCGCCGCCGCGCAGGACCGCGATCGCCCGCTCGGCGATCTGCTCGACGCGCTGCCGGACGACGGGGCCGAAGCGCCCGAAAAGCCGGAGCCCGCCGCGGCGGCGCCCGAACGCCCGTTCGCGCCGCTGCTGCGTCCGCCGCCGCCCAGGGCTCGCCCCGCTCCCGCGCCGGTCCCCGGCCGGATCGGCACGACCGAGCTGCCCCCCTCCGCCGCCCTCTATCCGGAAAACGATCCGTCGCCCGCGCCGCCGGCGGGCTTGTCCGGCGATGCGTTGGGCGCTCCGGTCGCCATCGATCCGCCGCCGCCGCCGACCGAGGCCGATCTCGCCTGGCAGGCGCTGCAGGAGCAGCGCCGCCGGGAGATCAACGCCGTCGAGGCGCCGCTCGTCGCCCGCCTGAACGCACAGGTCGCCGCCGATCAGGAGGCCGCCCGCCTGCGCGCCGAACAGGACCGGGCCGATTACGAACGGGCGCTGCTCGATCGCGATGCCGAGGCCGCCCGCATCGAGGCCGATCACCGGGCCGCGATCGAGGCGCACCGCCGCGCCGTCGCGCGCCAGCGCGCCGCGCATGAGGCCCGCGTCGCCGCCTGCCTCGCCGGCGACCGCGCCGCCTGCGCTCCGCGCTAGGCCGCCATCCGCGTGAGGAAGGCCGTCTCGCGCGCCACCAGCGGCGCGAAGCTCTCCCGCGCCAGCATCGCATCGACCCAGGCCGCCAGCTTCGGCTGCGTCGCCGGATCGGGCGCGATCCCGAGATGCCGGAAATTGACGAACGGCGCCGCCACCGCGATGTCCGCCAGCGTCAGCCGGTCCGCAACGAGGAACCCGCTCTCCGGGATCACGCCCTCCAGATAGTCGAGCAGCGGCGGCAATTCCTCCCGCTCGGCCCTGTCCGCCGCCGCCAGGTCGCCCGGCTTGCCGGTCAGCATCGGCGCGACGATCCGGTTGAAGAACAGCTTGCGCCCGCATTCGAACAGGATCGTATCCATGAATTCGTCGTACCAGATCGTCCGCGCCCGGTCCTTCGGATCGGCCGGGATCAGCTCCGGCGCCGGCTTCAGCGCATCGAGATAGGCGATGATCGCCGAGGAATCGCAGACCCGGAAATCGCCGTCCTGGAGCGCCGGGATCTTGCGGAACGGGCTCGCCGCCAGGAAATCCGGATCGTCGGCGCCGGGCACGACCACCTTGCTGTCCACCGCGATGCCCTTCTCGGCGGCGAAGACCAGCACCTTGCGCACGAACGGCGACAAGGACGAACCATAGACGATCATGGCGACGACTCCCCGAGTTTCAGAAGGAAACTCTAGCGTCGGGCTGCTGCGTGCACAAATCTCACTGCGGCCGGTTCGCCCGCGCAACCAGATAGGCGTGGATCGCGTCGATCTCGCGGTCGGTCAGATGGGCGTAGCGCCCGCGCGCCACCTCGGCCATCAGCGCGAGCTGCCGCCCGCCCGTCGCCGCGCCGGTGCGCAGCAACTGGCGGAATTCGTCGCGCGAATAGGCGCCGGCGATGACCAGATCGGGCCGCGCGGCGGCTCCGGGCGCGGGCGGCGGCCCGCCCTGCAGGTTCATGCCATGGCATTCGGCGCAGGTCGCGCGCACCATGTAGCGCGCCCAGTCATGCGATCCGTCGAGCGCCGGCGGCCCCTGCTCGCGCTCCTCGCGCACATGCTGCGCGGCGGGCTTCACCTGGCCGGCGTCGATCATCTGGCGCCCGGCGGGGCCCAGCACCATCCGGGGATGCGCCTCGCCGGCCGGCGGCACGGTGCGCAGCCAGGCGATCAGCGGCGCCATGTCGGCCTCGCTCAGCTGCGTGAACAGGCTCGACGGCATCTCCCACAGGTCCGATCCGTCCGGCCGCGTCCCTTCGCGCAACGCCTGTTCGAGCTGCGCGTCGCTATAGCCCGGCAAGGCGCGGGTGAGATTGGACGTGAACAGCACGGCCAGCGCCGGCTCCTCGATCCATGGCCCGCCGGTCAGGTCGTCGCCATGGCAGCCCATGCAGCCGAGCACGCGCGCCATCCGCTCGCCATGGGCCAGTTGCGCGTCCGGCGCTGCTCCGGCCGCCATCTCGAATTGCGGCGCGGACGGCGCCTCGGCCGTCGCGTTGCCGTCCGCGCCGCCGCAGGCGGTCAACATCACCGCCGCCAGGATCGGGATCGTCCGTCTCATGCCGCTTCCCTCCTTATCGGCGGGCGCTGCAGATAAGTGAGCCAGCGCCACAGCCATTCCAGCGGACCGAAGCGGAACCAGTACAGCCACAACATGCTGAACCCGATCTGGAACGCCCAGATGCCCGCCACGACATAGTAGAGCTGGTACCGTTCGAGCTGGCCGAACCAGCCGAGCCCGACGAACAGCACCAGCGCGATCGCCGAGTGCATCAGGTAATTGGTGAAGGCCATCTGCCCGACCGCGGCGAAGGCGCGGCGGATGAAGCCGAGCATGCCAGATCGCACGAACAGCAGCAGCGCGCCCAGATGCCCGATCGTCATCGCCAGCCGGCCGAGATCGTAGCTGACATTGGCCTGGGCGAAGGCGAGCGCGCCGAACTGGTGATCGATGATCCAGCGCGTCTCCAGGAAATTCACCGTCAGCCCGACGGCATAGCCCCCCGCCATCATCGCCACATACAGCCCCGTCCGCCGCTCCAGCGTCAGCACACCCGCCCGGAACAATCCCATTCCAATTAGCATCATACCGAACACATCGAAGAAGAACCGGTAGGTGCCCCAGGTCTGCCACATGAGGTTGATCTGCCGCGCTCGTTCGAACGCGGACCAATAGCCCGCCTGCATCCGCGCATCGACGGCGGCGACATTTTCCGGCACGGCCTGAAACGACGCGCGCGCGTCCTCCCAGGCATAGATGGCCTGCTCCTGCTTCGTGGTGAGCGCGTTACCGGCGTCGAGCTGCAATTGCGCCGCCTCGCCGGCATCATGCTTGCGCAGCATCTCCAAACTGTCGTGCAGGTTCCACAGCGCCGCGAGCAGCAGCACGAACGCGCCCGTCGCCAGCAGCCAGCGCGCGGACAGCTTTCGGAACGGGAAGAGCGCCAACGCGGCAATGCCATAGGCGTAGAGGATATCGCCCCACCAGAGCAGCACATAGGCGTTCACGAAGCCGAAGCCAATCAGCCACAGATTGCGCCGCATGTAGATGTCCGCCGCATCGCCCCGCCCCGCCGCTTCCAGCCGCGAGACGAGCAGGATCGCGCTCGCGCCGAACAGCATCGAGAAGAGCGCGCGCTGCGTGCCCTCGACGCCGATCTGCATGACGATCCACACCAGCAGGTTCGCACCCTCGGCACCGCCCGCATTCATCGGATTGAGTTGCGCGTCGGCCAGTCCGAAGCCGACGATGTTGATCAGGAGGATGCCGAGCAGGGCGACGCCGCGCACGAAGTCCAGTGCCTCGATCCGCCGCGCCGCCGGCGCCGCGCGGGAGGTCGGCGCGACCGGGATCCGCGTCGCTTCCACGCCGTCGGCCGCTATGACGCTCGCCATCGTCCCTCCCCGCCCCTGCCTGCTTTTCAACCGGGATCGTTCCGGCGACAAGATGAAATCCGCGCAGTCACCGCATCCGGTAATGGTCCGCCAGCCGGTCGAGTGCGAAGGTCAGCACAATGCGCCCGGCCCGCGCCGGCCAACCCAGCGCCCGCTCCGCGTCGCGCATCCCTTCCCCGGCGCAGACGATCCGCCAGAGAATGTCGTTCAATCCCGGTCCAACCGCCGCGACCGCCGCTTCGAAACGGCGCTTTGCCGCGAGCTGCGCGGTAGTGGGATCGAGCGCGGGCGGCGCAGCGCCCCGCGCGCGCGATGCAGGTGCCGCGTCCCAGCGCATCGTCACCGACGGCGCGAGCTGGGCGCGCTCCCAGTCGGCGCGAAGCTGCTCGCCGGCGTCGAACTGGCGGTCGCTCACCAATCCGCGCGCCCTCAGCCAGCCCAGCGGGGATTCGGCGATGTTGACGGTCACGCTCCGCGCGGGGCCGGCGCGGCCCTTCTTCGGCGGCGTCTTCGCAGTCTGCTCCGCGCCGTCGCGCGGCAACGCCCGTTCCGCCAGCAGCCTGTTTCTCATGCCTCTCTCCAGATCGAATCGATGCGGTTTTCTCTTGCCATTCCGGCGTGACTGTAGGAAAGTGAATAACCGTATCGGTTCAAATATTATCGGATCGAAGGGACGAACAGATGATCACCCGCATCCGCGAGGTGCGCCGCGCCCGCAAGCTGACGCTCCAGGACGTCGCCGACCGCTGCGATCCGCCGACCACGCCGCAGACGATCGGCCGGCTGGAGACCGGCATGCGCACCGTCTCCGTCGGCTGGCTGAACCGCATTGCCGCCGCGCTCGGCGTCGAGGCGTCGGACCTCGTCCAACTGCCCGAGCGCGCCGACGTGCCGGTCGCCGCGACACTCGACCATGAGGGCGCCCACGCTCCCCGCCGCGAAGGCGTGGTGGTGCCGCCGCAGACCGCGCCGGGGCTGGTCGCGATGACGGTCTCGTCCGGCGTCGGCGACTATCGCAGCGGCGACGAGATCTGGCTCGCCCGCCTTGCGCCCGAGCAATTTTCCGGCGCGCTCAATCGCGACCTCCTCGTCCCCCGCCCCGCCGGCCGCTTCCTGTTCGGCCGCCTGATCGGGCGGGAGGATGGGAAGCTCCACATCCTGCCGCCGGGCGCGGGAGGCCGCCAGACGGTCGTCGCCGATCCCCCCTGGGCGGCGGTGGCGGTGAAGCTGATCCGGAGTCTCTAGAAATGGGATCGACACGCCGCATCGCCATGACCATCGCAGCGCTGGCCGCGTCCGGCGCCGCGCAGGCGCAGCCGAACGCGGGCTTCTGTGCCGATCTGCAAGCGATCGTCGCGGCCGGACGGGAGACGCCGCCTTTCGCTTCGCTGCCGAACTGGAGCCGGAACGGCCGCCCGATGCTCGCCTTCGAGCTGTGCGGCACCAATCCGGATAACGACGGTAGCCTCCACTTCGTTTGCACGAGATACGATCCGGCGCGACTGTCCGCACCGCCGGGACTCGGTTTGAGCGGAACGCTCGATTACCTGGCCTCCCGGATCGAGCTTTGCCTGCCGCTTGCCACTCGGACGCGCGACGAGCGTCCGATCATGAACCCACGCGCCCGACAGCGCATCCAGTCCTGGGAGGATCATGTCATCGACGTCCACCTCGATGGCCTGCGGTTCAGCGTCACTCTTACCGTCAGGCCGCGCTTCACATGGCTGGAGCTCCAGGCCTACGATGTCGCGCTGCGCGAGGCATATCTCGCGGCGCAGGCGGAAAGGTGGCGTCAGGCCCGCGAGGCGGCGGACGAACGGGATTGACCGCTGATCGATGCCCTGGTGGGCGCTGACGGGCTCGAACCGCCGACCCTCTCGGTGTAAACGAGATGCTCTACCAACTGAGCTAAGCGCCCTCGGCCGCCCCCCTGCCACCAAGCGTTGCGGCGGTCAAATCGCTGCGGGCGCGATCCTTTGCGCGGCGCGCAGATAGGCGGCCATCGATCGCGCCGCGTCGTCCGACAGTTCGATGAACACCCGCCGGCCGTCCCGCGGATCGGCGGAGCGGAGGAAGATACCCCGATCGGTCAGCGCCTTGATCCACCTGAGCGCCGTCGTCGCTGGCACGGCGGCGGCGATGCACAGGCTGGAGACGGCGACCCGGCTCTGCTCGATCCGCGCCGCCATCAGATCGAGCAGCATGTCCCAGGCCGGATCGGCGAACAGGTCGCCCCGGAAGAACTGATCGCGCAGCCGCCGGGCGCGGATGATCGCGCGGATCGCGGCGGCGTCCGTGAACGGTTCCTCGTCCGTCAGCGCCCGCGCCCGCTCCGGCCCGGCCTCGTCCTCGTCGGAAAGCGAGGCAAGGATGCCGGCGATCCGCCCGACTTCCTCGGAAAGCTGGTGCAGCAGGGCATGCTGCATCAGCCCTTCGCCTTCCCGGCCGATATCGTGCAACCGCTCGCGCCGGCGCGGCGCGGCCAGCATCAACGCCAGCCGGCGCTCGGCCTCGCCCGGATCGGCGAGATGAGCGATGGCGGGATGGAAGACGTGCGCGGCGATCAGATCGATCATCGCCGCCGGCGCGGCGATGATGCCCGCATGGCCCTGTTCGGCTCGTTCCTGCATCCGCGCCAGCAGCTCAGGCAGCGTCGGATCGGCCCGTGCCGCGTCGAGGTCGACATAGATCGGCGCGGCGGGGAGCCTCCCCAGACAGGCGGGAGCCTCGGCGACCGGCGCCGCGGCGGCGACGCGGTAGCCAGCCTCCCCGGCGAGATCGCGCGCACGCTCTAATATCCCCGCGTCGTCTGCGAAGACAAGGATCGACGGATCGTCGCGATATTCGATCATGTTCAGAACATCCCGCGCCATCTTGTCGCCCCCACCGTAATTCCATGACGGCGACGATTGCCCGCAATCTTGCCGAGATGAATCGGTTTCGGCTCCGAAGCGGAGTTGTCTTTAACCATGTAGCGGCTTTGATTGTCAGCCTATTTCGCTGACCGGCGCGCGATCGCGCCGTGCGCCAAGTCCATTTCGGACCCAGCAAGGAACGTCCCATTCCGGCTTCAGTCGCGCCAAAGCGCTGCTTCTGTCGCGCAACCCCGTCCGTTTCGGATGAAGTTCGGACCGTTCGCGGACCTAGCCCATCGCCTTGACGATCTCCTCGACCATCTTCTTGGCGTCGGCGAGCAGCATCATCGTGTTGTCGCGGTAGAAAAGCTCGTTATCGACGCCGGCATAACCGACGCCGCCCATCGAGCGCTTCACGAACAGCACCGTCTTGGCTTTCTCCACGTCGAGCACCGGCATACCGTAGATCGGCGAGGACTTGTCGGTCTTGGCCGCCGGATTGGTCACGTCGTTGGCACCGATCACGAAAGCGACGTCGGCCCGGCTGAAATCGGAGTTGATGTCCTCCAGCTCGAACACCTCGTCATAGGGCACGTTCGCCTCGGCAAGCAGGACGTTCATATGGCCCGGCATGCGGCCCGCGACCGGGTGGATCGCATATTTGACGTTCACGCCCTCATGCTTCAGCAGATCGGCCATCTCGCGCAGCGCATGCTGCGCCTGGGCAACCGCCATGCCGTAGCCGGGCGCGATCACGACCAGCTCGGCCTGCTTCATCAGGAAGGCGGCGTCCTCGGCGGAGCCGCGCTTCCACGGCCGGTCGATCGCCTCGGCCGCGCCCGCCGCCGTCTCGCCGCCGCCGAAGCCGCCGGCGATGACGGAGATGAAGTTGCGGTTCATCGCCCGGCACATGATGTAGGAGAGGATCGCGCCGGAGGAGCCGACCAGCGCGCCGGTGATGATCATCGCGCTGTTCTGCAGCGTGAAGCCCATCGCGGCGGCGGCCCAGCCCGAATAGCTGTTCAGCATCGAGACGACGACCGGCATGTCCGCGCCGCCGATCGGGATGATCAGCAGGAAGCCGATCGCGAAGGCGAGGCCGGTGAGCGTCCAGAAGATCCAGGGGCTCTGGTCCTGCGTGAAATAGGCGGTGAGGCCGAGGATCGCGGCCAGCGTGCCGAGATTGATGACATGCCTGAGCGGCAGGATGATCGGCTTGCCCGACATGTTGCCGTTCAATTTGAGGAAGGCGATCACCGATCCGGAGAAGGTGATCGCGCCGATCGCCGAGCCCAGCCCCATCTCGACCCGGCTGACCGGGAAGATCGTACCGGCCGCGTCGGCGATGCCGAAGGCGATGGGATTGAGGAACGCGGCCGCCGCCACCGCCACGGCGGCGAGGCCGACCAGGCTGTGGAAGGCGGCGACGAGCTGCGGCATCGCCGTCATCGCGATGCGTCGCGCAGTGACGAGGCCGATGGCGCCGCCGATCGCGATGGCGGCGGCGATCTCCCACAGGCCGGCGATCTCGTGCGTCGCCAGCGTGACGCCCACCGCG
Organism: Sphingomonas sp.; assembly: GCA_019635535.1. Classification (NCBI taxonomy): domain Bacteria; kingdom Pseudomonadati; phylum Pseudomonadota; class Alphaproteobacteria; order Sphingomonadales; family Sphingomonadaceae; genus Sphingomonas; species Sphingomonas sp. Next base: position 2,292,689 of record JAHBZH010000001.1, read on the forward strand.
ATCGCCATGCCGATCATGCCGAAGCGGTTGCCGGCGCGCGAGCTTTCCGGGCTGGACAGCCCGCGCAGCGCGAGGATGAAGCAGACGCCCGCCACCAGATAGGCGAGCATCACCCAGGCGGGCAAAACGGCGGTCTCATGCATGGCCGGTATTTCCCCCTTCGCGCATCAGGCGGTTCGTCCCCCTCACCCCTTGCGCTCCTTCTTCTTGTACATGGCGAGCATCCGCGCCGTGACGGCGAAGCCGCCGAAGATGTTGACGCTCGCCATCACGATCGCCGCCAGCCCCAGCCATTTCGCGCTCGGGCTGCCCCCCGCCATCGCCGCGATCAGCGCGCCGACGATGATCACCGATGAAATGGCGTTGGTGACGCTCATCAGCGGCGTGTGCAGCGCCGGCGTCACCGACCAGACGACATAATAGCCGACGAAGCAGGACAGCACGAAGATCGACAGGATGGTGATGAAGTCCACTGCGCTTCCCCCTCAGGCCAAACCCAGCCGCATTTCGAGCAGCCGCAGCAGGCGGGCATGTTGATGACGCCAGTGCAGGTCCGGCACCTCCGGACAATCCACGCTGCGCCCGGCATCCACTTCGGCGCCCCGCACCGCGTCGGCGCCGTGGCGGGCGATCAGCCGCGCCGCGACGGCGGATTCGCGCGCGCCGAAATCGCGCTCCCAGTGCGCGCGCACGCTGGCCGGGCTGAAGCCGCCGCACAGCATCGACTGCTCGCGCGCCGTCCGGCCATAGAGATTCATCGAGGCATAAACGGAAAGGTCCGGCGCCCGGCTCCACCCCGTCCCCGGGCCGCCCAGAGATCCGTCCGCGCAGCCCGCCAGCACGGGCAAGGTCAGCGCGAGCAGCAGCGGCGAGAAACGGGAGACGCTGGCGGCGGCGCCCGTGCTCACCCCAGCAGCCTTTCGCTCACCACCGTGCCGCCCTTGGTCAGCCGCGCGCCCTGCACGATCTCGTCGTCGTCGGGCAGGACCAGGGCCTTGGTCTCGGCGTCCCAGAAGGCGGAGAGCAGGTTGAAGAGGTTGCGCGAATAGAGCGCCGAGGTATCGGCCGCGAGCCGGCTCGGCACGTTCTTGTGCCCGACGATCTTGACGCCATGTTTTTCGACCACTTCGCCGGCGACCGCGCCTTCGACATTGCCGCCCTGCTCGACGGCGAGATCGACGATCACGCTGCCCGGCCGCATCGTCGCGATCTGCGCGTCCGTGATCAGCCGCGGCGCGGGACGCCCGGGGATCAAGGCGGTGGTGATGACGATGTCCTGCTTGGCGATGTGGGACGAGACCAGCTCCGCCTGCGCCGCCTTGTATTCGTCGGACATTTCGGTGGCATAGCCGCCCGTACCCTCTCCCTCGATGCCGGCGACCGTCTCGACGAAGATCGCCTTGGCGCCCAAGCTCTGGATCTGCTCTTTCGTCGCCGCGCGCACGTCGGTGGCGGAGACCTGCGCGCCGAGCCGCCGCCCGGTCGCGATCGCCTGCAGGCCGGCGACGCCGACGCCCATGACGAACAATTTGGCGGCCGAGACCGTGCCCGCCGCCGTCATCATCATCGGAAAGGCCCGGCCATATTCGGCCGCCGCGTCCAGCACCGCCTTGTAGCCGGCAAGATTGGCCTGGCTGGAGAGCATGTCCATGCTCTGCGCCCGGGTGATGCGCGGCAGGAACTCCATCGCGATCGTCTCGTATCCAGCCTTGGCATAGGCATCGACCCGCTCGCGCTTGCCGAACGGATTGAGCGCGCCGACCAGCAGCGCGCCTTTCTTCGCGCCCTTTAGCGCGTCCGGCTCCGGCCCCTGCACGGCCAGGACGATGTCGGCGTTTTTCAGCACCTCGCCGCGCGGCCCCACGACGGCGCCCGCCGCGACATAATCGCCGTCGGCGATGCTCGCGCCTTCGCCGGCGCCCGCCTCGACGGCGACGCTGGCGCCCAGCGCGATATATTTCTTGACCGTTTCCGGCGTTGCGGCGGTCCGGCGCTCGCCGGCTTCGCCTTCCTTGAGAACCGCGATTTTCACCCCCCGCGGTCCCGGCTCAGTTCGCGATGATCAGGACGACGATCACCGCGACGATGGCGCTGATGATGGTCCCCCATTTCATCAGGCCGGTGAAGAACCCGTAGGTCTCCTCATGGGCCTTGGTCTGCCTGGCGGTATCGACGTCCGCAGCCATGCTCGCTCCTCGTATCCCTGTTCGGCGCCTTGTTTAGCAATGGCCGCCGAAAGGGCAAGCGGCAAGGATGCGACGGGCACGTCTTTAAGCCCGCCTTTACCCAATCCGGGTTAGGCGCATCCTTCAAGCATATAGAGGGAAGCGATGCGACCGGACCCGACCCGTTGCCTGTTGCTGATCGACGACGAGCCCGCCCAGCGGCGGCTGATCACCGCGATCGGCGCGCGCGCCGGCTGGTGGGTGCGCGGCGCGAACGACGTCGATGCGGCGCGAGCGATGTTCGCGGACCCGCAGGAGCCGAAGTTCGATGCCATCCTGGTCGATCACTGGCTGCCAGGCGAGGAAGGCGCGGAGCTGATCCGCCAGATCCGCGCGCTGAAGCCGGAGCTGCCGCTGCTCGTCCTCACCGCGCAGACCAGCGTCGACATCGCGGTCGAGGCGATGCGCGCGGGCGCCAACGATTTCCTGGTCAAGCCGGTCGCGCCCGACCGGCTGCTCGCCGCGCTCAACACCGCGACCGACCGACGCAGGTCGGCGGGCGAACTGCGGCCGCTGTCCGAGAAGATCGCCAAGAGCCTGGGCTTCGACGAGATCGTCGGCTCCGCCCCCAAGTTCCGCGCGGCGCTCGCGGTCGCGGCCAAGGCGGCGCGCGCCCGCGTCTCGGTGCTGATCGAGGGCGAGAGCGGCGCGGGCAAGGAGATCATCGCCCAGGCGATCCACGCCGCCTCCCCGCGCGGCAAGAAGCAGCTTCACGTCGTCAATTGCGGCGCGATCCCGGAAAATCTGGTCGATTCGGTGCTGTTCGGGCACGAGAAGGGCGCGTTCACCGGCGCCTTCGACCGCCATATCGGACGGTTTGAGGATGCCGATGGGGCCACCCTCTTCCTCGACGAGGTCGGCGAGTTGCCGCTCGACACCCAGGTCCGGCTGCTGCGCGTGATCGAGGCCGGCGAGTTCCAGCGCGTCGGCAGCCGCGTGACCCAGACGGTGGACGTGCGGATCATCGCGGCGACCAACCGGCGCCTTGCCGACGAGGTCGCCGGCGGCCGCTTCCGCGAGGATCTCTATTATCGGCTCAATGTCGTCCATGTGCCGGTGCCGCCGCTGCGCGACCGCGCCAGCGACATTCCCGCCCTCGCCCGCCATCTGCTGGCCCGGATCGCCGACCAGCCGGGCATGCGGCCGCTCTCCATCACCGACGACGCGCTGGCGGTCCTGATGTCCTATGGCTGGCCGGGCAATGTCCGCCAGCTCCAGAACGCTTTGTTCCGTGCCGCCGTCCTGTGCGAGGGCGACGCGCTCACCGGCGCCGATTTCCCGCACATCGCGACCGAGGCGAGCTTCGGTCGGCGCGCCGACGATTATCACGCCAAGCCGCTGAGCGGCCAGTCCGCCACCGCCGCGCTGGCGCACGGTCCGGGCGTCACGCTTTACGATTCCGACGGCCATCTGCGCTCGCTCGAAGCGATCGAGGCGGACGTGATCCGCCTCGCCATCGGCCATTATCGCGGCCGCATGACCGAAGTGGCGCGGCGGCTGGGGATCGGGCGCTCCACGCTGTACCGCAAGCTCGGCGAGCTGGGCATCGGGGACATCGCGGCGTAGACGCGGCCGCCCCCACCTTAGAGCATTCCGGTTTAGCCCCCCACCCGTTCCGTTCGGGCTGAGCTTGTCGAAGCCCTATTTTTCTCCCTTTCAGAAAAGAAGGGCAGGGCTTCGACAAGCTCAGCCCGAACGGTGTTGGAGGAATGACCCCAACTTCCTTTTATCGGATGCGATCTGCTAAGCGGGCATATGCCCGATCTTTCCAATGCCGTCGCCCTCGTCACCGGCGGCGCCTCCGGTATCGGAGCGGCGACTGCCGCAGCGCTGGCCGAGGCCGGCGCCAAAAAACTGATCCTCGTCGACCTTGACGAGACCCGCCTGCGCGATTTCGCCTTCACCTTGCCCTGCGAGCGCGACGTCCGGATCGGCGATGTCGCGGACGAGGCCTTCTGGGACGAGCTCGATCTCACCGGCCTCACCCATGCCGTCGTCAATGCGGGAATCGCCGCCGGCGGGCCGGTGGAGCAGACGGAGTTCGACGACTGGCGCAAGGTGATGGCGGTCAATCTCGACGGCGCCTTCCTGACGCTGCGCGCGGGGATGCGCGCGATCCGCGCCACAGGCGGCGGCGCGATCGTGCTCACCGCCTCGGTCGCCGGCCTGAAGGCGGAGCCCGGCATCGGCGCCTATGGCGCGTCCAAGGCGGCGCTCATCCACCTCGCGAAGATCGCCGCGCAGGAAGGCGCGCCTGCCATCCGCGTCAACGCAATCGCGCCGGGCGGGGTGGAGACGCCGATCTGGAGCGGCCAGCCCTTCTTTCAGGACCTGGCCGCGCGCAAGGGCGGCGAAGCGGCGGCATTCGAAGCCCTCGCCGCGATGGCGACGCCGATGGGGCGCTACGCCAGGCCGGAGGAGATCGCCGGCCAGATCGCCTTCCTGTTGTCGGACGACGCCGCCTTCATCACCGGCGCCTGCCTGGTCAGCGACGGCGGCTACGCCAAGTAAGGTCGTTTTCAGCTACGCTGATCCGCACCGTCTCTGTTTCAGCCTTGCTGAGACAGACTTCAGATCCCGCCTCAGGACAGGAAGAAACCAATCGGCACCAGCACGCGCGCGGCGCGCGGCTGGCCGTTCTGCTGCGCCGGCACGAAGCGCCAGCGGCGCACCGCCGCGGCCGCCGCGCGGTCCAGCCGGGCATGGCCGCTGCTCTGGTGCACGCTGACCGACGTCGCCCGTCCCTGCTCGCTCACCATCACCATCAGCACGACCTCGCCCTCTTCGCGCGCGCGGCGCGACTCCATCGGATAAGCGGGTGCCGGATTGTTGAGATAGGCGGCGTCGAAGACTGGCGGGGTGATGGGCGCGGGCGGAGCCGGCGGGGCGGGCGGCGCCGGAGGCGCGACGGCGACGGGCTCCTCCGGCGGCGGCACGACCATCACCGGCGCGGGCAGGTTCACGATCTGGCGGGAGGTTTCGATCCGCACGGGCGGCGGCGCGGCCCGGGGCGGCGGCGGCACCTCCACCGGCGGGGGCGGCGCCATTTCCGGCATCAATGTGACGAGCAACGGGGCGTCGCGTTGCGGCAGGATGCGGATATCGAGCGCGGCGAACAGGCCGACGAGCGCCACGCCATGCAGGACGAGCACGACCACGAGGGCCGGAAGGTTCGCGGGCCGCCCCATCGCGATCAGCGGGCCGGAGGCCGCGCTCGATTATTGCGAATGCCTTGCATCAGCGCCCGATGCCCCGCCCGGACCCGTTTGGCAAGGCTTCGCTGCAGTGCGAAGGAAAGGGTTGACGCTGGAGGCGCGAGCGGGCAAGGGCGCTGTTGCTAATCATTATCAATAAAAAGAAGAGCGGGGCACATGACCAACCTGATCGATACTTCGCCGCGTCGCGGCCGCGCCGCGCCGTCCTTCCTGGCCGCCTCCTGCATCGGCTTCCTGGTCGTGCCGGGCGTCGCGGTCGCCCAGCAGACCGGCGACGACCAGGGCGCGACCCGCCTCGGCCGCGTCACCGTGACCGACACGGCGATCGACGACAGCTACAACCGCGCCGAGACCTCGTCGGACAAGCAGACCGCCGAGCTCGTCAACACGCCGCAGACGGTCAGCGTCATCCCGCAGGAGATCATCCGCGAGCGCGGCGCCACCAACCTCACCGAGGTGCTGCGCAACACGCCCGGCATCAGCTTCAACGCCGGCGAGAACGGCTTCGCCACCTCGACCAGCAATTTCCAGCTGCGCGGCTTCGACACCAGCGGCAACATCTTCATCGACGGCACCCGCGATTCGGGCGCCTATTCGCGCGATGTCTTCAACATCGAGCAGGTCGAAGTGTTCAAGGGCGCCTCGTCCGACAACGGGCGCGGCGGCGCAGGCGGCTATGTCAACCTCGTCACCAAGGTTCCGACGCTGGAAAGCTTCATCGGCGGCAACCTCGCCTTCGGTTTCGACCAATACGGCACCCGCGCCCGGCTGCGCGGCACCGTCGATGTCAACCAGGTCGTCTCCGACGGCATCGCGATCCGCCTCAACGCGGTCGGCGAGCGCAGCGGCGTCGCGGGCCGCGACGTGGCCGAGCGCAATCTGTGGGGCATTGCGCCGTCCATCGCGGTCGGCCTCAATGGTCCGCTGCGCGCCTATCTGAGCTACGAGCACACCTCCGGCGACGACATTCCCGACTGGGGCGTACCGGGCGCGTCCATTCCGGGCCTCATCACCTACAACCCGCTCACCGACGGCGTCGATCGCGACAATTTCTACGGCCTCGCCAGCGATTTCGACGATGTCGACACCGATGCCGTGCTCTTCCGCGTGGAATATGATGCAGCGCCGGGCATCACGCTCAGCAACCAGACCCGCTGGGCGCAGGTCGATCGCTTCGCGCGCTACACCGTGCCGACCGCGTTCGTGCCGGCGACGCTGACGGTGAACAGCCAGACCCAATTTTACGAGCGCGACAACGAGACGCTCACCAATCTCACCAACCTGCGGGCGTCGTTCAACACCGGCGCGGTGGCGCACACCTTGTCGGCGGGCCTGGAGTTCACCCGGGAGCGTTCGAACGCCAGCCGCTACGGCACCGCGAACCAGACCGGCAACGATCTCTTCAACCCCGATCCGAACCGCGTGCCCGCCCCGGCGCTGGCGCCGACGCAGTTCAACGAGGTCGATATCGACACGATCGCCTTCTACCTGTTCGACACGATCGAGCTTTCGGAGCAGTTCCAGATCACCGGCGGCATCCGCGGCGAGAATTACGATGTCGAGATCGTCAGCACCGACATCGCCGGCGTCGGCACCGGCGCCGTGGATGGCTATGACGATTCGCGCTTCTCCTGGTCGGGCCGCCTCGGCCTCGTCTACAAGCCCGCGCCGGACGGCTCGATCTACGTCTCCTGGGGCACCTCGGCCCAGTCGCCCGGCTCGTTCCTGTCCAACCCGGACATTTCGCGCACCGGCGACAACGCTTTCCCCGGCTTCGTCCCCGGCGCCCGCGCCGTCCGTTCGGACAATTACGAGATCGGCGTGCGCTGGAACTTCATGGACGGCGCGCTGTCGACCAGCATCGCCGGCTTCCGCACCGAAAAGCGCCGCGTGCCCGTGGTCGGCCGCCAGCCCGGGGACACGGCGGACAGCCTGCAGGGCTATCACCGGCAGATCGTCCAGGGCGTCGAGCTCGGCATCACCGGCCAGCTCACGCCGGAATGGCAGATCTTCGCCGGCGCCCTCATCATGGACAGCGAACGCCAGATCAGCGCCGAGCTGAACGAAGCCCGCCGCCTCGCCAACCCGGGCGACTATGGCACGTTCACCACGGTGGATGGCGATCGGCTGGCCTTCACGCCGAACTTCACGGCGAACCTGTGGACGACCTACCGCTTCCCGTTCGGCCTCACCGTCGGCGGCGGGTTGCAGCATGTCGGTTCGTCCTATCTCGGCCGGCCGGACGACGCGATCCGCTTCATCCCCAACGGCCAGTTCGGCAAGCTGCCGAGCTACACGCTCGTCAACGCACTCATCTCCTACGAGCTGACGCCGAACATCGACCTTCGCCTGAACGTCGATAACCTGTTCAACGAGCAATATGCGATCAGCACCAACTGGCCCGGCACCCGCGCTTCGCTCGGCGCGCCGCGGACCTTCCTGGTCAGCGCCGGCTTCCGCTTCTGATGCCGCGCGGATGCGGGGCGGCTTTCCACGCCGCCCCGCATCCGGCATCATGCGCGGCGACATGATCCGGATCGCCGACATCCTGACGCCCGAAGAGGCCCGCGCCTGCCGCGACAAGCTGGCGGTCGCGGCATGGCTGGACGGTCGCGCCACCGCCGGCCATCTCGCCGTCCAGGCCAAGGCGAACGAGCAGCTCGCCGACGACGATCCGATGGCGAACGAGCTGGCCGATCTGGTCCTCGCCCGGCTCGGCCAGAGCCCCCGCTTCATCGCCGCCGCCTTGCCGCTCAAAATCCTGCGCCCGCGCTTCAACCGCTACCGGGGCGGCGGCGCCTATGGCGAGCATATCGACAATGCGATCTTCGCCGTGCCCGGCACGCGCGCCCATATCCGCTCCGACCTCTCCGCCACCCTCTTCCTCAGCGATCCCGACGAGTATGAGGGCGGCGAGCTGGTCAGCGGCGGCCAGCGCGTCAAGCTTCCGGTCGGCCATCTCGTTCTCTACCCGGCGAGCACGCTCCACCATGTCACGCCGGTGACGAAAGGCGCGCGGATCGCCGCCTTCTTCTGGGTCCAGTCGATGGTCCGCGACGGTCATCGCCGCGCGATGCTGTTCGATCTCGACGAATCGATCCAGGCGCTCAGGATCGATCATCCGGACCACCCTTCGATCGTCCGCCTGACCGGCCTCTACCACAATCTGCTGCGCGACTGGGCCGAGGTCTGAGCCGCGCATGGCCCCGCGCGACACGCTCACTCGGATTCCGCCGGAGATCGCGACGCCGGCCGATTACGCGCCTTATGCGCGCGAGCGGATGGACGATGCGGCCTGGACCTGGCTCACCGGCGGCGCGGGCGACGGCCGCACCGCCCGGCGCAATGCCGAGGCCTATGACGACCTGCTGCTGACCACCCGCCTGCTGCGCGACATGTCCGCCGCGCATACCCGGCTGGAGCTGTTCGGGCGGGCGCTCGACCATCCGATCCTCCTCGCCCCCATCGCCAGTCACAGGCTGTTCCATCCCGACGGTGAGATGGCGACCGCCGCCGCCGCCGCCGCGATGGGCGCGCCGATGGTGGTGAGCACGCAGGCCAATCACCGGATCGAGGACATCGCCGCCCAGCCGGGCGCGAACCTCTGGTTCCAGCTCTACCTCCAGCCCGACCGCGAGTTCACCGTCGCCCTCGTCGGCCGCGCCGAGGCCGCCGGCTACCAGGCGCTGGTCCTCACCGCCGACGCCCCGGTCGGCGCCCTGCGCGCCGGCCTCGCCTTGCCCGGCGGCGTGGTGCCGGTGAACCTTGAAGGCATGCGCCCGCTCCCGCCCCATCATGGCGCACCGGGCCAGCCGCCTCTTTTCGGCAGCGATCTCGTCGCCGCCGCGCCGACCTGGGCCGATATCGCCTGGCTGCGCGGCCTCACGCCCCTTCCCATCCTGCTGAAAGGCGTGATGACGCCCGAAGACGCCGCCCGCGCGATCGACGAAGGGCTGGACGGCGTCATCGTCTCCAATCATGGCGGCCGCATCCTCGACGGGCAGCCGGCGGCGATCGAGGCCCTGCCCGGCATCGCCGAAGCTGTGGCCCGGCGCGTCCCCGTCCTTCTCGACGGCGGCATCCGCTGCGGTGGCGACATCTTCCGGGCGCTGGCGCTCGGCGCCGATGCGGTGCTGGTCGGCCGCCTCTACATGCTCGCGCTCGCCGCCGCCGGGGCGCCGGGCGTCGCCCATGTCATCCACCTGCTGCGCGCCGAGCTGGAGGCGACGATGATCGCCACCGGCTGCGCGACCCTCGCGGAGATTGAATCGTTTCTCGTCCGGCGGTAGATCTTCGTCGAACAGAAGGAGAACAGTGATGTCGTTCACGGGAAGCTGCCATTGCGGCGCGATCGCCTTCACGGTCGATGAGGATGCGCCCGAAAAGGCGATGGACTGCAATTGCTCGATCTGCCGCCGGCGCGGCGCGCTCCACCATTTCACCAGCGCCGCGAAGGTGACGCTCGACACCCCGCGCGATGCCCTCACCGCCTATCGCTGGAACACCGGCAAGATCGCCTTCCAGTTCTGCAGCACATGCGGTTGCGCCCCGTTCGGCGAAGGCGAGAGCCCGGACGGCCCGGTGATGGCGATCAACCTGCGCTGCACCGAGGTCGATCTCGACACGCTCGACATCCAGCCGTTCGACGGTGCGCATCTGGTCCCGGGCCCGCAATAAGCCGGGCTGGACTTATATAAGCTGATATTTATATAAAGCTCCCGGCATCACGAATCGGGAGAGCATCATGGACTTCGATATCGCGCATGAGATCGGCGCCGTCCGGCGCGGCGTCACGATGGGCGAGCGCGACGGCAAGCCGACGCACGTCGTCACCGCCAGCCGCAGCTTCGCGACCGGCATCGACGACACCTGGGACGCGGTGACCAGCGCCGAGCGGCTGCCGCGCTGGTTCTCGCCCGTCACCGGCGATTTGCGCCTCGGCGGACGCTATCGGGTCGAGGGCAATGCCTCGGGCACGGTCGAGCGCTGCGAGCCGCCGCGCCGGCTGGCGCTCACCTGGGAATTCGCCGGCAATGTGAGCTGGGTCGAGGTCGATCTCCTGGAGGAGCCGGGCGGCACGACCCGGCTCGAGCTGCGCCACATCGCCATCCTCGACGACGAATATCTGAAATTCTGGGACCAGTTCGGCCCCGGCGCGGGCGGTGTCGGCTGGGATCTCTCCTTCCTCGGCCTCGCCTGGCATCTGGAGAAAGGCTGGGACAAGCCGCCCGAGACCGACACCGAATGGGTGAAGACCGACGCATACAAGTCCTTCGTCGCCGGCAGCAGCGCCGGCTGGCACGACGCCTCGATCGCGCTCGGCACCGACGCGGAGGCTGCCGCCAAGGCCCGCGACGCCACCACCAGCTTCTACACGGGCGGCTGATGCACCCCTTCGACGTCCTCGGCGATCCCGTCCGCCGCCGCATCCTGGAGCTGCTGGCCGAGGGGGAGCGCGCGTCGGGCGAGATCGTCGGGATCGTCGGGCGCGAATTCGCCATCAGCCAGCCGGCGATCTCCCAGCATCTGAAGGTGCTGCGCGAGAGCGGCTTCGCCACCGTCCGCGCCGATGCGCAGCGCCGCCTCTACGCGCTCGACCCCGGCCCGCTCCGGCAGGTCGATGCCTGGCTCGATCATTTCCGCCTGTTTTGGGACACGAAGCTCGACGCGCTCGCCACCGAAATCGCCCGCGGCAAGCGCACGCGCAGGCTCGCGGCGGGGAAAGCGGGCCCGGAGGAAACGGAAACGCGCAAGGCGGGTTAGGGCCTGTCCAAACTCCGCCGCGCCAGCAGCAGCGCGCCGCCGACCACGCCGCCGAACACCAGCCCTTCCAGCGCGCCGGTCGCGGCTTGGCTCATCGGGCCGAAGCCCGCCTCGCCGAACAAAGCGCCGATCTGGTCGATCCTGAGGCGCGAGTCCTGGAAGACCCCGGCAAGCAGATCGAGGCTCCCGCCCATCAGCCGTCCGCCGAGCAGCGGGATCGCGATCCCCGCCGCGCCGCCCGCCAGCGCCGAGGTCGCCGCACCCCGTCGCGGCGAAAATCGCGCGCCCAGCCACACGCCGAGCCCCACCGCGCCGCCGAGCAAGGCCCCTTCCGCCGCGCCCGTCATGTCGCCCGGCGATCGCCCCAGCAGCAGCTCGAACGCGTCGAGCCCGAGCAGTTTCGCCACCGCGCCGACGACGATCCCGCCGCCCGCGCCGCCCGCCACGCACCAGGGCCCGAACCGCCCCGAAAACGCATGCGCCGCGCCGATCCCGAACCCGACACCGGCCCCGCCAATCAGCCCGAGCATCACGTTCACGCACAGCAGGACGACCAGCACCGATGCCGCGCCCATGCCCGGCCCCGCGCCGATGAATCCGTAGAACAATCCGCCGACGATCCCCGCCAGCGCCCCGCCGATCGCGCCCGCCGCGCCGATCAGCAGGACATGCCGCCAAGGCACCGCCGACGCTAACGCCACCCTCTGCGCGGGCGCCACGCCCTCCCCCTCCGCCGCCTCGACCGGCGCGATGAAGCGATAGCCGTGCTTGGGCACCGTCTCGATGAAGCGCGGCCGCGCGGCATCGTCGCCGAGCGCGCGGCGCAGCGCACGAATGCCCTGGGTCAGCGCCTCGTCGGTCACCGGCACGCCGCGCCACACTTCGTCCATGAACCGGTCCTTGGTGACCAGCCGCCCCGCTTCGCCGACCATCAGCGCCAGCGCATCCAGATAGCGCGCGCTCACTTCCACCGGCACGCCGTCCCGCCGCAGCAGCCGATCGGCGGCATCCAGCTCGAAATCACCGAAGCGAAAGCGGCCCGACGTCATTTTTCAGCACAACCTCAGATCTTGCTCATGCCGCTCACCGGCCGCCGCGCCATGCTGTCGGCCATGCTCATTCATGCATGGAGACAAGGTCATGGCAAGTGAAGGCGTTCGGACATGGAGCTGGTGGCGGCTCCTCCCCTGGGGGATCGCGGCGGTCCTGCTGCTGCTCCCGGCGGTCGCGATGCGGTTCACCGACGAGGTCAAATGGGATCTGGCGGATTTCCTGATCATCGGGACATTGCTCGCCATGGTCTGCGGCGCGATCGAGCTGGCGGCGCGGACGACGACCAACGGCTTCTATCGCGCGGGCGTCTGTCTCGCGGTGGTCACGACCTTCCTGCTCTTCTGGATCAACGCGGCGGTCGGGATGATCGGCGACGAGAACAATCCGGCCAACCTCATGTATGCGGGCGTCCTGCTCGTGGCCTTCGCCGGCGCGCTGATCGCCCGCTTCCGCCCGACCGGCATGGCCCGCGCCTTCTTCGCCACGGCGGGCGCGCAAGGGCTCGTTGCCCTGATCGCGCTGATCGCCGGTCTCGGCGCTAGCGAGCCGCCGGGCCCGGTCGGCATCCTGATCCTGAACGGCTTCTTCGTCGCCCTCTGGGTGCTCGCCGGCGGCCTGTTCTTTCAGGCGGCGCGGGACGCCTAAGCGGACGGCGGGGTCAATGCGGTATCGCGCAGGCCCCGCCAGACGCGCAGCGCCTGCAGCGTTTCCGGCACGTCATGGACGCGCAGCAATTGTGCGCCCTGCCCGGCGCCCTTCAGCGCCAGCGCCAGCGATCCGGCCAGCCTTTGGTCCGCCGGCGCCTCGTTCGACAGCGCGCCGATCGTCCGCTTGCGGCTCGCGCCCAGCATCAGCGGGCAGCCCAGCCCGTGCAGCATCGCCAGCCCGTTCATCAACTGGAGATTGTGCTGCACGCTCTTGCCGAAGCCGAAGCCGGGATCGACGATGATCCGCTCGCGCGCGATCCCCGCCGCGACCGCCGCCTCGATCCGCCCGGCCAGCCAGTCATAGACTTCGAGGAGAACCGGCCGGTCATAACGCGGATCGTCCTGCATCGTCTCGGGATCGCCCTTGTGATGCATCAGCACGACCGGACAGCCCGCCGCCGCCACGACCTCCATCGCGCGCGGATCCCAGCTCAGCCCCGACACGTCGTTGACCAGCCCCGCACCGGCCGCCAGCGCCGCCTCCATCACCGCCGCCTTGCGCGTATCGACCGAGACCGCCGCGCCCGATGCGGCGAGCGCCCGCACCACCGGCTCGATCCGCGCGATCTCGTCGCCTTCCCAGACCGGCTTAGCGCCCGGCCGGGTGGATTCGCCGCCCACGTCGATCATCGCCGCGCCGGCCGAATTCATCTCATGCCCGGCCGCGATCGCCGCCAGCGCATCGCCATGCGCGCCGCCGTCCGAAAAGCTGTCGGGCGTGACGTTGAGGATGCCCACCGCCTGCGGCTGATCGAGCCGGATCACCCGCTCACCGAGCGTCAGCGGCGCGCGCGGGCCGGTCAGGTTGGCCCACACCGCCTGTTCCGCCGGCCCCAGCCGCGCCTCGATCCCCTCGACCGGCACCAGTTCGGCGCCGCCGGGACCGACGATCTCGACCATCGAGAACCACAGCAGCCCGCCGGCCAGCCGCGCGACCTTGCCGTCATGCCCGAACGGCGCATCGACGAAGCCGGTGGGTCGGAGATAAATGCGAGAAGTCATCACCACTCCGTTCGCCCTGAGCCTGTCGAAGGGCTGTCCTTCCCTTCTCCACGGCTGAAAGAAAGTACAGGGCTTCGACAAGCTCAGCCCGAGCGGGTGAGGTTTCTAACCGAGCGCCGCCAGATAGTGCTGCCGGATCGCGTCGAGCGGCACCGTCTTGCCCTCATGCTCGATGTGCCAGAAGGTCCAGCCGTTGCAGCTCGGCGCGCCCTGCACGCTCGCGCCGATCTTGTGGATCGAACCCTGCTCCCCGTCATGTTCGATCGTCGCATCGGCCAGCACCCGCGCGCTCCAGCGCCGCTTGGTGTCCGTCACCATCGTGCCCGGCGCGATCAGGCCGCTTTCGATCAGCGCGCCGAACGGCACCTTGGGCTGGCTGGCGCGCGAGGCCATCACCTTCATCGCGCTCTCGTCGAGCGGCAAGGTGGAATCGATCCGCGCCCGCGCCACCTTGATGTACCGGCTCTCCCGCTCGATCCCGATCCAGTCGCGCCCCAGCCGTCGCGCGACCGCGCCCGTCGTGCCGGTGCCGAAAAAGGGATCGAGCACGACGTCGCCCTTGTTCGTGCAGGCGAGCAGCACGCGGTAGAGCAGGGCTTCCGGCTTCTGCGTCGGATGGGCCTTCGCCCCGGCCCCGTCCTTGGCGCGCTCGCCCCCCGCGCAGATCGGGATCACCCAGTCGGAACGCATCTGCAGCTCGTCGTTGAGCGCCTTCATCGCGCGATAGTTGAAGGTGTAGCGGCTGTCCTCGCTGCGGCTCGCCCAGATCAGGGTCTCGTGCGCATTGGTGAAGCGGGTGCCGCGGAAGTTCGGCATCGGGTTGGACTTGCGCCAGATGATGTCGTTCAAAATCCAGTAGCCCGCGTCCTGGAGCGCCGCGCCGACGCGGAAGATGTTGTGGTAGGAGCCGATCACCCAGAGCGTGCCGTTGGGCTTCAGGATGCGCCGCGCTTCCGTGAGCCAGGCGCGGGTGAACCGGTCATAGGCCTCGAACGTGTCGAACTTGTCCCAATCGTCGTCCACCGCATCGACCCGGCTGCCCTCCGGCCGGAACAGATCGCCGCCGAGCTGAAGATTGTAGGGCGGATCGGCGAAGATCATGTCGACCGATGCGTCCGGCAGCCGCGCCATCGCCGCCACGCAATCGGCCTGGATGATCGTGTTCAACGGCAGCTCGGGCGCGGGTGCGGCTGCCTTGCGTTTCACCTTCGCGACCGTCTCGATCCGCCCCATCACGCTCATCTTGCCGCCCCTCGAACCCAAAGAGGGTCATGCTGAATCCCCGGGACTCCCCGGTCAAGTTCAAACACTTACCGGCCAAGGCTTAAGAACGGATGGAGGCCGGTGGAACGAAAGGAGTCTGCCGCAACATCTTGTGGCCGGCGGCTGGCGCAAGACTCAACCGGCGGTGGTGTGGCCCGAAAGACTCAAACGTAAAATTCCTCCCCGTTCCGGGTAGGAATTACAGCCCCAGCACCAGTTGCCGCACCGGCGCGAAGCTGCGGCGGTGGAGCGGGGTCGGCCCCAGCTCGCGCAGCGCGCGCTGGTGCGCCGGGGTCGGATAGCCCTGGTTCGTCTCCCAGCCGTAACCCGGATAAAGCCGCGCATGATCCGCCATGATCGCATCGCGCGTCACCTTGGCGACGATCGAGGCGGCGGCGATCGATCGGCATTTCGCATCCCCGCCGACGATGGCGACGCTCGGCCGCCCCCAGTCCGGGCAGCGATTGCCGTCCACCAGCACCATCGCCGGATCGACCCCCAGCGCGTCCACCGCGCGCTGCATCGCCAGCATCCGCGCCCGGAAGATGTTGATCGCGTCGATCTCCTCGACGCTCGCCATGCCGACGCCCACGACCGCGACTGCCTTCAGCTTCGCGCAGATCGCCTCGCGCGCCGATGCCTTCAGCGCCTTGGAATCGTCGATGCCCCGGGGAAAGCGCGCCCGGTCCAGGATCACGGCGGCGGCCACCACCGGCCCCGCCAGCGGCGCGCACCCCGCCTCGTCCACCCCCGCGAGCGGCATGGGATGGTCCTTCTCCAGCTTGAAGCAGGGCCGGGGCATGGCGGTCAGCCCCTGATCGCGTCGAACGGCACGACGCCGAGCGCATGTCCCATCGGGCCGTTGCCCCGGCCGAAGCCCGGCGCGGCCAGGATCGCGGCGCGGACATAGACCCGGGCGCGCGCCACGGCATCGTCGAGCGAAAGCCCGGCGCCAAGTCCCGCCGCCAGCGCGCTCGCCAGCGTGCAGCCCGTCCCGTGCGTATGCTTCGTGTCGATCCGGCTGTCCGACCAGCGCGTCACCCGTCCGTCCGGATGGGCAAGCAGATCGGCCAGTTCGTCGCCCGGCAAATGCCCCCCCTTGGCCAGCACGGCGCGGCCGCTCTGGCGGGAAAGCGTCAACGCAGCGGCCCGCATGCCCGCTTCGTCCGTCACGCTGGTCCCGACCAGCGCCCCAAGCTCGGGGATATTGGGCGTAATGACGGTCGCATGCGGTGCGATCTCGCGCAGCGCGTCGATCGTGCCGATGTCGTTGAGCGCGTCGCCGCTCGTCGCCACCATTACCGGGTCAAGCACAACGGGCGTTCTCGCGAAGCGCGATTTCAGCAGGCCGCCCACCGTGCGCGCCAGCTCCGGCGTGGCCAGCATCCCGATCTTCACAACGTCGATGCCGAGATCGCCGTCCACCGCCTTGACCTGCTTCAGCAGGAAATCCTCCGGCACCGGAAAGACATCCTCGACGCCCAAGGTGTTCTGCGCGGTGAGCGCGGTGATCGCGGTCATCGCGAAGCCGCCAAGCATCGTGACGGCCTTGATGTCCGCCTGGATGCCCGCCCCGCCGCCGCTGTCGGAGCCGGCGATGATCAGCACGCGCGGCGGCGTCATGCCGGTCCCTTCCGCTCCGTCGAAGCCGGATATGTCGCCAGCAGATGCGCGGGCCGGATCGGCCGCCGCTCGAAATTCCCGCCGCAATTGGGGCAGGTTCCGCCAAGCGGACCTTCGGCGCAATCGACGCAGAATGTGCATTCGAACGTGCAGATACAGGCCTGGGCCTCGGGCGGCAGGTCCGCACCGCACCGCTCGCAATCCGGCCGCAATTCCAGCATCAGGCCGCGCTCACCGCCGCGCAGATCGTATCGACCACTTCGGCGACCAGCGCCTCGTCGTCGCCCTCGGCCATCACCCGGATCAAGGGCTCGGTGCCGGATTTGCGGATCACCAGCCGGCCGCGCCCGTCGAGCCGCGCCTCGCCCTCCGCGATCGCCGCCTTCACTCCGGTCGTCTCCAGCGGCGCCCCGCCGGCGAAGCGGACATTCTTCAGAAGCTGCGGCAGCGGCTCGAACAGGTTCAGCACCGCGCTCGCCGGCCGCCCCGCCTGGATCAGCTCGGCCAGCACCTGGAGGCCTGCGACCAGCCCGTCGCCGGTCGTGCCGTGATCGGCGAGGATGATGTGCCCGGATTGCTCGCCGCCGACATTGAACCCGCCCGCGCGCATCCGCTCCAGCACATAGCGGTCGCCGACCTTGGTGCGCTCCAGCTTCAGGCCCTGCCCGGCCAGATATCGTTCCAGCCCGAGATTGGACATCACGGTCGCGACCACGCCGCCGCCCTTCAGCGCCCCGCGCCGGTGCCAGGACGCCCCGATCAGCGCCATCAGCTGGTCGCCGTCCACCGCCGCGCCCTTCTCGTCGATCACGATCAGCCGGTCCGCGTCGCCGTCCAGCGCCAGGCCGATATCGGCGCCGCTTTCGGTCACCGTCCGGCGCAGCAGCGCCAGATCGGTCGATCCGCATTCGTGATTGATGTTCACGCCGTTGGGCGCGACGCCGATCGCCGTCACCTCCGCGCCCAGCTCCCACAGCGCCGAGGGCGCGACCTGATAGGCGGCGCCGTGCGCGCAATCGATCACGACCTTCAGCCCGTCGAGCCGCAAATGGGAGGGGAAGGTCAGCTTGGCGGCGTGGATGTAGCGCCCGCGCGCATCCTCGATCCGCTTGGCGCGGCCGATCGCCTCGGCCGGCGCCAGCAAGGGCGGCGTCTCCAGCAGCGCCTCGATCGCCGCCTCGTCCGCGTCGGACAATTTGTAGCCGTCCGGGCCGAACAGCTTGATGCCGTTGTCGACGAACTTGTTGTGGCTGGCCGAGATCATCACGCCGAGATCGGCGCGCATCGATTGGGTCAGCATCGCGACCGCCGGCGTCGGCACCGGACCCACCATCACCACGTCCATGCCGACGCTGGTGAAGCCGGCGACGAGGGCGGTCTCCATCATGTAGCCGCTGAGGCGCGTGTCCTTGCCGATCACGACCCGGTGGCGATGATCGCCGCGCAGGAAATGGGCACCCGCCGCCTGGCCGACCTTCAGCGCCATCTCGGCGGTCATCGGCATTTCGTTGGTGCGGCCGCGGATCCCGTCCGTGCCGAAATAGTTTCGCGTCATTCTTTCCTCACTCGCGCCAAAAAGACGAGAATCAACCAAAAAGTGAATCTTCCTCCCTTCGAAACGCCCCGCTAAGACATCGCAATGTCGCCGCCCACCCGGATTCTCCTCGCTCTGGCCCTGGGCATCGCGCTCGGCATCGCCAGCATCGCAACCGGCGGCGGCTGGGTCGACCAGGTCGTCGCCATCGCCGAGCCTCTGGGCGGTCTCTGGCTGAGCGCGCTGCAGATGACGATCGTGCCGCTCGTCGTCTCGCTGCTGATCACCGGCATCGCCGCCTCGGCCCAGGCGGCGCGGGCGAGCAAGCTGGCGACGCGCGCGATGATCCTGTTCGTCGCCCTGCTCTGGCTGTCCTCGATCGCTTCGGCCCTGCTCACCCCGCTGCTGCTCGAGCTGTTCCCGCTGCCGGTCGCCGCGGCCGGCGCCCTGCGCGATGCGCTGGTTACGGCCGGGCCGGCCGGCGCGGCGCCGGGCTTCGCCGATTTCCTGCGCTCGCTGGTGCCGACCAATCCGATCGCGGCGGCCGCGCAGGACGCGATCCTGCCGCTGATCTTCTTCACCCTGATCTTCGCCTTCGCGATGACCACCCTGCCGGCCGAGCCGCGCGAGAAGCTGACCGGTTTCTTCAAGGCGATCGCCGATACGATGCTGGTCGTGATCGGCTGGGTGCTTTGGGTGGCGCCCGCCGGCGTCTTCGCCCTCGCTTATGTGGTCGGCGTGCGCGCCGGCGGCTCGGCCTTCGGGGCGCTGCTCCATTATGTCGTGATCGTCTCGGCGGTGGGCGTGGTGATCTGGCTCGCCGCCTGGCCGGTGGCCTGGATCGGCGCGCGCATCTCGCCGATCCGCTTCACCCGCGCGATCGCGCCGGCCCAGGCGATCGCGATCAGCACCCAATCCTCGCTCGCCTGCCTGCCCGCCATGCTGCGCGCGGCGAACAGGCTGGACGTACCGGTCGCCGCCTCGGGCGTCGCGCTGCCGATGGCGGTGGCGATCTTCCGCTCCACAGGCCCCGCGATGAACCTCGCGGTGGCGATCTACATCGCCTATTGGTTCGGCATCGAGCTGACGCCGGGGCAGATGGCGATCGGCGTCGCGGCGGCGGCGACCACCACCATGGCCGCCGCCGGCATCCCCGGCCAGGCCAGCTTCATCACCTCGATCGCGCCGATCTGCCTCGCCATGGGTCTCCCGATCGAGCCGCTCGTGCTGCTGATCGCGGTCGAGGTGCTGCCCGACATCATCCGCACATTGGGCAATGTCAGCATGGACGTCGCCGCCACCGCCACCGCCGCCAAGCGCTCCGGCTTCGACGAGGAGGATGCGACGAGCCGGGAGGACCGGCTGCTCGAGGAAGGTGCGTGAGGCGGGGCACGCGCGGCTTCGCCGCCGGCCTGGGCGGGCTGCTCGTCGCCGGCGCGGTGCTGGGTTTCGTGCCGTTCCTGCTGTGGAGCGGCGCCGACATCCACCCGCTCGCCGCCGATTCGCCGCACGATCAGCTGTTCGGCCTGTTTCCGGTCAACACGGCGGACAATGTCGTGCACGGCCTGCTCGGCCTGTGGGGCCTTTTCGCCGCCCGTTCGGTGCGCGGCGCGATCCTGTTCGCGCGGGCGATGACCGGGATTTTCGCGGCGCTGACGCTGGGCGGCTTCGTGCCGGCGGCGGGCGATCTGCTGCCGCTCTACGGCAACGACATCTGGCTCCACGCGCTGCTGGCCGCCGCCAGCGCCTGGTTCGGCTGGATTCACCATGTGTCCGCATAGGCGTCTGGCCTCCGCGCGCGGCTTTTAGTAAGAGGGGCCCATGAAGAGTGGGCTCAAGCTTTCGGCGATGATTGTGCTTCTCGCCTCCCCGACCATGCCCGGCGCCATCCAGGCGGCGGTCACCCAGCAACCCGTGCCCGTCCAGGTGCCGCCGCCCCGGCTCGATTATCAGCCGGTTCAGCCCGCGCCGATCCTGTGGCAGCGCGCCGCCGTCGATGAGCTGATCGCCTATGCCGAGGGGATCGGCGCCGAGGGCCTCGATCCCGCCGCCTACGCGCCGGACCGGCTGCGCGCCGCGCTCGCCACCGGCGACGACGCGGCGATCACGCCGGCCGCGAGCCAGCTCTTCCTGCGCCTCGCCGCCGATCTGTCCGGCGGCGCGGTGCGCGGCAATGCGCGCGGCGAATGGTATATGCCGGACACGGCGATCGACGGGAACCGGCAGCAGCTCCTGCTCGCCGAGGCCAGCCAGGGCGGCGTCGCCGCCGTGCTGGACAGCCTCCACCCCACCCATCCGCAATATGCGATGCTGAAGCGCGCGCTGGCCGTAACGCCGGCGGAGGAGACCGCGCGGCGCGAGCTGATCCGCGCCAACATGGAGCGCTGGCGCTGGATGCCGCGCGCGCTCGGCGAGCGCCATGTGCTGGTCAATGTGCCGGCCTTCACCGCCGCGATCGTCGACAATGGCCGTGTCACCCTGCGCCACCGCACCGTGGTCGGCGCGCGCCGCACCCAGACGCCGTCGCTCAGCGCCAACATGACGGCGGTGACGCTCAATCCCTGGTGGACCGTGCCGCAAAGCATCATCCGCGAGATGGGCGGCCGCTTCAACGATTCCTACGTCGTTACGCGCACCGGCGGCACGATCACGGCGCGCCAGCGCCCCGGCCCCGGCAATTCGCTCGGCCGGGTGAAGATCGAGATGCCGAACGAGCACGCCATCTTCCTGCACGACACGCCGGCCCAGGCGCTGTTCAGCCGGCCGGTGCGCGCCTTCAGCCATGGCTGCGTCCGCACCCAGGGCATCCGCGATTTCGCCGCCGAGCTGCTCGCCGCCTCCGGCCAGTGGAGCCGCGCCGAGATCGACGGCGCCATCGCCTCGGGCCGGACGCAACAGGTGGCGCTCGACCGCCCGATCCCCGCCTACATCGCCTATTTCACCGCGGCGGCGACCAATGACGGCAACATCGTCACCTACGCCGATATTTACGGCCGGGACGCCGCGGTGCGCCGCGCCCTGAACAGCGCCGGCCCGCAGGTGGCGCGCGCGGACTGAGAAGGCTTCCGGAGCGCTAGCGTCCGTTAGGGGTGGTTGCTGACTTACATTCCCCTCCCTTTCAGGGAGCGGAGGAACGACCACAATGGGTCGAAAGCGGACCGTCCGCCATCCGCTTCCAATGTAGGAAATCCTCTGTCACGCTCGCCCCGAATCGGGGTTTAGGCTCCGGCTCGCCGGCTCTTTGAAACGTCAGTCTCGCGCGAAAGAATTTCGGCGGCACACCGACGCGCATATGGGTGAAGATGCTGAAGTTAAGCGCGCGTCGATACCCCCCGGAGAAACACCCTCCACCCTGACAACTTTGTCAACTTAACAGAGAGGGGAATCGCCGCGAGAGCAGGCGCTCCCGTCTATCCCTGGCGAGTTTTTTGAACCCTCAGGCAATGCGGTCGGCGTAAAGGAAATGGCCAGGACCGAGCCGGTCCATCACTTCCTGGAGGCTCCGGTGCGGAAAGGCGAAGCAGCCTTCGCTGCGGCCGAGCCGGCCCTGCTGGGCGACCACTTCGGGCTCGGCATACCAGGCGGTGTGGACGACGATCGCCCGCGCCTCGGCATTGTCGTTGGTGGGATCGAGCCCGCGCACCCGCATCGAACGACCGTAGCGGCCATGATAGTAATTGCCGATGATATAGGCGCCGTCGGAACTCGCCTCCGATCCGATCCGGTTGGAGAAATGCTGGAGCATGCCGGTATGCGACGGATCGGAGCCGCGCCCGTGCGACACGAAATGGCGGGTGACGGCGCCGGTATTGGTGTCGAGCAGGTAGAAGCGCGGCTCGCTGGAGAAGCGGGTGAAATCGGCGATGCCGACCACGTCGCCGTGCACGATCTGCGAACGGTGGCGGTCGAAGGCGGCGCGGGCGCGGGTGACGATGCGCGGATCGAGGCTGGGATCGACCATCACGCGCGGGCGGACGGCGGGGTCGATCGCCATGTCCGGCCGGCGCCGGTCGAGGTCGAGCGTGGCGGCGAGCAACGGCGAGCCGCCGAGCAGCGAGAGAGCGCCGGCCGCGGCGCCTGCCTCGATCATCTGCCGACGCGATAAAATCATTCACTCCCTCCCCGCACGGCTCCGGAAGCTATGGGGTTTTCCCTTTCCTCTCAATGAGTAGAATGGAAAGGTTCAACCGTCCGCCGCGACATCGCCGCGTTTCGCCGCATCCTGGCGCCCTACTGGTTAATGCTCTGTCCACCGCGGCGACGAAGCGTGGCCGAAGCGCGGCGAATGACTTTCGGGATGGGAATCAAGCGATTCGTCGGTGAAACGCGCGGCCGGCATCTTGCTCTTTGTTGTCGAAACAGTCATTTGCGAAGCCATGGTCCCGGCGCACGATCAGCAGGCCGCGCAGTCTTATTATGTCTATGTCGTGGACGACGACCGCGACGTGCGGCGTTCATTGAGCTTCATGCTCGGCACGTCGGACACGCGTTCCCACCCGTTCGGCTCCGGCGCCGATTTCCTCGACGCCCTGCCCGATCTCATTCCCGGCTGCGTCCTGCTCGATCTCAAGATGCCGCGCATGGACGGCTTCCAGGTGATGGCAGAGCTCGGCCGTCGCAATGTCGATTGGCCGGTGATCGTGATGACCGGCTATGGCGAGGTGCCGACCGCGGTACGCGCGATGAAGCAGGGTGCGGTCGATTTCATCGAGAAGCCCTTTTCGGAAGAAGCGCTGCTCGGTTGCCTGTCCACCGCCTTCGCCCTGCTCGACGAGCGCGAGACCGCGAGCCGCCGTCGCCGTGCCGCACGCGAGCGGGTAGATCAGCTCACGGCGCGCGAGACGGAGGTGCTGGAGGGGCTGCTCGCCGGCGAGTCGAACAAGCAGCTCGCCGAACGCCTCGGGATCAGCCTGCGCACGGTGGAGATGCACCGGGGCAATATGATGGACCGGCTCGCCGTCGCCAATCTCGCCGAGGCGCTGACCCTGGCGCTGGAGGCCGGAATGACCGCGGCGACGCCGGACCGGGTCGCCTGACCGGAAAGGGCAAGACAATGGCAAGCGAACAGGCCACGCTGGCGGGCGGCTGCTTCTGGTGCACCGAGGCGGTGTTCAAGGACGTGGTGGGCGTCGAGGCTGTCGAAAGCGGCTATATCGGCGGCCATGTCCCGAACCCGACCTACAAGCAGGTGTGCGGCGGCGACACCGGCCATGCCGAGGCGATCCGGCTGACCTACGATTCCGGTCAGGTCAGCTATGACGACCTGCTCGACATGTTTTTCGCCACTCACGATCCGACCCAGCTCAATCGGCAGGGCAACGATGTCGGCACCCAATATCGCTCCGCCATCTTCCCCCATTCACCCGAGCAGGAGGCCGCGGCCAAGGAGGCGATCGCCCGCGCCCAGCCGGACTGGCCCGCGCCGATCGTGACGACCATCGAACCGCTCGCCGGCTGGTATCCGGCGGAGGACTATCACCAGGATTATTGGGAGGGCGAAGGCCAGCGCAATCCCTATTGCCTCGCCGTCATCCCCCCCAAGCTCCGGAAGCTCCGCAAGAGCTTCGCCGAACGGCTGAAGACGCAGCCCGCCTGATCACTCCCCTTCGACCGGCGGCGCCTTGGCATCGGGCGACAGCGCGCGATAGGCCGCCCCGCCGATGATGCCGCCGACGATCGGCGCAACCCAGAAGACCCAGAGCTGCTCGAGCGCCCAGCCGCCCTGGATCAGCGCCGGCCCCGTGCTGCGCGCCGGATTGACCGAGGTGTTGGTGACCGGGATGCTGATCAGGTGGATGAGCGTCAGCGCCAGACCGATCGCGATCGGCGCGAAGCCCGCCGGCGCGCGGCCGTGCGTCGCCCCCATGATCACCAGCAGGAAGAAGAAGGTGAGCAGGATCTCGGCGATCCAGGCGGCGCGCATATCGAAGCCGCCCGGCGAATGCTCGCCATAGCCGTTCGCCGCCAGCCCGCTGTCGAGCGACCAGCCCGGCGCGCCGCTGGCGATCTGGTAGAGGACGAAGGCCGCGACGATCGCGCCGACGACCTGCGCGATCACATAGCCAGGTATCTCGCGCCCCGGGAAACGGCCGCCGGCCCACAGGCCGAAGGTCACCGCCGGGTTGAGATGGCAGCCGGAAATATGGCCGATCGCATAGGCCATGGTGAGCACGGTGAGGCCGAAGGCGAGCGACACGCCGAGCAGGCCGATGCCGACCTCCGGGAAGCCCGCCGCCAGCACGGCGCTGCCGCAGCCGCCGAAGACGAGCCAGAACGTGCCGAGAAATTCGGCCGACAGCTTTTGCCAGGTCTGCATGATTCCCCCTCCCATCCTTGTTCCGGGTGGGAGCAGGATAACATGTCCGGAACGATCCTACAGCCGGGCGTGATCGATCTTCGCATTCCGGTCCAACGGCCGGGAGCGGTCCGCCATCGGATATTTGAGGCCGATGGCGCAGTTGAACAGGACCACGCGCTCCCCCTCGCGGACCAGCCCCGCCGCCCGGGCGCGGATGCAGGCGGCCAGGGTCGCCGCGCCCTCGGGGCAGAGCAGCAGCCCCTCCCCCGCCGACGCCGCGCCGGCCGCGACGATCTCGTCGTCCGGCACGGCGATGGCGGCGCCGCCGCTCTCGCGCACCGCGCGCAGGATCAGGAAATCGCCCACCGCCTTGGGCACCCGGATGCCGGCCGCGATCGTGTGGGCGTCCTCCCAGCGCTCGGCATGTTCGACCCCGTCCTCGAACGCCTTGACGATCGGCGCGCAGCCCGCCGCCTGGACGGCGATCATGCGCGGCCGCTCCGGCCCGATCAGGCCGATCGCCTCCAGCTCGTCGAACGCCTTCCACATGCCGATGAGTCCAGTGCCGCCGCCGGTGGGATAGAAGATGACGTCCGGCAGCCGCCAGCCGAGCTGCGCGGCCAGCTCCAGCCCCATCGTCTTCTTGCCCTCGATCCGGTAGGGCTCCTTCAGCGTCGAGAAATCGAACCACTCGCCCCGCGCCGCGCCCTCGGCGACGATCGCCCCGCACTGGTCGATCAGGCCGTTCACGCGCCAGACCCGCGCGCCCTGCGCCGCGATCTCGCGCACGTTGATCTCCGGCGTGTCGTCCGGGCAGAGCACGACGGTCTCGATCCCGGCGCGGGTCGCGTAGGCGGCGAGCGCGGCGCCGGCATTGCCGTTGGTCGGCATCGCGATCTTCGTGACGCCGAGCGCCTTGGCCATCGACACCGCCATGACGAGGCCGCGCGCCTTGAACGAGCCAGTGGGCAACCGCCCCTCGTCCTTCACCAGCAATTCGTCGAGGCCGAGCCTTCGCGCGGCGCCACCGAGCGGCACCAGCGGCGTCTCCGCCTCGCCGAGACTGACGATATGCTCCGCGCGGTGCACTGGCAGCAGTTCGCGCCAGCGCCAGAGATCGGTCGGGCGGGACGCCAGCACCTCGCAGCTCAAGGCCCCCCGCACCCCGTCCAGATCGTAGCGGACCAGCAAGGGCCGCCCCGCCGACGACAGGCCGTGCAGCCGGTCCGCCTCGTAACGCTCGCCCGTCATCGAACATTCGAGATGGGTGACGAAGCTCGGCCGCGCGCCGGCGAGATTGGCGTTCCAGCTCATCGCGGTGCCGCCGCCCGCTGCAGCCGGTCGTTGATCGCCATGCCCAGTCCTTCCTCCGGCACCGGCGCAACGGCGATCGCCGCGCGGCCGCTGGCATCGGCCTCGTGCAGCGCCGCGAACAGCCGCGCCGCCGCCTCGACCAGATCGCCGGACCGGCTGAGGCTGGCGTCGCCCGCCACCGCGCCGAAGCCGATCAGCCACTCGCTCGGCCGCGCCTCGGCCGCGTCGAGCCGCAGCGGCTTGGCCGGCGCATAATGGCTGGCAAGCTGGCCGGGCGCCTCGATCCCGCCGTTCTGCGCGATCTCCAGGCCGAGATCGATCGGCCCCGGCCGCAGCAGACGCAATCGCCCATCCGTCACCGCCACAATCGTCGACTCGAGTCCGTGCGCGGTTGGCCCGGCATCGACGATCAGCGGGATGCGCCCGTCGAGGCTAGCCAGCACATGGGCGGCGCGGGTCGGGCTGATCCGGCCGCTGGCATTGGCCGAGGGTGCGGCGAGCGGGCGCCCCACCGCCGCCAGCAGATCGCGCATCGCCGGATGGGCGGGCATGCGTAGCGCGACGGTGGGCAGCCCCGCCGTCACCAGCGAGGCCACCGGCGCCCCTTCGCGCAGCGACAGGGCGAGAGTGAGCGGGCCGGGCCAGTAGCGCTCCGCCAATGCACGCGCCATGTCATCGAATTCTGCGATTTCAGCGGCTTGCGCCACATCCCTGACATGGACGATCAGCGGATTGAAGCTCGGCCGCCCCTTGGCCGCGTAGATGCGCGCGACCGCTTCGCCCGATCCGGCGTCTGCGGCGAGGCCGTAGACCGTCTCGGTCGGCACGGCGACGGGCTGCCCGTCGCGGATCAGCCGCGCGGCCTCGGCGATCGCGGCCGCGTCATAGGGCATCACGCGGGTGTTTTGCGCGCTCATGGCGCCGCGCTATAGCCGGCGGGACCATCGCGCAACCGCGGAGCCGAGATGACTTACACGCCGCCCGTCAAAGACCAGAAATTCCTGCTCGATCATATCGTCGGTATCGCCGATCTCGTCGAGGACAACGACCTTGTCGGCGCGATCGTCGAGGGCGCCGGGGCCTTCGCGGCGGGCGAGTTCGCGCCGCTCAACCGGATCGGCGACGAGGTCGGCGCCAAATGGTCGGAAGAGAGCGTGACGCTGCCGGCAGGGTTTCGCGAGGCCTATCGCGCCTATGTCGAGGGCGGCTGGGGCACCCTGGCGGGCCCCGAGGAGCATGGCGGCCAGGGCCTGCCGCTCTGCCTCGCCACCGTCGTCATGGAGGATCTCGGCTCGGCCAATATGGGCTTCTCGCTGGTGATGATGCTCACCCCCGGCGCGGTCGAGGCGCTGAAGCATCATGGTTCGCCGGAGCTTCAGGCCGAGTGGCTCCCAAAGCTCATCACCGGCGAATGGACCGGCACGATGAACCTCACCGAGCCGCAGGCCGGCTCCGACGTCGGCGCGCTCAAGACCCGCGCCGTCCCGAATGGCGACGGCAGCTACAGGATCACCGGCCAGAAGATCTTCATCACCTTCGGCGAGCACGACCTGGCCGACAATATCGTCCATCTCGTCCTCGCCCGCCTGCCGGACGCGCCGGCGGGGACGCGCGGCATCTCGCTCTTCCTGGTGCCGAAAATCCTCTCCGACGGGACGAGGAACGACCTCAGATGCGTGTCGATCGAGCACAAGATGGGCATCCACGCCTCCCCCACCTGCGTCATGGCCTATGGCGATCTTGGGGGCGCGACCGGCTGGCTGATCGGCGCGGAGAACAAGGGCATGGCGGCGATGTTCACGATGATGAACAACGCCCGGCTCAATGTCGGCCTGCAGGGCGTGTCGATCGCCGAGCGGGCGACGCAGCAGGCCGTCGCCTATGCCCGCGAGCGCGTGCAGGGCAGCCGCGAGGGCCGGCCGGCGCGGATCATCGAATTTCCGGACGTGCGCCGGATGTTGCTCAGGATGAAGGCGCTGACCCAGGCGGCGCGGGCGCTGGCCTATTACACCGCCGGGCAGACCGACCGGGCCGGGCGCGGCGACGCGGCGGCGCGGGCCCGCGCCGACCTGCTGACCCCGCTGGTGAAGGCTTACGGCACCGATATCGGCTGCGAGGTGACGAGCCTCGGCGTCCAGGTTCATGGCGGCATGGGCTATATCGAGGAGACCGGCGCCGCCCAGCATTACCGCGACGCCCGTATCTCCCCGATCTACGAAGGCACGAACGGCATCCAGGCGGCCGATCTGGTCGGGCGCAAGCTGGGACTGGAGGGCGGCGCGGTGCTGGCGGCGCTGATCGCGGACATTCGCGCCGACGCGGCGGGCGAAGCCGCGTTGCTGGCGTTGGCGGACGATTGCGAGACGGTGACGCAGAGCCTGCTGGGAGCGGAGCCGGACGACCGGCTGGCCGCGTCCTATCCCTTCCTCACCATGCTTTCGGTCGCGACCTGCGGCTGGCTCATGACGCGCCAGCTCGCCGCGCTCGCCGGTCATCAGGGCGACCCGACTTTCGCCGCGATGAAGCGGGCATCGGCGCGCTTCTTCCTCGACCAGATCGTGCCGGAAGCGCGCGGGCTGCTGGCGGCGGCGACCGCGCCCGCCGACATGCTCTACGCGGCGGACGAGGAGGCGTTCGCGGCCTGACGGTAAGGGGTTAGACCCGCCGCGCCAGCTTGTGCGGGCGCTGCCCCACTGTGCGCCAGATGCGCGGGCCCTGATCGACTCGGAAGGCACCCATCCGCTCGCTTTCGGCCTGCAATTCGCGGCCGACGATGTAGGAGCGCGAGGTCTGGCCGGTGCGGCCGTCATCGCAATCGTAGAGTGCGTTGACCGCGATCACCGGGATGAACAGCATCCGGTCGTCCAGGCGGAGCGCCCGCATCTGATCGCGCGGCATGCCGACCTCACCGCGAATCACGCCGCTCTGCCCGGGCGCGATCGTCGGCAGATTGAGCCGCGTCGTTTCGCGTCCGGCGGTGCGGAAGAAAGCGCCGATCTCCTTGTCCTGCTGCTCCGAGCCGTTGAACATCTTGACGTCGATCCGCAGATTCTTCGCCGGGCTCTTGCCGCTGTTGCGGATCTCCAGCTCGAAATTGACACTGGCTTCGGCGTCGGTAAACGCGGCGCGCTCGGTCCTGATCTCCAGCTCCAGCCAGGGCCGCATGCCGGGTTCCGGGCGCGGCTTCGAGGACGCCGGCGCGGCGGCGGCGGGACTGGTGGCACCATCCTCGGCCTCCGGCCGCTCCTCCTGCCCGGCCAGCCGGCGGCGCAGCAGCGCGGCGCCGAGCAATGCGAGCAGCAAGGCGGGCAAAACGTAGAGCCACGGGAAAGCGCCGCTTTCCTCGACAACCGGCGCGTCCTCGGTCGCGCCAGCCTCGTTCTCGTCGGGCGCCTGCATCGGCGGCGACGCCTGCGGCAGCATCGCATCCGGAGAAGACGCGTCAAACGGAGATGGCGCGAGCTCGGCCTGGATCGGCGCAGCGGGCGCCGGCCGGAGAGTTTCCGACGTCGTCGGGCGCGGCTGTGCTGGCACCGGGCGCGACGACTGCTCGGGCGGCACGACATCAGATGACTGGGCGGCCGGAAGCGGCGGAGCGATCCGGACGAGGGGCGGCGTCTGGGGTTGTTGCGACTGCGGCTGGGCCTCCGGCGCAGGCGGCGCGACGATGCGGTTGTTGGGTTCGAGCGAGAAATCGCGCAATTGCGGCGGTCCGATCGTATTGCCGTCACTCTCCTGCGCCCATGCCGCCCCCGCGCCGCACAGCGCGGCGCAGATACCGGCGATGGACAGGCTCCGCTTGATCTTCACCATTGAATCCGTTCGAAATCCCACCCTCGCGCGGCCATTGCGGCCGCAAGCCGCTCACATAAGCGCGTCGGCAGCGGATTTTAACGACGTATCAAGGCCATGCGCCGAACGGTCGCCCCTGTGCGGCAAAAGGGTCACACCTTTACCGTGTCAGTGAACGCCCCCCGCATGCGCCATGGCCGCGCCGCCTCGGACGCGGACGCATTGCGCGATCGACTGGCCCGCCTCCTCGACATTGGCGGCGTCGCTGACCTGCGCCAGCGACGCATGCTCGCCGCGCAATGACCAGGCGAGCGGCTGTTCGCCCGTGCCGACATAGCGCAGGCCATAGAGCGTCGGCGCCGCGCTCAGCTCGGCGGTCTGCCCGTCATAGCTGAGCCGCACCCTGGCATGCAGATAATCGCCGCCATGCTCGTAGATCGCCTGTACTTGGCGCCCGTCTTCGCAGGCATAGGGGATCAAGGCGGGCCCGGATTTGACCCGGCCGCCGCCGCCGGCGAAGCCGGACAGCATCAAAACGGCACCGACCAAAGCCGCGACGGCAAGAGGAGAAGATCGTTTCATCGCGCGCCTCCACGCAGAAGCGCGGTCATGGTGCGCGCGACGCCGCGCGAAATCAAGCGTCGGGGATGGTGAGCGGGCCCTTCGGCGGCGCATCGACCGGCGTTGCCGTCAGACTGGAAATCAGGCTGTGCCCGCCGGTCAGCGCGAGCAGGCCGGCCGCGAACGAGCAGAAAAAGGCGCGCAATGGCGTCATCGACGTGTCGCGCGCGGGCTCAGACCAGCGCGCGCTCGACCAGGTCCTCGGCGTCGAGGCCCAGCATCCGCATGTGCGAGACGATTCGCGGCCAGCGATTTTCCAGGAAGTCCTTGCGCTCGGCGGTCCGCAGCCGCTCCGCCGCGCCCTTCGCCACGAACATGCCCACGCCGCGCTTCACGACCACCAGCCCTTCCTCCTGGAAGCTCTGATAGGCCTTGGCCACGGTGAGCGGATTGGCGCCGAAATCGGCGGCAAGGCTGCGCACCGAGGGCAGCGCATCGCCTTCGCCGACCCGACCCTCGAGGATCATCGCCGCGATGCGATCGCGCAGGCGGAGATAGACGGGACGATCATCGTTCATGCCGTCATATGATACTAATACACCGGCAAGGTCAAGGGTGGAATCCGGCTGTGACGGGAATTATTCGGCCCGTTTTCCCCATTCCGAGACGATTTCGCCATATTCCGGGCGGATGCGCTCCTCCAGCTCGACGCCGGAAGTGCCGATGAAGACGAAACCGGCGATTCGCTCGCCGGGCCGACCCCCGAGCGAATGCAGAACCGCGTCAGAATATGCTGCCCAGCCGGTCACCCAGCCGGCCGCATAGCCCAACGCATGGGCGGCGAGCATCAGGTTCATGCAGGCAGCGCCGCAGGACAGCTCCTGCTCCCAGACGGGAATCTTGTGACCCTGCACCGGCGCCGAGAGCGCGACGATCAGCTCCGGCGCCTGCTGGGCGAAGCGATGGACCGCCTCGATCTCGAGCCGCCCCGGATCGGGATTCACCGTGCGATAGGCCGCCTCCAGCATCGCCGCGAACTCGGCGCGCCGCTCCGCCGGGACATGGACGAACCGCCAGGGCGCGAGCTTGCCATGGTCCGGCGTGCGCATGGCGATGGCGAGGATGCGGCGCAGTTCCTCCGCGTCCGGTCCCGGCGCGACCAGATCGCGCGGGCGGGCGGAACGGCGGGTTTCGAGGAAGCGGAGTGCGGAGGAGCGATCGTTGAGCATGGAGCGGCGCTACCAGCCGCCGCGCTGGGCAACAATCCCGCTTCACAAGCGCAAAACACCCGCTAGTCTGCGCGCCACTCAACGGCCGCCCCAGACGGCCGAACCATGAATCCCCAGGGAGCTTCGCCAGATGGCCACCAACCCCGATTACGCCGCCGAGGAATCGCGCACGATTCTCGGCCATCCCCGCGGCCTGTTCGTCCTCTTCTTCGCCGAAATGTGGGAGCGCTTCTCCTATTACGGCATGCGGGCGCTGCTGATCTTCTACCTCGTCCAGCACTGGATGTATTCGGACGAACGCGCCTCGGTCATCTACGGCGCCTATACCGCCCTCGTTTACATCACGCCGGTGCTCGGCGGCTATCTGGCGGACCGCTATCTGGGGCAGCGAAAGGCGGTGCTGTTCGGCGCCATATTGCTCACCTTCGGCCACTTCCTGATGGCGTTCGAGGGCGACGACACGCTGGGCGCCGACAACCCGGCGATCAACATCTTCTGGCTCGCCCTCGCCTTCATCATCGTCGGCTCGGGCTTCCTCAAAGCCAATATCTCGGTGATGGTCGGGCAGCTCTATCCGCGCACCGACGTACGCCGCGACGGCGCCTATACGATCTTCTACATGGGCATCAATCTGGGCGCGGCGCTGGGCGCGATCATCGCCGGCTATCTCGGCCAGACCTATGGCTGGAGCTACGGTTTCGGCGCGGCCGGCATCGGCATGTTGCTCGGCCTCATCGTCTTCATCTGGGGCAAGCCGCTGCTGATGGGCAGGGGCGAATCCCAGGTCCCCGAAAAGCTCGCATCCACCGTTGCGGGGGTGAAGTTCGAATGGCTGCTCTACGGCCTCGGCATCGCGGCGGTCGGCGGCATCTGGCTGCTGATTCAGTATCAGAGCCTGATCGGATGGCTGCTCGCCCTGTTCGGCGTCGTGCTCTTCGTCTCGGTGATCTATTATTCGATGTTCGTCCTCGCCGGCGGGCGCTGGACGCTCGACAGCTTCGTCAAAGTCATGACCTTCGCGTTCGGCGCACTGATGTTCGTCGCCTTCTTCCTCCATGCGAGCGGCAGCCTGCTGGTGCCGGCCTTGCTGGAGACGACCTCGCGCGAAATCGCGATCGGCAACTTCACCATGCCGATCTACGGCATTGCCGCCGCCGTCGGCGCGTTCGGCATTTTGG
This sequence comes from Sphingomonas sp., assembly GCA_019635535.1. NCBI lineage: Bacteria > Pseudomonadati > Pseudomonadota > Alphaproteobacteria > Sphingomonadales > Sphingomonadaceae > Sphingomonas > Sphingomonas sp. The sequence goes on from JAHBZH010000001.1 coordinate 2,325,446, forward strand.
GGATCATGATCGCGCAGGTCATGACGGTCGAAGGCCAGGACCGCGACCGCATCTTCGCGGCGATGTTCCTGATCTTCGGCTCCATCCTGTTCTGGGCGCTGTTCGAACAGGCGGGTTCGTCGCTCAACCTGTTCACCGACCGGCATGTGGACCGCGTCATGCTCGGCATCGACGTTCCCGCGGCGGTGTTCCAGTCGATCAACGCCATCTACATCGTGCTGCTGGCGCCGTTGTTCGCGATGCTGTGGATCGGGCTCGGGCGGCGCGGACTCGAACCGTCCGCGCCCGCCAAGTTCGGCCTGGGCATGATCCAGCTCGGCGCGGGCTTCCTGGTGCTGGTGGCCGGCGCCTATGCGTACGGGCTGGGCGTGCCCACCCCGATCATCTTCATCTTCCTCATCTACCTGCTGCACACCACCGGCGAGCTCTGCCTGTCGCCGGTCGGCCTCAGCGCGATGAACCGGCTGGCGCCGTCGCACATGGCGTCGATCATCATGGGCACCTGGTTCTTCGCCTCGGCGACCGGCAATTTCGTCGCGGGCCTGATCGCGGCGGCGACCGGCGCGGAGGGGCTTGAGAACGAGGCGGCCGGCAAGGAGATCGTGCTGAGCGTCTATTCGACGGTCGGCTGGGTCGCGATCGGCGTCGGCGTCGGCGTGTTCCTGATCTCGCCGATCATCAAGAAGCTGATGCACCTCGACACGCTGAAGGACGACGACCTCGCCGGCACGGCGGAGCTGGCCGAACCTGCCGCGCCGGGCATGCATCCGGGCACCCAGCCCAACGTGCCGGGAGGCGGCCTGTGAGGGGCGCGGGCTTCGCCGCGCTCGCCGTCTCCGCCCTGCTCGCCACCGCCTGCTCTCCGAGCCGGCCGGAGCCGCGCAGCGCATCGGCGACCACCCCTGCCCCGGATCGCCGGGCGGCGATGGAGGATCCCTATCCCTCCACCTACCGCCCCTATCCGGGCGTCACGACGGCGATCGTCAATGCGACGATCTTCGACGGCGAAGGCGGTCGGATCGAGGGCGGCACGATCGTGCTGGCGAACGGCATCATCCAGGCGGTCGGCGGGGCGGACACGCCAATTCCCGAAGGCGCGATGCGGATCGACGGCGCCGGCCGCTGGGTGACGCCCGGCGTGATCGACGTGCACAGCCATCTGGGCGATTATCCGAGCCCCGGCGTTGAGGCGCACAGCGACGGCAACGAAGTGACCGGTCCGGTGCGCCCGGAAGTGTGGGCCGAACACAGCGTCTGGCCGCAGGATCCCGGTTTCTCCCGCGCGCTCGCCAATGGCGGCGTGACGACGCTGCAAATCCTGCCCGGCTCCGCCAATCTCTTCGGCGGCCGGGGCGTGACGCTGCGCAACGTGCCGGCCCGCACGATGCAGGCGATGCGCTTCCCCGGCGCGCCGCGCGGTCTCAAAATGGCCTGCGGCGAGAATCCCAAGCGCGTCTATGGCGGCCGCAACCAGATGCCGCAGACCCGGATGGGCAATGTCGCGCTGATGCGACAGACTTGGCAGCGCGCCGCCGAATATCGCGACCGCCGCGCGCGAGATCCCAGCACGGCCCGCGATTTCGCGCTGGAGACGCTGGCCGGGGTGCTGGACGGCGAGATCCTCGTCCACAATCATTGCTACCGCGCCGACGAGATGGCGATCATGCTCGACATGGGCCGCGAGTTCGGCTTCGAGATCGCCAGCTTCCACCACGCGGTGGAGGCCTACAAGATTCCGGATCTGCTGCGCGGTGCCAACACCTGCGCCGCGATGTGGGCGGATTGGTGGGGCTTCAAGATGGAAGCCTATGATGCGATCAACGAAAATATCCCGCTGGTCCACAATGCCGGTGCCTGCGCGATCGTCCATTCGGACGATGCCAACGGCATTCAGCGACTGAACCAGGAAGCGGCCAAGGCGCTCGCCGACGGACGCCGCATGGGCATCGACATCTCCGACGAGGTCGCCTGGACCTGGCTGGCGATCAATCCGGCCCGTGCGCTCGGCATCGCGGAGGAGACCGGGTCGCTGCGCGTCGGCAAGCGCGCAGACGTCGTCTTGTGGAACGGCCATCCGTTCAGCGCCTATACCCGCCCGCAGCAGGTGTGGATCGACGGTGCCCTGCTCTACGACATGAATAATGCGAGGCTGCGTCCGGTAAGCGATTTCGAGCTCGGCCAGCCCGGCGAGGGAGACGTGAAATGAGGAGGCTGTCGCTGGTCCTGGCGGGCATCGTCGCCCTTTCCGCCGCGCCCGCTTCGGCGCAGACCGTCGCGATCACTGGCGGCCGCGTCGTCATTGGCGACGGCAGTGCCCCGATCGACGGCGGCACCGTCGTCATCCGCGACGGCCGTGTCGTGGCCGCCGGCCGTAACGTGGCCGTGCCGGCGGGCGCGACCATGGTCGATGCGACCGGCAAATGGGTGACACCCGGCATCGTCGCCGGCTTCTCTCGCGTCGGTCTGGTCGAGGTCGATGCCGTGTCCGGCACCAACGATGTGCGCGCGAACAACACGCCGTTCAACGCCGCGATCGACGTCGCCCCAGCGATCAATTCGCAGACCACCGCGATCCAGGTCAGCCGCGCCGCCGGCATCACCCGCGCCGTCGTCGCACCGGGAACGAGCCGCAGCATTTTTGCCGGCCAGGGCGCGATCATCGACATGGGCGGCGACATGGAGCCGATCACCCGGCCGCGCGCCTTCCAATTCATCGAGCTGGGCGAAACCGGCGCGCGCGACGCGGGCGGCAGCCGCCCGGCCGCGCATGTGCTGCTGCGCAACGCGCTCCGGGAAGCGCGCGACCTGCGCCCCGGCGCGGCACGGGCCGGTTCGGGGGCCAACAATCCACTCATCCAGTCTGATGTGCGTCGTTCTGAGGATGTGCTGCTCACCCGCTTCGATGCGGCGGCCCTGGTGCCGGTGCTGCAAGGAAGCCAACTGCTGCTCGTCCATGTCGAAAGCGCGAACGACATCCTTCAGACGTTGGCGCTCCGGCAGGAATTCCCGAATCTGCGGATCGTGCTCGTCGGCGCCACCGAAGGTTGGCGCGTCGCCGATCGGATCGCGGCCGCGCGCGTGCCGGTGATCGCCAATGCGCTCAACGATCTGCCCGCGACTTTCGAACAACTCGCCGCCACCCAGTCCAATGTCGGGCGGATGCGCGCGGCGGGCGTCGAGGTCGCGCTCGGCATGATCAACGACGACGAATCGCGTCAGGTTCGCGTGCTGACCCAATATGCCGGCAATCTCGTCGGCATCGGCCAGGTGCCGGGTCATACCGGCCTCAGCTGGGACGAGGCATTCGCCTCGATCAGCGCGCGGCCCGCCGCCGCGATGGGACTGGACGGCGAGATCGGCTCGCTCCGCCCCGGTCGTCGTGCCGACGTCGTGCTGTGGGACGGTGACCCTCTGGAGCTGGCCAGCGGCGTGGAGGCGGTCTGGATCGACGGCGTCCAGCAGGACCTGACCAATCGGCAGACCCGCCTGCGCGACCGCTACCGCCAGCCGCAGGAGGGCGCGCTGCCGCACGCCTACAACCCCAGGTGAGGGCCGAAATGAGGCTGCAGCGGACATGAGCCCGGTCGTCAGCCTCGCGCTGGCGACTCTCGCCTTCGTCGGTACGCATTTGGCGATGTCGCATCCCTTTCGGGCGGCCTTGGTCGCCCGGCTGGGGGCGCGCGGCTTTCTCGGCGCCTATTCGCTGGTTTCGGCGCTCACTTTGGGCTGGATGATCCTCGCCTGGTGGCAGACGGCGGGCCCTTCTCCGCTCTGGGTGGCGCCACTCTGGTGGTGGCCGTTCGCGTCCGCCCTGATGCTGGTCGCCAGCATCCTCCTTGTCGGTTCACTGATCCGCAATCCGGCCTTCCCGGAAGCCGGCAACAAGGGGACGATCGGGCCCGCGCGCGGCGTCTTCGCGATCACCCGCCATCCGATGAATTCCAGCTTCATCCTGTGGGCCTTGGTCCACATCTCGCTTTCGGGCAGCGCGCGCAACCTGATCGTCGCCGGCGGCATTCTCATCCTCGCGCTCGCCGGCTCACTCGGCCAGGACGCCAAGAAGGCGCGCCTCATCGGCGGATCCTGGCGCGACTGGCAGGCGCGCACCTCCTTCATGCCTTTCGCGGCATTGCTCGACGGCCGCACCACATGGCGCGCGGCCTTTCCTGGCTGGTTCGCATTGATCGGCGGAACGATCTTCTGGGCGCTGTTGACGTCCTGGCACGCGCCGCTCGTCTCGCCGCTGGGCGATTTGCTGAGCCGATAAGCGTTCTTAGGCGGCGTCGGAGAGAGACGATCCACGGCGCGCGGCGGCCAGATAGGCCTCCAGCTTCTCCGGCGCGAGCGCATGCGCATAGAGATGACCCTGAACGGCATCGCAGCCCGCTTCGAGCGCGATCTGCTCCTCTTCGGCGCAGGACACGCCTTCGGCCACGACCTCGAGATTCATCGCATGGCCGAGCGTGACGGCGGCGCGAATGATGGCGACGCTCTGGTCGCGCGCGGCAATGTCGATGAAGGAGCGGTCGAGCTTGATCTTGTCGACCGGGAAGCGACGCAGACACGAGAGCGAGGAATAGCCGGTGCCGAAATCGTCGAGCACGATGCGGAAGCCGTCGCGGCGCAGCTCCTCGATGGCATGGGCGCACAGGGAGCCATGCTCGATGAAAAGCCCTTCGGTGATCTCAAGCTCGAGCTGCTCGAACGGCACTTCATGCTCGCCGGCGATGCGGCGCAAGGTCGCGGGGAAATCGGCGTTGCGGAACTGCATCGGCGACAGATTGACGGCGACGGCCAGGTCCGGCCAGCGCCGCGCCACTTTGCAGGCCTCACGAAATGCCATCAGGCCAAGCTGGTCGATCACGCCACATTCCTCGGCGATCGGCACGATGTCCATCGGCGCCACCTGGCCGAGCGTCGGATGGTCCCAGCGCAGCAGGCCTTCGGCGCCGATGACCTGGCCGCGATTGCCGATGATCGGCTGGAAATGCAGCTGGAGCGCATCGGGTTCGGCGAGCTCCGCGCGCAGGCTGAGTTCGATCTGGTCGCGGCGCTGCACGTCGGCATCCATCGCTTCGGTGAAGATACGGAAACAGTCGCGCCCTGCCGCCTTGGCCCGGTACATGGTGATGTCGGCCTTGCGCAGCAGCTCGGAAGCCTCGGCCACTTCCTTGCTGGCGAAGACCGCGCCGATCGAGACGCCGACCCGCGCTTCGCGGTCACCGATGCTGAAGGGCTGGCGGATGACCCCGATAATCCGTTCGCACAGCCGGCGCACATCGGCTTCGCCCTTGGGGCTGACCTGGACGATGGCGAACTCGTCGCCGCCGATCCGCGCCACCGTATCGGTTTCGCGCACGAGCGCGCGCAACCGCTCGCCGACCTCGACGACCAGCGAGTCGCCGGCATTGTGGCCGAGCGTGTCGTTGACCTGCTTGAAGCGATCGAGATCGAGCATGAGCAGCGCGACATGTTCGCCGGCGCGGCGATAGCGGGTCAGCGCCTGGGAAAGGCGGTCCTCGAGCAGCGCGCGGTTGGCGAGGCCGGTAAGCTGATCATGCAGCGCCTGATGCTGCGCGATCGCCTGGCGCTCTTCAAGCTCGCTCACCAGATCGACGATCGAGCGATACAGGAACGACATGACGAGGATGACCGCGACAGCGGACGTGAGTACGATCGGCCAGATAGTCGTGAACAGATCGAGGCGGGACGTCGCGCTGTCCCGGATGATGCTGATCGTGGCGAAGTTGGTCAGGACGAGCGTCGCCACCGCTGCCGATACGATCGGCGGGCCGACCTTTCGTGAATACCCCACCCGATGCTCTCCCGCGAGAAGCGTCCCCGATAGCCGATCAAGGGTTAACAAATCGCTCAGAGATACCCTCGGCGGGAAGCTTTTCTGGCGCTGCTCAGCCTCAGTCCGGCAGCGAAAAATCGACGCCCTGGGCGAGCGGCAGCGCGCGGCCGTAATTGATCGTGTTGGTGGCCCGGCGCATATAGGCGCGCCAGGCATCCGAGCCGCTCTCGCGCCCTCCGCCGGTCTCCTTCTCGCCGCCGAAGGCGCCGCCGATCTCGGCACCCGAGGGCCCGATATTGACGTTGGCGATGCCGCAATCGGAGCCGGCGGCGGAGAGGAACAGCTCCGCCTCGCGCAAATCGGTGGTGAAGATCGATGAAGCGAGGCCCTGGGGCACATCGTTCTGGAGCGCGATCGCGGCGTCGAGACCGGCAAAGCGCACGACGTAGAGGATCGGCGCGAACGTTTCCTTGCGCATCACCGCGCTCTGGCCGGGCATCTCGACCAGCGCCGGGCGCACATGATTGCCGCCCAGCGCCTCGCCGCCATGGACGATGCCACCCTGGGCGCGTGCCTCGTCGAGCGCCGCCATCATCGCCGTGACCGCTTCGCCGTCGATCAACGGGCCGACCAGGATGCCCTCCTCCAGCGGGTTGCCGACCGGGAGCTTCGCCCAGACGGCGCGCAACCGGCCGACCAGATCGTCATAGACGCTGTCATGGACGAAGAGGCGGCGCAGCGTGGTGCACCGCTGCCCCGCCGTACCGGCGGCGGCGAAGGCGATGGCGCGGGTGGCGAGATCGAGATCGGCCGAAGGCGCGACGATCATCGCATTGTTGCCGCCCAGCTCCAGCAGGGATCGGCCGAACCGAGCCGCGACGCGCGGGGCCAGTTCGCGGCCCATCCGGGTCGATCCCGTCGCCGAGACGAGCGGCACGCGCGGATCGTCGGCGAGCGCCGCGCCGGCTGCGCGGCCGCCCTGCGCGAGCTCCAGCAATCCTTCCGGCGCGTCGCCGAAACGGGCAGCGGCGCGAGCGAAGAGCGCGGTGACGGCGGCGGCACAAAGCGGTGTCTTTTCAGATGGTTTCCAGACGACACTGTCGCCGCACACAAAGGCAAGGCAGGCATTCCAGGCCCAGACCGCCACCGGAAAGTTGAATGCGGAAATGACGCCAACGACGCCCAGTGGATGCCAGGTCTCCATCATCCGGTGATCCGGCCGCTCGGTCGCGATGGTGAGGCCGTGAAGTTGTCGCGAAAGACCGACCGCGAAATCGCAGATGTCGATCATTTCCTGCACTTCGCCGAGCCCTTCGGAGAGCACCTTGCCGCATTCCAGGCTGACCAGCCGGCCGAGCGCGTCCTTTTCCTCACGCAGCATCTCGCCGAACAACCGCACCAATTCGCCGCGGCGCGGCGCGGGCACTTGTCGCCAGGTGAGGAAGGCTTCGTGCGCGCGCGCCACGCCGGCTTTGATGGCCGCGGCATCGCTCGTCGCGACTCTTCCGATCACGGCGCCGTCGATGGGCGAGCGGGATTCGAGATCGCCCTCGCCAGCCTGGACGCCCAGCCGCTGCAACGACCGTGCAGCTTCGGTTGCGGATGAAGAACCGCTCATGCGAGCCGTCCGATCAGCGCTTCGGCCGCCTGCGGATTGCGAATCTTGTCGCCGGCGATGAAGAAGACGAACGTATCGCGCGGCGCGTCCGCCGCCGGTGCCTCGCTCACATAATCGAGCCCCGTCGGGCTTTCGCCAGCCGCCCAGCCGCGCGCGACATCGGCCCAGCGTTCGAGTTCGGCCGGCGCATAGCCCGCCGGTTCCGATTCCCTCGCGCGCATCAGCCGGGCATAGACGAAATCGGCGCCGAGATCGGCGATCTGCGGGTAGCTTTCATGATCCGCGACGACGACGGCGATATTGGCGGCGCGCGCCATCGCGACGAACGCCCGGTCCCTGAAACTTTCGTGGCGCGGCTCGATCGCGTGACGCAGCCGGATCCCGTCGCGACTGGTCGGCAGCAGCGCGAAGAAGGCGCGGATTTCGTCCGGATCGAACTTCTTGGTCGGCGCGAGCTGCCACAGGATCGGTCCGAGGCGCTCGCCCAGCTCGGTGAAACCCTGCGCGCAGAACTTGCCGATCGATTCCGCCGCTTCACCCAAATTGCGTCGGTTGGTGCAGAAGCGCGACGCCTTGAGCGCGAACTGGAAGCCGTCCGGCACCGCCTTCGCCCAGCGCGCGAACAGCTCAGGCTTCTGGGTGCGATAATAGGTCGCGTTGATCTCGGTCGCACTCAACTGCTGCCCGACATAGTCGAGCTGCTTCGCCTTGGGCAGGCCGGCGGGAAAGAAGCTGCCCCGCCAGGGATCGAAATCCCACCCGCCGATGCCGACCCGGATCGATCCAGCCCCCATGATCCTCGCCCGTTGATTTCCGCTTGGCTGGGGCGGCAGGATTCGAACCTGCGAATGCCGGTACCAAAAACCGGTGCCTTACCACTTGGCGACGCCCCAGCAGAGCGGTTGACGCGCGGCTTATAACCTCGTGCGCGCGGGTGGGAAGGGGCGACTGGCAGCCTCCGCGCCTTTTCAGGCGATCTCCTCGATCCAGCCGCGCGTGTCGGCGATCCGGCCGCGCTGGATGCCGACAAGTTCCTCGCGCAAACGGTGCATGACCGGGCCGGGCGCGCCGCCGCCGATCGCGAAGCTGTCCTCCGCGCCCTTCACCTGGACGATCGGCGTCACCACCGCAGCTGTGCCGCAGGCAAAAGTCTCCGTCAGGCGTCCGCTGGCGGCGTCCGCCCGCCACTGATCGATCGCATAGGGCTCCTCGCGCACCGTGAGGCCCTGGTCGCGGGCGATGGTCAGGATCGAATCCCGCGTGATACCGGCCAGGATCGTGCCGCCCAGAGGCGGCGTGGCGATCGAGCCGTCGTCGAACACGAAGAAGATGTTCATGCCGCCCAGTTCCTCGACCCAGCGGCGCTCGATCGCGTCGAGGAAGACAACCTGGTCGCAGCCCTGGCGCACAGCTTCGGCCTGGGCGATCAGGCTGGTGGCGTAATTCCCGCCGCATTTGGCGGCGCCTGTCCCGCCCGGCGCGGCGCGGATATAATCGCGCGTGACCCACAATGTGATGCCCCCCGGCACGCCCCGGAAATAGGGGCCGGCCGAAGAAGCCAGGACCAGGTAGAGATATTGCAAGGACGGCTTCACGCCGAGGAAGGCTTCGCTCGCGAACATGAAGGGTCGAAGATAGAGCGCGCCATCCGGACCGTCCGGAATCCAGTTCTTGTCGGCACGCACCAGCGCGCGCACCGATTCCAGGAACAGCTCTTCCGGCAGCTCAGGCATCGCCATCCGCCGCGCCGAGGCTTGGAAACGTCGGGCATTGGCTTCGGGACGGAACAAAGCCGCGCCGCCATTGGGCCGGCGATAGGCCTTCATCCCTTCGAAGATTTCCTGGGCATAATGGAGCACAGACGTCGCCGGATCGATCGCCAGCGATTGCCGCGCGGTGACGCGGGCGTCGTGCCAGCCGCCCTTGTCCGCGTCGTACCGCACGATCGCCATGTGATCGGTGAACACCTTGCCGAAGCCCGGATCGGCGATCCTCGCCGCACGCTCGGCCTCGGCAACCGGCTGGGCGCTGGGCTCGAACGCGAAGGTCGCGGCGACGGGCGGCATGCTGTTCCTCTCATGTCGGTTTGGAAAGCGGACTAGGCGGCGCGGGCCGGGAGGTCAAACCCTGCGCCGCGCCTCGACCGCCATTTCAAGGCTGCGGCGCCGCGCCGCATCGAGCGCGCGATCGACCAGGCTGCTCAGCACGTTGTCACCGTCGAGCTGCTTCAGCCCTGCGGCAGTGGTGCCGCCCGGGCTGGTGACCGCCGCCGCGAGTTCGGCGGGGCCGCGTGGATCGCTGCGCGCCAGGATCGCCGCACCCTCGACCGTGGCAAGCGCGAGATGCAGCGCCTGGCCGGGCGGGAAGCCGAGCTTCGCCCCGCCTTCGGCCAACGCCTCGATAAAACGGAAGACGAAGGCCGGGCCGCTGCCGGCCAGGGTGGTGACGAGGTTGAACAGGGCCTCGTCCTCGAGCCATTCGGCATGGCCGAGCGCGGCCATCAGGCCGGTGACGAGATTGCGTGCGGCGGTGTCATCACCGTCGCCGTGCAGACCGATCACGCCCTTGCCGACGCGGACCGGCAGGTTCGGCATGGCCCGCACGATCGTGCGCGACACCGGGAAGCGGGCACGCAGCGAAGCGAGCTCGGCGCCGGCCAGGATCGAGACGAGGATCGTGCCTTCGTCCAGGATCGGCGCCAGCGCCTCCGCGACGGCATCGAGCTGGTGCGGCTTCATCGCCAGCAGCACCATCGCCGGCACTTCGTCCTCGGGATAGGCGGTGGTGACGCGCACGCCGTATCCGACCGTTCTGCCGCTCGGCCGGATCACGCTGACATGGGCGGGATCGACGCCCTCGTCGATCCAGCGGGCCAGCATCGCCGATCCCATATTGCCGCAGCCGGCGAACCAGAGCGGGCCGGGCAGCAGCGGATCGGAGCCCGCGAAAGAAGGCGAGTCGGTCATGCCGCCCTCCTCCCATCGAGCCTGCGCGCCAGAGTCGGTCGGACTTCGCCCCGCGACGCGCCGGCGCCGGATTCGAACGCGCGGAAGTTGACTAAGTTGACGCCACGTCGGGGGTGAATCCCCCTTCCACAAGCGAGATGACGTCGTGGAAAGCGGGAAGGACGGTCAGGGAAGCCACAAGTCAAGGCGCACGCTCCGAATCGCGCGGACCCTGACAGATGAAATCCTACTTTCCAAGGGCCGGGCCGGCACCGATGCCGTCAGGGTCTATGCTTCGCCCTGCGTCTCGATCAAAGCGGCGGCGATCGCTTCCTGCGGCGATTTGTCGGCCCACAGCACGAACTGGAAGACCGGATAGAAACGTTCGCACTCCTCGATCGCGGCTTCCACCAGCGTCTCGGCCTGCTGCAGGCTCATCGTCCCGGTTTCCTCGCCTTCCAGCAAGGCGGCGTGGCGGAACAGGACCAGGCCCGAGGCGGACCACAATTCGAAATGGCCAAGCCAGAGCTGCTCGTTGATCAGTCCGATCGTCTCGTAAGTGACGTCGCGCTTCTCGGCCGAGACGCGGATGTCGGGGAGCGCCAGGAACTGGAGCACCTGATCTTCGGGCCGCCAGATCGCGCGCAGCTCGTACTGCGTCCAGCTGCCCTGGAAGCTCGAGACAATCTCGTCCTCGCCGTTGCGCTCGAAGGCCCAGCCCAATGCGCTGTAATAGGTTTCGAGCATGTCGATGGGGGCGCTCGCCTCCCGCTCCAGCTCGTATTCGTCCATGTTCATAAAGCGTCCCCGGACCGCTTTTGTTCGCGTTAACTGCCTTTCCGCGCGGCAAAGCGCAAGGAAAGGCGCGGTCCGTCGTTCAGAAAACTGTGGATAATCAGGCGCCTTTGCGAGGTGCCCTGCGTTTCGGCGCGGCGGTTCCGGTAGCGCCTTCCAGCGCCGCGACACGGGCTTTCAGCGCTTCGGATTCCTCGCGCGCGGCGACGGCCATCGCCTTTACCGCCTCGAACTCCTCGCGGCTCACCATGTCGAGCCCGCCGACCCAGTCGCGCGCGCGTTCGCGCATATTGTCCTGCGCTTCGCGGGTCATCCCCGCCACTGTGCCGGCAGCGCCGTTCAGCACCTTCACGAGATCGTCGAACAAACGGTTCTGGGACTGCATTGCGGTCCTCCTGCAAATATCGGTCAGAGGGCGATATCGGTGCTCGATGCCGCCGGCACAAGCGTCTCCGCGCCGGGATTGAGCGCCAGGATCTGGAAATTGAGCGCCGCGGCGAAGAGCAGCCAGCCGAGATAGGGCAGCAGCAGAGCCGCCGCGAGCGGCCGGATCCGCCAGATCAGCACGATCATCGCCACCGCGACCACGATCATCGCCGCGATCATCGACAGCGCGATCGAGACCTTGTGCATGCCGAAGAAGACCGGCGACCAGGCGAAGTTCAGCAGCAGCTGGAGCGCGAACAGGATCAGCGCCCGCTCCCGCCCGATCGCACCGCGCGCGTGCAGCACCATCGCCAGCGACAGGCCGAGCAGGACGTAGAGCAAGGTCCAGGCCGCGCCGAACGCCCAGCCCGGCGGCATGAAATCCGGCTTGGCGAGCGCGGCAAACCAGGCATTGTCGTAGCCGGAGCCTGAGAGGCTGCCCGACAGGGTGCCCAGCAGCACGATCGCAGGCACCGTCACCAGCGCATAACGCAGGAAGCTCATCCGGAGCTGCGATTTCGATGCGATGCCGGTCATCCGCGCGCCCCGATCATTCGGCGGGCTGCGGCGCGGCACCGTCCGCGATCTGCCGCTCCAGCTTGCGGGTAACGGCGAGCGGCGAGCCGGTGAAGCGGGCGAGGCGCGAATAGAGGAGCGGGATCAGGAACAGAGTGATCAACGTCGAGATCGAGACGCCGAAGACGATGACGACGCCGATCGTGCTGCGCGCGCCCGCGCCGGCGCCGCCCGACAGCATCAGCGGCATCGAACCGGCGACCAAGGCGATCGAGGTCATCAGGATCGGCCGCAGGCGGCGTTTCGAAGCTTCGCGGATTGCCGCACCGATATCGCGTCCCTGATCGCGCAGCTGATTGGCGAATTCGACGATCAGGATGCCGTTCTTGGCCGCGAGGCCGACCAGCATGACGATGCCGACCTGGCTGTAGAGATTGACCGTCTGCCCCATCACGGCGAGCCCGAGCACGCCGCCGGCCACGGCGAGCGGCACGGTGGTGATGATGACGCCCGGATGGACGAAGCTTTCGAACTGCGCGGCGAGCAGCAGATAGACGATCAGGATGGTGAGGCCGAACACGACCCAGATCGAGCTGCCCGCCTCCCTGAACGACTGGCTCTCGCCGCGATAGCCGATCGCGCTCACTTCCGGCGAGTCGGCGGCCTGCTGCTCCAGGAAGGCGAGTGCATCACCGAGCGGGTAGCCGTCGGCAAGACCGCCCGAGAGAGTGATCGCGCGCATGCGGTTGAAACGGCCGAGATCGCGCGCGCCGGCGGCGTCTTCGACCCGCACGAGATTGGACAGCGGCACCAGCTCGCCCGCCCGGCTGCGGACATAGATGGTGGCGAGATTGGCTTCGGTCGAGCGCGCCGAGGCTTCCGCCTGGACGACGACACGATATTCCTCGCCCCGGTCGACATAGGTTGAGACGCGGCGCGAGCCGAGCAGGGTCTGGAGCGCGAGGCTGACCTCCTCCACCGAAACGCCGAGATCGCCGGCACGACTGGTGTCGACCAGGACGCGAAGCTGCGGTTTGGTTTCCTTGTAGTCCGAGTCGAGATTGACGATGCCGGGATTCTCGCGCGCGGCGGCGAGGATGCGATCGCGCGCGACGGCGAGCTCGGCATAATTGGAGCCGGCGATCACGAAATTGATCGGCTGGCCCCGACCGCGCCCGAGGCCGGAGCGGGCCGCGGCATTGCCCCGCACCGCCGAAACGTCGGCCAGCGCGGCATTGATCTGGCGGACCATGTCCTGCGTGGTCACGTCGCGCTCTTCCCAGGGGCGCAGGAAGACGGTGAAATTGCCGCTGTTGAAATCGTCGCTGGTGCCCCAGCCGCCCGGGGTGCGCTGGATGATCGCGCGCACCGATCCTTCCTCCACCATCGGCAGCAGCCGGGCCTGCGCGTCGAGCATGTAGCGGTCCATCTCGGCAAAGCCGGTGCCTTCCGGCGCGGAGATGTTGACCTGGACGATGCCGGTATCCTCGGCCGGTGCCAGCTCGGCGTGAAGGGTGGTGAACAGCACGGCCGATCCGGCGATCATCGCCGCGACGACAAGGCCCGGCACGAGGGGCTTGCGGAGCGACCAATCGAGCCCGCGCGCATAGCCATCCTCCAGCCGTTTGAACTGCCAGTCGATCCAGCCTGCGAAACGGCCGCGCTCTTCGTTCTTCAGCACCTTGGAGCACAGCATCGGCACCAGCGTGAGCGCGAGGAAGCCGGAAAAGGCGATGGTGCCGATCATCGCCACCGCCAGCTCACGGAACAGCAGGCCGGTCTCTCCGGTGATGAACATGATCGGCACGAACACGGCGCAGATCACCAGGGTGATCGAGACGATGGCGAAACCGACCTGCCTTGTGCCTTCGAAGGCGGCCTTGAGCGGCGGATCGCCCGCCTCGATCCGGTGATAGATATTCTCCAGCACGACGATCGCGTCGTCGACGACGATGCCGATGCACAAAACGAGCGCGAGCAGGGTGAGCAGGTTGATCGAGAAGCCCGCCATCCACAAAACGGCGAAGGCGGCGAGCAGGCAGAGCGGCACCATGACCGCCGGGATCAGGGTCGCGCGCCAGCTTCCCAGGAAGAGGAAGATGACCAGGACGACCAGCAACGCCGCTTCGGCCAGCGTCACCCAGACCTTGGTGATCGCGCGGTCGATGAACAGCGATTCGTCCGATCCGACGATCATCTCCATGCCTTCCGGCAGGCTCGCGCGGGCCTCTTCCATTTCGGCCTTGGCGGCTTCGGCGACGGCGAGCGTATTCGCGCCGGACTGGCGAACGATGCCCATGCCGACCGCGGACGCGCCGTTGAGCCGGAAAGCGGTATAGGGGTTTTCGGGGCCGCGCTCGATCCGCGCGACATCGCCCAGGCTCACCTGATAACCGTCCGCGCCACGCCCGACGACGAGCCGCGCGAATTCCTCCGGCGTGCTGAACGGCCGCTCGACGCGCAGCGTCAGGTTCTGCGTCTCCGATTCCAGCCGGCCGGCCGGCAGCTCGACATTCTGCGAGCGCAGCGCGCGTTCGATATCCGCCGGGGTCATACTGAAGGCGGCGAGCCGCTCGGGCCTCAGCCACACCCGCATCGCGGGACGCGCCTCGCCGCCGATGAAGACGCGCGCCACGCCGTCGATATTGGCAAAGCGATCGACGAGGTTGCGGTCCACCCAGTCCGACAGCTCCAGCCGCGACCAGCCGGGCCGGGAGATGACGAAGAACATGATCGGCATCGCATCGGCATCGACCTTGCGCACCGTCGGCGGATCGATCTCGTTGGGCAGGTTGCGCGATGCCGCGCCGACCCGGTCGCGCACGTCGTTGGCGGCGTCGTCCACCGGCCGGCCGGGGCGGAATTCCAGCGAGATCGAGGATTGCCCGTCGCGCGAGCGCGAAGTGATCGTCTCCAGCCCCTCCAGGCCGGACAGCTGCTCCTCCAGCACCTGGGTGACGCGGGTCTCGACGACATTGGCGGCGGCGCCGACATAGATGGTGTCGACCGACACGATCGGCGGATCGACCGCCGGATATTCGCGCACCGGCAGGCTGAAGAAGCCGATGAACCCGACGACGCCGATCAGCAGCGCCATCACCGCCGCGAAGACGGGGCGCCGGACCGAGATGTCGGAAATCTGCACGGCCTAGCTTCCGGCGCCGCGCGCCGTCGACTGCCGCTCGCGCTCCGCATGAGCCTGGCTGTCGTCGAGCCGCACCGCCATGCCGTCGCTGACCTTGACGACGCCCTCGGTGATGACGCGCTGGCCCGGCGTCAGCCCCTCGACGATCTCGACCCGGCCGCGCAGCCGCACCCCGGTTCGCACCGGCGCGCGGCGCGCCCGGCCCTGCTCGTCCAGCACATAGACGAAGCGCGTGTCGCCCTCGCCGATCACCGCCAGCTCGGGCACGGACGGGCTGCTGCGCGGCGCGTTCTCGATATCGACGGTCAGCATCATGCCGGGCCGCAGCAGCCGATCGGCATTGGGCATGCGCGCGCGCACCGTCACCGCGCGGGTATTGGGATCGACGACCGGATCGACGCTGTGGATGCGCCCCCGGAACACCCGGTCCGGATAGGCGGCCGAACGCGCCTCGATCGTGAGGCCCGGCCGCATCGCGGCCAGCATCGTCTCCGGCACGGGGAAATCGAGCTTGATCGTGCTGATGTCGCTGATCGTCGCGATCGCCGTGCCCTGGCTGGCGATCGCGCCGACCGAGATGTTGCGCAAGGACACCCAGCCGGAGAAGGGCGCGCGGATCACCCGCTCGCCGATCGCGGCGCGCACGGCCTGCGCCTGGGCCTGCGCCGTCGCGGCGGCGGCGACCTGCGAATCGTAGCTGGAGCGGGTGGCGAAGCCGCGGTCCTTCAGCGCCCCGACCCGCTCGAGCTGCTGCTCGGCCTCGCGCTCGCGCGCCTGGATCTCGCGCAGTTGCGCGCTCTGTTGCGCCTGCTGGAGCACGGCGATGATCTGGCCCTGGCGGACATAGCCGCCATCGTCGAAATTGAGCCGGACGATCCGTTCGGTGACCGGCGCGGACAAAGTAACCTGCTCGTTGGCGACGGCGGTGCCGACCGCCTCGATCCGGTCGGCGAAATTCATCTCGGCGACCGGCTCCGCCTTGACCAGCGGCGTCGGCCGTTCGCGCTGCTTGTCCGCGCCGCCGCCATTGCCGCAGGCGGCCAGCGCCGCGGCCAGCGCGAGGAGGAGGAACGGCCGAGTCACATTGCGTTTCCAGCGGGTTGAACCATGTCCCGTCTCAATGACCATAATCGCGGCTTTGTCGAGAGAGGGCTTGTATCAAAATGTATCGCCTGGCGCTGCGTTGATCGCGCCGATCAGGAACTCGACATTGCCTTCCGGCCCGGTAATCGGGCTTTGCGTCACTCCGGCGACGGTCCAGCCGCGCTCTGTCAGCCAGTCCGCCGCCGCCGCGCAGACCCGGGCGTGGACCTCCGCGTCGCGCACCACGCCGCCCTTGCCGATCTCGTGCCGCTCCGCCTCGAATTGCGGCTTCACCAGCGCGATCAGCCGGCCGCCCGGTTGCGCGAAATTCAGGGCCGTGTCCAGCACCTTGGCGAGCGATATGAAGCTGGCGTCGCAAACCACGATGTCGATCGGCCCGGTGACGATCGCGTCGGTCAGGTAGCGGGCGTTGGTCTGTTCATGGACGATCACGCGCGGGTCCTGCCGCAGCTTCCAGGCAAGCTGGTTGGTGCCGACATCGACCGCGAAGACCTTCGCCGCGCCGCGCTGGAGCAGCACGTCGGTGAACCCGCCGGTGGAGCTGCCCACATCGAGCGCCACCGCGCCCGTCACGTCCCAGCCGAAATGCTCGAGCCCATGCGCCAGCTTGATCCCGCCGCGCGAGACCCAGGGATGCGCCTTGCCCCGCACCTCCAGCGGCGCGTCGGCGGCGAGCGCCTGCCCCGCTTTGTCGATCTTGCGCTCGCCCGAAAAGACCAGACCGGCGAGGATCAGCGCCTGCGCCTTGGCCCGGCTCTCGGCGAGGCCGCGATCGACGAGGAGCTGATCGGCGCGCAATTTTGTCATAGATCAAACCGGTCTTCTTCAAAACAACTTGATCGAATTCAGAAACTCTTATTCAGTAAGGTCGTCCGACTGTGTCACAAAAAGAGGGGGAGTAATGCGAAAGCCATATCAATCACCCACACCTCATCGTCGACCGAACCAGTCGCAGAAAGACATGGTTAAGCGTAAGCAGCCTGCCTCCTTTTTTCGGCGTTTCCGGACTGGTTTGACGACTCTTGGCGTCGTGTCCGGGATTGTTGCAGCCGGCATCGCAGGAGACAAATATGACCCATTGCAATTGGGGCGGGAAGCACCACAGACATACGCCATATCCCTTCCGATCTCCATGCCTATCAAACGCATAGAGTTCATTACCCCAGACAACCAAGAAAGTGATGCAAATGCAGATGAAACGGAAGATGCGTTGCATCGCACATGCATGGATCAAATTTTATCTGATTTAAGAAGGCAAGACGTATTACGGGTTGTTCATGAAAACAACGCATATGCGCCAGATGTATACACAGAAATTAGAAATTACAAAGCCGTTATGCGAGATGGTACAAATATTAATTTCCGCTGCACTATAACAACTAGGCCATTTGCAATAGTAGTTGTGCGTACAGTCTAGGTCATCAAGATGGGCGAGTCACGCCCGCGCCCCTTCCACCACCCCCGCGCTGTTGTGGCGGAGCGCCTTCAACACCGTCTCGACGATGCCGTCCGCGTCCAGGCCGGCTTCGGCATATTGCTTCTCGGGCTTGTCCTGGTCCTGGAAGCGGTCGGGGAGGCGCATGGTGCGCAGCTTCAGCCCGGCGTCGATCAGGCCGGCATCGCTCGCCAACGTCAGGACATGGGCGCCGAAGCCGCCGATCGCGGCTTCCTCGACCGTCACCGCGACCTCGTGGGTGGCGAGCAGGCGGCGGATCAGTTCCTCGTCGAGCGGCTTGGCGAAGCGCAGGTCGGCGACGGTGGTGGAAAGGCCCTGCGCGTCGAGCCTGTCGGCGGCCTTCAGCGCCTCGGCCAGGCGGGTGCCGAGCGAGAGGATCGCGACCTTCTTGCCCTCGCGCACCACCCGGCCCTTGCCGATCTCCAGTGCCCGCGGCACCTCGGGCATGTCCACGCCGACGCCGTTGCCGCGCGGGTAGCGCACCGCGATCGGGCCGCTGTCGTGCTCCTGCATGGTCCTGACCATATGGGCCAGCTCGGCCTCGTCGGCGGCGGCCATCACGACGAAATTGGGCAGGGTGCAGAGATAGGCGAGGTCGAAGCTGCCGGCATGGGTGGAGCCGTCCGCGCCGACCAGCCCGGCGCGGTCCATCGCGAAGCGCACCGGCAGGTTCTGGATCGCCACGTCATGGACGACCTGATCGTAGGCGCGCTGCAGGAAGGTCGAATAGATGGCGACGAAGGGCCGCATCCCCTGCGCGGCCAAGCCGGCGGCGAAGGTGACCGCATGCTGCTCGGCGATGCCGACGTCGAAGGCGCGGTCCGGATGGGCCTTGGCGAACCTGTCCACGCCGGTGCCGGACGGCATCGCGGCGGTGATCGCGCAGATCCGGGGGTCGTCGTCGGCGAGGCCGGCCAGCGTCTCGCCGAACACGTTCTGGTAAGCGGGCGGGCCGCCGCCGGGCCCCTTGTCCTGCTTGCCGGTGACGACGTCGAACTTGACGACGCCGTGATATTTGTCGGCCGCCGCCTCGGCGGGCGCGTAGCCCTTGCCCTTCTTGGTGACGACATGGACCAGCATCGGGCCGAAATCGGCGTCACGGACATTCTCCAGGATCTTGACCAGCAGATCGACGTCGTGGCCATCGACCGGGCCGACATAATAGAAGCCCAGCTCCTCGAAGAGCGTGCCGCCCGTCGCCATGCCCCGGGCATATTCCTCCGCCTTGCGCGCGGCGGTGTGGAGCGGCGTGGGGAGCTTGCGGGCGAAGCGCTGGGCGAGGCTGCGCAAAGTCAGATACTTGCCGGACGAGACCAGGCGGGCGAGATAGTTGGAGAGGCCGCCGACGGGCGGGGCGATCGACATGTCGTTGTCGTTGAGGATGACGACCAGGCGGTTGCCGGCCTGCTCGGCATTGTTCATCGCCTCATAGGCCATGCCGGCGCTCATCGCGCCATCGCCGATCACGGCGATCGCCTTGCCGGGCCGGTTCGACAGCTTGTTGGCCACCGCGAAGCCCAGAGCGGCCGAAATCGAGGTCGAGCTGTGCGCCGCGCCGAACGGGTCATATTCGCTCTCGGACCGCTTGGTGAAGCCGGAGAGGCCGCCGCCCATGCGCAGGGTGCGGATGCGGTCGCGGCGCCCGGTGACGATCTTGTGCGGATAGCATTGGTGGCCGACGTCCCAGACCAGCCGGTCGGCGGGCGTGTCGAACACATAATGGAGCGCCGTGGTCAGCTCGACCACACCGAGCCCGGCGCCGAGATGGCCGCCGGTCACGGACACGGCCGAGATCGTCTCGGCGCGCAATTCGTCGGCGAACTGGCGTAGCTGCTCGCGCTTCAGGCCGCGCAGCTCATCGGGCGTCCCGACGGTGTCGAGCAACGGCGTTTCGGGTCGGTCGGTCATGCTGTCCCCATCTACAAGCCGCCTACATAAGCCGGTCGCGCCGGGAAGTCGAACCTTCAGAGGAGGCGTCGAAGGGTGAAAAAGTTGAGGAAGTTGAGGATTGCCAAGAGCCGGCGGCCCTCCCGGCCAAGCCGGTCGGAAGTTTCACAAGTTTCAGCTTCCATGGCGGGGAAATCCGGCTGTCCGCACCATGCCGGTGTCGGCGAGCGCCTCGATGTGCTCGCGCTGCTTCGCGGGCGCCCGACCGTCGCGGCGGGGGCGGGCGGGGACCGGCTCGACGTCGAAGGGAGAGGCGGGCCCGTCGGTCGCCGCCTCGGAGATGAACGATGCATGACCCTGTTCCATCCGACAGCGTAGATCAGATGAAATCCTACTTTGGAAGAGCCTCCGCACCGGACCATTCAGATGTGACTCTGGCGGACGGGATCGATAGTCTTGCCAGCAAGGGAGCCGAACCGCTGTCCAATTGCAAATCCAACCCCGACCCGCGCGCGATCCTCCAGTGGAAGGACGACCCGCGCATAGTCTGGCCGAGGCCTCGCGACCCGCCACGACTCGACTATCTGATGGCGTTCTTCAGCCAGATCGCCTATGTTCCGACCCGCTTCGAGGCCAGCAACCAACGCGGCACCAAGGTGGTCCCGTCCCGCTTCTTTCAGGACCTGGCGAACCGAGGGCGGGCGCTCGACGTGGCGCGGCTCGTGCGCGACGCCTTTCCTCAGGAACTCGACATGCCCGTGCGGGTCGTCTCGACCGCCAACAGCATCACCCTTATCGCGCGCGTCAAGGAGGTCGTCATCATCGCATCACGCGGCACGATATTGTTTCATTCGCTCCTTCGGCCCTCCGGGGACGTGGGGATCGACCTCAACGCATGGCCGATCGCCTACGGCTCGGCGGACGTGAGCTATCATTTCGGCTTCCTCGAGGAAGCCTGCGCGTCGTTGCCGCAGATCGTCGAAGCCTATCGGCACGTCGGGGAGGGGCTCCCGATCTATTTCACCGGCCATTCGCTGGGCGGCGCTTTGGCGGCAGTCAACGACCGGCTATGGGATGAAAGTCTAGGCCGGTGCGTGGGACGCAAGACCATCGTGTTCGGCTGCCCGCGCTTCGGCAATGACGCGGCGGTGAAGCTCAGGCCCGTGCGCGCATTCGTGCGACCCGGCGATCCTGTGCCGAACCTGCCGCCAAGGATATTCGGATATGCCGACATTCCGAATTCCGAGGAGCTCCGCGACCCGGATTCCGACAGCTGGAACATCTTCAAGAACCACGCGATCGAAGGTTATCGTCGCGCGATCGCACATCGCGACGAGGTGCTTGCCGAGGACGAACGGCTCTATCGCCTGTTCGAGATCGCGATGGCGAAGGAACCCCGACAATGGGGCTTTTAGAATCTGTTTCAGCAAAGCTGAAACAGGCTCAGCCCTCCGCGCAATCCTCGCAGCGGCCGTGGACCTCGATCACCGGGCGGACCGGGGCGAAGCCGGCCTTCTTCGCGGCATCGCGGACGCCGCCGGAAAGGCGGTCGTCGTCGAGATGGGTGGCCTGGCCGCAATTGTCGCAGATCAGGAAGATGCAATCGTGCAGGCAGCCGGGATGATCGTTGGCGACATAGGCGTTGGCGCTTTCGACCCGGCGGGCGAGATTGGAGCCGACGAACAGGTCGAGGATGCGATAGACGCTGTTGGCGGCGACGCGCCGACCCTGATCCTGGCTCACCTTCTCGGCGATGTCATAGGCCGAGGCGGGCTTGTCGAAGCCGGCGAGCGCGTCGAACACGGCGGCGCGCATCGGCGTCCACTGCTCGCCCGCGCCCTCCATCGTGGTCCGCGCGGCGGTGGCGAGGTCCGCGCCGGCATGGCTGTGATGCTCGTGTCCCATGGGCCGGAATGTAAGCCTTCGCCGGGGTGACGGCAATGCCGTCAGATCACCGCGCGGCGATTGAGATCGTGGCCGAGCGCGAGGATGAGGACGCCGACCAGCGACCAGAGCAGCTCGCCGCCGCCCTCATGGCCGAGCGTCAGCGCGCCGGCCATCATGCCGAGGCCGAGACCGCCGATCGCCGCCGGCAGCATGAAGCCGTGGATCAGGATGCCGCGCCCCAGCCCCACGACGCCGAGCAGGATCGCGAGGACGAGCCCGATCTCGTGGACCAGCGGATGCAGGAACAGGCCGCCGGCGGACGCCAGCACCGTCACCAGCACCGCGCTCGCGATGCAATGGACGAGGCAAAGGCCGCTGAGGCCGATGGCCCAGCGGTCGATCGCATTCGCCCTGATGACGCCCTGAAACAAACCTGCGACTCCGTTCTGGCGGCGATATACGCTCGCCTTATCCAAGTTACAATATAACATTGGGTGAAAATCGACGAAATGCCGGGGCGGTTGGCAAGCGGCGCGGGCTCCGCCATAGGGCCGCCATGCCCCCGCTCCTCGCCCGCCCGGACGCGCCCCGGCCCCGCCCCAAGGCGATCGCCAACTGGCTGATCGTCGTCGCCGCGATGGTGTTCGCGATGATCGTGGTCGGCGGCATTACGCGGCTGACGGAATCCGGCCTGTCCATGGTGCGCTGGGAGCCGATCTCCGGCGCGATCCCGCCGATGAGCGAGGCCGCCTGGCAGGCGGAGTTCGACCATTATCGCGCCACGCCGCAATATCAGCAGGTCAATACCGGCATGACGCTGGCCGAGTTCAAGACCATCTTCTTCTGGGAATATGTGCACCGGCTGCTCGGCCGGCTGATCGGGCTGGTCTTCGCCTTGCCCCTGCTCTGGTTCTGGTGGAAGCGCGCGATCCCGGCGGGCTACGGCTGGAAGCTGGGCGGGCTCCTCGCGCTCGGCGGGCTGCAGGGCGCGATCGGCTGGTGGATGGTCGCTTCCGGCCTCGTGGACGTGCCCGAAGTCAGCCATATCCGGCTCGCCGTCCACCTGCTCACCGCCTTCCTGATCTTCGGCGCGACGATCTGGGTGGCGATGGACCTGAAACAGCTGGTGCGCGATGCGGCGGCGACGCCGGTGCGGCTGCCCCTGCTCGCCATCTGGGCGCTTTGCCTGATGTTCATCCAGTTCCTGTTCGGCGCCTATGTCGCCGGGCTGGACGCCGGCTATGCGTTCAACTCCTGGCCGAAGATGGGCGACGAATGGTTTCCGGCGGCGACGCCGATGATGGAGCCCTTCCTGCGCAACTTCGTCGACAATCCGACCGTCGTGCAGTTCGTCCACCGCTGGTTCGCCTTCGTGGCGGGCGGGGTGACGATCTGGCTGGGCGTGCGCGCCTGGGCGCGGGTGTCGTGGCAGGACGGCGGAATGCTGATCGGCGCGGTGTTCGCCCAGATCCTGCTCGGCATCCTCACCATATTGTCGGGCGTGCAGATCGACATCGCGGTGGCGCATCAGGGCATGGCCGCGTTGCTCCTCGCCGCGATGCTGAACGCGGCGCATGGAGTGGGGCGCAAGGCGCCGTGACCGGGATCGTCAGCGTCTATGCGATCTTCGCCGACGCCGACGAGGCCGCCCGGATCGGCCGCATCGCGGTGGAGGAACGGCTGGCGGCCTGCGTGAACATCCTGACGCCGTGCCGGTCGATCTATCGCTGGCAGGGCAAGATCGAGGAGGCCGAGGAAGTCCCCGCCCTCTTCAAGACCCGCGCCGACCGGGCCGAGTCGCTGATCGCCCGCATCGCGGAACTGCACAGCTATGATGTGCCGGCTGCGGTGGCGTGGCCGGTGAAAGAAGCGCTGGCTGCTTATACAACATGGATCACGGAAGAGACGTCGTTCTAGACTTTCGATTGCATCTCGGTATTCCAGTCATCCGAAGGATCCACCAAGGATATCGGAATGAATATATTTCTTGCGACTTTGGCCGCATTGTCTCTGTTCGCGACGCCTGCCTCCTATTCGCCCGACGAAGCCAATAACGAGAGCCTCGTCCACATTCCGTTCGATCCGCCGGTCAATCAGCCCATCCGCTACATGGTGGAGGAAATACGAGACCGGCAGGGAACCGAAACGCGGAACGGTTCGATCGTCACCGTCGAATTCCAAGCAACAGAAGACGGTTATCGGGCAGATTTCGTGCACAGCGAAGCGCCCGGCATGGATTTCTTGCCAGATTTGCCCGGCATGGACAGGCTTTCGGAGTTGGTTCGCCAGCCATATTCGGTACGAGTATCGCCTGCTGGAGAGATCATCGCCTTGGAGGATGAGGAGCGACTGATCGACAGGCTGTCATCCGCAATGGACGAGATCACGACAGGCGCCGACATGCCGGTCGAAGTCGCCGAGGCGCTGCGTGCTTATGTGCAGCGCGTTCGAGACATGCCTACGCAGGGACGTCTGGAGTTCATCATGCAAGGCGTCGCTCCGATCGTCGGTCTGGGAGATGTCGAACTCGGTCTTGGCGAAGCGCTGTCGGTTCCGATCGATTTGCCCACGCCATTCGGGCCGATACCGGTCACAGCCGATCTCAGCCTCGAGAATATCGTTGACGGAGTCGCTTTGGTGACAGTTCGTTTGAACGTGCCATCCGACGAGTTCCGGACCATCGTGCTGAATGCCATTGAGCAACTCGCGCCGTCAATTCCGGCCGCAGACATGCAGCGGGCACTGACCGAAAACCCTATCTCGATGATGATAAGCGAGACCTATTACATTTCCGTCGATCACGGCACGCTCGTCCGCTACGAACGGGAGAAGGTCGCCTCCACCGAAGCGGCCGCCAATCCAGTCGCAACCCGGGACGCGGTCGTGATCGTTAGGCTCGACTGAAGCTCGAACCGGAATTTCCGGATGCGGTATTATTTTACCACTCGCGAAACACCCGCTTTTCCTTGACTTTCTCCGTCCCTTTCGCCAATTGCCCGCCGTCCGCGCCGCTCCTCTTGGGCGGCGCCGTTCATTTCGAAGAGGTCCAAGCTCCATGAAGGCGCTGATGAAGACCACCAAGTCGGCCAAGCCGCGCGAGGTGGAGAAGAAGTGGCATCTGATCGATGCCGACGGGCTGGTGGTCGGGCGGCTCGCCTCGATCGTCGCCAATATCCTGCGCGGCAAGCACAAGCCGAGCTTCACCCCCCATGTCGATTGCGGCGATCATGTGATCATCATCAACGCCGACAAGGTGAAGTTCACCGGCAAGAAGCTGGCCGACAAGATCTATTACAAGCACACCGGCTATGCCGGCGGCATCAAGGGCGTCACCGCCGGCAAGGTGCTGGAAGGCCGCTTCCCGGAGCGCGTGCTGGAAAAGGCGATCGAGCGGATGATCCCGCGCGGGCCGCTGGGCCGCGACCAGATGCGCGCGCTGCACCTCTATAACGGCACCGAGCATCCGCACGGCGGCCAGAACCCCGAACTCCTCGATGTCGCGGCCATGAACCGCAAGAACAAGGTGGGCGCCTGATGTCCGACAATCGCCAGTCCCTTTCCGATCTCGCCAAGCTGACGGCCGAGCCCGAAGCCCCGGCCGAAACGCCGGCCGCCGAGACCGAGACCCCCGCCGCCGAGGCGGAAGCCGAGGCGCCCGCCGCCGAAGCCGAAGCCGCTCCGGCCGAAGCGCCCGAAGCCGCCGCCCCGGCCGCGCCGGAAGCCCCGGTCACGCCGCTGCGCGAGCAGCAGCTCGACAAGCAGGGCCGCGCTTATGCCACCGGCCGCCGCAAGGACGCGGTCGCCCGCGTCTGGCTGAAGCCGGGCAACGGCACGATCACGGTCAACGGCCGCGACCAGAATGTCTATTTCGCGCGCCCGACGCTGCGCCTCGTCATCAACCAGCCGTTCGGCATCGCCGGGCGCGAGGGCCAGTATGACGTGATCGCCACCGTCGTCGGCGGCGGGCTCTCCGGCCAGGCCGGCGCGGTCAAGCACGGCATTTCGCAGGCGCTGACCCGCTACGAGCCGGCGCTGCGCACCACGATCAAGCAGGCCGGCTTCCTGACCCGCGACAGCCGCGTGGTCGAGCGCAAGAAGTACGGCAAGGCCAAGGCCCGCCGCTCCTTCCAGTTCTCGAAGCGCTAAGCGGTCTTCAGGCCAACGAATTGGGGCGGTCCGGCGACGGGCCGCCCTTTTTCTGTAAGAAACCCTCCGCGCCTCCGACTACCTTGTCGAACTCAAGGGAGATGGCATGGCCGAGGAGCCCCAAATTGCGGATCAGGAGCGGCGCTATCGCGGCGCGGCCGAAACCTACGGCCCGGCGATCGCCCGGCTGGCGCGCGGCTATGAGGCCGATGCGGAGCTGGCCCGCGATCTCGTCCAGGACGTGCATGTCGCGCTCTGGCGCAGCTTCGCCGCGTTCGACGGACGCTGTTCCGAGCGGACTTGGGTCTATCGGGTCGCGCACAATGCCGCGGCCGATCATATCCGCGCCCGCAAGCGCCTGCGGGCCGAGACTTTGGTGGGGATCGAGGAGGCGGGCGAGTTCGCCGCCGGCGACGATCCCGAGACCGCAACCCATGAGCGCCACCTGCTCGCCCGGCTGACGCGGTTGATCCACCGCCTCAAGCCCGCCGACCGGCAGGTGATGCTGCTCTACCTGGAAGATCTGACGGCCGCCGAGATCGGCGAGATCACCGGCCTGTCCGCCGGCGCCGTTTCGGTGCGCATCCATCGCATCAAGGCGCTGCTCGCCGATCGCTTCACGCAGAAGGAACCCGCATGATGACCAGCCCCGATCCCCTCAAGCAGGCCTGGCAGGCTGGCGGCGGCGATATGCCCCTGCCCCGGCTGGACGACATCCGCACGGGCGCGGGCCTGTTCTATCGCCGCATCCGCCGCCGCAACATGATCGAATATGGGGCCGCCCTGATCACCGTTCCGGTCTTCGCGCACGCCGCGCTCACCGCGCCCAGTGTGACGATCCGGATCGGCGCCGCACTGGCCATTGTGGGCATCCTCATCATCGTCTGGCAGCTCCATCGCCGCGCCTCGGCGGTATCCCCCACCGGCGATGCCGTGCTGCCGCTGATCGCGCACCAGCGCGCCCAGCTCGTGCGCCAGCGCGACGCGCTGGCCAGCATCGGCACCTGGTACCTGCTGCCGCTGATCCCCGGCCTCGGGGTCATCGCCCTCGCGCCAGCGATCGACCTGGGACTGGCGGGGCTGAAGGAAATGGACTGGTTCCAATATGCCTGGATCGGGATCGTCGCGATTTTCTTCGCGCTGGTCTGGTGGCTCAACCATGCCGCCGCCCGCCTGCTTCAGGCCGAAATCGACGCGCTCGACGCGCTGGAAGGAGAAACGGAATGACCCGCTGGATTCGTCGTGGCCTCACGCTGCTCGCCGCCCTGATCGCGCTGCCCGCGCAGGCCGCCACGCAGGAGGCCGTCGGCGACTGGATCGGCACGCTGGAGCCCGCCCCGGGCATGACGCTGCGCCTCGCCGTGCACATCCAGGCGAGCGAGGCCGGTGGCCTGGTCGGCACGCTGGACAGTCTCGACCAGGGTGCACGCGGCATCCCGCTCGCCGACATCGAAGCGGAGGGCGGACGCCTTGCCTTCGCCATTCCGGCGGTGAGCGGGCGCTATGAGGGGCGCTGGGCGGAGGATCGCGCGGCCTGGACGGGCGAATGGAACCAGCCCGGCCTCGCGACCCCGCTGATCCTGACCGCCGCGCCGTCCGCATCGGCGGGCTCCGCCCGGCCCACGGCCTGGACCGTTCCAGACGATGCCGCCATCGCCGCTTTGGTCGAGGCGCGGATTGCCGCGCGGCCGGGCGTGGGCATGGTTGTCGGCGTGATCGGTCCCGACGGCCGGCGGGTGATCGGGCGCGGGCCTGCCGGGGAGACGCCATTCGACGGCGGCACGATCTTCGAGATCGGCTCCATGACCAAGGCCTTCACCGCCCTGCTGCTCGCCGACATGGTCCGGCGCGGCGAGGTCTCGCTCGACGATCCGGCGGCGCGCTATCTGCCCGGAGGGGCGGCCATGCCCCGGCGCGGGGACCGCGAGATCAAGCTGCGCGACCTCGCCAACCACCGCTCCGGCCTGCCCCGCCTGCCGGACAATCTGGCCCCGGCCGACATGACCAATCCCTATGCGGATTATGACGAGGCGCGGCTGCTCGCCTTTCTCGGCGGCTACGAACTGACTCGCGATATCGGCGCGCAGTTCGAATATTCGAATCTCGGCGCGGGGCTGCTCGGCTATCTGCTCGTCCGGCGCGCGGGTGCCGATTTCGAGAGCCTGGTGAGGGAGCGGATTACCCGCCCGCTCGGCATGGACGATACGGCCATCGACCTTGCCGCCGATCAGCGCGTCCGGCTCGCAACCGGCCATGACGCGGCGCTCCGGCCGACCGGTCCTTGGGACTTCCCGACGCTGGCCGGCGCCGGCGCCCTGCGCTCCAGCGTGGACGACATGCTCGATTTCCTCGCTTTGGCGACGGGGCTCGCGCCGTCGGAGCTGACGCCCGCCGCGAACGCGCTGTTGGCGGAGGACTGGCAGGGGCCGACGCCGAACGTGCGCACGGCGCTCGGCTGGGCGGTGCTGACGCTGGGCGAGCGGCGGATCGCGCTCCATGACGGCGGCACGGGCGGCCATCGCGCGATGATGGCCTATGATCCCCAGACGCGGCAGGGCGTCGTCGTGCTCACCAACGCCGCCGCCGAGCCGGGGGCGAGCGACATGGCGCTGCACCTGCTGGCCGGCCTGCCCCTGGCCCGCGCGGCCGCGCCGGAATGAGCGCGTGGCGCGCCGGAACGCCGCGCCCTCCTTCGCCCGCCATGCTAGGAGACGGCCATGCGTATCGTCCTCCTGCTGAGTCTCGCCTTCGTCCTGTCGGGCTGCGTCGCGCGCACGGCAGTGGATATCGTCACTCTGCCGGTGCGGGCGGTCGGGGCCGGGGTGGACGCGGTGACGACCAGCCAGTCCGAGGCGGACGAACGGCGCGGGCGACAGATCCGCAAGGAGGAGGAACGGCTCGGCCGCCTCGCCCGGCGCTGCGAGCGGCGGCCGGAGCGGGCGGAATGCGCCGAGCTGGACCAGCGGTACAACCCGCCGCGCTAGAGCTGCCTGAGCGCGGTCGCGGGGCGGATCGAGAGCAAGGGCAGCGAACCCAACAGGCCGATGCCGAGCGTCAGCACCGCGCCGCCGGCCAGCGTGCCCAGCACCACCGCCCAGTCCGGGCTCCAGCCGAATTCGAAGATGCCGACGATCACATACCAGGCGCCCGCCAGCCCCAGCGCCAGCGACACCGAGGCGAGGATCGCGGCGAGCAGGGCATATTCCAGCGCCTGCGCGCCCAGTATCTGCCAGCGCGTCGCGCCCAGCGTCTTCAGGATCACGCTGTCATAGCTGCGCGCCTGCCGGGCGGCGGCGATCGCGCCGATCAGCACGGCGATGCCGGCCAGGATCGCGACCGAGGCGGACAGCAGGATCGCCACCGACATTTGCGACATGATCGTGCCGACCTGCTCGATGATCTCGCCCACCGCGATGATCGAAACGGAGGGAAAGGCGCCGAGCAGCGAGCGCGAGACAGCGCCTTCGCGCGCATCGTCCATGCCGATCGTGGCGGCCAGGCTGTGCGGGGCGGCCTGGAGGACCGAGGGCGGGAACACCATCAGATAGTTGAAGCCCATCGTGTCCCAGTGGATTTCGCGCAATGAGGCGATCCGCGCCTCGATCTCGCGTCCCAGCACGCTGACGGTGAGCGTGTCGCCGACGCCGACGCCCATCACGCCCGCCGCCTCGCGGTCCAGCGACAATAAGGGTGGGCCGGCATAATCGGCGGGCCACCACTGGCCGGCGACGAGATCGCTGCCCTGCGGCAAGGCGGCGCTGTAGGTGACGCCGCGCTCGCCGCGCAGGAACCAGGCGCCGTCCGGCAGCTCGGCCAGGTCCGCGACGCGCTGGCCGCCGAATGCGACGATCGTGCCGCGCAAGGTGGGCACGACATTGATCTCCGCGCCCGGCGCGGTCTGCCGCACCAGGCTTTCGAAACGGCCCCGTTCGGCGGAGGGAATGTCGAGCACGAACTGGTTGGGCGCGCGCTCCGGCACGCTGCGCGCGATCTCCGCCGACAGGCTGGTCTGGATGCCGGCCAGAGCCACGAACAAGGTGAGCGCGAGGCCCAGGGCGATGACCAGCGCCACGGTCTGCGCGCCGGGCCGGTGCAGCCCCGCTATGGCGAGGCGCAGCAGCGGGCGGCGCGACTGCGGCAGGCGTTTCGCCGCCCAG
This sequence comes from Sphingomonas sp., assembly GCA_019635535.1. Classification (NCBI taxonomy): domain Bacteria; kingdom Pseudomonadati; phylum Pseudomonadota; class Alphaproteobacteria; order Sphingomonadales; family Sphingomonadaceae; genus Sphingomonas; species Sphingomonas sp. The sequence continues at coordinate 2,355,325 of JAHBZH010000001.1, forward strand.
CGCACGCCATGGCCGATGCCGTAGAGGATCAGGAAGACCGCCGCGACGGCGCCCAGCACCCCGGCGGCGAAGAGCGGATCGCGGGCCGTCCCGACCGCCAGCGCCACCACGGCAAGCCCCGCCAGCCCGGCGAGCAGCAGGCTCCTGCGGTCCATCCGCGCGCCTTCCTCCAGCCCGTCGCGGAACAAGGTGGCGACCGGGAACATCCGCGCCCGCGCCAGCGGCGGCAGCACGAACATATAGGCAACGAGCAGGCCGTAGGCGGCGCTGGTCGCGAGCGGCAGCCAGTGGATCGCGAAGCCCGGCCGCACCGGCAGCACGTCGCCCGCCAGCGCGATCAGCAGCGGCGGCAGCAGCGCGCCGATCAGCAGCCCCGCGACGACCGCGACCGAGGCGACCATGAAGATCTGCGCCAGATAGATGCGCGACACGTCCTTGGAGGTCGCGCCCAGCGCCTTCAGCGTTGCGATGCCGCCGCGCTTCAGCCGGAGATAGGAGGAGACGCCGTTGCTGACCCCGATCCCGGCGATGATGAGCGCGGCGAGCCCGATCAGGCCGAGAAACTGGCCCATCCGGGTGAAGAAGCGGTCGGCGCCCGGCGCGGCGCGGTCGCGGGTGCGGACCTGCCAGCTCGCCGACGGATTGTCGTCGCGCAGCCGCCCGGCGACCGTCTCGGGCGAAGCATTGCCGGGCAGGCGGATGCGATATTTGCTGACGAACAGGCTGCCCGGCTGCACCAGCCCGGTGCGCGCCAGCCCCTCCATCGACACGAGCGCGACCGGCCCCAGCGTGAAGCCCTCGCCCAGCCGGTCCGGCTCCTCGGCGACGATCGCGGCGATGCGGAACGGCGCCGTGCCGTAGCGCAGGCTGTCGCCCACGCGCAGGTTCATGCGCTCGGCCAAAGCCGGCGTGATCAGGATGTCCCCCGCCGCCAGCGCCGGCGCGGGCGTGCCGCCGCCGACCGTCAGCGTGCCGTAAAGCGGGTAGAGGCCGTCCACCGCCTTCAGCTCGGTGAGGATCGCCCCCTCCCCATCCGCCGTGTCCGCTCGCTGCGCCATGGCGCGCATCCGGATCGTCTCGCTCATCTCCCCGGCGGCGCGGAAGGCGGCCTTCTCCTCGGCCGTCGCCTCGCGCTGGGTCATCTGGACTTCGACGTCGCCGCCCAGGATGGACTGGCCGCGCGTGGAGAGCTCGCTGGTGATCGCCGCGGTCAGGCTGCCGATCGCAGCGAGCGTCGCGACGCCGAGGAACAGGCAGACGAAGAGCAGCCGCAGCCCCTGCAGGCCCGCATTGAGATCGCGCCGCGCCAGGGTGAGCGCGAGGCGCCAGCCGCCGGCGCTCACGCGGCGCGATCCAGCGCGACCAGCCCGTCCTGCATCTCGATCACCCGGCCGCAGCGCGCGGCCAGCTCGCGATCATGCGTGATGATGATCATCGTCGCCCCGGCCGCCGCCTTGCGGGCGAAGAGCAGGTCGATGATTGCGCCGCCCGTCCTGCCGTCCAGATTGCCGGTCGGCTCGTCGGCGAAGATGATGTCGGGGCCGGGCGCGACGGCGCGGGCGATGGCGACGCGCTGCTGCTCGCCGCCGGACAATTGCGCGGGATAATGGGCGAGGCGGTGGCCGAGCCCGACCGCCTCCAGCTCGCGTGCCGCCCTGCCGAACGGATCGTCGATCCCGGCCAGCTCCATGGGCACCGCGACATTCTCCAGCGCGGTCATCGTCGGCAGCAGGTGGAAGCTCTGCAAGACGATGCCGATCCGCCCCCGCCGCGCCAGCGCCAGCGCGTCCTCGCCCAGCGGCCCGTAATCGACGCCCGCAACCTCGACATCGCCGCCGCTGGCGCGCTCGAGCCCGGTCAGGATGGCCATCAATGAGGATTTGCCGGAGCCGGACGGGCCGAGGATCGCGACGCTCTCCCCGCGCGCGATATCGAGGTCGATGCCCTTCAGCACATCCGTCCTGGCTTCCCGGGAACCGAGAGTGAGGGTGACATTGCGCGCGCGGATGACGATATCGGAACCGGCTTCGGCACGCATAGACATGGAATCCCTCATATGATCGTTACGCTGCGATATGTGTTTCTCCTGCTGGTGGTTCAACTGGCCGTTGCCTGTTCCCCCGCCGCGCCGAGCGCCGAAGCGCCGGACAACCGGCCCGCAGCCAATGCCGAAACCGCCCGACAAGCCGAGGATGCCAGGCTCGTCCTCACCTTCGGCGACAGCCTCTATGCCGGCTACCAGCTCGAGCAGAATCAGGGTTTCGCGCCGGCTCTGCAGCGCGCGCTGGAAGCGCAGGGCATCGCGGCGCGCGTCGTCAATGGCGGCGTCTCGGGCGACACGACCGCCGCCGCGCGCCAGCGTCTCGCCTTCACGCTGGACGGGCTGGAGCGGCGCCCGGACCTCGTTCTGGTCGGCCTTGGCGGCAACGACGCGCTGCGCGGCCTCGGCCCCGACGAGACCCGCGCCAACCTCGCCGCCATACTGGCCGAGCTGCGCCAACGCGACATCCCGGTCCTGGTCACCGGCATGATGGCGCCGCGCAACATGGGCCCGGATTATGCCGCGCGCTTCGATCCGATCTTCCAAGAGCTGGCGCGCGAACATGACGCGGCGCTCTATCCCTTCCTGCTCGACGGGGTGATCACCGAGCCCATGTTGCTGCTGCCAGACGGCATCCACCCCAATGCGGACGGCGTGAACGCGATCGTCGCGCGGCTGGCCCCGGACGTCGCCCGGCTGCTCGGAGCACCCTGAAGCCGCCGCACGCCGACAGCGCGTGTTGACAAGCCCGAAGCCCCTCGCCTAAGGCCCCTCGCCTACCCCGCAGGGACGCTTCATGCCCTGCCCGTGCCCAGATGGCGGAATTGGTAGACGCACCAGCTTCAGGTGCTGGCGCTCGCAAGGGCGTGGAGGTTCGAGTCCTCTTCTGGGCACCATTTTCCATGGCCGGTGTTGACGGCGCTCGGCGGGTCATGGCAATCGCGGGCGGATCGCGGCGAACGGATGTGCAGACCGGGCCGCGCAATGACCGCCAGGTCATTGAAACGCGGGTGTAGCTCAATGGCAGAGCAGAAGCTTCCCAAGCTTACGACGAGGGTTCGATTCCCTTCACCCGCTCCAGCTTTGCAGTGCGTTCAGCCGCGCAGCTAGCCGCCGATATAGACCGTCTTCATCTGTGTGTAGAATTCCACCGCGGCGAAGCCCTGTTCGCGCGGGCCGTAGGAGGATTTGCGGGTGCCGCCGAAGGGGACGTGATAGTCGACGCCGGCGGTGGGCAGGTTCACCATGACCATGCCGGCGCGGACATGGCGGCGGAAGTGGCGGGCATGCTTGAGGCTGTTGGTGACGATGCCGGCGGAGAGGCCGAACCGGCCGCGATTGGCGATCTCCAGCGCGTCCTCATAATCCTTCGCGCGCACCGTGCTGACCACCGGGCCGAACACCTCCTCGTTGTTGATCCGCATGTCCGGATTCGTGTCGGCGATCACCGCGGGCGACATGAAATGCCCCGGATTGGCCAGGCTGAGCTGCGCGCCGCCGGTCACCAGCGTGCCGCCCTCGTCGGCGGCGATGTGGACGTAGCGCAGATTTTGCTCGAGCTGGCTCTCGCTCACCACCGGGCCGATCTGGCTGGCCGGATCGAGCGCGTCGCCGACCCTGAGGCTCTTCGCCTTCTCCGCCAGCGCCGCCACGAACCGGTTGTGGATGCCTTCGGTCACGATCACCCGCGACGAGGCCGTGCAGCGCTGCCCGGTGCCGAAGAAGCCGCCGTCGATGGCGATCGCGACGGCGCCGTCCAGGTCCGCGTCGTCGAGCACGACCAGCGGGTTCTTGCCGCCCATCTCCAATTGCACCCGCGCCTGGCGCTTCACCGCGGCCTCCGCCACCCGCGCGCCGACGCCCTGCGAGCCGGTGAACGAGATCGCGTCGACCTCGGGATGAGCGACCATCGCCCCGCCCATCGCGCCTTCGCCGATGATCAGGTTGAAGACGCCCGGCGGCGCGCCGCACTCGTGCAATATCTCGGCCAGCGCCCAGGCGGTCGCCGGGGTCGCACTGGCGGGCTTCAGCACCAATGTGTTGCCGAAGGCCAGCGCCGGCGCCGCTTTCCAGGCGGGAATGGCGATCGGGAAGTTCCACGGCGTGACGAGGCCGATCACCCCCAGCGGCTCGCGGTGCGTCTCCACGTCGATGCCGGGCCGCACCGAATCCAGCGTCTGCCCGTGGCGACGGATCGCCTCGCCCGCGAAATAGCGGAAGATGCGCGCCGCGCGCATCACCTCGCCCTTGCCCTCCGGCAGGGTCTTGCCCTCCTCGCGCGACAGCAATTCGCCCAGCGCGTCGGCGCGCGCCATGATCGCCGTCGCCACCTTGTCGAGCAGGTCGGCGCGGGCCTCCGGCGTCGAACTCGCCCAGGCCGGGAAGGCGGCCCGCGCGGCGCCGACCGCGGCATCCACCTCCGCCGCGCCGCCGGACGGATAGCGCGCCACGATCTCGGTGGTATTGGACGGGTTCAGGCTCTCCCTGTCCGCCGCCGCCGCCACGCGCTCGCCGCCGATGAAATGCGTCAAAACCTTCGTCATGATCCTAGCGTCTCCATCCGTCGCGCTGTCGCCGGTGGCGAATAGCCAGCGCACGGCCCGATTGCCAGCGCCGGTTCAGGCCAGCGCGGTGACCGCCTCCAGCATCGCCTGCCGGAACGGCGCCTGTCCGCGCCCGCGAAAGACCGGCGCCGCGGCGTGGGCCCGCCCGGCGATCGCCTCGTCGTTGAACAGCTGGACCAGGGACTGGGCGAATGGCTGCGGCCGGATCGCGGACAGGGCGACATGGCCGCCCAGGCCGACGCGCGCCAAGGCCAGGCCGTGCGTCAGCTTCTCCAGATCGAAATGGCACACGACATGAGGCAGACCCGCGACGAGGCCGGCGCAGATGAAGCCATGCCCGCCATGCGAAACCAGCAGGCGCGAACGTTCAGCGATGCGGGCGAACGGCACCGGCTCGGGCTCGACGATCAGGCCGTGCCGTGCGACGGCGGCCTGGAGGGCGGCGCCGCCGAGCCCGATATGGACGCGCACCTTCAGGCCGCTCGCCGCCAGCGCCAGCCACAGCGGCGAATCCGCCGGAATGAAATCGGGAAAATAGGCGAATATCTCGTCTCCGCCGCCGCCCGGCACGGCCGGATCGTGCGCATCGGGAAACACCAGCGGTTCGGCGCGGTCCCCCGCATAAGGGTCGAGCTCGGCGAAGGTCGCGACGACCGGCCGGTCGGCCGCGAACATCTGCGGCAGCGCGGCGAGCGGCGGTTCGCCGTCCTGCGCGAGCCCGTCATTGACGGCGGCGAGCAGCGCCGCCTGATCCGTTCCGGCCGCGCCGGAGATCAGCGCCGGCAGCGTCGCCATGCCCGATGGCGGCGAGGTGAATCCCGTGCCGACCGAAATCGTCGGCAGCCGCCCGCGCGCGGCGAGCAGCAGGAAGGGCGCGAAATCGGCGATGACGAGATCGGGCCGGATCGCGTCGAACAGCCGATGCCAGCCGCTCAGCATCGAGACGACGATCAGCGGATCGTCCATGCCGAGCCGCGCCAGGATATCCGCCATGCCGACCGCCGGGCCGATCGCGCGCGCGCGGCCGGCCATCATCCTGGGCGAAACGGGCGCCTGCCAGATCGACGCGGCAGGCACCTTCTGGGCGTGCATCGCATCGAGGCGGGTCACCGCGAAGCTGATGTCGTGCCCCGCCGTCTGCAACGCGTCGGCGATGGCCGTCAGCCGGACGGCATGGCCGCGATTGGCGCCGAATTCCCAGCCGATCAGGACGCGCGCCACCGCCGCTATGCCGCCTCTGGCTCGACGGCGAGGCCGGCGGCCTCGAGCCGGCCGATCAGATCGGCCCGGCAGGCGTCGAGCGCGTCGGCATCGGCCGAGCGAATGACGAAATCCGCGCCCACCCGGCCGTCGCGGAAGAAGGGATAGGAGCCGATGCCGCATCCGTCATGGTCGCGCTCGGTCCGGCGCAGGATATCGGCCACCTCGCTTTCCGGCGCCCAGCAGCGGATCGCGCGCGACAGCAGGGGCCGGCCGCCTTCGAGCGTGCCGCTCAGCGCCGCCAGCATCATCTCCGCCACACGCGGAATCCCGGCAAGCAGGAAGATGTTGCCGACGCGGATGCCCGGCGCGCCGGACACCTCATTCTCGATCAGCGCGGCGCCTTCGGGCACGCGCGCCATTCTGAGCCGGGCTTCGTTCAGCCCGCCCCGCGCGGCATAATAGGCTTCCAGCGCGGCCCGCGCCCGGGGATGGACGACGACCGGCACGCCCAGCGCGACGGCGATCGCATCGACGGTGATGTCGTCATGGGTCGGCCCGATGCCGCCAGTGGTGAAGAGATAGTCGTTGCGCGCGCGCAGCGCGTTCACCGCTTCGGCGATGGCGGCGAGGTCGTCGGGCACCATCCGCACCTCGGCGAGCCTGATACCCTGCAGATTGAGCCAGGCGGCCACCGGCGCGACGTTGCGGTCCTGGGTCCGGCCGGACAGGATTTCGTCGCCGATCACCAGCAGGGCCGCCGTCCAGATCCGCTCGTGCGCCATGTCCGGCGCATAGCATGACGGCGGCCTTGCGAAACCGGGCGATTTCGCGCGCTCGCTAATTTTTCGCTAACCCTGTCATGTCATAGACGAAGGGTGGAAACGGCAGCCGGCGGAGCCTGAACTTGGGTGTGGAATCCTGGACGAACGAGTTGCTTTCCGTGATCGGCCTCGCCGATGACGACGAAGCCCCGCGCCCGGAACGCCGCCGCAGCGAGGAACGGCACGACTTTGCCGGCCACAAGATCGTCCTGCGCCAGCGCCGCAGCCTCGGCATCCTCCACCTCAAGGACATTTCCGCGCACGGCGCGTGCGGCATCACCGACATGCCGCTCGCCGTCGGCTCGATGGTGTTCCTCGGCCTCTCGAAACCGCATTTCCGCGCCGCCGAGGTGCTCTGGTGCCGCCGCCTTACCGTCGGCCTGCGCTGGCTCCGCCCGGTCCGCGCCGAACAGCTCGACAAGCTGCACGGCGCGCATGTCGCCGCTCGGGCGGACCGCGAGAATTGGGGCATCCGCCCGGACTCAAGCCTCGCCAATCGGAGCTGAAGCGCCTATATTCGCGCCATGACCGATCTGCGTATCCAGGATATCGACGCCACCGTCATCGGGCGGCACGGCAATATCCGCCTCCACAACGAAGCGGGTTTCGTCGGCATGCGCGCCGCCGGACGCTGCGCGGCGGAAATCCTGGACGCGCTCGTTCCCCATGTCCGGCCCGGCGTCACCACGCAGGAGCTGGACGACATCGTCTATGCGGAAATGCGCGCGCGCGGCGCGATTCCGGCGACGCTCGGCTATCGCGGCTATACCAAAAGCTGCTGCACCTCGATCAACCATGTCGTGTGCCACGGCATCCCGGCCGCCGACCGGGTGCTGAAGGACGGCGATATCGTCAATATCGACGTGACCCCGATCGTGGACGGCTGGCACGGCGACACCAGCCGCATGTACCTGGTCGGCAACGCGCCGCTGAAGGCGCGGAAGCTGATCGACATCACCTATGAATGCATGATGCTCGGCATCGCGCAGGCGAAGCCGGGCAACCGGCTGGGCGACATCTCCCACGCCATCCAGACCCATGCCGAAAAGCACCGCTACAGCGTCGTGCGCGATTTCTGCGGCCATGGCCTCGGGCGCATCTTCCACGATGCGCCGGAAGTCGTCCATGCCGGCCGTCCCGGCACCGGGCCGGAGCTGCGCCCCGGCATGTTCTTCACGATCGAGCCGATGATCAATATCGGCCGCGCCGACTGCAAGATCCTCGACGACGGGTGGACCGCCGTCACCCGCGACCGCAGCCTCTCCGCCCAGTTCGAGCATTCGGTGGGCATCACCGAGGACGGCTGCGAGATTTTCACCAGGAGCCCGGCCGGACTCGACCGGCCGCCTTACTGATGGTGCTGGAGCTGGTCTCGCCGCAGGAGCTCGGACGGGCTCTGGGGATCGAGGCCGGTTCGCGGCCCTTGCCCGTCATCGCGCGCAGCCTCACCCGCGCCGAAAAGCGCGCCCCCGCGCTGCGCGAAACCGGCTGGCTGGTCGCCGTCTATCTGATGTTCGGCCTCGCCTGTCTCGGCGTCATCCGCTTCGCCACCACCAATCCCAGGGTGGTGGACTGGCTGCCGGCGATCTTCGCGCTGGCCGGCATCGCGCTGGCCGTCACGGCCTGGCGCAAACTGGCGCGGCACGGCGACTATCGCGATCCCGGCATCGAGGTCGAGGTGAACGAGGAGGTGGTGATCGTGCGGACCGCCGAAGGCGCACAGACCATTCCCCATGACGGCGTCGTCGTCACCCGGGTGCTGACCCGCAATCCGCACAACAGCGTCTATTTCGACGGCATCGTGCTGGAAACGGCGAACGGCGCGCTCCAGCTCGGCGACGAAGGCTTCGCCGGCGGGAATGTCGCCGCCGGCGCGATCCTCAGGAAGCTGGACGAACGGGAAACGGCGCCCGCCCGCGCCGCATGACGCGGAATCGGACGCCGTTTAGGCCGGATCAGCGCGCGCTGGTCTGAACGCGGCGATAGGGCACGAACTCGTCGAGAAAGACGATGCCGCGCATGATGTGCGACACCGGATCGATCATCTGCACCGTATCGATGCTGCACAGCCGCGACGAATGAAGCCGCGTCACCATCGTGTCCCAGCGATCGAGCGAGTCGGCGCCGACGCGCGGGCGGTTGACGTAGATCGTGCTGCCCATGTCGTAGAGGATCGCCGTTTCGTCGATGATCCGGGTGGACCGGACGCGGCGCAGATCGACGCAGTCGACGGGTTCGCCGGCGACACGGCCTTCGAGCGCGCGGGCCAGCTGCGCTTCGCGATCGACGGGGCGATCGGCCAGGGCAGGCGTGGCGGCGGCGAGAAGAGCCCCGCCGGCAAGCAGGGTCAGGGTCTTGGGCATGTGATTCTCCTCATGCTCCCCACCAGTGCGATAGTCTGCTCTTTGGCTGCTGAACGCAAGCTGACCCGTTCGGGCGGCCTCAGCCGGCCGCTGCGGCGCGCGGAGTGGCGCGGATCATCGCGGTCCATTGCGAATCCCACGCGGTGAACCCCCATTTGATCGGTTCCTCGCGCGACACCACCTTGTCGTCGGTCGCTTCCGCCAGGTTGAGATCGAAGGCGGGGATGCGCGCGCGCGTCTTGATGCAATAGAAGACGCGCACGATCGGCCGGGTGGTGTTGCTCTCGTCCTGGTCGACGACGACACCGAGCCGGTCCGATTTCAGCCGGACCAGGCTGCCCACCGGATAGATGCCGATGCTGCGGATGAAGGCGGCGAGCACATTCTCGTCGAAATGCCCTTTCGACTGGAACATGCCGGCGAGCGATGCCGCCGGCCCCGACGGGGCCTTGTAGGGGCGGCGCGACGTCACCGCGTCATAGACGTCGCAGACCGTCGCCATCTTCGCCTCCAGGCTGATCTCGTCGCCCTTGAGGCCGTGCGGATAGCCGGTGCCGTCGATCCGCTCGTGATGGTGCAGGCAGACGTCGAGCACGACCGGCGAATAGCCGCTCGCCTTCAATGCCGCATGGCCGCGTTCGGGATGCTCGCGCACCAGGGCCGTCTCGAACTCGGTCAGCGCCTGCGGCTTCTTGAGCACGCTTTCCGGCACCACGATCTTGCCGAAATCGTGGAGCAGGCCCGCCAGCCCCGCCTCGCGCACCCGCGCCTTCTCGAAGCCGAGCTGGCGCGCCAGGTTCACCATCAGCGCGCATACGGCGATCGAATGATAATAGGTATATTCGTCCTTGGACCGCATCCGGCTGATGCTGACCAGCGCATGGGGGTTGCGGTCGAGCGAGGCGGTGATGTCCTCCACCACCGGCAACGCCCGGGCGATGTCGGCGGCGCGGCCGAGGCGAACCTCGGCGAGCAGGTTGGCGATCGCCTTCTTGGAGCGATCGACCGTCGCCACCGCGCGCTCCACTTCCTCGTCGACGCTGCACGGCACGGGCGGCGGTGGCGGCTTCGGTACGGCGCGCAGGGCGGGACGGGCCGGCTTCGGGCGCTCCGGCTTGGGTTCCTCGGCGACGGGCGCCTCGGCGGCGGCCCGGTCCAGCTCCTGCTTCAGCAGGTCCACGCGCGACGGCGCGGGACCGGTCGCGGCAAAACCCTTCGATTCGTCGATGATGACGGCCGCGATGCCGCTGTCGCGGATCGCCTTCAGATCGGCCGGATCCTCGAGCAGGAAGCGCGTGCGCCAGAAAGGGTGGTCGAACCACGCCCCGTCCAGGCTCTGGATGTACATGCCGAGGCGCAATTCGCTCCCGGTGATCCGCCTCAGCATCCCCGCTTTCTCCCCGCGCTTTGCGCCTTGCTTGGGCCCTATCATCCGCTTCATTATTTATTTCTTACCGTCGCACGACGATTGCGGCGGGCCGTTCGCAAACGGGTTGCCAGTGGCGCCCATGCGCTTATGCTGCATCGCAGCAGCGGAGATTCGCGTGAAGAAGATCGAAGCGATCATCAAGCCGTTCAAGCTGGACGAGGTGAAGGAGGCGCTGCACGATGCCGGCGTGTCCGGCATTACCGTCACCGAGGCGAAGGGCTTCGGCCGCCAGAAGGGCCATACCGAGCTGTATCGGGGCGCCGAATATGTCGTCGACTTCCTGCCCAAGATCAAACTCGAGGTGATCGTGGAAGACGGCCTCGCCGATCGCGTGGTGGAGGCGATCGCCGGCGCCGCGCATACCGGACGGATCGGCGACGGCAAGATATTCGTCTCCTCGATCGAGGAAGCGATCAGGATCCGCACCGGTGAGCGGGGCTCCGACGCGATCTAGCGCGACAGGGGGACGAGGCGACGCCTGATGGAAGACCCACGCCTCGCCTCGATGCCGCCTGCAGAGCTGCGCGCCGCGATGCGTACGCTCGGCTATCGCACCCAAAGCGACGTCGCCGACGCGATCGGAGTCAGCCGCTCGGCGGTCAGTCTCTGGCTAGACGGCAAGGTCGGCGTGCCGCGACCGGTCGCGATGCTGCTGCGGATGCTGGTCGCGGCGCAGCGGCGGCAATTCTGAACCGGCCGTCGCTCAGGCGGTCTGGGTCCGGATTTCCTCGACGATCCTGTCCCAGTCCCTTTCGTTCAGCTCGTGCCCCGCATCCAGCACGACCATGCGCGCGGAGGGTAGCCCGGCGGCCAGCTTCCTGCCGTGCGCCAATGACAGGATGGGATCGTGCCTGCCGTGGATCACCAGCGCCGGGACGGCGATCTCGGACAGCCGGCCGGCCCAGTCTTCGCCGCCGCCGAGCATGACGTGATTCATCGCGCTTTGCGGGATCAACGCCCGGTCATATTCCCGCTCGGCGAGGCTGCGGGCGCGTCCCTCGTCGAAGGCGGCGTTCGGTCCCGCCGAGATGCGGAAGCTTTCGACATGGAAATCGACCACGGCGGCGCGGTCGCTCCAGTCGAGCGTCGCGATCCGCTGGAAATGGGCTAGCAAAGCGGGGTCCATCGGCGGCAGGTCCGCATCGTCCTCGTCGAACGCCGACGAGCCGATGCAGGTCAGCGACAGCACCCGGTCCGGCCGCTCCAGGGCGACGAGCTGCGCGATCATGCCGCCCAGCGACATGCCGACCAGATGCGCCCGCGCGAGCCCGTAACCGTCCATGATGGCGAGGGCGTCGCCGGCCATGTCGTCGATCGTGTAGCGCGGCGCGCCCGGCTCCTGCGTGGTCGTCCCGCCCGTATCCCGATTGTCGTAGCGGACGACGAAGCGCCCGGTCCCGGCGATCGCCCGGCAAAGCGCGTCCGGCCACCACAGCATCGATGCCGTCGCGCCCATGATCATCAGCACGGCCGGATCGCCGAACGATTCCGTCTGAAAGCGCACATCGCCGCGCGCGATGATCCTGGCCGAGCCCGTCATTCCATCCTCCATGATTGATTCTTCTATGACGGAGCCGATGCCGCCTTCCCACAGCCGAATTTCGGGCAAGGAAGCTGTCCGGAGGCATCGGGCCGCGCGGGCCGCGTGAATTATTCACTTTCCGGCGTTCCGCGCTGGACGCCCGCCGCGCGCGTTGAAATGGAAGAATGATGCGCGGCGGGCGAGTCCGGCGCGACACGAGCGAACCGGAACACGAACCGAGGGCAATAAACTCATGGCAAACGACGCGGGCAAGATTCTGAAGCGGATCGGCGACGAGGAGATCGAGTGGGTGGACCTGCGCTTCACCGATCCCAAGGGAAAGTGGCAGCACCTCACCATGTGCGCCGGCCTGCTCGACGACGACCAGCTCACCGACGGCCTGATGTTCGACGGCTCCTCGATCGCCGGCTGGAAGGCGATCAACGAATCCGACATGATCCTGAAGCCGGACCTCGACGCTTATTATGTCGATCCGTTCAGCGCCACGCCGATGGGCGTGCTCTTCTGCGACATCGTCGATCCGGGCACCGGCGAGCTCTACGCCCGCGATCCCCGCTCCACCGCCAAGCGCGCCGAAGCCTATCTGAAGGCGACCGGCGTCGGCGACACCGTCTATGTCGGGCCCGAGGCCGAATTCTTCATGTTCGACGATGTCCGCTTCGAGGACGGCTACAATGCCTCGTCCTTCGCGATCGACGACATCGAGCTGCCGACCAACACCGCCACCAAATATGAAGGCGGCAATCTGGGCCATCGGCCGCGCGCCAAAGGCGGCTATTTCCCGGTCGCGCCGGTCGACAGCGCCGTCGACATCCGCGGCGAGATGGTCGCGACGATGATCGAGATGGGCCTGCCGATGGACAAGCATCATCACGAGGTCGCCGCCGCCCAGCACGAGCTGGGCCTCACCTTCGGCACCCTGGTCGAGACCGCCGACCGGATGCAGGTCTACAAATATGTCGTCCACCAGGTCGCCGCCGCCTACGGCAAGACCGCGACCTTCATGCCCAAGCCGATCAAGGCGGACAACGGCTCGGGCATGCACACCCACATGTCGATCTGGAAGGGCGGCAAGCCGCTCTTCGCCGGCAACGGCTATGCGGGCCTCTCCGAAATGGCGCTCTATTTCATCGGCGGCGTCATCAAGCATGCCAAGGCGCTGAACGCCTTCACCAACCCGACGACGAACAGCTACAAGCGCCTCGTCCCGGGCTTCGAGGCGCCCGTGCTGCTCGCTTATTCGAGCCGCAACCGCTCCGCCTCCTGCCGCATTCCCTACGGCTCGGGCGAGAAGGCGAAGCGCGTCGAGTTCCGCTTCCCGGACGCGATGGCCAATCCCTATCTCGCTTATTCGGCGCTGCTGATGGCCGGCCTGGACGGCATCCAGAACCGCATCCACCCGGGCGACCCGATCGACAAGAATCTCTACGATCTCCCGCCGCAGGAGCTGGCCGAGGTGCCGACCGTATGCGGCTCGCTGCGCGAGGCCCTGCTCGCCCTCCACGCCGACCACGATTTCCTTACCAAGGGCGACGTCTTCAGCATCGACCAGATCGAGGCCTATGCCGAATTGAAGTGGGAGGAACAGCTCCGCTGGGAAACCACGCCCAGCCCGGTCGAATACGACATGTACTATTCGAGCTGAGCGGGCGGTCCGGATTCGGGGCGGGCCGCCGGCCCGTCCCCGCTCAGCCGTCCGGCGACGTCGCGGAAGCGGTACAAGGCGCCGTCGCCCTCGAAGACGAGATACCGGTCCGGGCGGTCCGGAAGACTGCCGCCGAAATAGCTGCGCAGGATCGCCGGATAGACGTTCACCGGACTGGCCGGGACGGCGAGCGGGCGCGCATCGGCGGGCCGGACCGCCATCAGGATGCCCATTTTCTCCCGCAGCCGCGCCGTATCCAGTTCCACCCAGTCGACCGAGACGGGATCGCGACCGATATAGCGCTCGTCGCCGACATGCGGGGCCGGCCAGGGGCCCTCGTCGGCATGGATGACGATCACGGCCGGGCGCGGCCCGGCGCGGATCGCGTCGATCAGCCGCAGCGCCTCGCGGTTCGCATATTGAAGCTGGGCGACATAATTGTCGCGCCGCGATGCCGCGCTCGCCGCCGCCAGCGAGCGGCACGAACCGTCGGCATTGAGCACGAAGGGCGGGTGCGGCACCAGGAAGTGCGCGAAGACATATTTGCGGCCGCCTTCGCCCGCCAATTCCCGCAGCGCGGCGAACTTGCGGGGCGCGCGGCGGCATTGATCGGTCCGTGTGTCGCCGAACGGCAGCCCGGCCTGGCGAAGCACGAAGCCCGGCGCGGATTCGTCCAGCACCACCCGCGCCAGCTCGGGCAGCGCCCGATAGTTGACATTGCGGTCGGCCAGCGCGCTGCGCCGGGTCGGATTCCACCACGAACCCGCGAACACCGTCTCATAACCCTGCGCGCGGAAGAAACGCAGCGCCCGGTTGCCGGTCATCGCGCGGTAGAGTGGCACCCAATCGTTCTGCTGCGCGACGTCGTCTGCCAGCGTGTCGAGATAGTCGCCGTTCAATGCCGAGGCGAGCGAATGGGCGGTGCGCTGATAATTGGCGTGATTGCCGGTGCCGACGACGAAGCCGCGGGCGCGCAAGGCGTCGAGGAACGGTTCGTTGTCGTAGCCATAGACGCCGCGCAGTGTCTCGCTGCCGGCATAACGGTCGAACACGATGTGCCAGACATCGGGGCTGTCGGCCTCGGCCTGCCCGGCGAACGGCGCGAACGCCGCGTGCGGGTCGGGCCGATCGGCCTCGGCCCGGACCTGCTGGATGGCGGCGGCGGCGCTCATGCCGATCGCGACGGACACCAGCAGCAGGTTGATCTTGCGGTTGATCTCGGCGGCGACGGCCGCGTCGCGCGGCACGCGGCGGGCGACCAGCACCGCCAGCACGGCACCGGCCGCGAGGAGCAGCCCCTGCACGAGCGCGGAAGCGCTCAACGCCGCGACCGGCGCCGGCAGATAAAGGCAATAGACCGCGACGATGCCGCTCATCAGTCCGGCGCCCGCCCAGCTGCGCGCGACCGGCCGCAGCAGGATCGTGACCGCGGCGGCGATCGCCAGCATCGCCGCGATGGTCGGCACGGCATCCTCGTAGGGAAGCCGGTTCATGTTCGGGAACCAGTGGGTCAGCGTCGCGAGCAGCGCGACGGCGCCGCCTGCCAGCGGCAGCCGGCCCGGCAGGTTGCGGGTCCGGCTCAAGCCCCGTGCCGGCGGTCGTAGGCAAGGATCAGCCGGCCGCCCTCGCCCAGATGCTGCCGCGCGGTGATCGCGCCGCGCGCGCCGACATGGGCCAGGAACGCCTCTTCCGTATAATCGGGGAAGATGTCCGGCCGGCCGGACAGGAGTTGCTGCACCATCGGGTCGCTTTTCGACGGGAATTCGATGACGCCCACCGGCGCGAGGCTCATCAGCCAGTCCACCGCCATGTCGAGCGGCACGTTCCTGGCGATGGCGAGATGGTGGATCACGGCCAGGGCGAGCAGCGAATCCGCCGCGCCGCGCGCGCCAAGGCTCTTGCGCTCCGCCCCTGCCCAGCCTTGCGACGGGCTCGGATTGGTCGCGTCCAGCCAGAGCGGCAGCATCCGTCCGCCATCGGCGTCGAAACGGACGAAGGCCCGTTCGAGCGCGCCGAAATCGAAGTCGAAGCCGACCACCGCGCGCGCGCCATGGTCGAGCGCGGTGCGGCTGAAATCGCCGCTGTTGCAGCCCAGGTCGAACAGCAGGCCGGGGCGCGCTTCGGCGACATGCCGCGCCACGAAATCGTGCTTCGCGGAGCGGCGCGCCGCGTCATAGCTGTTGCAGCCGGCATAATCGGACCAGATCGTCCTGCCGCCGGGCAGCGACAGCCCTTCGATATAGCCATGCAGGGTTTCGAGCAGCGCGACCAGATTCTTGCGGGGGAGCTTGATGTCGCGCGGCGGCGCCCCGGCCGTCCCCTTCGCGACGCGGCGCCGGTGCACCGCGGCAGGGCCCAGCACATGCGCCAGCACGGTGAAGGACAATTTGTCGCGAAGGCGCAGCAGCGGGGCCACATCTTCCGGCGCCAGCCCCTCGCCGCTGCCGCGGAACCAGGCATTGGGCGCGATTCCGCGCTTCGCCCAGAGCAGCAGCGGATTGAGGAACTGCATCGCGAACTGGCGCTGGCCGGTCCAGGGCGATCCTTCCTCGTAGCGGACCACGGACAGGTGATCGATGAAGACCGGCCGGGTGCCGTTGAACTGGATGTTGTAGGCGGTCGCGTCGGACAAGGTGAAACCGTCGGCGAGCAGGTCGATATGGAAGCGCAGGTGCAGCAGCGCCGCCGCCTTCAGGGCGGAGAAGGTCCATTCATAGGGATAGGAGACGAAGTCGATCTTCGGATGCTCGAGCAAATGCTCGGGAGCCGCATCGTCCGTGCCGATCCGGTCCGGCGCGATCTCTTCCATTCCGATCAGCTGGCCGCGCTCGATCGCCTTGCGATAGACGCCCGCGTCCCGCGCACCGGCGAAATTCTCGGCTCCGCCCCGGAATACGGCGCGATAGATGCGGTCGTCTGCGACCAGGATGCGGCCGGACGGATCCCGGAAGGAGCCCGGGTCGAACTTCATCGGCTCAGGCCTTGCTGTTGTCGCCCGCGACCGGCGTCTCGCCGCGGCGAAACAGCGCCTTGAAGCGCGCGAAATAGACCTTGCCGAACAGCAGGGCGCTGGCGAAGGCGCCCGCGACGGCCTGCAGGATGATGCTGATCGTGCCAGAATCCAGATAGGCATGCGCCGGCGCGGACACGAACAGCGAATAGACCACGATCGCGAAGAGGAAATCGGACGCGCGCTTCATGGGAAAGTCCCCCGCCTGTGAGACGACGGGATTTGCGGTCTAATGGTTAATATGTCGTTCCCGGAGCGCTGTCCCGCGCATCGGCCGCGCCTCAATAATCCCGCGACACGCGCACATTGGCGCTTTCGCGGCCGATCGTCGAGATCGACGCCAGCAGCGAGAGCCAGCGGGTGATCTGATATTCGATCGTCGTCGCCGAATAGCCGCGCCCGTCCGTCACCACCTCCACATAGACGCGACGGCCGAAATATTTGCCGGCCGCGATCTGGGTGCCGATGCCCTGGGTTACGTCGGCGGGCAGGATGCGCAGGCGATCGAGGCCGATGCCGCGCCGCAGCGCGTTGATCGGGTCGAGCCCGCCGCCCGGGCTGTTCAGCGCCGCCACCGCCGAGGCGAGCTGGATCGCCTCGGGCGCCGACAGATTGGTGATCGAGGTGCCGAACAGGATGCGCGACAGCAATTCGTCCTGCGGCAAAGCGGGCACGCTGGTGAAGGAGATTTCCGGCCGCTCGCCGCTGCCGGTCACGCGGATCTGCGCGTTCAGCCCGCGCTCGCGCACTTCGGCGGCGATGTCGAGGCGCGGATTGATCGGGCTTTCGCCCCGGAACTGGATATTGCCGCGGATGAGATCGAAACGCCGACCGGCGAAGTCGTAGGTGCCGCGCAGCAATTCCGCCTCGCCGGTGATGCGTGGTTCGGTCACCGTGCCGGCGACCCGCACCTGGGCGCGCCATTCGCTGCTCATGCCGAGCCCGGTCACGCTCAGGTTGCGCGGCGCATCGACCTGGAGCGCGAGGCGCCAGGGCGAGACCCGGCGCACGACCGGGCCGAGATCGTCGGCGCGGTTGATCTCGCGCACGTTGAGCCGCGGCACGTCGGCGGCTGCCGCCGCGCTGCCGAGCTGGAACCGCCCTTCGGTCAGCCGCACCGCGCCCGAAATCTCGCCGCCGTCGCCGTCGGAGCGGATGGCGAGATCGCCGGTCACGGCGGCACGGATATCGTCCCGGTCGAGCAGCCGCGCCGCGTCCGCCCGCACGTCGAAGCGCATGCCCACGCCGCCCCGCGCCCCGGCGAAATCGAGCGTGCCCGATCCCGAGACCGTGCCGCCGCCCGCCGCGCGGCCGCTGAACCGTTCGATCCGGAGCTGCGCTCCGTCGAACCGCCCGGCCGATTCCAGATTGTCGATCACCATACCGGTGACGGCGCTTTCCAGCCGCGCGCCGCGCGTTTGCACCGATCCCGAGATCACGGGATTGTCCAGCGTGCCGCGCATGTCGGCGGCGATGGCGGCCGGGCCGGACAGATCGAGCAATTCGATTCCGGTCAGCCGCCAGAGCGTGTCGGCGGCGCCGGCATAGCGGATCTGCGCCTGCATCGGCGCGCGCGACAGCCGGTCGATGAGGTCGCCCGACGCACCGATCGGGGAGAAGCGCGCCTGTGCCCGTCCCACCGTGCGCCCTTCGCTCACCGCCACCGCACGCACCGCCGCATGGCTGCCGGCGAGCCGCGCGTTGACGCCGATGTCCATCGGCCGCGACGACAGCACCAGTCCGGCCCGGGTCAGTCCCCGGATGCGCAGATTCGCCTCCCCGGTCGGCGCCGCGCCGGGCGTCGGCGCGGCATAGCGCAGCACGCCCGATGCGATGCCGCCCAGCCCCAGGTCGGGATAGAAGATGTCCATCACGGCCAGCGGCATCGCCTCCAGCCGCGCGTCGATCTCCGTCCGGTCGCCGAACCGCCCGGCCAGGCTCGCCTCGCCGCCGGCATAGCGGAACTCGGTGCGCGCCAGCCGCCAGCCGCCGTCGGTCGCGGTCAGCACGGCCGGGCTGGTCAGTTCCAGCGGCCGGCGGTCGAGCGTGCCGCTGCCGGTGATCGAATAGCGCCCCGGCGCCACGTCGGCGGCGAAGTCGAGCGCGAAATCGCGCCCGCGCGAGCCGGCGATCCGCCCTTCCACGCGCCCCGACCCGCCGCGCAGGCTGGCGCGCGCGTCAAGGCTGGCGATCTGCATCCCGCCCCGGCTCAGCCCGCGCGCCGCGATCCGGCCCTCGATCGACGCACCGGCCGGATCGAGCAGGATCACACCCTCGATCGTGCCACGCCGGATCGCGATCGGCGGCGGCCCGGCGAAGCTCGCATTGTCTGCGGCGAGATCGACTGCGATGCGCTGGTTGCCGCCGACCGGATTGAACTGCAGCCGCCCGGTCATCGCCCCGGTCGCATCGATCAGGCCGGTGAACCCGCCCGGATCGACGCGCAGCCCGCCTTGCAGCCGCGCCCCGGCCAGGTCGAGCGCGGCGATCCGGATCATCGCCGGCTGGCCGCCCGGCAGCAGGATCGCGCCATTGCCGCTGAACGGCCCGAGCGTCGATCGCCCTTCGGCCCGCCAGGCGAACCCGGTCTCGGTCGGGTCGAGATTGAGCAGCACGTCGCGCAGTCCCAGCGCGTCCATCGGCCGCTCCAGCGCGATCGCCAAACGCGGCCGATCGATCGCCCCGTCCAGGGTCAGGCGCAGCGGCCCGTAATCGGCATGGCGGCCGGCGCCTTCGAACAGGAAGGTGCCGTCGCGCCGTCGCATGCCCTGGCCCGCCAGATTGAGCTTGGGCGAGGAGAGGCGCAGATTGGTGAAGCGGATCACGCCGTCCGGACCGCGCACCAGCTCGGCCTGGAGCTGCGGCAGGCCGCCCGTCACTGCGGCCAGGAAAGCGTTGTCCATCCGCCGCACCCAGGCCCGCGCCTCGCCGCGCAGGATCGCG
This sequence comes from Sphingomonas sp., assembly GCA_019635535.1. Classification (NCBI taxonomy): domain Bacteria; kingdom Pseudomonadati; phylum Pseudomonadota; class Alphaproteobacteria; order Sphingomonadales; family Sphingomonadaceae; genus Sphingomonas; species Sphingomonas sp. The sequence goes on from JAHBZH010000001.1 coordinate 2,374,887, forward strand.
CCGCTGCCGCCCGGCCCGGGCGCGACGCGCAGCTCGGAGAGGATGTCGATCACGCCCAGGCCGGGTATCTCGTAACGCTGCATCCCGCCGTTCACCGCCACCGCATATTCGCCGGTGCGCAGGTCGATGCTGAGGCTCGCCAGGCCGCGCAGCCGGTCCGAGCTGATCGCGATCCGATCGCCGCTCAGCCGCTCGGGCGTGAGCCGCAGCAGCCCTTCGACCCGCAGATTGGCGAGGATGCCGCCCGCGACGTCGCCCACGCCGCTCACGCGCCGCGCGGTGGCGAGCAGGGGGATCGTCACCGGCCAGCCGGTCAGCGTCCCGCGCCCGGTCGCGCGGACGTCCTCGAACCCGGTTTCGTCGAACGCCACCCGCGCCGCCGTCGCCCGATAGGCGAAGCTCGCCGCGCCGAAACGCCCGTCGAGCAGGGCGGTCAGGCGCACCTCGCGGCCGGTCATGTTGGGGAAGAGGGCCGGCGGGCGGAGCAGATCGACGGCGATCTGCACGCCTTCATAGCGGCTGTTCGACAGGTCGATCCCGCCGCGCGTGTCGAGCCGGAACGCGGCCGACCGCAGCGACAGCCGCCCGGCGAGCCGGCGATTCGCCAGATTGCCCCGGCCCTCGACGAGGATGCGCGGACTCGACATGCGCTGGAGCTTGCCGGTCAGGAAGGGCGCCGGCGCGGCCCAGCCGCTCAACCCCATCGCGCCCCGGTCCATGCTGAGCCGCAGGTCCACCGTCCGCCGCCCCGACATGTCGAGCCGCGCCGCGCCGGCCCAGCGCGCCCATGTCCCCTCGCCGCTCACGTCGAGCGCGATCGGCCGGGTCGTGCCGATGAGGGCGCCGACCACGCTGTTCTCCGGCGCGCGCACATGCGCTTCGACATCGAAACGGTCGCGGTCCGGCTCCGCGTCGATCCGCAGCCGCACCCGGTCGCCGCCGCCGCGAATCGCCGCGTCGAGCCCGATCAGCGCGCGCCCGCGCCGGATCTCGGCCTCGCCGGACAGGCTCCCGACCTGCTCGCGCCCGGTCATGGCCGCGCCGATGCGCAGCTGGCGCACGTCGAGCCGGCCGATATGCACATCGAAATCGGGCAGGATCGGCTGCGGCTCGGCCGAGGGGATGAGCCGCGGCAGCCGGTGCAGGGTGACGAGATCGGCGTCGAGCGTGTGGATACGCAGGCTGTTCCACAGGAAATCGATCGGCCGCCAATTCATCTCGATCGCCGGCGATTCCACGAACAGGCCGTCCGGATCGTAGAGCCGCACGTCGCGCAGCTGCGTGCGCCCCCAGATCGATCCGTCGATCCGGCCGATACGGATGCGCAGGCCCGATTGCGGTGTCATCGCGGCGATCCGGTCGACGATGAAGCGGTGGCCGGGCGCGGTATCGAGGAAGGCGAGGAAGGCGATGCCGGCGAGCAGCAGAGCCAGCGCGGCGCCGATCATGATCTTGGCGAGGGCGCCCAGCCAGTAGCGCGCGCCCCGGCGCGGCGCGGCGAGGTCAACCGCCGGCTCGGCCTGGGGATCGAGCGCCGCCTCCGTCACGGTCAGAAGGCCTGCCCGAGCGAGACGTAGACCGCGATGCGCGGATCGCCCGCCACCGGATTGATCGGCGTCGCGACGTCGAGCCGGATCGGCCCGAAGCGGGTGTGGTAACGCACGCCGATGCCGGCGCCGAAGCGCAGATTGTCGAACTTGGGCAGCGAGGCGGTCGAGATGTTGCCGCCATCGACGAAGGGCACGATGCCGAAATTGCCGAAGCGCACCCGTGCCTCCAGCGCGAACTCCGCCAGGCTGCGCCCGCCGATCGGATCGTCGAACACCGGGTCGCGCGGTCCGATCCGCTGGAAGCCGTAACCTCGCACCGATCCGCCGCCGCCGGCATAGAAGCGCCGCGACGGCGCGATCCGGTCGCGGCTGGCGCCCGCGATCGTGCCGAGCCGCACCCGTCCGGCAATCGTCACCCGGTCCGTCACCGGCTGGTAGTAGCTGCCGTCGATCTGGAGCCGGGCATAGAAGAAGCTGCCGTCCTGCAACGAGGCTTCGGGCGACAGCCGCGCGCCGAGGCGGAAGCCGCTGGTCGGATCGAGCAGGTCGTTCGATCCGTCATAGCCGAGGAACAAGGGGAGCGCGCCGATGAAGAAGGTGCGCCGCCGGATCGTGCCGCTGTCGATATCGATGTCGCGCTCGTCGCTGGCGGTGAGCTCCACCCCCGCCGACCAGGTCCAGTTCTTCTGCCAGATGATGTTGGTCTGCCGCTCGATCCCGCCGGCGACGACGAAGGTGCGGGCGTTGAAGGCGGGCCGATCGACATTGGCGGCGGCGATCTGCGCGGTCAGCACCTGGTCGCGGCGCCTGAAATTGTTGCGCCTGAGGCTGGCGGACAGGGATTGCTCGCGGGTGCCGGCCACGCCCCGGAAGGTCACGGCGCCTTCGGGCGGCAGCAGGTTGCGATGCTGCCAGCTCGCCTCCAGCCGGATGCCCTCGCCGGTGCCGTAGCCCGCCTCGGCCGCGATGGTGCGCATCGGCGCGGGCTCGAGCGCGATGGCGAGATCGACCAGGTCGGTGCCTTCGCGCGCCACGGGCCGAATCGTGACGGAGGAGACGAGGCCGGTGGCGACGAGCGCCTGGCGCAGATCCTCGATCCGGTCGGTTCGCCAGGGATCGCCCTCGTCGAAGCGGGCGATCGTCTCGACATGGCCGGCGCCGAACGGCGGATTCCCCTCGACGGCGATGCTGCCGAAGCGTCGCGCCCCGGCGGGCTCGACCGGCATCACCAGGGTCGCGGTGCGTGTGTCGTGATCGACCAGCACGTCCGGCTCGCCGACCTCGGCGAAGGCATAGCCGCGCCGGCCCAGCTCCGCGCGCAGCGCCGCCTGTGCCGCTTGCACGCGTCCGGCATCGACCGGGTCCTGCTCCGCGACGGCGAACGACTGGCGCAGCGCCTCGGCATCGGCGCCGGCCGCCGCCTCCAGCCCCGGCAGGCGCACCTCGCTGAACCGGTAAAGAGGGCCCGGCACGACCGCGAGCGTTACCTGGACGTCGCCGTCCGGCGCGGCCTCCACCTGGGTGCCGACCGTCACATCATAATGGCCGAAGGCGCGCAGCAATTCGGCGATCAGCTCGGCGTCGGCGCGGGCGCGGCGGTCGATCTGCGCGGCATTGGCGGGATCGTGGCGATATTCCTCCAGCGTGGAAAGATCGCGGAAGCGTGCCAGCAGCTCCGGCTGCTCGGCCTCGTCGATGCCGGTGATGCGATAGGAATAACGCCGCGTCGCCGCCGCGTCGGCGATTTCGCCTTCCGGCGCCGCCGCGATCTCGCCGGGCGCTTCCTCCGCCATATCGGGCCAGGGCACGTCGAGATCGTCCCACGGCTCGAGCGGCGCCGAGGGATCGAGCGGACGGTTCACCTCGTCCAGCGGGTCCACCGCCTGGGCGGCGGCGGATCGCGGGCAGAGAACGAGGGCGAGCGCGGCCAGAACGGCCGCCGAGTGTCGCCCCGCAACGGCTTGCAACATAAGGTGAAACTAGCGGGCGCCGAAGAGCCGCGCCAGCGCGGATTTCGTTTCGGCTGCGTGCGTTCCCGGAGTCTGCTTCAGCAAGGCTGAAACAGGAGCGGCGACGCTGGAAACGGCGCTAGTGGACGGTGCGTTCGCCCCGCCCGGATGCGAGCAGCACCACCATCCGCTCGATCTGCCGCCAGCGGCAGAACAGGACGACATTGCCGGCTTCGCGGCTCCGGTCCGCCTGGGCGGCGGCCTCGCTCGCGGCATGGATGCCGAAGCGCGCGATCAGATCGGCCGCCTCGGTCGCCGCCGACCGATCGGGCAAATGGACATGTTGGTGCACGCTGGCTTCCCGTTTTCTTTTCTTGTTCTCGGGGGTTAGCGCGCCAGCCCTTTCAAAATGACCGACACGCATCGTCAACAAGGCATAAACCACGATCCGGGGGCTGGCGGCGGCGGTCCGGGAATGCCATGAGCGCGCTTATGAGCACGTCCGACAAGACACCCCGCGCCGGCGGCGCCCTGATCGCCGCCGCCATCCTGGTCGGCGCCGTGGTCGGCATCATCTATCGTCAAGCCAGCCTCGGCGTCGTCGCCGGCCTCGCCGCCGGCATCGCGCTGGCCCTGCTGGTCTGGCTGGTCGACAAGAGGCGCTAGCTTTACGTCGTCATTCCGGCGAAGGCCGGGTTGGCTTTCCCATCTTCCTCCCTTTCCTCCGCGTCTCTGCGCGCATGAATATGGTTCGCGCAGAGACGCGGAGATCGCAGAGAAGAAAATGTGCTGATGCTGCAATCGTCAGCGCTAGCCGATCCGCCGTCCCGTCCACACCACCCGTCCCACCACGTCCACCGCCTCGAGCGGGCAATCCGGCCAGCCCGGATAGGCCGGATTGTCGCTGCGCACCGACAGCGTGCGCGCGGCGGGATTGAGCGCGAGACGCTTCACCACCAAGGCCTCGTCGATCCGCAGCACATAGATGCCGTCGCGCAGCCGCCCGGCGCCGTCGCCGCGATCGACCAGGATGTCGTCGCCATCGTTCAGCGTCGGCGCCATCGAATCGCCGGCCACCCGGATGATCGAAAGCTGGTCCGCCCCGCCGCGCGCCACCCGGCGCAGCCAGGCGGAGTCGAAGGCGATATGGCCGCGCGCCCGCTCGTCCGCGTCGAACGCGCCCGCCCCCGCCGCCGCGCCGACATCGAGCCGCGGCACCGGCACCAGCCCGCCCGGTGGGCCCGGCTCCGCCGGCGGCGCGCCGAGCAGCGCCTCGTCCACGCCGAAATAGCGTGCCAGGTGCCGCCGATCCGCCTCGGCCAGCCGGCGCGGCGTCCCGCGCTTGATATATTGCTGCACATAGGCCGGGTTGCGCCCGATCAGCCGGGAGAGGCCGGCATAATCCTCCCCCCGCGTCTCGATCAGCCGCGCCAGGGCGGTCCGGGCATCCTCATCGGCCATCTTTCTCCTATACGGATAGGATTTTTCCTAGACAAGTAGGAAATCACCTCCGAATCAGGAACAGAACAAGAACTAACGAGTCGGAATGAGTCGGAGGGCGACCGGATGAACCTGCTGAGGCGGATCGAGATTCACATGCGGCGCAGCGCGATCACGGCGACGCGGATGGGACGCGAGGCGATGGGCGATCCGCGCTTCGTGCTGGACCTGCGCAACGGCCGCGAGCTGCGCCCCGCCACCCGCGCCCGTTTCCTCGCCTGGCTGGAGCGGCGCGAGCGGGAGCTCGGCCAATGAGCCTGTCCGCCCGGATCGTGTCGCGCGCGATATGGACGATGTTCGAAGAATTTCCGGGCATGGTGGGGGTCGAGCATGTCTCCCGCCGCGCCTGGGCCAGCGCCACCTTCGTCGGAGAGCGTCACCGGCTGCGCCTCTCCTTCGCCGGCCCGGCCGCAGAAGCGGCGGCGGACCGCTTCATCGCCGATCTGGACGATCACGAATTCGATCTGGGCGATCATTTCGTCGCCGACATCGCGATCGTCGTCGATCGTCGCGACGGCGAAGCGGTCGAGCTGCTGGCGGAGATACTCGTGATGGACGAAAACCGGCGGTGAGGAGGAACCTGCCCCCGACGTGGCGTCAGGTTCGTCAACTTCCGACGACCGGACGGCGTCTCAGGCCTGGCGCGCGGCCAGGCGCTGGAGGCTCTCGATCGCGCTCTGCAGCCGGTCGTTGGCGGGCATCGCCGCGGGAGACGGCGGCGCGGCGCGGGGCGCCGGAGCGGGCGCACGCCGCGTCAGCCCCTGTTCGAGCCGCGCCATCAGGTTCGGCAGGCTGTCCGTGGCTTCGGGAAGAACGAATTCAGGGGGCGCCGGCTGCGGCTCGGGCGCGATTTCGGCCTCCGGGGTCAGCCAGTCCGGCACCGCCTTGGCCTCGAACGACCCGAAATCCCGTGCCGCCGAGATCGGTTTCACCGCCGGGGCGTCGGGATGGAGGTCGCGCCGACGCAGGCGCGGGCTTTCCGGTTCGGCCACCGGCGCGAAATGCGGCCGGCGCGGCGCGGCGAAGCGGTCGAGCCAGCCGAGCAGCGCTAGGACGAGGCCGAAGACGATCGCCGATCCGCCCAGCGCCATGACGATCCGCGCGGTCGCGCCGAGCGGCGGGGCTGCGGCGGGGAGGATGGCGGGCAGGCCGGTCAGCGCGACCGCCGCGCCCAGCAGGTCGGCCGGCGCGGCGAAGGCGACGAAGGCGACCGAGAGGGCGGCGAGCGCCGCGACCGGCAGGTCGATCGCGCTGCGGCCGGAGCTGCGGAAGAGAGAGGAGATCATGCGGCCTTGCCCGTCAGTCGTTGGTAAACCGGTGCGTAGCGCGAAATGTTTGACGCCCAGTTACGTTCGCGCTCGACGAACGCCCGGGCGGCGTCCCGCCGCGCGGGCCACGCGCCCCGCTGCTCGAACAGCCCCGCCAGCGCCCCGGCGGTCGCCGCCGGATCGCCCGGCGGAAAGAGCGTGCCCGTCACCCCATCCGCGATCAATTCGCGATGCCCGCCGACATCGGAGGCCGCGACCAGCTTCATCTGCGCCATCGCCTCCAGCGGCTTCAGCGGCGTCACCAGCTCGGTCAGCCGCATCGCCTTGCGCGGATAGGCCAGCACGTCGACCAGCGCGTAATAACGCTCGACCTCCCGATGCGGCACGCGCCCGGCGAAATGAATGCGTCCCGCCGCCGGCGAGGCGGCCGCCTGCGCCTTCAGCGCATCTTCCATCGGCCCGCCGCCGACGAGCAGCAGATGCGCATCCGGCCGCCTTTCGATCAGCGCCGGCATCGCCCCGATCAAATCGTCCAGTCCCTCATAATCGTAGAAGGACCCGATGAAGCCGATCACCTCCGCCCCGTCGAGCCCAAGCCGCCGCGCCAAGGCCGCGTCCGGCGGCGGCGGATCGCCGAACAGGCCGAGATCGACGCCGTTGGGCGACACGACGATCCTGTCCGCCGCGATGCCGCGCGCGATCAGGTCGCCGCGCAACCCCTCGCAGATCACCGCCACCGCATCGGCGCGGCGCGCGGCATGAGTCTCAAGCATCCGCGTCAGCCGATAGCGGAACGATCCCTCGCGCCCCGTCCCGTTGCCGACCGCCGCATCCTCCCAGAAGGCACGGATCTCGTACACGAGCGGGATCGCCTGCCGCCGCGCGACGGGCAGCGCCGCCAAGGCGGTCAGCACCGGCGAATGGGCATGGAGCACGTCCGGCCGCCATTCGGCCACCAGCACGTCGAGCTGGTCGCGCAGCGCCGCGATCTCCCGCCATTCGCCGAGCGGCGAGGGCGCGGGCGGCGGCGGCTGGGTACGATGGAAGACGAGCCCCTCGATCTCCTCCGGGTCCGGCCCCGCCACCTTGTGCCGGGCCGAGCTCAGCCCCCGCACCTCCCAGCCCATCGCCTGCTGCGCCTTCAGGATCGCGCGGGTCCGGAAGGTGTAGCCGCTGTGCAGCGGCAGGCTGTGATCGAGGACGTGGAGGATGCGCATGATCGCCTCCCCCTTGCCATGTCAGGCTTAACGCCGCGTTATGTACGTGGGGCAGTTTTCCGCCGCTTTGCGGCGCGCGTTTTCACAAGTTTTCACGTTCACCGGCCGTTCTCCCATTTGAGAATGGCCCCTTCACCCAGCTTTTTTTGGTCACGATCCCGCGCATAATGCTCGACCATCTGCAGCGATTGGCCGGTGATCGCTGCCGTTTCAGCGGCCGAGCATTCATTCTCTAGCATCGCGTTGACGGCGTTCTTGCGTAGCCCGTGCGGCACAACCTTTGCCCCATGCTCGGCCGCGAAGCCCTGCAGCAACATGCGAACGCTGCCCACGGCATAGGCGCGGCCGTTCGGTTGCGAAAGTACGGTGAAGCCCCGCCGCGGCAACGCGTCCAGGATAGCCGCGAGCTCGCGGTGCACCCGGATTTTCAGTTCGATGCCGGTCTTTTGCTGGCGCAGCTCGATCACACCTTCGCGGATATCCGTCCAACGCAGCCGACACACGTCGCCGATTCGCTGCGCGGTGAAATAGAGCAACGCAGCCGAGACCCGCACGCGCTCATCATCGGCCGCCAGCGCCGCCGCCAGAATGTACTGCGGCCAAGGCGCATGGGGATCCTGCGCGAACTGGTCGATATGCTCGACCGGGTTGCAGTCCTTAGGCACATGACCGCGCTTCCGCGCCCAGGCATAAAGCGCGCCGATCGCGCGCAGCATCATGTTCGCCGCGCCGGTCCCGCCCCGCTTCACCATGCGGCCGTTCACCTTTTCGGTGCGCGTGATCGCCATCTTGTCGAACAGCAATGCCACGTCGCCCGGCCTCACGTCGGCGGCTGGAGCCGTGGCGAGCTGATCCGCGAAATGGTTTAGATACAGCTGGTAAAGCGATTTCGTCGCGGGCGCCTTTTTCTCAAAGGCGGGGCTGCCCAGGTAGAGCGCGATCATCGCCGGAACGAGTAGCATCGGCTCGGGCCTGGAACGGCGCGTTCGCGCCGCCATGCAGCCCGCAAGGGCGCTGGCGAAGCCGGGATCGGAAATGTCGGGAAGCCGGCGCAGGATCGGCCGGCCGAGCGCGTTCACCGTGCCGGTGATGAAATAGAAATAGACGCGCCCCTTCGATTTCTTGCGTACGACCCATCGGGGCAGGCTACGAGGCGTCGGCTTGCGCATACAGCTTCGCTCCCGATCGCCAATCCGGCACATGATCGCCGGTGAGACGGCTAAGCATTTCGTCGATCTCGATACGAGACCAGCGCTCGGCATCGCCAATGGTGACGGGACCGGGCAAGGCCCCGTCGATGATCGCGCGCTCGAAATCGGCGATCGTCATGTCGCAATAAGCCGCCGCTGTCGCGCGACGCATGAGGCGCGGCCAGTCCGGAAGGTTGGCGGCCCGCGCCATCTAGACGGTTTCCACAATCTGGCGGTCGCCGGACCATCCGGCCCCCTCATCCTCTCGCTCCTGGAATTTGAGCGCGAGCTGGTCGACCACGCCCCCGCCGATATGGCCGATCCGGCCCGCGAAGGTCGAGCCGCACGATTCCGGATCGAAGTGTTCCAATCCCCAGGTCGCCGGTTCGAAAAAGCGCTGCACGTGATCGGCTTCGCCGGGATGACGCCAGGTGATTTCGGCCCCGAAGGGCCAAACCTGAACGCGCCTGATCATCGCCGCCATGATCGGATCGCCGATGGCGTGTGAGAGCGCGAAAAACACGTCCATCCCCTTTTCATCGACCATCTTCTTGACGGTGATCGCCGTCGATACGGCATCCTGCACCCGCTCGGCGCCGGCGACCGCCAGAGCGAACAGGGCCGCATGTGCCTCGTTCGCATCCGGCGCATGCGGGCCGCGCCCGCCCTTGGGCAACAGCCCGGCACCGCGAAGCTCGGTGGCGATGCCCTCGATCCGGCGCGCACTGGCGAAATTGTTGTTGGCGAACAACGCTTGAATGGCGGCGACTTTCATCGTCCTGCGACTCCTTCCGCGATTTCCGGGAAAGTAACACGCAACAAATCCCTGTCAATCACGAAATTTGCGGAAGGAGCCGCCGCCCTATCCCTCCCCGCCGATCGCGCGCCAATCGTCCAGTGCCGCCCGCGTGGCGACGATCGCGCCATCCTTCCAGAATAGGGGAAGCTTCCGCTGGCGGTCCAGGTGCGCCACTTGCCGCGTCGTCATGCCGAGATAGTCGGCGATCCCCCGGTGCCCGCGAACAAGCACCGGGGCGCCTCGCGGCGATGTCATGATCCTCTGCGCGGCGTGGCGAGCGCGCGCGCATGGCGCTGGCATCCGATGTCGTCGATTTCCTCCATGCCCTCACCGATCAGGCGCATGATGTGCCTGGCCGTAGTGCCCGCGCCTTTCAGCTTTTCGGTCATGTGCTTGCTGGCCTTGCAGTCAACGCGCTCGACCAGATCCTCGCACAGCGTCTCGATCATCGTCGCGAGCTGCGCCGCTTCCTCGATCTTGCATAGCGCGACATATTCGCGCTCATCATCCTCACGCTCAAGAAAGGAAATGCCGGCCTTCCACCCGCGCGACCTGATCGCGCCTAACTCCAGCGCGTCGCGCACCTGCCGGACCATCTCGAATTGCTCCTTGCCCAGGGATTCGTAACTCATCGTCGCGTCAAGCTTCGCGATCAGCCCGGCCGTGCTATTCGCCTGGGCGGCGACCATGTTGGCGATGGCGGCATCGGCCACCTTGTTCCAGGCGTTCTCCGCCGCATCGCCCAGATCATCTCCCGGACACCCTTCCCATGTCCGCTTCCACAGTTCGTACGCCTCCACTGCGGGATCGTCGGCGGGCACTTCAACGGGCATCTCGATGGCGGTCATCATGTTCATGTCTGTGTCTCCCTGATCGGTATGGTCGCCGGCGGCATTGCCGGCCGGGGCACTATGCCCGGCGCGCCGGCATCGCGGCAGGTCCGTCCCGGACGGGGCGCCTGCGCGGGCCGTTTCGGCCCGCCCTGATTTTTCCACGCTCATGGTCGTTGCCTCGCTGCTTTGGCCTGTCACAGCCGTTCCCCGGTAGCGGACCGGGTGCCGGGAGGGTGACAGCCGGCCAGCGAGACCGGTGGGACGTTTTCCCCCCGAAGGGGTATTGTATGTGCGCCCCGCTCCCGACATAATGCGTCGGTCAGCGGCGGACGCCAGTCCACGCTGTTCTTTCGGCGGCGATTCCGTTGGCGCGGTTTCACCGCCTATCGCTGGTCCGGGCTGTCACACCCACGGGCCACTTTGCCTCAAAGCCGATTCCAACGCAAGATTCCCCTCAAGGGGACCGGTCCTGTGCGCCGAACCGCCGCGCCAGCGCCAGCATCGCCGCCGAGCTGCGCGCCGCCCGCATGATCGCGGCGGCGATCGTCGCTTCCGGCACGCGTGCCATGCGCCAGCGATCGGCGACCGCCTCGATCTCGCGATAGATTTGCGTCTCCCTGTCGGGGATGCGAGACACGTCCCGCCGCGCTACAGCTTCCGCTCGGTGCGCGCCATGACCCGCGCCCAGAATGTGCCGATCCGCCCGCCGAGCTCGCGTTGGGCTTGTACGGCGCGGGCCGAACGAACGAAGGGCCGGGCCGCCATGGCCTTGATGTTCATGCGATAGACGCCCTTGATCCCGCGGGCCAGCGCCCGCGCCCGCTTGCCGATGCCGCCGCGTGGCACCGCCGCATAGGCGCGCGAGGCGGATTGCCGCACGGCGATCACATTCTGCGCCTTGCGGCCTTTTTCGACGAACCTGGAATAATAAAGCTTCCGTTCGTTGATGATGCCGACGCGCAGCGCGATCCGGCGCGTGAAGAACTGCTTCTTGAGGCCCGCCGCCAGCGCCCCGCTGCGCCGCGTCACGTCGGCGCGCTGCATCGCCAGGATCGCGTCGCCGGTGCGATCGACATCCTCGATCGCCTGGGCACGGATCGACTCGGGCAGGAACCGCAACAGGCTGGTCAGCCTCCCCGCGCCCCGGATGTTCTTGAAGCCGCCGCTGAATTGCGACCATGCGCGCGAAATCGCCATGCCTATGCCCCTACGGCAGCCGGCGCGACGCGCGCCGCCGCAGCGCCTGCTGCGCTCCCGCCGCACCGGCGCCCGCCGCCGCGACGTCGCCGGCATTGATCCGCGACCAGAATTCGGGGGTCATCAGATTGCCGCGCAGATAATAGTGATTGTTGACCACCGGCCGCGCCCCGCCGCCAATCGCATGGTTCGGAATGACGACGCTCGGCACCTTCGGCACCACGATCTCCGGCCCGCGCTCGCCCGTCACGTACCATTTGCCCGGCGACATCGGCCCGCCCTCGGCCCGGAAGCCGCCGAACAGCGCGCCGATGAACGATCCGACACCGCCTATGCCGCCCTTGCCGCCGAACGATCCCCCGGACAGCAATTGGAAAATCGCGCTCGACGCCAACTCGGCCGCGGCGCGCTGGAAACTGTTGACCAGCACGTCGCCCAGGTTCCGGCCGTACACGAGAGCATCCGCCAGCCCGCCCGAAATGTCGCGCAGGAAGCCGGTGCGGAACTGCTCCAGCCGCTCCAGGTCTTCGTGGGACAGCGGCTCAAGCGGCGGAATGCCCCCCATCGTCGCCGCGATCTCGTCGAGCTGCGCGCCGATGCTGCCCGTCAGGCTCAGCGCCTCGCGCATCCGGGCGACGCCCCGATCGCCGAGAAATCCCTCGCGATCCAGCGAAAGCATTCCGATCATGTCGTCATAGGCGGAGAAGCGCAGGCTTTCGGGGGTCCGCTCGGGGCGGCGCTGGCGAGAGCGGCGGCCTCGTCCGCCGCCGGACGGTGGACGCAGGTCCGCCGTGTCGAATGTGGTGGGCGGTTGATCGATATTCGTGTCCGCGGGAGTTCGCGCCAGCCGCCGCGCCTCGGCACGCAGGTTGCCGGCGCGCCGCGCATGTTCGTCCATATTGAGCGCGATCCAGGCACGCCCGCCGCCCTGCACCCTGGCGCGGTTCAGCTGATCTTGCGTGACATGGCTCGAGGTGAAGATGTGCGGAAAGTTCTGGCGAAGGCGGACCCGGAACTGTTGTTCCGCCATGTCCGCCGCCGCGCGGGCATCGCTGGCCGGGTCGCGCATCGCTTGAGTGCCGGCGATATAGCCGGCGCCGCCGCCGATGATGGCGCCGGGCAGGCCGCCAAACCGCGAGCCGAGCGAGATTCCGGCCAGGGTGCTCGCGAGCGGGATCGCCGTGCGGAGATTTTCGATGAACCCGGCGAGGGCGTTGGTGAGCCCGGTGATCGGCCCGATATTGTTCGTGATCGCGATGGCCAGCTTTGTCCGCAGCGTCTCCGAAAGAGCTTCCAGCTGATCGTTGGCGTCGCGCGCCTTTGCCGCCTGCTCGTCGGTGAGCAGCCCCATTTCACGCGCCCGCCGGGCCGCGCCGTCATAGCCCGTCGCGATGGCGGTGAGGATCGGGATCAGCCGCTGGCCTTCGCGCCCGAACAGCGCCTGCGCGGCCTGCGCGCGCCGGGACGGTTCCTCGATCGACACGATCCGCTGCGCCACCTCGCGCAGCGCGTCGCCGCCCTGTCGAAACCCGTTCAACTGCGCCGGCGTGATCCCGATGCCCTGGAAAGCGCGAACGGCGTTGCGCGTGCCGGCCTGCGCATCGGCCAGAGATTGCGTGAACCGCCCGACCACGGCCCGCATGTCCTCTGTCGCCACCCCGTTTTCGCGGGCCACGCGGTTCAGCACCTGCAGTTGCTCGACGGTGACGCCGAGCTCCTGCGCGGCGAGGGCCAGCCCGGCCGCATAGTCGACGGCGCCGCGCGCCGCCGGCACAAGCGCGCCGACGCTCAAGGCGACGCCGAAGGCGCCGAGCAGCCCGGTAACGGTGCGAACGCCCGCGCCGAACTTCCTGAATCCGCTGTCGAGATTGGTTATGTCGCCCTGGATCGACGTAAGCTGCGTTTCCACCTGTTGCCGCAACTCGCCGAGACTCCGGCTCGCGATCTCCGTATCGGCGTCGATCCGGATTATCAGATCCTGAATGCTGCCGCCCTTGCCGGCCACGTCACGCCCTCCCCACGCCGCTCACCATCGCGGCGAGCGCGGACACCCCCATCGCTCGCATCAGGAAATCCCCGCAGCCGGCCTTCGCGCCTTCAAGAACCGTCGCGACGGGCACGCCGCGCGCGAGGGCATCGGCCATGGCCGTTTCGATCGCCTCGGCGACGGCCCGGCCCTCGACGTCGAGATCATCGGAGCATTTCTTCATCGACGTTCCTCCATGATCGTCCCCGCCGCGTGACACGCGGCGGGGACCGGGGGAGGGCTCAGGAACGGGTGGCCAGGATCCGGATCGCCCGGCTGTCCACCACACTGCCGCCGATCCGTTTCGTCGTATAGAAATGGACGAACGGCTTGTTCGTGAAGGGATCGCGAAGCACGCGCGTCCCCGCGGCATGATCGACGATCAAATATCCCCGCTTCCAGTCGCCGAACGCGATCGGATAGCTGTCCGACGCCACGTCCGGCATGTCGGGGCTCTCAAGTACGGGATAGCCCAGCAGCAGCGAAGGCGCCCCGGCTTCCGCGCCCGGCCGCCAGATGTAATTCCCGTCGACGTCCTTGAACCTGCGAACCGCCTCCAGGGTGCCACTGTTCATCACCCAGGCCGCGTCTTGGCGATAGTCAGGCGCGAGCGATTGCACGACACTGATGAAGGTATCCACGGGGTTCGAAGAGCTGGTCGTCGCGACGAATCCGCCCTGGACGCCCGTCTTGATCATCATGAGGTCGCCGAAGGCGCGGGCGCCGTCCGAACTGGTGTTGATCGTGTAGGTGAGAAACCCCTTCGGCTTGTTCGTGCCATCGCCGTTTATGAAGGCAGCGCCTTCCGCCAGGCCGAATTCCTGCGCCAACTCACCGACCAGCCAATTGCCGGCATCGAAAAACGCATCGTCTAGCATGCGCTGTGACACGCTTGGGTTCGCATAGAGCTCGCCGGGATAGGGCACGACTTCCGCCAGTTTCGGCGTCGCCGTTTCGGGCCGCGAACTGGTCTCGCCGACCCAGCCCGCACCGGCGCCGTGGACATTCACAAGCTTCCGATACTCGCCGGGCTTTCCTCTCACCACGTTCGCCAGCGATCGGAGCGTCGCGCGATTGCGCATCAGGTCCAGAATCGTGCGATCCAGTTCCTCCGGCACCGCGAAGCCGCCGTCGGCGGACGTGGTGACGTTGAGCGCCTTCATCTCCAGCGCCCCGAGGCCGTCGTCCTCGCCCTTGCGCAGGAACTTCGCGAAGGCCTGCTTGTGGGCGATCTGGTCGGCGTTGAGGTCGCCGGCGGCGGCGCCGGGCCGGTTCGCCCTCGTCTCGATCAGCCGCAGATTATTCTCCAATCGGTCAACACGATCGGAATGCTTCTTTTTGAACTCATCGACGGCATCGGCGAGCTGATTGATCGTATTGAGAGGGTTGTGCTCAGTCATCTTGACCTACCGCGTTGAGGTTTAGGAAGACGTGACAATATTCCCGCGCGGAGCCTCGATTTGTAACGCGTAACGGATTTTTTCGTTTGACCAGTCGCAAAGCGCTCGGCCGATCGCGGCGCCGACGGCGCTGCTGCAGGCCATGTCGTCATCGGAGACGTAGCGGCCCAGCGCGAGGGCCGCATAGACCTCATCGCCGATCTCGACCGGCACAACCGCCACGCCCTTGCGCCGGCGCGCACGATAGCGCTTCTGGCGATCCGCGCTGCTCACTGGGCGGGCTGTCCGCCTGTCCCATCGATCTCGGCAATGAGATCGAGGAGTTTCTCGCGTAAACAGCCGGCACCCCAGCGCCTGGTCACGAAATTGGAATAAGCGAGCAGCATGGCCGATGCGGGGCATTCGTCGCCGACATCATCGGCCGCCTGGACCGCGCTGGTCTCGAAAACCCGTGCCAGACGAAGGATCACGGTCATGTCGAGCTCACGTGGCGGCGCCGCGTTCATTGCGCCACCCTGGCTTCATCGCGCATAACGAAGATCGCGACGCCCTTGAGCGTCGCGGTGGCGGCCTTCGCATTGCTCGCCGACAGGCGCGCCCTGAATGCGCGCTCCAATTCGCGGGGCGAAAGCGGCCGCGACAGCGCGTCCAGACAGGCCAGCACCACGGCCCGCTCTCGCGCCGTCAGCGGCATCAGCTGCAGCTCGATCGCCGCCCGATCGGATGGGCGCATACAGACAAGCGCCGACTGATCCGTAAGCCGATTCGCGGTCATTTGATCACCCCTCCCCGACTCCCGGCTGCCCGCCTCGGCGCCCAGCTCACGGTGGTTTCGAACTGTCGCGGCTCGCCGCCGTCCGCGTGCTGGTCGAGGAAAAATATTCCGCGCGACGCACTCACATCTTCGCAATAGGCCGTCCGCGGCACCGTTGGCGCCGTTCTATCCGATTGATCCCAAAAGGATTTTCCGCGCCCATTCGCGCCAGCGGATCGCTTGCCCCGGAAAAGGCCCCTGATCCTCTGAAAAAAACCGATCATCACAAAAAAAATCTCCGCATGCCTTCGGGGCGGGTGACTGAGCACATGGCCCGCCAGACTTTGGCCCACCCCTCCCATTTCATCACGCCGCCTCGATCAGCGAGCGAGCGACCCGCAACTCGACGAGGCAGCGATCGAGCAGCGCCAGCGCCTCGCCGGGCGGGATCGCCTTGCTGGCGAATGCCACGTCGGCAAAGCGCATGCCGTTCGATCGCAGACGTCGATGGCCGAATTTCGCCATCTCGCGCTGCAGCTCTAGATAGTTGATCGACTGCTCACTGTGGACCGTCGCCCAGGCGGCATAGGCGGCCATAACCTCACTCGTGCGCAGCCTCGCGCCGGTCACGAAATGGAGCCGATCGCGGTAGAAGCGCGCAAACCTGCCCGATCCGGAAGGGTTGCCCGCTGTTCGGAAAGTCCCGGAAGCTTCAAATGCCGACATTTCCAGTACTCCATATATTTGATTTAATTCTATTTTCTTTTGCAATTCCGTTCATTCGGAAAGGTGGAAAGGTGAACGGGTATTGCGCGCATGCGTATGCGCCCCCGCACATACGCGCCCGCATACGCATGCGCGCAAACCTCGCGAACCTTTCCGGGCGGCGCCGATGATGATGTAAGCCATTGATCGCGCTTGCATTCCTGCCGCGCGAACCTTTCCGGGCAACCCTTCCGTACATTTCCGATACGGAAAGGTTGCGGCGATCAGGCGGGCGCCAGCGCGCCGTGCGGGCCGCGCCAGGCCGGGCGCCGCCTTCGCTTTTCACTAGATCTTCGATCAACACCATATCTGGTATCCTCAAATCTACGGACAGTTATTCATGACTAAGCCCGAGCGATGTGCGCGCCCGCGCCCGCACCTGAGCCAATGAACCCGAAACAACCCGCCGTACCCGCCGTAACCCGCCGCTTTCCTTTAAATTCAATCGGTTGCGCTACGGCGGGTTCATCGAAAACCCTCCGTTCTTGACCGCCCAAACCCGCCGTAATGGCCATGCCAGGGCGCCGATCGCTGGCGCCTCGCGCCGATCGTCCGTGCCTTCCGAGGCGAATTACGGCGGGTTTGAGCCGATTTACGGCGGGTTGCGGCAAACCCGCCGTAACCCGCCGTCCACAACATCTTGTGTCTGCTGCCCGGCGACCGGCGCTCCGCGACTATCGACGGCGGGTTGCCCTCGATCCGCGCAAAAGCGCTGTCAGAACCAGCGCCGCCGGCGGGCAAAAGGAAGGAGCGCCGGCCGCGAGGCGAGCTGCGGCGATCGAGCCGGCAAAGTAAGACCGCACCGCCGCAAAGCCCAGCCGCGCTCCGTCCTTCCTCTTTCCGCCAGCCGACCCGCCGTAACCCGCCGCTGTCCGGCTGGGCGGCGAGCGCGAGCGCCGCGAACGGGTTTTCATCGCGGCGCGTAAGTCTTTGAAGGGAAAGGCTGCGGTTTTCCGTTTCGTGTCGCGAAAAATGGCAGTTTCCTGCCAATCGTCGTTTACGCCGCGTCAACCGCGCGCGCGTAAGGGCATGACGATGGCAGGTGTGGCCCGATGATCGACAATTTCACGCTCGGGCTCACCCACGGGCTGATGCTGCTCGCCGCCTGGCGGCTGCTGTCGCGCCCCGACCTCGACGATGACGCGGCGCCGGCCGAGGGCAAGCAGCGCGGCGGCTGGGCCCGGATCAAGGACCGCTTCGGTGCGTGATCTCGCTTTCATCGGCTTCATCGCCGCGATCCTCGCGCTCGGCCTCAAACGGCCGTTCCTCTTCGCGCTGGCCTATGCCTATGTCGACATCGTCTCGCCGCAGCGCCTGTCCTACTATCTGCTGAACTCGATCCCGCTGTCGTTGATCGTCGCGGGGCTCGCCGCCGGTGGCTGGCTGCTGGCCGATGCCAGGCGCGGCTTCTCGGTCGCCGGGCGGCAATGGCTGATGCTCCTGCTGCTCGCTTATGCGGGCGCGACGACCTATTATGCCGACCTCCACGTCGAGGCGCTGACCAAGTGGGACTGGGCGTGGAAAGCCCTTGCCTTCGCCATCTTCCTGCCGCTGGCGCTCCGCACCAAGCTGAGGATCGAAGCCTTCCTCCTCTTCATGCTGCTGTCGGCTGGCACGATCATCATCGTCGGCGGCCTCAAGACCGCACTGGCGGGCGGCGGCTATGGCGCGCTCAACCTGATGGTCTCCAACAATAGCGGCCTCTACGAAGGCAGCATCCTCTCCACCTTCGCCATAGCCTCGATCCCGATCATCCTCTGGTTCGCGCGCTTCGGCACGATCTTCCCGCCGGACTGGCGCGTGAAGCTGTTCTGCGGCGCGCTCATCTTCGCCTGCCTGCTGCTCCCGGTCGGCGCCGAGGCGCGCACCGGCCTGGTCTGCATCGGCGTCCTCGCCATCCTGATGCTGCGCGACGTGAAACGGCGCTTCCTCTACATCTGCGCGGTCGGCTTCCTCGGCCTCGCCGCCATCCCGTTCCTGCCCACCTCGTTCACCGATCGGATGCAGACCATCCAGGGCTATCAGGCGGACCAGTCCGCCGGCACGCGCCTCGCCGTCTGGGGCTGGACGCTCCAATATGTGCAGAACAAACCACTAGGCGGCGGGTTCGAAGCCTATCGCCAGAACCGCATCCAGGTGACGACCGTGAACAATCAGGCGCGCGGCGATGTCCAGGTGGTCAGTGCCAATACCGAGGCGGACGAGGGCCGCGCCTGGCACAGCGCCTATTTCGAGATGCTGGGCGAGCAGGGCTGGCCGGGCCTCTTCCTGTTCCTGCTGATCCACGGCATCGGCCTCGTCCGCATGGAGATATTGCGCCGGCGCTATGCCAGGCGGGCGGACGACATGGCCTGGGTGGCGCCGCTCGCCACCGCCCTCCAGCATTTCCAGATCATCTATTTGGTCGGCTCGCTGTTCGTCGCCACCGCCTTCCAGCCCTTCATCTGGATGGCGATCGCGGTGCAGATCGGCTTCGATCGGTGGGTCACGCGACAGGAGCATGCAACGCGGCCCCAGGCCCGAAATTTCGTCCCCAAGCGGGAGGCGCCGGAACCAGTCGCCTAGGCCGGCGCTTTACGCCTCCATGCTCCGCTATGTCGACGACAGCACAGCCGGCATCACGCGGCGGCGCAAGGGGCGCCAATGGCAGTATTTCGGCCCCGACGGATCGCGCATCGCCGATCGGGCGGAGATCGACCGGCTCAACGCGATCGGTCTTCCCCCCGCCTACCGCAAATGCTGGTTCTGCCCCGATCCGAACGGCCATATCCAGGCGATCGGCCATGACGCGCGGAGCCGCCGCCAATATCGCTACCACCCCGATTTCCGGGCCGCGCGCGACGCCCGCAAATATGACCGGCTGGCGGAATTCGGCGCGGCGTTGCCCAGGCTGCGCAAGCAGGTCGAAACCGACATCGCCGGCAAGCCGACCGCCTGCGAAACCGTCGTCGCGGCCGTCGTCCGCCTGATCGACGCCAGCCACATGCGCGTCGGCAATGAGGAATATGCGAAGACGAACAAGAGCTTCGGCGCCACCACCCTGCGCAACCGCCACGCCAGGGTCGGCAAGGGCAATGTGAAGATCACCTATCCCGGCAAGCATGGCATCCGCCGCACCGTGACGATCAGCGACCGCAACCTCGCCCGCATCGCCAGGCGGACGCAGGATCTGCCCGGCCAGCACCTGTTCGAATATCTGGACGAGGAGGGCGCACCGCGCCCGGTCGGCTCGGCCGACGTCAACGCCTATATCCGCGACGCGATGGACGAAGCCTTCACCGCCAAGGATTTCCGAACCTGGGGCGCCAGCGTGATCGCCTATGTCGAGCTGGCGCGGCGCGCCGACGCGGATCGGGCGATCGGCATCAAGACGGTGATCGAGCCGGTCGCCGAAGCGCTCGGCAACACGCCGGCGATCAGCCGCAAATCCTATGTCCACCCGGCGCTGATCGAGGCCGCGCGGGAACCGGGCGCGCTCGGCGACGGCGCCCTGCCGCGCGCCACCAAATATCTGAGCGCCGCCGAGCGCGGGCTGATCGACTTCCTGGGCACCCGGCGCCGGAAGGTCGCCAAGGCAGGAAAGGCCGGTTAAACAATCGATGATGAGCACTGCAGCGACCCCGTTCGTTCCGGCCAGCGCCGCCGTCTACTGGAACGATTTCGTGAACTGGACATCCGCCCATAGCGGCGAGATCGCGCTGGCGATCGGCGCGGCGACGGCCATTGCGGGCCTCCTCTATATCCTGCGCAGCGTCGGCCATCGGCTGATCAGGGATCGCGGCGACGCGGTCGCCTGGCGCGACATTTTCGGGCGGGCGCTGGCCAAGACCGGCACCTTCTTCATCCTCGCCACCGCCGCCAAGCTGGTGTCGACCCAGGCCGACGCGCCGGCGACGCTCCAGCGGCTGATCGACATCCTCTTCACCGTCGCGGCGGCCTTCCAGGCGGCGATCTGGGCGCGCGAGCTGGTGCTCGGCCTGATCGAGCGGCGGGTCGGTGAGGATGACGGGCACAAGACGCTGAAATCGGCGATCGGCATCATCCGCCTGCTCATCACCGTCGCCTTGTTCGCGGTGGCGATCATCGTCATCCTCGACAATCTCGGCGTCAACGTCACCGGCCTCGTCGCCGGGCTCGGCATCGGCGGCATCGCCATCGGCCTCGCCGCCAAGGGGATTTTCGACGATCTCTTCGCCGCGCTCTCGATCATCTTCGACCGCCCCTTCCGCCCCGGCGACACGATCACCTTCGGCACGATGACCGGCACGGTCGAGGATATCGGCCTCAAGACGACCCGCATCCGCGCGTTGAACGGCGAGCAGGTGATCATGTCCAACGCCAATCTGCTGAGCGGTCAGGTGCAGAACTGGGCGAAGCTTCGCCGGCGGCGCGGCACCCTGTCCTTCGGCGTGATCTACCAGACCACGCCCGAAATGCTGGCGCGCGTGCCCATGGAGGTGAAGGAAATCGTCGAGGCGCAGCCGCTCGCCACGTTCGATCGTTGCCACGCGACGCAATTCGCCGCCTCCTCGATCGATTTCGAGCTGATGTTCCACATCGAGAGCCCGGACATGGCCGATTTCATGAGCGCGCGGCAGGCGATCATGCTCGGCATGGTCCGCAAGTTCGCCGAGCTGGGCGTCGAATTCGCCTATCCCACCCAGACCAGCTTCACCGCCGCGCCGGACGGGTCATTGATCATGCCCTATCCTGAAAAACCGACACCGAAGCCGAAGGCTTAAAAGCCCACATCCTCCAGGCTGAGCAGGGTGGCGTTGCCGCCCGCGCTCGTGGTGTCGGTGCTCGTCACCCGTTCGGCGCAGAAGCGCGGCAGATAGTGGGGACCGCCGGCTTTCGGGCCGGTGCCGCTCTGCCCCTCGCCGCCGAACGGCTGGCTGCCGACGATCGCGCCGATCATCGATCGGTTGACGTAGAGATTGCCGACCGTGCCGGTCTCCTCGACCGTCTCGGCGGCGCGGGCGATGCGGCTGTGCAGGCCCATGGTGAGGCCAAAGCCCGAGGCGTTCACCCGCCGCACCGTCTCAGCGAGCTTGCCGCCCTCCCAGGTCGTGACGTGGAGCAAGGGCCCGAACCATTCCTCGGTCAGGTCCTCGATACGATCCAGCCGGATCAGGGTCGGCGGCACGAACAGGCCGTCGGCGGGGGCCGGAACGGTCTTGAGAATCCGGTCCTGCATCGCCGCGCGCCGACCCATCAGCTTGTCGTAGCTCGGTCGGTCGATCACCGGGCCGACATCGGTGGCGGGATCGGCCGGATCGCCGACGATAAGCGCATCCATCGCGCCCTCCAGCATCTCCAGCGTCCGCTCCGCCACATCCTCCTGCAGCACCAGCAGGCGCAGTGCCGAGCAGCGCTGGCCGGCGGAACGGAAGGCGGAGATGACGACATCCTGCACCACCTGTTCGGGCAAAGCGGTGGAATCGACGATCATCGCGTTGATGCCGCCGGTCTCAGCGATCAGCGGGATGATCGGGCGATGATCGTCGGCGATCAGCGTGCGGGCGATCTGCTTGGCGGTCGCGGTCGATCCGGTGAAAGCCACGCCCGCGATGCGCGGATCCTCCATCAGCTTCTGGCCCATGTCGCGTCGGCCGGCGGCGAGGATCAGAACATCCTCGGGAATGCCGCAATCGTGCGCGAGGCCGACCGCATAGGCGGCGATCTGCGGCGTCTGCGAGGCGGGCTTGGCGATCACCGCATTGCCGGCCGCAAGCGCCGCCGCGACCTGGCCGAGGAAGATGGCGAGCGGGAAGTTCCACGGCGCGATGCAGACGAAAACGCCGCGCCCTTCCATCCGGAGCATGTTGCGCTCGCCGGTCGGCCCCGGCAGCTCGACCGGCTGCAGGTGATTGCGCGCCCGGGCGGCATAATAACGGCAGAAATCTACCGCCTCGCGCACCTCGGCCAGCGCGTCGGGTATGGTTTTGCCGGCCTCTTGGGTGCAGATGCGCATCAGCATGTCGCGGTCGCGCTCCAGCGCGTCGGCCAGCCGGTCGAGGCAGGCGCTGCGATCCTCGATGCTCCGCTTCGACCAGGATTCGAAGCCGCGCCGGGCACGCGTCACCAGCGCGTCCGCCGCCGGCGTGTCGAACGGGGCGAAGTCGATCGGCTGCGCCACCGCCGCCGCGACCCGCGCCAGTTCCGGCCGGTCGTTGAGATCGAGGCCCTCGCTGTTCGTGCGCTCGGGCATGAACAGATCCTCGGGCAGCACGATCGACGGATGGCGGGTGCCGCCGACGGCGGCTATCTTCGCCACCGGATCGGCGAGCAGCTGCTCGTCCGTAAGGGTCTCGTCGGCCAGCTGGTGGACGAAGGATGAATTGGCGCCATTCTCCAGCAGGCGGCGGACGAGATAGGCGAGCAGGTCGCGATGGCCGCCGACCGGCGCGTAGATGCGGCAATGATAGCCCTGGTCGCGGACGAGGCCCTCGTAGAGCCCCTCGCCCATGCCGTGCAGCCGCTGGAACTCGAAATCGCGGCTGTCGCCCGCCCATTCGAGCAGGGTCGCGACGGTCAGCGCATTGTGGGTGGCGAAGGCGGGATAGATGTTCTTCGCCGCCAGCATGTCCTTCGCGCAGGCAAGATAGGAAACGTCCGTCGCCGCCTTGCGGGTGAAGAGCGGATAGTCGGAAAGACCCTGCTCTTGCGTGCGCTTGATCTCCGTGTCCCAATAGGCGCCCTTGACCAGCCGCGCGGCGATCCGCCGGCCGGTCTTCGCCCCGATCGCGTCCGCCCAGGCGATGGTCGGCCGGGCGCGCTTGCCATAGGCCTGGATCGCCATGCCGAGCCCGTCCCAGCCCTTCAATGAGGGCAGGCCCGCGACCGTCTCGATGATGTCGAGGCTCATCTCCAGCCGCTCGGTCTCCTCGGCGTCGATGGTGAACGGGATGTCCGCACGCGCGGCCAGCACGGCCAGCGCCTCCACCTTCTCGATCAGCGCCGGCACGCAGCGATCGTACTGCGCGACCTCGTAGCGCGGATGCAGCGCGGAGAGCTTGACCGAGATGGAGTGCCCTTCGACCGCCGTCGCGCCGACGGCGAGGATCGCGTCCTCATAGGACGCGAAATAGCGGTCCGCGTCGGGGAATGTGCGCGCCGCCTCGCCCAGCATGTCGAAGCTGGCGGTGAAGCCCTTGTTCTCCTTCTTGCGCATCCGCTCGGTCGCTTCGCCGATCGTGCGGCCCATCACGAAAATCTCGCCCATCATCCGCATCGCGGCGCCAACGCCGGTGCGGACGAACGGCTCGCCAGTGCGTGAAATGAGCTTCCGGAGCGCCGAGGCGTTCTCGCTGTCGCTGGTCAGCGCCCGGCCGATGACGAGCCCCCAGGTCGCGGTGTTGACCAAGGTCGAATTCGCCTTGCCCTTATGCTTGCGCCAGTCGCCCTCGCCCAGTTTGTCGGAAATGAGGCTGTCGGCGGTGTCGGGATCGGGCACGCGCAGGAACGCCTCGGCGAGGCTGAGCAGCGCGACACCCTCCTGCGTGTTGAGCCGATATTCCTGCAGGAACTGATTCACCCAGCCGCGCGACTGCGCCTCGCGCAGCACGCCGAGCATCGCCAAGGCGCGTTTCTCCACCCGCGCGCGCGAATCGGCATCGAGCGCGGCGTCCTTCAACAGCGGCGCCAGCACGTCCGGTTCCGGCGCGCGCAGCAGCTTGCGAATTTCAAGACGCGCGGTTGCCGTAGCGTCCGCCATACCGACTTCTCCCAAAGGCTTGAGTCCCGCCGCCGCGCGGCCCTATGGCGGCCCCTAACGATACATTCGGGGAGGCTCAATGCCGGTCGCAAGCATCGAGGAGATCAAAAGCCGGATCGGGGCGGAAATCGGCGTTACCGACTGGATCGAAATCGATCAGGCGCGGATCGACGCTTTCGCCGATGCGACCGACGATCACCAGTTCATCCATGTCGACCCGGAAGCCGCCGCCAAAACGCTCTTCGGCGGCACGATCGCCCACGGCTTCCTCACCCTCTCGCTGCTGAGCCGCATGTCCTACGAAGTCGCTTTGGTGCCCGAGGGGCTGAAGATGGCCGTCAATTATGGCTTCGACAAAATCCGCTTCCTCGCCCCCGTCCGCGCCGGCAAGCGCATCCGCGGCCGTTTCACCCTCGTCTCGTTCGAGGAGAAACGGCCCGGCCAGTGGCAGTTCCTGAACCATGTCGCCGTCGAGATCGAAGGCGAAGACAAGCCCGCTTTGACCGCCGACTGGATCGGCATGATATTCGTATGAACCAATCCTCCCCGGAACGGGGAGGGGGACCGCGGCGCGTAGCGTCGTGGTGGAGGGGCCGGCTCGGGCTCCCTCGACCCCTCCACCGCACTTCGTGCGGTCCCCCTCCCCGTTCCGGGGAGGAATAAAGAAAGGAAAGACCCATGACCCGCGAAGCCGTCATCGTCTCCACCGCCCGCACCGCCATCGGCAAGGCCTATCGCGGCGCATTCAACAACACGCCGTCGCCGACCCTCGCCGCCCACGCGATCCGCGCCGCGGTCGAGCGCTCGGGCGTCGATCCGGCCGAGGTGGACGATTGCATCATCGGCGCCGCGCTCCAGCAGGGCGTGCAGGCGACGATCGGCCGCACCGCCGCGCTGCGCGCCGGCCTGCCCGTCACCGTCTCCGGCATGTCGCTCGATCGGCAATGCGCGTCCGGCCTGATGGCGATCGCCACGGCGGCCAAGCAGGTCATCGTCGATCGCATGGAGGTGGTCGTCGCCGGCGGCGTCGAATCGATCTCGATGGTCCAGACACCGGAGATGCGCCTCGGCGCCGATCCCGAGCTCGTCGCGATGCACAAGGACGTCTACATGCCGATGATCGGCACGGCGGAGGTCGTCGCCAAGCGCTACGGCATCTCGCGCCAGGCGCAGGACGAATATGCGCTCCAGTCGCAGCAGCGCACCGCCGCCGCCCAGGCCGCCGGCAAGTTCGACGACGAGATCGTCGCCGCGACCGCGACGATGCTGGTCAAGGACAAGGCGACCGGCGAGGTTTCCAAGCAGGAAGTGACCATCGCGAAGGACGAGGGCAACCGCGCCGACACGACTCTCGAAGGCCTCGCCTCGCTCCAGCCGGTGATGGGCCCGGACGCCAACATTACCGCCGGCAATGCCTCGCAGCTGTCCGACGGCGCCTCGGCATGCGTCGTCATGGAGGCCGGCCTCGCCACCGCGCGCGGGCTGACGCCGCTCGGCAAATATATCGGCATGGCCGTCGCCGGCACCGAGCCCGACGAGATGGGCATCGGCCCGGTCTTCGCGGTGCCCAAGCTGCTCGATCGGTTCGGCCTCAAGATGGACGATATCGGCCTGTGGGAGCTGAACGAGGCCTTCGCCGTCCAGGTCCTCTATTGCCGCGACACGCTCGGCATCCCGAACGATCTGCTCAACGTCAATGGCGGCGCGATCTCGATCGGCCATCCCTATGGCATGTCGGGCGCGCGGCTGACCGGCCATGCGCTGATCGAGGGCAAGCGCCGCGGCGCCAGATATGTCGTCGTCACGATGTGCGTCGGCGGCGGCATGGGCGCGGCGGGGCTGTTCGAGGTGCTGTGAGGCGCGCCATCGCCCGCAATTCCTCCCTGCTCCATCGCCTCCGCGTCGAGGCCCATGCGGTCTGGCTGGCCGCGCGCGATCCGCGCACGCCCTGGGCGGCGCGGATCGTCGGGCTGGCGGTCGCCGCCTATGCGCTGTCGCCGATCGATCTGGTGCCGGATTTCGTGCCGGTGCTGGGCCTGATCGACGACGCGATCATCGTGCCCGCCGGCCTATGGCTGTTCCGCCGCCTGATCCCGCCCGAATTGCTCGCCGAGCACCGCGCGGCGGCGGAGGCGGCTTCACGGCGTCCGCGCAGCATCGCGGGCGCCTTCGCCATCGTCGCGATCTGGATCGCGCTGGCACTCGTCACCCTGTCGATCCTGCGCTGGACCTACGCCTGAACCGCGCGGTTCCGATCTTCACCAATCCGCGCTAGAGCGGCCCCACGCGCCCGTAGCTCAGTTGGATAGAGCACGAGCCTTCTAAGCTTGGGGTCGCAGGTTCGAATCCTGCCGGGCGCGCCAGTTTTCCGCCATTTTTTTGTTACCTAGGACCGCGCTAGGTAACGCATAGGTAACATTGCGGCGCCGCGGGCCCAATAGCGAGAACATGACCGACCGACGCAGCGACGTCACTCACGCCGAGCCTCGGAGCTACGTGACGGTGCGCGGGGCCGCACGGCGCCTGATCCGACTGCGCCGCTAGCGCAAGCAGACAGCTCGCGATTCCAACCATTGCCGAACCTCCGAAAGCTTGAATCGCGGATCATCGCCGATGCGGCGTCGATCGCGGCCGGGCGGACGGAGCCGGTCATCGTCAGCTCCGCCGTTCCCGCCGGCGACGCGCGAACAGCCTGTCGCCCTCCAGGAACCCGGCGAGCATCGCCGGGATCAGCTCCTGTACCGGCTCCGCCCTTCCGTACGTCTCCTCGTAGAGAGCGGCATAGTCGACCAGCGCCTCATGCAGCTCCGGCGCCAGGCCGATCGTCACCTTCACCGGCGTCCGGTCGGGAAGCCTCCCCAGTCGCAGTCCCGCCATCATCCCCTCCACGGCCGCAGCACGAGATCCTTGTGGATCACCGCCCGCAGCGGCCAGCCGGGGCGGACGGTGAGCGTCGGCTGGACGTCGAGGTTTCGCTGCGTGATCCGGTCGCCGGCGCGGGCGGCGTTCTGCTGGGTCGACTCGCGGATCGCGCGCACGAGGTCGCCCTCGCCGTCGCCGAACGTCAGCTCGGTACCGACGCCAAGCAGCGTCGTGAGCGCGATGCCGGTGAGCAGCCGCCAGGTGTGGAAGTCGATCCGGTCGCGGACGCCGGCATAGCCCGAGAGGTCGGTGGCGGGCGCGTTGTCGAGGCGGATCGAGGAGCCGTCCGGAAACACGATCCGCTGCCAGACCAGCAGCGCGCGGCGCTGCCCGAACGCCACCGCGCTGTCATAGCTTCCGATCAGCCGGGCGCCCTGAGGCACCAGCACGGCGCGGCCGGTGGCGCTGTCGCGGACATTCTCGGTCACCTGCGCGATGACCGTCCCCGGCAGGTCCGAGTTGAGTCCGGTGACCAGGCTTGCCGGAATGATCGTGCCGGCGCTCAGCGTCCAGGGCGACGGCGCCGGCCGCAGCGGATAGGGGTTCGTGTCTCCCGCCGCGGACGGCGCGAACTCCGACCGCCTCGCCTGCCCCGCCCGGGCGCCCGCGGAAGGTGGCGGCTCCACGGCGATTTCGCCTTCGCCGGCCTGCGGCGCCGGGCCCGCGGGCGGCGGCGCACCGCCGCCTGCGCGTCCGGCGAGCTGGACGATCACGTTCGAGGCGCGCGCGGCCTGCCGCTCCGCTTCCAGGCGCTGGCGCTCGGCCTCGGCAGCCGCCCGCGCGCGGGCCGCGGCGTCGGGCTCCGTTCCCTCGCCGGATGGCCCCTCGAGGCTGCGCTGCTGCTCGAGGATGGGACGGCCGAGATCGCCCGGCAGCGGCGGGCCAAGGCGCGGCACGTCGCCATAGCTGGCGGGCGCGTCCGCGAGCGCCTCCGGCGACGCCTTGGCGGCCGGCGCGGCACCCTCGTCTGCACCCGCAGCGATCCGGAAGCTCGGCGGCTCGAGCGCGACCCAGGCCAGGGTCGCCAGCGTGGCGGCGACCGCGCCGGTGATGCCGATGATGAGGCCGCGCCGGAACCGCACCACCGGCCGGGGCGTGCCGCGCAGGACCAGCGTTTCGGGATCCTCCTTCGGCGGCGGCGTTTCGCGGGGCGCGTCCGTCATGACGGCCTCCCGCGCCGCCGGCGCTCCCCGCGCGCGCCGTCGCGCACGATCCGCACCACCTGCTGGCGCCGCTCGCCGAGCCGCAGCTCGGCGGCCTCGAACAGGCGGTCGACGACATAATAGCGGCCGCGGAGGCGATAGTTGACGAGCTCGGTCCGCCCGTTCGCGCCGCTGACGAACAAAGGCGGCGCCTCGCCCTGCGCGAGGCTCGCCGGGAACTCGATGAATACCTGGCTCCCGTCGTCGAACGCCCGGATCGGCCGCCAAAGCGGGTCGTCGCCCTCGATCCGGTAGCCGAAATCGAGCGCGTCCACCGCCACGCCGGCGGCGACCGGCGGCTCGGCGCCGGCGGCCTCTCCCGCCCGCAGCGCCAGCAATTCGCCTTCCGGGTAGGTCCAGGAGATGCTCGCCATCGCGGTGCGCGCCGTGCTCTCGAGCTGAACATGATAGACGCGCCGGTCGGTGGTGATGACGAGATTGGTGCGCAGGTCCACGGCCGAGGGCTTGACCAGGATGTGGGTCCGGCGCGCGGCTCCAGCGCCACTGGTCGTGTCGCCGATCACCCAGCGGGCGGTGTCGCCGGCGGCGACCGAGATCAGGGTCTCGCCGGGCTGGAGCGCGATCTCGCTCACCCGCTCGGGCGCGGTGTAGAGCCGGTAGAGCGCGCCCTGCGCCCAGGCATAGACCTGCACGGCGTTCACATAGGAATCGCGGCTCGGCTCGCGCAATGCCGCGCGATTGGCGGCCTCGACCCGCGACACGGGCGGCCCGGCCGCGCGGCGGCGGCCGGGCTCGGGCGGCGGCAGGCGCTGCTCCACCGCCAAAGGCGCGCTCGCCGCGACCTGTGCGGGCTCGGGCGCCGGATCGGGAACCAGGACCGCCGGCGAGAAGACGGCGCCCGGCGCAAGGGCCCGCGCGGCCGCCGGCTCGACCGCCCGGCTTCCCGCGCAGGCGCAGAGGGAAAGGGTGGACGTCATGGCAAGAAGGAAGGTCCGGGTCATTGGCTGTTCCTCTCGGAAGGCTGAGGTTCGGAAGCGGGCGCGGCGAGGTTCGCGTCGAGCGGAGAGCCCGAAGGAAGCGAAGGCGGCGCCGGCGCCTCGCTCCGCGGCGCCGCCGGGGCCGGCGACGGCGGCGGCACGTCGAGCTCCCGGCTCCAGTCGATCGCCTCGACATAGAGGCCGAGCGGATTCTCGCGCAGCGTCTCGGCCGAGGAAGGCGGCCGCACGACGATGGTCAGGATCGCGGTCCAGCGCGAGCTGCCGGCGAGGCTGCCGCGCTCATATGCGCTCTCGGTCCACTTGACCTGGAACGAGCGGTCGGAGGCGCGAACGACGCTGGTCACCTGCACCGACACCGTCCGCTCGCCGATCCGGCCGAACGGATCGGCGCCGCGCGCATATTCGCCGAGGAACCGGGCACCGCGCTCGGTCACGAAGTCGTAGGCCGACAGCCAGTTCTGACGCATCAGCACCGGGTCGAGCGAGACCGAGCGGACGTTCGTGATGAACCTTCCCAGATGCCAGGCGATCTGCGGGTCGGTCGGGCGATAGTCCGCCTCGGCCGGCGCGACGCTGCGCGCCTCTCCCAACGCGTCGACCTCGACGACATAGGGCACCACCCGGCTCTGCATCGACTGCCAGAGCAGCCCGGCCGACAGGCCGCCCGAGAGCAGCAGCCCGCCGAACGCCATCAGCCGCCAGTTGCGGGCCTGCACCCGCGCCGAGCCGATCCTTTCGTCCCACACCTGCCCCGCCCGCTGATAGGGGGTCTCCGGCTCGGGCGTGTGCCCGTAGCGCTGCACCGCGCGCCTGAATCGCATGATCAGTCCTCTCTTTCCTTGATGTCGGGGGTAGCGGCCGCGCCGCCGCGGTCGCCCTCGCGCACCGCCTGGAGCGCGACCTGTCGACGGTGGCGCGCCGACTGCTCGGCCCGCAGCCGCCGAGCCCAGGCAGGCGCTTCCTCGCCGCCGCCCGAACCGATGCCGGCCGAACCCGACGACGCGCCCGCGCCCGCGAACAAAGCCGCCCGTTGGCCGCGCTCCGCGGCGGCGCCGAGCCCGGCGGCCGCGCCGACCCGGTCGCGCACCGCGCCGGCGCCGGTGCGCGCGACGCCGCCGAGTCCCGCGCCGACGCTCCTCGAGCCGGACGTTTCCTGGCCGAGCCGGTATGAGGCGTGGGCGGCGGCGCCCATCGAGGTGCCGGCGCGAAGCGCCCCCATCGTCCCGCCGGCGAGCCCACGCGCGCCAGCGACCGCGGCGCCGCCGCCGATCGCGAGCGTGCCGACCGCCGCGGCGGCCGTTCCTACCGCCGCGCCCGCGCCCAGCTGCGGTGCGCCGGCGACGAGGCCCGAGGCGATCGACGGCCCGAAGATGCCGAGCCCGAACAGAGCGAGGCTGGCGAGCACGAGGCTCATCGCCTGGGCAAGGTCGGTCTCCTCGCCGGCCGCGGTCCGGAACTCGTCGAAGAAGCCCGAGCCGATGCCGACGATGACGGCGAGCACCATCACCTTGATGCCGGACGAGACGACATTGCCGAGCACCCGCTCGGCGAGGAAGGAGGTTCGGTTCCACAAAGCGAACGGCACCAGCACGAACCCGGCGAGCGTGGTCAGCTTGAACTCGATGATGGTGATGAACAGCTGGATCGCCAGCACGAAGAAGGCGATGATGACGAACAGCCAGGCGATCATCAGCACCGAGATGGTGAGGAAGTTCTCGAAGAAGGCGATCGGGCCGAGCAGCTCGCTGACCTGATCGAGCAGGGGCCGCGCCGCGTCGAACCCGGTGCCCGCGACATAGCCCGGCCGCAGCAGGTCGTCGGCGCTCATCCCCCCGCCGCCGGCGGTGATGCCGAGCCCGGCGAACGAGCGGAAGATGATGTCGGCGAGGGTGGAAAAGGAGCCGAGGATCAGCGCGAACGCGCCGACATAGAGGATCTTCTTCAGGAACCGGCCGATGAGGTCGTCCTCGCCGCCCATCGCCCAGAACAGGCCGGCAAGCGTGATGTCGATCCCGACCAGCACCGTCGTCAGGAAGGCGACGTCGCCGCCCAGCAGGCCGAACCCGCTGTCGATATATTGGATGAACGCCGCCATGAAGCGGTCGATCACATTGAGGTCGTCCATCGCTCGCGTTCCGTCCGATTGCAGGAGATTGCCGCGGGGCGTCCCGAGGGGGAGCAGGAGCCCCGCGGCGGGCGCGGCTTTTTCGCCGCCGCGCCCGAGCTCGTGGTCAGTCGCGTTCCGGCGTGTAGGCGGAGCCCGATCCCAGGAACCGCCGCGTCGCCGCGCGACCGTCCTCCTCGGCCTGCGCCCGGCGCGCGCGCTCGATCGCCGCGCCCCTGAACTCGCTCGCCATCAGGCTCTGGAGCTGGAGCTGCTGCCGGACCCCGAGCGCGATGAGCTGGTTCGCCGCCTGCTGCGCGGCGAGGCCGCCGGCCGCTCCCTGGCTGCGCGCGACGAGGTCGGCGAGCAGCCCGGCGTCGGCGCGGACATTCTCGGCGACCTGAGCCTGCACGCCCATCGCCTGGCGGAACCCCGCCATCGC
Source organism: Sphingomonas sp. (assembly GCA_019635535.1). Lineage (NCBI taxonomy): Bacteria > Pseudomonadati > Pseudomonadota > Alphaproteobacteria > Sphingomonadales > Sphingomonadaceae > Sphingomonas > Sphingomonas sp. The sequence continues at coordinate 2,406,681 of JAHBZH010000001.1, forward strand.
CGCGTCGAGCCGGGCGCGCGCCTGCGCGACGCGGGCGTCGCGGCCGAGCACGCGCTCGACCGCGCCCGGGAACAGCTCGCGCACCCGCTCGTCGAGCCGATCGATCCGGAAGTCGATGCCGCGGGCCTGGTCCATCAGGCGGTCGATCCCCTGCATCGCTTCACGCATCCGCTGAAGTTCGGGAAAGTCGATCCGCTCGAGGTTGCGCGCCATGTTCTGGAGCATCGCCGCCTCGTTCTGGAGCGAGGCGATCTGGTGGTTGATCTGCTCGAGCGCCCGGGCGGCCTGCAGGATATTCTGCGCGTAGTTGGTGGCGTCGAACACCGGGATCGCCGCCGCCGGGCTCGCCGGGACCAGGAACGTGCCGCCGACCGTCAATGCGGTGCCCGCGGCAAGGGCGATCGCCATCCTCATTCTCTTCACGTCGTTTCTCCTTCGGGGGGTGGGGGATCGGGGAAGCGGTCGAGCGCGCCGGCGGCCCAGCCGAGGCCGCAGGCCTCGAGCCAGCGGCGCGCGAACTCCTCGCCGCCGCTTGCCGCGAGGATGCTCTCGATGCGGCGCTGGCTCGCCGGATCCGAGGCACCGCAGAAAGCGAGCGCGATGGGGCCGAGGCCGAGATCGAACAGGCGGTTGCCGCGTCGCGACTGGAGATAATAATCGCGCTTGGGCGTCGCGCGCGCGATCAGCTCGACCTGGCGCGCGTTGAGGCCGAACCTCTCGTAGGCGGCGCGCGCCTGCGGCTCGACCGCGCGGTCGTTGGGCAGGAAGATGCGCTGCGGGCAGCTTTCGACGATCGCCGGGGCGATGCTCGAGTCCGCGATGTCGGCGAGGCTCTGGGTCGCGAACACGACCGCGACATTCTTCTTGCGCAGCACCTTCAGCCATTCGCGGATGCGCGCGGCGAACAAGGGATTGTCGAGGAACAGCCAGGCCTCGTCGAGGATCAGCAAAGTGGGGCGGCCGTCGAACCGCTCCTCGAGCCGGTGGAACAGATAGGTGAGCACCGGCAGCACCGCGCCGGCCTGGCCCATCAGCGTCTCGGTCTCGAAGCACTGGACGTCGGCCAGCGCGAGGGCGTCCTCGGCGGCGTCGAGCAGGGCGCCGAACGGCCCCTCGAGCGTGTAGGGCAAGAGCGCCGCCTTGAGCGCGTTCGACTGCAAGAGCAGCGACAGGCCGGTCAGGGTGCGTTCCTCAACCGGCGCGGAAGCGAGGCTGCCGAGCGCCGACCAGAGCGCGTCCCTGATTTCGGGCATCACCGCCACCTTCTGCTGCTCGAGCAGGGCGGCGAGCCATTCCGCGGCCCAGCCGCGCTCGGCCGCCTCGTCGATCCGCCGCAGCGGCTGGAAGGCGAGCTCCGGCGCCTCGGCGCCGTCGCCGGCGCCGAGCGCGTGGTGGACGCCGCCCATCGCCAGCACCGCCGCGCGCGCCGACCAGCCCTTGTCGAAGATGGCGACCCGGGCGTCCTCATAGCGCCGGAACTGCAGCGCCAGCAGAGCGAGCAGCACCGACTTGCCGGCGCCGGTCGGGCCGACGATCAGCATGTGGCCGACATCGCCGACATGGGTCGAGAGGCGAAACGGCGTCGAGCCGCTCGTCTGCGCGAACAGCAGCGGCGGCCCCGCGAGATGCGCGTTCTCCGCCGGCCCGGCCCAGACCGACGACAAGGGCATCAGATGGGCGAGATTGAGCGTGTGGACGAGCGGCTGGCGGACATTGGCATAAGCGTGGCCGGGCAGGCTGGAGAGCCAGGCCTCGACCGCGTTGAGCCGCTCGCGCTTGGCGGTGAAGCCGAGCCCGTTCACCACCCGCTCCACGGCCCTCACCTTCTCGTCGGCGGCGCGGGGATCGGCGTCGGCGACGGTGATCGTCGCGGTCAAATGGCCGAACGCGACATAATCCTGGCCGAGGGCCTGGAGCGCCGCGTCGGCGTCGGCGACCTTGTTGTCGGCGTCGCTGTCGGTGAGCTGGACGGGCTGGTTGTACATCACCTCGCGAAGCAAGGCGGTCACCGACTTGCGCTTGTTGAACCATTGCCGGCGAAGCCGGGTGAGCGCACGGGTCGCATCCGCCTTGTCGAGCGGGATGAAGCGGGTCACCCAGCGATAGCCGAAATCCTGATGGTTGAGCGCGTCGAGCAGCCCGGGCCGGCTCAGCGCCGGAAAGCCGAGCACGGTCAGGGTGCGCAGGTGAAGGTCGCCGAGCATCGGCTCGAGCCCGCCGGCGAGGGGCGTGTCGGCGAGCAGGGCGTCGAGATAGATCGGCGTCTCGGGGACGGCGACGCGATGGCGGCGGTCCGAGACGGCGCGGTGAAGGAAGGTCAGCGTCTCCCCGTCGTCGAGCGGGGCCACCTGCGGCATGAATCCCGACAGCAGGTCCATCGCGCGGTCGGTCTCGGCGACGAACGCCCCGAGCGCCTCGCGCCAGTCGCGGCCCTTGCCGTCCCCGGAGCGCGCGACCAGCGAGCGCTCGGCCGCGGCCTGGCCGTCGGGCGGCGGCAGCCAGACCAAAGTCAGATAGTAGAGGCTCTCAAAATGGTCGCGCTCGCCCTCGAAGCTCGCCTGGCGCTCCTTGTCGACGAGCCAGGAGGCGGGGTCGGGAAAAACGCTTTCGGGATAGCCGAGCGCCTCGACCCGCTCGGCCTCGAAGAACAAGGCCCAGCCCGAGCCGAACCGTTTCAGCGCATTGTTGACCCGCGCCGCGGCCGAGACCAGCTCGGCCTCGGTCGCGCTTTCGAGGTCGGGCCCGCGGAACCGGCAGGTGCGCTGGAAGCTGCCGTCCTTGTTGAGCACGACGCCGGGCGCGACCAGGGCCGCCCAGGGCAGATGGTCGGCGAGCCGGTCGGCGCGGGCGCGATATTCGCCGATCCTCAGCATGAGAGATGCCCCCGCTGGCGAAGATGGCGCACCAGGACGGCCGCGAAATCCGGGTCGCGCTTGGCGGCGACCACGGCGACCGAATGGCCGAGCGCCCAGAGGACAAGGCCGGCGATCCACTGTTGCAGGCCGAGCCCCAGAGCGGCCGCGACGGTGCCGTTGAGGATCGCGATCGCGCGCGGCGCGCCGCCGAGCAGGATCGGCTCGACCAGGGCGCGGTGGATCGGCGCCTCGAACCCTTCGATGTGCGGAGCCGCACCGTTCACGAGATCAACGCCCCGCCGCCGAAGCTGAAGAAGGAGAGGAAGAAGGAGGAGGCGGCGAAGGCGATCGAGAGCCCGAAGATGATCTGGATGAGCCGCCGAAAGCCTCCCGCGGTCTCGCCGAACGCGAGGGTGAGCCCGGTGACGATGATGATGATCACCGCGATGATCTTGGCGACCGGCCCCTGCACCGATTCGAGCACGCGCTGGAGCGGCTCCTCCCAGGGCATACCCGAGCCGGCGGCCCGGGCCTGGACGGCGAGCAAAGCGGCGGCGGCGAGCAGGCCGGCGGCGGCGCTGCGCGCGACGCGGAGGGGACGGGCTTCAACCATGTTCATACTCCTCAGTCTGGATTTTCGGGATCGAGGGGACGGAGCGCATAGTCGCCGGCGGCATCGAGCCCCTCGACGGCCTCGATCGCGCCGATGCGGCGGGCGGTGCCCCGCCCCTCGATGAAGACGATGAGATCGATCGCGTCGGCGACCAGCCGGCGCGGCACGGTGACGACGGCTTCCTGGATCAGCTGCTCGAGCCGGTAGAGCGCCGACCTCGCGCTGTTCGCGTGGACGGTGGCGATGCCGCCGGGATGGCCGGTGTTCCAGGCCTTGAGCATGTCGAGCGCCTCGCCGCCCCGGACCTCGCCGACGATGATCCGGTCGGGCCGCAGGCGCAGGGTCGAGCGGACGAGGTCGGCCATCGCCACCACGCCGGACCGGGTCCTCAGCGCCACCGTGTCCGGCGCCGCGCACTGCAGCTCGCGCGTGTCCTCGATCAGGATGACCCGCTCGTCATGAGCGGCGAGCTCGGCGAGCAGGGCGTTGGCGAGGGTCGTCTTGCCGGAGCTGGTCCCGCCGGCGACGAGGATATTGCGGCGATCGACGACGGCGCCGGCGAGCGCCCTCGCCGCTTCCGCGGTCATGATCCCGTCGCTCACATAATCGAGCAGCGCGTAGATCCGCGTCGCGGGCTTGCGGATCGAGAAGCAGGGACCGGTCGCTACCGGCGGCAAGATGCCTTCGAACCGCTCGCCGGCGAGACCCTCGCCGTGCGGGGGCAGCTCGGCGCTGACGATCGGCGCCGCGCCATGGACCTCGGTTCGGGCGTGGCTCGCGACCAGGCGGATGATCCGCTCGATCTGCGCGGACTCGAGGACGAGGCCGGTATCGCACCGCCCCTGCCCGAGCCGGTCGAGCCGGAGCGCGCCGTCGGGATTGACCATCACCTCGATCACATGCGGGTCGGCCAGCGCCTCGGCGATCGCCGGCCCCATCGCCGTGCGCAGCATCGCGCGCCGGCGCTCCAAGGATTCGGACGCGCTCATCGCTCCTCATCCTCCTCGGGCAGGAAGGTGATGCGCCCGCTGGCGAGCCGGCGGGCGACGCGCTCGACGAAGGCCGCGAACCGGTCGCGCCCGACCGCCCGCGCCGCCTCGTCGCCCTCGGGAAGCGGCGCATTGACGGTCAGCATGTAGCGGACGAACAGAGCGAGGCTCTCGAGCTGGACATGGCCGTCCCGCTCGATCCGGGCGAGCTGGTTCGACAGGCGGTCGAGCCGCCGGGCGAAGCGAAGCTCCATCTCGTCCGCGCCCTTGCGGTCGAGCCAGGCGGTGAGCGCCTCGGCGAGGATCCGCGACCTGGTGACGCCCGGCGCGCGCGCCAGCGCCTCGAGCCGCTCGCTGACCGCCTTTGGCAGAAAGAGCTGGTGGCGGACGGAATCGGAGCGCGCCATGGCCGCCTCAGAAGCTCGGCATCAGGTCGCCGCCGCGACCCGCGCCCTCGTTGACCGCATGGGCGGCGAGCACGGGCGACAGCTGCCGCAGCCGCCCCATCATCCGCGCCTCCGCGGCGCCGTCCGCCTCCTCCTCGCCGAGCCCGAGCGGGTCGGCCGGCTCGACGCGGGCCGCCGGAACCTCCTTGTGCGGCAGGCCGGGATGCCGCTCCTGCCGAAGCCCTTCCCCGCCGTCGCCGCCCTCCTCTTCCGCCTCCGCGGCCCTGATCTCGGCTTGCGCGCGAAGGCCGGCCCAGTCGTGCGGGCGGGACGGCGGGCGGTCGCCGTAGGAACCCTCGCCGAGCGCCGGCGCGGCGACGACCCGCCGGACGAAGCGCCGGTCCTCGAAATAGCGCAGCTTCTTAGCCCGGATCGGCGAGAGGCCCGAGACGAGCACCAGCTCGTCGGCCGGCGGCAGCTGCATCACCTCGCCCTGGGTCAGCAAAGGCCGCGAGGTTTCCTGGCGGCTGACCATGACATGGGCGAGCCAGGGCGCGAGCCTGTGCCCGGCATAGTTGCGCATCGCGCGCTGCTCGGTCGCGGTGCCGAGCGCGTCCGAGATGCGCTTGGCCGTCCGCTCGTCATTGGTCGCAAAGGCGACCCGGACATGGCAATTGTCGAGGATCGAATTGTTGTCGCCATAAGCCTTGGCGATCTGGTTGAGACTCTGGGCGATCAGGAAGGCGCGGATGCCGTAGCCGGCCATGAAGGCCAGAGCGGTCTCGAAGAAATCCAGCCGCCCCAGCGCCGGGAACTCGTCGAGCATCAGCAGCAGCCGGCGGCGCGGAGCGCCGCCGGTATCATGCAGCCGCTCGGTCAGGCGCCGGCCGATCTGGTTCAAGACGAGGCGCACCAGCGGCTTGGTCCGCGAGATGTCCGAAGGCGGCACGACCAGATAGAGCGAGACCGGGCGCTCGGCGAAGAGCAGGTCGTCGATCCGCCAGTCGCAGTCCGAGGTGACCGCCGCCACGGTCGGGTCACGATAGAGGCCGAGGAACGACATCGCCGTCGAGAGCACGCCCGAGCGCTCACTCTCCGACTTGTTCAGCACCTCGCGCGCCGCCGAGGCGACGACGGGATGGACGCCGTCCGGCCCCAGATGCGGCGCCGTCATCATCGCGCGAAGCGTCGCGACGAACGAACGCGTCGGATCGGAGAGAAAGGTCGCGACCCGCGCGAGCGTCTTCTCCTCCTCGGCGTAGAGAATGTGGAGGATCGCGCCGACGAGCAAAGAGTGCGACGTCTTCTCCCAATGGTTGCGCCGCTCGAGCGCCCCTTCCGGATCGACAAGGATGTCGGCGATGTTCTGGACGTCGCGCACCTCGTGCGCGCCGCGGCGCACCTCGAGCAGAGGATTGTAGCGCGCCGAGCGCGCGTCGGTCGGGTTGAACAGCAGGCAGTGCGAGAATCGCGAGCGCCAGCCGGCGGTCAGCTCCCAATTCTCGCCCTTGATGTCATGGACCACGGCCGAGCCGGTCCAGGAGAGCAGGGTCGGCACGACCAGCCCGACGCCCTTGCCGCTCCGCGTCGGCGCGAAGGCCATGACATGCTCGGGGCCGTCATGGCGAAGATAGGCGCCGCGAAGCGATCCCAGGAACAGGCCGGCGTCGCCGAACAGCCCCGCATCGCGCACCTCGCGCTCGGTCGCCCAGCGCGCCGAGCCGTAGGTGGTGACGTGAGAGGACTGGCGCGCCCGCCACAGCGAGCCGGCGACCGCGGCGGCGCACCCGAGAAACCCGCTCGCCCCGGCCAGCGCCCCGGCCCGGTCGAACACCCAAGGCGCATAGGCCTCGTAATGATACCACCAGGCGAACAGCGCCCAGGGCCGATAGAAAGGCAGGCCGCCCAAGGTGAACCAGGGCATGCCGAGCTGCGGCTGATGGCCGAGCATCGAGGCCGCCCATTGGGTCGCCGCCCACACGCCCAGCACGATGATGGCGAGGACGACGAGAATCTGACCGATCAGCAGCTTGGTGGGTGTCATTCGGGAGCTCCCCAGCCGGCGTAAGCGCGGGCCTCAGGAGAGATCGGACATGGGGCCGAGTCGGCGACAGTGCGCCTTCGACGCACGAAGCATCTGCCTGGCGAATCGGGTGCGGCATCCTCCCGTGCGGAAGCAAGTCGCCGTTAACAGGGCATGTCGGTCATGGCCGATGGGGCGGCAAGGCGCCGGCTCTTTTGGAGATGGACCTTCCAGTGGCCGTCTGCCTAGATTCTCGACATGCGTATAGAGCGCACGGGCAAGGTCGAGCCCCTAACACCTCAGGTGATAAGATTCCTGACCCAGGCGCTGGGCGGCGTATCGCTCGACGACTCGCAGTCGCCTGAGGCGATGAGGATCGACTACAGCTGTATGCGCGGCCTGCTGGCGGTGGAACTCAAGACCTTCGAAGAGCCGGGAACCGAACGTCTCGACAATCTCGCCGACCAGCTTCGCGCCCGCGACGACTGGCCCATGTTCCTTGGCTCGGCCCCGATGCAGTCCTTCATCAAGAACATGGACGACCCGGAGGGTGTCCAGAGGCGCGTCCTGGACCGCATCGGCCGGGGCATCATCAACCACTTGAAGAAGGCGAACCGGCAGCTCGAGGCGCACCGACGCGGCTTTCCTCGCCGCAACATGGTGCGCCTGCTTCTGCTCGTGAACGAGGATCACGAGATCTACGATCCGCACACGGTGAGCTACATCCTGTGGCACGCCGTTCGGCGCAGGGACGGTGATCGCGCTCTGTACGAGCATGTCGACGGAATCATGTTCCTCACCCAGCGGCACGCCACCGTAAGAAGCGGCAAGCTGACCTATCCGATCGTCACGATCGAAGGCATGGGTTGCCACGACCACCCATGGAAGGGAGATGTCCTCGACCTGGTCGCCCGGCGCTGGGCGACGAGAAACGGCTATGACGAGGTCGAGTCGGGGTCGGTCGAGGAATTCACGACGATCGACCACATTCCCGAGGTAGCGCCGCGCCATGAGCGCTGGCGCACGGAGTATAAAAGACGGCCCTATCTAAGCCGTCTCAGCAAGGAGGAACTCCGCGATCGGTTCGACGAGGTGGCGGTGCTTTCCGCTTTGTCGATGCTCAAGAACTCGCCGCTCAGGCTGACGCAAGAACAAGGCCTCTCCGTCATCCGCCAGTTCGGTGACTTCATGCAGGAGCTGGGCGATCGCGGGATTCCGATCACGGAATTCCAGCAGACCGACGAGCGGGAGGCGGCAGCCGCTCGCCGGCTCGGTTTGCCGAAGAATGTCATTGATTGGCTCGCCAGCATGAAGCGGCGCTAGCCGCCGGACGTTGACGCAAGGCAGCGCTCGGCGTCATGGGACTGGATATTAGGCGCCAACCAGCGAGCAGGAACCCTCATGGCCCCGCCGATCCGAGTCCTCATTCCCGGCGACAGCCAACAGTCCGAGGCGCTCGGGCTCGCCTTGGCCTACGCACAGGAGATCGCGAAGAAGGCCGACGCGCCGAACGTCCTGCTCGTGACGCATACCAAGGACCAGCTGCGGCATACGGGCCTGGCCGCGAACCTGGGGGAGAATGCGGCCAAGGCGCTCCTTGCTGGACGCGGTGTTTCGCTCTCGTCCGGCGCGATCCTTCGTCACGGCACGCTCGCGACACTGCGCTATTCTTCGGGCAATCCGGTCGTCATCGCTTATTATGCTGACGACAAGCTTCTCGACTTCGTCGACGGCCTGGCCGGCGTAAAGGGCGTGGTGGCCGTGCCGTGGGTACCCGGCGAAGCCGATCAGTGGCGCGAGCGCTGGACGCCGATCGTCCATGGCGAGGAGAAACAGGCGCCGGCCGCGATCCTCGACGATCCGGTCGTCGAAACCGCGCTTCGCTCGGTGTCGGGGATCATCAATCTGTCGCATTCGCTGCTCCAGTCCCGCGACAGGGAATGGGTGGACGACGTACTTCGCATTCTGCGGGCGAAGGGCCATTCGCTCGATGCCGCAAAGATCAGGAACTGGGCGATCCGCAACGGCTGGAAACCCGGCGCTGCCGACGATCTGGCCAAGCTCGTGCGCAAGATCGCGGGGATGAAGACGCGGCCGCGCCTGGCGGCCATCCCCAACGCCGCCGATCGCTACGCGCGGTGGAAGGGCGGCAAAGAGTAAAGCTCGCAAAGGGATATCGGGGTCGGCCGGGCAGTTGCCGACGCGGCCCCGGCAGGCCGATCGGAAAAGGACGCACCGTTGGCGGGCGCCAGCCGGTTCAGCGCTCGACCCCCCGCGCCCGTCCAATGGTCCAGCTGATGCCGCCGTCCCGCCGCAACGTGCCCGACACCTGCCGCCCGAACGCCCGAGCGAGCACCGGGCGCCACGGCACGAGCGAGAACTCCCGGCCGTTCTCGATCATCGCGAAGCGTCCCGACGCGAGGTCCAGCCGCCGCCGGACGACGCCTTCGACCCGCACGCCTTCGGCCGGCTCGGCGAATGCGAGCCCGGTCTCGCCGGAGATCGCGCCCGCGACGCGAAGCAGCTCGCGGCGCTGCAGCACCGCGATCGCGTCCGGGCGGCACCGGAAGCCCCCGTCCGCTTCGAACGCCAGCTCCTGCTCGACGAGCCAGGCGCGCCGGACGGCGAGCGCCGACCCGACCTCCCGTCCGAACCCGGCGTCGCTGAGCGGCTCGCCCGCTGCCGACACAAGCTGCCGGTCGAGCCAGGTGGCGCCATGGAACCTGGAAAGGCGCTCCAGCGGCACCGCGGACAGCAATTCGACCTCCACCGGGTTCCGCCGCGCGAGCCGGGCCTCGTGGCGCGAAGCGAGCGCGGCATAATCCTCCGGGATCGACCACGTCCCGTCCCCGTCCCGCTCGACGCCGCCGACGCTGCGCCTGATCGCCTCGAGGCGGCGGACGTGCGCCTCGGCGAAGGCCGCGCCGGCGCCGGGCTCATGAGCGAGGTGGAGATCGACGTCGTAGCGCCCGCCGCTCGCCGCGGCGACCTCGGCGATCCTTCGATCGACAGAACGGGCGTCCGCCGAACGCGGAGAGATGCGGACGATCGCGCCGACCGGCAGCGGTTCGGTCGCATCGCCCGCGCCGATGTCGACATAGTGGCTCCGTCCGTCGATCCCGTCGAGGATCAGATAGTGACGGTCTCTGAGCTCGTCGGCCAGCCCGCGCTCCACCACCCGCCCGCAGAGGCTCCCGCTCTCGCCGGGCCGGTGGACGATCCGGTCGGCCGGGGAGCGCTCGACTCCCGCCGCGCCAAGCGCCCGCTGCATCGTGCGGATGATGTCGCCGCGCTCGCCGAGCTCACGCAGCGTGGGCTCCAACTCCCCGGCGAGCCGCCACCGACCCCCGCCGACATCGTCGGCAAGGCCCAGAGCGCGCAGCTTCCTCAGCCGCCCGACCCTCACCGCCTGATCGAACATGTCGCGGCCCGCGGCCGTCACCGACCGGTCCGGCGCCATCTCCCGCAGCAGCCGCCGGTCGAGCGAGGTCAGCCGCTCGGCGTCCACCTCCAGCCGCAGCCGCCGCGCGATCTCGAAATCGGTCCTTGGCCCCAAGTCGAGCGAGACGAGCTCGGCCACGCGCTCGCGCATCCCGCGCGCGATATATTCGGGGGCGATGACGAGGTTCCCGCCGCGATCGTCGCGGCCGCGCAGCATCATGTGCGTGTGCGGGTGCATCGTGTCGACATGATCGGCCGCCACCCAGTCGAGCGAGGTGCCGAGATCCTGCTCCATCCGCGCCATGAAGCGCCGGACGAGCGGGCGAAGATCGTCATATTCGGCGCCGTCCTCGGCCGAGACGATGAACCGGAACTGGTGCCGGTCGCCCTCGCAGCGAGAGAGGAACGCCTTGCCGTCGGCATCGTCCGACCCGGCCGAATAGAGCCGCCCGGCCTCCCCGTCGCGGGTCACGCCGTCCCGCTGGATGTAGCGCAGATGCGCCCGCGCCGCCGCCAGCCCCTTGCCGCCCATCCGCACGAGCCGCGTCTTGACGATGGCCCGGCGCGCCCGGAGCCCGCCGAACCGGTCCCGACCGGCGAGCGCCCGCCCGACCGCGCTGCCGCGGCCGATCCGGCTCCCGTCGAAGTGGCGCCGCGCGCCGCGCTTCAGGCCCCCGGCGCGCGCGGCGGCGGCCAGCACGCCATGGAGATATTTCCTGCCGCGCGGCGAGCCGGCGGTTCGCATCCGCCCCAGTCGTGGTTCGAACTCGTCGTCGAGCATGGCGAGCGGTCCCGCATCAAACGCGCGACAAGCCTGCCACCTCGAGGCGCCGCCGCCGAGCGCCTCTCCGGCGAACCATGCCTCCTTCTTCGCATCGCTTGTGCGAGGCTCACGCCGGTTTACGAATTGGTCGAAACCTCCCGCATGACGGAAGAAAACGGCGCGTTCGTAAACCGGTTGCACCCTCAAGGATCGAAACGGGCGTCAGCGATCCGTGTCGTGCCCCCTTTCTTGGCCGGGCGGCGATCCGGCGCCTCAGAGGGCGTAGGCCGCCTTGAGGCGCTCGATCACCGTCTCGCGGGTCATGGCAACACCGAATTTTCCGGGGTCGTAGTCTTCGGCGCCGTCGAGCGCCGCGACGAATGCCGACATGTCGGCGCGGACCTTGTCGGGCACCTCGTAGCGCGCGTCGGCCGGCAGCAGCTGGAGAAGGCGCGCGACATCGTTGCGATGCTTCTTCACGTCCTTTTCGTCGACCCGGTCGCCTGCCTCGCGGCGCTGGCCGAGATCGATCCAGGCTCGCGCCTTGAAAGGTATGATCGCGGCTTCGCCGAGAACGGGGACGCCGCCGACGTCGCGGACCATCGATTTCAGGAACGCATAATAATCCTCGTCGAGGAGGATCGCTGACAGACTGGCGGCCTCTTCGCCGATCGGAAGCGGCGTGAACGCGCTCCCATCCGCCAGGACGAGGCCTTCCGGATTGCGCGAGAACAATTCGAGCATCGCCGGAAAATCGGGCTTGGCCGGCTTCTGGAAGCGGTAGAGGATGCGCTCGTCCTCGCTTCGCTCCCGGATCTCATATCCGCCCTCCTCGACGAAGGCCCAGAACCGCTCGGAGAAGGCGGGATCCAGCGCTTCCACGATGAGCACGATGTCGAGGTCCTTGGTCGCCCGGAACGCGAGCCCGACCTCGTCCATGAGCAGCTCGCAGGCGGCTCCGCCGATCAGGACATATTGGTGATCGTGTCCGGCGAAATGTTCCCGGAAGCGGTCGACTCCCGCTACCATCCGAACGGCTCCAACAGTTGCTCCGCCGCCTGTGCGACGCGCTCGTCCGGGTCGTGCCGGACGCTCAGGTATAGCGACAGCGGATCGACGACGCCGTCGCGCGCCAGCACGGCCGGGTCATAGCTCCAGGTCTCCAGTTCGATGACCCCTTCATCGAACGCCGAGGCCGCTGCATCGTCGAGCTGCGGGGCGAGCTCCTTCCAGCGCGCCGCGGCGATCGCCCGCCGTTCGATCCGCGGCTCGGCGAGCATCGTATGATAAGCGAGCGCGCTTTGCCCCGCGCGCGGCGCGACCTGATCGACGAGCGCGCCACGAACCCGGCGCACCTTGCGCACCGGCGACTGAAGCCGGTCCCTGACCCGCTCCCAGAGGTCCCGCCCCTGGAAGAGGAGATGCAGGCGGCGCTGCCGCCCGACGAAGTGCGCCTTGGCGAGCTGCAGCGCTTCGAGCTCGTCCGCCGCCCGGCTCATGCTCATGACTGCAACGTGAAGCCGCTCGGCCAATGCGGTCAGGTTCGCCTCGTCGAGCGGCTCTCCCAGCAAGGCCGCGAGAATGACGAGCTGCGCGGTCGGCGTGATCTGGTCGCCCGGCCGGGCGACAGCCCGCACCCCACGCTCGCGCAGGTCGATCAGCGCCTCCGGGATGTAGAGCTGGTTGCCCGGCGAGAGGAAGGCGATCCTGCGCTCCACCATCTGCCGGCGAATGGCCGCCGGCGCCTGTTCGAGTAGAAGGACGACAAGCTGTACGTCGAGCTCGCGGCGCAGGAGCTCGCGATGCTTCAGGAAGTCCGCCGTAAAGCCCATGCCCGGACGCCAGTTCTTCCATGCGGCCAGCAGCACGGTCTGCCCGAGCAGATTGCCCTGCCACAACCGATATCGGTCGAGCAGGAAGTGGGGCAGATTCCTTGGCGCCACCGGTTCGAGGTCAAGGCGCAGGCCGAAGGCCGACTGCACATAGGCCTCGGCTGCCTTGGCTTCTGCACCATCCAGAGTCGGATCCGTCTCTAACATTGGTTGCATCGTCTAACAATGGTACTGTTAAATGTCAAGGCAATGTTAGATAACCCCCTCCGCCAGAATGGGTGCCTCGACAGGCGGTCCTCAGGGATGCCGCGGCCGGCAAAGCCATCGGCGCTAATACAACTGTGCAGTTGCGTAGTTATGGCAATCGTGCGATAAGGTGACAAGGAGATCGCCATGGCGAAGCCAACCATTTGGGAACTGGAACAAATCCTCGAATCGGAGGAGGACACGCCGATCGAAATCCTGCCCAATGGCGAGATCCGAGCGCAGGGAAAGGGCTCTTCCGAACTCGGCGGCCGCAAGCCGCTCACCATGCGGGAGGACCTCGGCGGGGAGTATGGAGGGGGCGATGGATCTCGCGCGCGTTCGTAGGGAAATTGCCGAAGCACAAGGCCAATTCTCCTACGTCGAATCCCACCCGACGGCGAGCGGGAGCCTCTACGTTCTCGCGGCGATGCAGACCTCGCAGGGGCGCATCTACACGCTCGCGATCACCTTTCCGGACAGCTATCCCTACGCCCAGCCCCATGTCGTCGTTCGCCAGCCGGCCATCCGATCGGACTCGCCACACCGCTTCGCCGACGGCAAGATCTGCTACATCCACCACTCGATGTGGAATCCGGGGCGGCACACCCTGACCACCGTCCTCATGCGGGCCGCGAAATGGCTTTCCAAATATGAAGTCTGGCTGACGACGGGTCGGTGGCCCGGCGCGCAGATAGCGCATTAGGCGATGCCTCTCAATTTCCAGCCGCTCTCGATGATGGAGCTCCGCGGCGCCCCCGGCGAGGTGCTCGATCGGGTCGCCCAGAATGGCGAGGCCTTCATCATCGAGCGCAGCGGACATCGCATGGCCTGCCTGGTGCCGCTATCCTCCTTCATGCCCGATATTCAGCCTGCCCGGCTGGCGCGCGAGTTCGAGCAGCTTCAGCTGCAGAAGGAATGGTATTCGCCGTCGATCAACGACGAGCGCGAGCTGGAAGTGCATTTCCGGGAAGAGGGCGCCGAGCAGAGCATCAAGCTGACGATTCAATTGCCGCACGGCTACCCGAGCGCCTGCCCGAAGGTCTTTGCGACCCCCGTCCCCGACGGCTGCCCTCACCGCTGGCAGGACGGTTCGCTCTGCATCTTCGGCGCCATGGAAATGTGGAATCCGGGCCAGCACGATCTGTCCAATGTGCTGCGCCTCGCCCGACGATGGCTCGCCAACTTCGCCACCTGGCAGCGCACTGGCGAGTGGGGTGAGGAGACGAACGGTGAGTGAGAGACTCTTTGCACGCATCGCGCCGCTGTTCGACGTCGGCGCGCTGTCCGAGGCGCGCGTGCTCGTCGCCGGATGCGGCTCGGGGGGCGGCAGCGTCGCCCTCCAGCTGACCATGTCGGGCATCCACAACTTCACGCTGGCCGATAATGACGAGCTCGAGCCGGAAAATGTCATCCGGCACGTCTGCGGGCTGCGCCATGTCGGTGAGCGAAAGGTCGACGCCCTTGCCGATGTTCTGGTTGATCGGAACCCGAATGTGTCGATCAAGCGCCTCGACGTCGACTTGATGACTTATGACGAGCTCGAACAGGAAGTCGGCGATGCGACCGTTGTTATCCTCGCGACCGACAATGAGCCCACCCGCTATCGCATCAATGAGATCTGCGTCGCGAAGGGGGTGCCGTTCGTGGTCGGCAGGGTGTTCACGAGGGGAATCGGCGGGGAGGTCTTCGCCTATCGGCCGGGCCGGGGCGGTTGCCTCGCCTGCCTCGAAGGCTATCTGCAGCGCACCATTTATCGGGAGGGCGTGCGCGAGATCGACTTGGTTTCGGAGGAAGAGCGCGAGCGGATGTACGGGATGGAGATTCCGGAGATCAAGGACTCGCCGGGCCTGAACGTCGATATCTCCTTCATCACGGCCTTTCACTCCCGCTTCGCGCTCGACCTGATCGCCGAAAGCCTGGCGGCGCGGCCGGCCTTCCTCCCCGAGATTGCCGAAAATTATGTGGTCTGGGGCAATCGTCCAATTCCGCCCTTCACCAAGAACTTCCAACTGCAGCGCATCTCGCTCCAGCCGCAGGAGGGCTGCCTAATATGTGGAGGAGCATGATGGCATCGCGCAATGTCGAGGTCACCGTCCCGCGGGCTGCACTCGAGGCGATCTATGACGAGTGCGATCGCTACGACCATGACGAAACCGGTGGGCGCCTTCTCGGCACCTTCGCGGTCGGCCGGCGCGGTAAGCTGAGCGTCGAGATCACTGGAATCATCGAGCCGGGACCGGCCGCCAGACGCACGCCCACCAGCTTCTTTCAGGATGGCGAATATCAGGAGCGGGTGTTTCGCAATCTGGAGGACGGGTACCCCGAGATCGAGCATCTCGGCAATTGGCATACCCATCATGTGAACGGCTATCCGACTCTGAGCAGCGGCGACCGGCAGACCTATCACCGCATCGTCAATCACGAACTCCACAATAGCGACTTCTTTTACGCGCTGCTGGTCACGGCACGGAATGCGGGCGGCAAGGGCGGCGAACGATATCAGACGAAGCATTTCATCTTCCGGCGCGGTCAGCCCGGCGACCAAGAAGTGCCGGCCTCGGCTGTGAAGATCGTGGATCGTCCGATCGTCTGGCCGGTCTCGCCGCCGCCGTCGCGACAGGAAACGGATCGCGCCGCCTCTCCGGCGCCGTCGTCCGACCAGCGCGCCCGAGACAATGAATTCTTCCGGGATTTTCAGCCGAGCTTCCGGCCGTTCCAGGCCAAGGCCAGCGGCAATATCTACTGGCGCGGTCAACTGGCCCTGATCAACGAGACGTCGATCGAGGTCGTCATCGCTGAGATGGATGACGATGAGCGGCGCGGCCGCTACGGCGCGCTCTTCAAGGGCGAGGTGTCTGACAAGAGCCAGTTCGCCCAGGCGCTGCCGAAGATGCGCTTCCGCTCGGCCATCGATGCCTGCCTAACGATCGAGAGCGCGCTGAACCGCGAAATCTACCGCGCATGCGAGGCGGACCTCCAGGCTGTCCGCGGGCGGCGCCGAGGAGACCGCTGATGGACATCGTCACCTTCTATGTCGGGCAAGGCGACATGGCCGCCGTGAGGCACAATGGGGAAGCGATCATCGTCGACTCCCATTATCCGGATTGCCTGGAAGGGGGCCAGGCGAAGATCGAGGCTGACCTCTCGCGAGTTCTCGCCTACCATCATGTCGCCGGCCTGGTCCTGACCGGCTTCGATGCCGACCATTGCCATCCTCACGGCGTCGAGATGATCCTCTCCAATCACCAGCCTGATTGGGTCATGTATCCGAAATATTATAAGGAGACCGACTGCGCGAGCGAGGTCTTCCGGATCATTGATCGTCACGTCCGGAAACGGGCCCAGACCTACCGGCCGCTCCGCCGCGTCTCAGTCCGGCTCGATCGCTTCGACCACCGCATCCTTAATGACCTGTGCGCTCAGTTCGATTTCGAGCTCTTCTCGCCGCACATGGAGGATTGCGACAATTCCAACAATTCGAGCATCGTGCTCCGGGTGACGGGAATCGGCGGCAAGGGATTCTCGTTCCTCATCACCGGCGACACGGAAAACGGGCGCTGGGAGCGGATCAACAAGATCTTCGGCTCCTACCTCCGATCGGACGTGCTCTCCGCTCCACACCACGGTTCGAAGAGCGGCGCGCATCCCGAGACGATCCTGCTGGTCGAGCCGAACACAGTCCTGATCAGCGCCGGTGTCGATAATCAATATGATCATCCCGATCCGCAAGCGGTTGGGGCCTACCGCGCAGTGGCGAAGCACGTCTTCGCAACCAACGTGGAAGGGGGCGTCTCGCTGCTCACGAGGCGAAGCGGCGGCGACTTTGAGACGCTTCTGGCGCGGTGAGCGCCCGATGCGCGCCTCACGGCTGCGGTGGCATAGGCCGATTGGGGGATTGATATGAAAGACTGGTTCCCCTTCACCGATTACGAATTCTACGCCTATCTCGCGGCAGGCATGCTCCTGATCGCGGCGGTCGATTATTCAGTCGCGGGCGCGGTCCTGGTCAGCCGGACCGAATGGTCGCTCGTCAGCGGCGTGTTTTGGGCGATCGTCGCCTATCTGACCGGACAGATCTGCGCAGCGCCGTCCGCCGGCCTCCTCGAGCATCTCGTCGCGCGCCGCTGGCTTACGATTCCGGCCGACATCCAGCTCGGGCTGCGCGAGCGCAACGGAATTGAGCGCCTGCTGGCGGCGATTTTCGCGCAACGCGAATATTCACCGTTGCGTGAGGCCATCAGCGCTAAGGCATTGGATCGGGCCGCGCGTCAGCTCGGCGAGCTGGTCGACGATCTCGACGGCGAGACCGTGTATCAGGCCGCGTTCCATGCCGCGCGCACGGTTCCCGACACGGCGACCCGGCTCACCGCCTTCATGAATCAATATGGCCTCGGCCGGAACATCGCCTTCGTCGGCCTGATCGCGACGTTACTGCTTGCCTATCGGCAAATCACCGATCCGACCCAACAGGGTCCGTGGCTGATCGCCGGCGCGATCTTCCTCACCATCGGGATGTTCGGGCGCTTCTTCAAATTCTATGCGGCGTATTCCTGCGATGTGCTGCGCACCTATGCGACCCACCCTGAACCCAAATGAGGGACATCGGGCAGCGCCCGGCTGCTGGCTACCGTTTCAACGCGCCTTCGCGCACGGCTGCGACCCGCAATGATCGAAGAGAATTTCCGTAATCCCGACATCTCGATCGAGCAGCATATCGATGCTCGCGCACGGTCCCTCACCGAACAGCTTGCCGGCAAAATCGCGGTATATCTAGACACACGCTTCTGGATCGTCGTTCGTGAGGTGCGAGATGGCGTTCGGACGGGATCGAGCGAGCGCAAGCTCGTCCACCATCTCGAGGCGTTGGTTGGAGCCGGGCGCGCCTTCTGCCCGATCGCCGAGCCGACCTTTTTCGAATTAATGAAGCAGGGCGATCGCGACCAAAGGGTCAGGACCGCACAGGCCGTGGACGACCTTAGCGGCGGGGCCAGCCTGTTACCTGATATCGACAGGATGCCGGGCGAGGCGCGTGACCTGCTGCTCTCGACGCTTGCGGGAGGGGAAGCGCGGTCGTTCGTGCCTTGGACCGGCCTGGGCTTTGTCCTAGGTAACCTCTATCCCGCCGACACCATCTTCTCGGCCCGCGAAGAACGGGCGGTACAGAAGGCGGTCTACGACCGACTCTGGGAAACGCCGCTCGCCCAGATCGTGGCGACGCTGGATAGCGACTCATGGTCCCGACCACACGAGTTGGAAGCGGCTGCCTTCCGCCTGAACCACGGCAACGAGCGCCACCGCCATCAGATGAAGTCATTTGAGCATGTTCTCGAACAGGAATTTCATGGCGTCGCGCTAACCTGCGCAGAAATGCTTCCGGAATTCGCTCATGCTCTCGCCCGCATGGTCCCGGCAATGCCGATCTCAGCCGAGCAATTCTGGACGAATGCCTTCCGTGAGATGCTCAAGAACCCCAAGCAAGCACGCCAGCTGCCCACGGCACACATCCATGCGACAATTCACGCCCTTTTCCGGTGGGAATATCGAGATAAGGTGATCGTGCCGAATGATTTGGTGGACTTTCGCCACGCCGCCGCGGCGCTTGGTCATTGCGACGCGCTGCTCACCGAGCGCGGCTTGGAGCGAACCTTGACCCATCGTCGGCGCCCGCTTCAGGAAATCCATCAGCGGATCGTCATCAGCAATCTCGATCAGGCCGTCGACTATCTCTGCTCGCTTCGCCAGGGGCAGCCGATGCATCGCCAGAGCGACCGATGATCAGTGAAGACGAGTATCTCGAGCGGGTGGTCGCCGGTATTCATGCCGCTAGCAGCGCCGATGCGGACGTTTGCTGGAACGAGGTGATCAACGGCCGCCAGTTCGATGTGGTGATCCGTTTCCAGCTGGGGACGCTCCGCTATCTCGTTCTCATTGAGGTCAAAAATCGCACGCGCAGGGCAAGCGCGTCGGACGTCGAGGCCTTCGTGACCAAGGCCCGCGACCAGAATGCCAACAAGGCCGTCTTCGTCACTGCAGCCGGCTTCCAGGAAGGCGCGATGGACGTGGCGCGCCGGCACGGCGTCGACATGTTTACGGTGACGTTCGACGCGACCGAGGTCGACTTGTCGACAGCCGGATCGTTCGCATTCCAGATAAACCCGGACGCGACCGGGACCGCCCCACTGGAGTTCGAAGTCGGCGAACCGCTGCTCGTCACCATCATCGAAAACGTCCGCCTCTTGTTCACGGACGGCAGCAGCTTCGAGCTTCCGTCGGAGGCCTCGCAAATGACCTATTATGCCGAGAAGACTATCCTGTCGGACGGTCGTACCTTGGGTCAGCTCATGATGTCCGTGCCAGGCTGGTCGCCCGCCTTGGACGAGACAAGGCAGGAGGAGATAAGGGTCGATCCGCCGTTACGAATCGAGCCGCCGGACCAATACTATTTTCCATCAGGAATGCTGGGGCGACTCAATCTGACGATCGCCGGACGGATGAGCCGGCCGCTTTCCGGAAACGTGAGGATCGAAACGAGCTCGTTTCGCTGTCCGGTCGTCTACACCAATGTTCTGACCGGCGAGGCCAGCCGCTACACGCTCGACAAGTTGCCGCTGAATACCGGCCCGGTCACGCCGGGAAATTTCTACTTCCAGGTCCACCCGCTGAGATATTTCTACTGCGACAGCAGAATCGGTTCGCTGATCAGATGGCACCTGGTAGAGAGCTTCCAGAGCGGCCAGCTAATCCGCTCGACCTATACCCAGCAATCGATCTACGGGGCTTTCTACATTCCGGTCAGGGACAAAGAGATTCTGAAGCGCCTGGAGGGCAGGCTTCGGGATTATCTCTCACTTTCAGGTCATCCGTCGTCGCGACCGGGATTCCGCACCCCACCGCGAAGCGGTAGCGGTCGCCGGTCCAAGAAACGGCGCCGGCAGGTCCGATGACGCTGATCGAAGGCTGATGCGAGTCCTGGGTCCACGCGTCGGCCGGCACTGTGCTCGTGCCCACACCGCCGAATTCGCATGAGATCAGCTGTCTCTGGCAACGTGACGGAATCTCTCCAAAAATCAATGTGCAGACAACCACTTGTCGAGCATCGCGAGACAATGCCTTTATCTTGCCTTCCCCTGCCCCCTTCCCTGCCTGGCCACCTCACAAGCCTCGTCGAGCAAAAAAAGAGGAAGCGACGCCGGCGGCGCCGCTCCCTCGCAAGTCCGTCGATTCCCCCCGGCCTAGGCGGCGCGAAGATAGGCCGCTTCCGCCTCCTCGCGGCGCTCGAAGCTGTCCTTCCAGAGCAGATCGACCGGGCTGCCCTCGCCGTCCACGAGGCAGGTTCCGGCATGCCAGCGGCCGTCCAGGAAGCTCAGGATCGCGATCCGGGACAGCTCGACCTCGTCGTCGTCGGCCGGAAAGCACAGGTCGAAATGCTGGCCGAGATAGCGCTCCTTCACGCGTGCCTCCCACAGGAAATCGGCCGCCTCGGCTTCGACGATCCGCGCCGCCAAGGTCGCCCCCAATTCGCTGCGCAGAGCCGCGATCCGAGCCTCGCAGGCGCCGTTCGAAAGTGCGGACATCATGTTCATCTCGTGTCTCCCTTCATCGTCTTCAGGATCGAAGACGGCGCTTCGGGAGCGGGCGGCGGCGCGGCTGTCAGGGACGCGATCAGCGCCGCGAAGCGGGGCGCGGGGGAGCCGATTTGCGTGAGCAAATTGGGGGGACCGCGCATCCTTGATCAGCCGCGCCGCCGCCCGCCACACTGGGCCTAGAGTGAGACCAAATACCCCTTCTTCGGTCTGGCCGGCTGCCGAAATTCGTCTCGTCGAGGCACGCAAGGACGCCGGAAAGGGCATAGGTCGGGCGATGCCGATAAACACGAAATCTCGAGACCGCCGCCACCGTCAGCCGCCAGAGCGGGCAAGACTCGCATGAGCCTGCGAGCCTGGGCGTACGCATTCAAGCGCGACGCTTTGAGTCCTTGGCTGGCCGCCCGCGATGCCCGAACGCCGCGGCGAGCCCGGCGGCTCGCGGGATTCGTCGCGGCTTATGCGGTGAGCCCGATCGACCTCATTCCGGACTTCGTGCCGATCCTCGGCTATGTCGATGACCGGTTCATCGTGCCCGCCGGCATCCGGCTCGCGGTGAAGCTGATCCCGGCACCGCTCCTGGCGGAGCTTCGCGCCGAAGCGGCGCGCCGAAGCGAGCGCCCCTCATCCGCACGGCCGCGATTGCCATCATCCTGGTTTGGGTCGCCGCCGCGGCGGCGCTCGCCTGGTTGATTGCGCGACAGGGGCTAGCGCCAAGAAAATGCCGCAGCGGCGGCGCCGCCGGGGCAGCGGAAGCGCCTGGAATCATGCCTCGCGGTAGCGTCCAGCTCGCGATGTCCGGCGCTCGCGGTGCGCCCCTCGCCTCGAACGATTGCGGCTAGGCCGGGCGGGGACCGAACAGGATGATGCCCGCGCCGACAAGGCAGACAGCGGCGCCGATCGCGTCCCACCTGTCCGGCTTCGCCCCCTCAACCGTCCAAAGCCACAACAGGGACGCGACGATATAGACGCCGCCATATGCGGCATAAGCGCGGCCGGCATGCTCGACCTCGATGAAGGTCAAGAGATAGGCAAACAGGGCCAAAGCGGCCATGCCGGGCACGAGCCACCATGGCGACTTGTCGAGCCGGAGCCACGCCCAGAACGCGAAGCAGCCCGCAATCTCCGCGAAGGCCGCGCCAATATAAGCCAGCGCCTTCAACGCGGCGCACCGCGGCGAGAGTTCAAGCAATGGCTCGATGGCTCACACATGTCGGCCTTCATGGATCGCATGACGGCAGAATGGCAAGAATGACCGCCTGATCAGTGAAAACCCCTTCGTCCCTCATGCGCGCCACCGAGACGCTGATAGCGACCATGCACGCCAAGGATCCGATCCCGACGAGCAACCGACGCCGCTCGGCGTCAGGGCGATCCTTGCGGACGCAGCGACCGGCACGCTCGAGCGTTCAGGCCTTGAGGTCGAGAAGAAGCGCCAAGGGCATCGCGCATCGCCAAAGAAAATGCCCCGGCGGCGCCGCCGCCGGGGCATCGGAAGCATCGGGGGATCAGGCTTCCTGATCGAGCTCGAGCTCGTCGTCGGTCGCCCCGCCCTGGCGCGGTCGGCTCAGGAACTGGACGTCGTCGGCGATGATCTCGCAACCGTAGCGATCGACGCCCTCGCGGTCGGTCCACTTGGAATAGTGGATGCGGCCTCGAACCGAGACGAGCATGCCCTTGACGGCATATTGCGCAACCACCCGGCCGAGGCCGTTGAAGCAGGTGACGCGGTGCCACTCGGTAGCCTTGAGCGTGAAGCCGCTCTCCGGATCCTTCATGGTCTTGCCGTCGCCGTCGCGCCTGGGCCGGCTGGTGCCGAGGTTGAAGCTGGCGATGTCGGTGCCGCCATTGGTCGAGCGAAGCTCCGGGTCGGCGCCGAGATTGCCGACGAGAAGAACGATGTTGGTCATGTGAGGTCTCCTGTTGCCGTCGTCGGGACCATCCCGATCGACAGCCCCAGGAAAGGCGAGGCGAAGCGGCGGCGCGCACCGAAGGCGCAGCCGAAGGGAAACTCCGGACCAAGGCCGGCGCGGGCAGCCCGAAGGGCAACACGGGCCGCAGGTCCGCGGGTTGCGGGCCGACGCTGCCGAGACAGAAGGGCTGGCGACGGAGACGGGGTGGTTCGGACAGCCGGCGGAGACGCCCGCCACGACAGCGCCCCGCACCTCGCGAATCAGGGCCGCGACCTCAACGCCGCTGCCGCCATGACCGGTCGATCAGCTCTCCCGGCGGATCACGCCGCCATCAGATGCGACGCACGGCAAGGCACGACCTCGACGGTGACATGCGACAGGTTCGCCACCCGCGCCAGCAGCGCCTTGTAGTGCGCCGGCGGCCGCGGATGATGGGTGACAACGGAGACGATCAAGGCGAGGTGGCCGGTGCCGACCTGCCACAGGTGCAGATCGGCGATCCGATTGTCGGCGTCGGATTCGATCAGCGCACGCACGGTCTCGGCCGCAGCCGCGTCCGCCTCGCGGTCGAGCAGGACCGACGAGGAGTTACGGATCAGCGTCCATGACCACCAGAGGATCACGGCCGCGCCGACGATCCCCATGACCGCGTCGAGCCACCTGATGCCGAGCAGGGCGCCGCCGGCCAAGGCAAGGATCGCGAGCACCGAGGTCAGGGCGTCGGCGAGGACGTGCACGTAAGCGGCGCGAAGATTGTGGTCGTGGTGATGCCCTTCATCGTGACGCTGCCCCCGATCATGACTCTCATGATGATGATCGTCGTGAACATGCCGGGCATGATGATGATGATGATGATGATGATGATGGCCGCCGAGCAGCAGCGCGCTCGCCAGGTTCACCGCCAGGCCGACCGCCGCCACGATCAGGGCGGTGGAGAAGGCGATCTCGACCGGGTTGAAGAGCCGCCACGTCGATTCGTAGGCCATGCCGAGCGCGATCAGGCCGAGCGCGACCGCGCTCGCGAAGCCGGCCAGCGGGCCGACCTTCCCGGTGCCGAACGTATAGCTGCGATTCTCCGCATGGCGCCGCGCGAAGCGATAAGCGAAGGCCGCCAGGCCCAAAGCGGCGAAGTGACTGCCCATGTGCCAGCCGTCGGCGAGCAGCGCCATCGACCCGGTCAGGACGCCCGCCACGATTTCGACGATCATCATCGCGCCGGTCAGGGCGACGACGAGAAGGGTCCGCCGCTCGCTGTCCCGCTCGGCGGCGCCGGCGAAGCGGTGGGAGTGCGCGTAATGGTCGAGGTCGTGGCTGTGCATGGCTCGCGTCCGCAATGGCTATGCCCAAAGTGGCGCGGCGGCGGAGACGGCGCAACGTCAAATGCGGCCGCTCGCCGATGCGGTTCGCGGAAAGGCGAAAGGAAACGGTCGCTCCACTCGTCCCGAAGCCGGCCCGGAAAGGCGGTGACTCCGCTTCGAAGCCGTTATACGCAAATGGCGGCAGCTAGGCTGCCGTCGCCAGGTCGGAAAGCCGTTGCTCGCAGACCTCGCGGACGATGCCTCGCAGCAGCTCGACGCGGCTCGAGAGCCAGGCGAGCTGCTCCTCGCTGATCCGGTAGTGGCGCGAGTAGCGCGCCTCCACATAGGCCTTGCGGAGCAGCTCGTAGCAGCGCCGCTCCGATTTGGTCGCGCGCGGCCAGACATGCTTCAGGCGCGGCTCCATGTCCTCGGCGAGCTGGCGAAGCTGGTTCAGATTGTGGCTCTTCGGAGAGTAGAGCGTCCGCACCAGGAACAGGCAGTGATAGAAGCGCTCGGTTGCCTGGTGAAGCTGGAACGCTGCGATCTTGAGTGCACCATCCTGGACTGCATGCTGAGCCTGCCGCGTAAATTGCACAGCGCTCTCGAACCACTCATCATAATAGTCCTGGCTCTCCTTCAGCGCCTCGGCCGGTGACAGCGGCCGCGGCTCCGCGAACGGATGGCCGGGCTCCTCGAACAGGAGAATGCCTTCACGAACGATGTCGATGAAGAAATACCGCCCAAGCCGCAGCTTCTCGTTAACGTCCTCGTAACCATGATAGATGAGGCTGACCGGCGTCCTGAGGTTCTTCCCCGAGGCGAGCTCCTCGAGCAGCCGCTCCTCGGTGCTCGCCCAGAATTCGGGCACGTCGGTCAACTCCTCGCGGTCGACGACGACGAGCAGGTCATAGTCGGAGAAATAGCGGCCGACCGGATCCTCGACCCAGTCGCCGCGCGCATAGCTGCCGAACAGGATGATCTTGAGCAGCCGTCCTCCCCTGAGCTTCGGCATGGTCCGGCGCGCGACCGCGAAGGCGAAACCCTCGCGGACCAGCTCGACGATGCGGTCGAGCTCCCGCCGCTTGCCCTCGGGGAGATGATCGGTGCCGGTCTTCATGCCGCCCTCAACCTCGCTGTCGCCGCCGCAAAGGACAAGCGATTTCCTCTCCCTCCGCTCGCCAAGTCCCGGTCCGAGCGCTTCGCGAGCTGCATGGCGGCGCCCTTTGGTACGCTCATGACGTACAAAAGGCTCGGGTCAAACTCCTCCGATATCGGGGCACTGCCTTACCACACAGCAATTTTTTTGTGTGGTAAGAGAGAGGAAATTCCGTTATCACACAAAAATATTTTTGTGTGATAGAGAGCCCCACCATGGACATCCGCTATCATTCGACCACCGCCCAGGCGGCCTATCACGATCTGCTCTCGCTGCTCCTCGACGCGGCCGTCTCCGAGATCAAGGGCAGCCCGATTCTCAGAGAGATCCACGGCAAGAGCTACTGGTACGACCATTACAGGATCGGGACCGAGGTCAAGGACCGCTATCTCGGCGAGGACACGCCCGCGCTGCGCGAGCGGATCGACCGACACCAGAAGCTCAAGGAGGAGGCCGCGGCGCGCAAGGCCGAGCGCTCGCGCCTGGTCCGGCTGCTCAGGAGCGAGCGGTTCCTCGGCATGGACGCGGCGACCGGCAGCCTGGTCGCGGCGATGGCCAGGACCGGCGTGTTCCGGCTGGGCGGCACGCTGGTCGGCACCAACGCATTCCGTCTGTACGAAGGCGAGCTCGGCCTGCGCCTCTCCCTCGACCAGCGGGCGATGACCAACGACATCGACATCGCCAGTTTCGAGAAGCTCTCGCTGGCGCTCGACGACACAGTCGAGCCCGACCTCGCCGACGTCTTCGGCGAGTTCGATTTCGCACCGGTGCCCGGGCTGGAACGCGGCCGAGCCTGGCGCTGGCGTCAGTCCGGCGGCGAGGCCCTGGTCGAGTTCCTCACCCCTTCCTTCGCCGACGACGAAGGCGTGCGCGACCTCGCCGCGCTCGGCGTCAGCGCGCGCGCGCTCCATCACCTCAACTATCTGATCGCCGAGCCGATCGATGCGGCGGCGGTCTATCGCGACGGCGTCCTCGTGCGCGCGCCCCGGCCGGAACGGTTCGCCATCCACAAGCTGATCGTCGCCGACCGGCGGCTCGAGGGGCGCGACAGCCTCAAGTCGCGCAAGGATCTGATGCAGGCCGAGACGCTGATCGCGCTGCTCGCGCGCGACCGCCCGGGCGATCTCGCCGAGGCTTATCGCGACGCGATGGCGCGCGGCCCGCGCTGGCGCGAGCGGATCGAGGCCAGCCTCGACCGCTCGGTCGAGGCCCGGGACGGCATCGCCCGTGTGCTCGGAGAGTCCGGCGAGGGCTAGGTGCCGTCCCCGGCGAGGCGGGCCGCGCGCTTGGGATGCACGCCCAGCGGCCCGCGCCGGTCGACGACGCAGACGCCTTGCTCCTTCGCCTGAATGACGAGCCGCTCGAGCACGCCGTTTCCGGCGAACGCGACGAGATAGCGCGGCTTGAGCGCCAGCATCTGTTCGTTGCGCCTGAACCCGGCGCGCCGGCCAAGCCGGGGATCGAGACCGAAGGCGATCTGGGCGACCGTGCGGCGCTCGGCCCAGGCCGCGGCGAGACGGTCGACGCCCTTGCCGTCGCCGCCATGGACGAGGACCATATCGGCGACCCGGTCCCGGACCTTGTCGAGCGTCGCCCAGAGATTGTCGGCGAACGTCCTGGCATCCTCGGCGCAGACGAACGAGAGCCGCCCGCCGGCGAACAGGACCGGCGTGCCTTGCGGCGTCGCCGCGCCGCGCTTCGCTTCGACACGCGCGCGCAGGAAGTCGCGGCCGTCGACCACGGCCGAGGTCAGTCCCGGCGAATGATTGAGCCGCGATCCGCCCGCGGGTCGCCAGGAGGAGCCGGTCTCGTCGAGGTAGAGCGAAGCCGCCGTCTCGCGGAACGCCTCCAGCCCGAGCATCGCGGCCTCCGCCCGGCGCGCCCGGTCGATCTGCTTCTCGAGCTCGAACGTGTGGACCTCGGATCCGTCGGCCGAAGCGAGCAGGCAGCGTATCTCGTCGGTGGCGCGGTCGATCTGCGCACCGCGCTTGACCGCCGCGCGGTGGAAGAGATTGACGACGCCCCAGGCCAGCTCCTCGGCGTCGTCCTCCAGCGCGGTGTCGGGGAACAAGGCGAACAGGTCCGACCAGATCGCGGCGAGCGTCTGGGTGACGGCGTCGGGGTCCGGCGGCTCGCCGGGACCGGCGCCGGCCCGTTCGAGGCTGAGGTGGCCGAACTCGAGCTGGGCCAGTTGCGCGGCAAGGCTTGTATGCATGTCTCGTCTCCCGTGGCTCGGCACCGGCCGATCCGGCGCCGGGAGCCCGGCGACCCGGCCAGCCGCCTCTCCCGCACAGAGGCGAAGCCGAGGGGAACCCCCGGCCTAAGGCTGGCGCGGGCCGCCCCGCGACGCGGGGCAACACGGGCCGAAGGCCGGCGGGTTGCGGGAAAAGGCGCCGGGTCAGGGCGCCTCTCGCGCCGGAGCGGGCGCCAGACCGGAAAGGAGACGGCAGGACCGCGGACGCGTCCAGCAAGGGTCAGCCGTCCTTCGGGAAGATGTTGTCGATGACGAGCGTCGCGCCCTGCCGGGTCGTCGCCCAAAAGAGGGCCTCCTCGGCCGAAAGCGCGAAGATGCGCTTCATTCCGCGGCGCGCGTCATAATCCTCTCCCCAGTGGATCGACGAGGGGTAGAAATACTCCCTGAGCGCCGAGCGGTCGGTGGCGCCGCTCCAGCGGTCGGCCTCGTCGCGGCTGTCGAAGCCGCGCCGAACGAGGGTCCCGTCCCGGGCGTCGCGAACCGCCCAGCCGGGACCCCAGCGTTCCACCAGAGCGAACATCAGAACCCCCCGACCCGGTCGAGCCTGACCGGCGCGAGGTTGAGGATTGCGAGCCCGTCCCGATGGCCGACGATGCCGCCCTCGACGGGGTCCATGCGCTCGCCGAAGAAGACCTCCATGTCGGCGCGATGTTCGTCCTCGGCGACGAGCGCCTGAAGACGTTCGATCAGTCGGCCCAAAGTCATGTCCATTCTCCTTGCCTGAGAAGAATTGTCGCGCGCCGGTCACCAGAGCCGCCCCCAGGGCCGGTCCAGGCGCTCGAGCGCGCGGCCGAGATTCACGAGCGCGTCGGCGAGGCGGCGCTCGGCCGTGTCGGCTGAGATGCCGAGCCGGGCGCCGGCCTCGGCGTTGGAAAGGCCGTCGCGCGCGCGGAGCAGGAGCAGCTCGCGCTCGGCCGGCCGAAGCCGCGCGAGGGCCTTCTCGAGCTGCTGCTCATCGATGTGGTTGAGGCGATCATCCGCCATCGCACTGTTCTCCAGATATTCCTCGGCACGGGTTGGGGGCGGCGGGGAAACCGGGCGGCGACCCGTCCCGGCCGTTGCGCCATTGTCGCCAATCTCCTGTGAGGCTTCCGCCGCCCTTCCGGACGGGTGCCGGCGGACAGGTCAGTGAGGCCCTCGGCTAGGCGCTTTGGCCGGCGTCGATCGCGGCGGTAAGTAGAGACCGGCTCGCATGTCCCTTTGAGCCGGCCCTCTGGCCAGTTTTGACTAGGTCCGGTTCGAGGACCGAAGTCCCGTTCGCCGCCCCCGGCCGGTGTCGAGGAGGGTGGGCGGCCCCCACGCGGAGGCCGCCCGTGAGGAAGCGCCGGGGAGACGTCAGGCCGCTTCCTCGGTCGGTTCGAGGGTGGGGTCCTCATCCTGTCCGGTGTCGGCGATGCCGGCCCGGTCCTCCGCCTCTCCGTCGGGCGCGGCCGGCGCGAAGCGCATGACCTCGGGCACCCAGGCGAGCGCGGCCTCCTTCACCTCGACCTCGGCGATGAAGTCGCCCGAGAAGATCCGCTCGCAGGACTGGGCGAGCTCGGCCTTCTTCGCCTTCGCATAGCGGCTGGCGAGCGTCTCGCCGCCGATCTGCTCCAGCGCCGCCAGCGTGACGCTTTTGGGCACCCGGTCGAAATAATTGGCGCCGGTCGGCCGCCACCAGCGCGCGACGTCGATGCCGAGCAGCCGGCCGAGATGGTCGTGGAACGCGCAGAAGCGCTCGCCGGCGAGGTTGAGGCTCGCCTCGAGCGTCCTCGACACCGCGTGACCGAGCCAGGCCGCCCGCGCCTCGTCGGGAAGCGCGCGAAACGCGTCGAACCTTTCTCCCTGCGAGGCGCCCTCGGTCCAGCCGCGGTCGAGGGCGTCGCCCGCCTCGGCGCGCGCGATCGTCGCCGCCGCGTCCGGAGTCTTGAAGTCGAACACCGGATTGCTCGGCGGGGTCGCGGAGAGGGACGATCCGCACTTGTCGCGATAATGGCCCGATTCGCGTTCGATCATCAGGAATATGGCGAGGTCGAGGGCGAGCGCGGGATCAGCCGCGACGTGCGCCGCGAGAATGTCGCGGCGCTGCATGGCGAGCTCGTCGACGAGCCGCTGCGACAGGCCGGCCGCCTTCTTCGGCCCGGCGGACGCGTCGTTTGGCGTCGCGGCGATGCCATTTCCCTCCGGTTCGTCGCCTGGCTCGATCCGGGCGTAGAGACCGGGGTCGAGCCGCGGACGGCCCTGCTCGTCGAGCATCAGGAACGCGCCGACGCTCGCCTTGACCGCCTCGTCGATGACCGGCGGCTTGTTGACGATCGCGTCGATCCGGTCGCCGAGCGCGCGGATGCCGGATTCGGCCTCGTCGCGCTCGCGCTCGCCGGTCTCGTCGTCCTGCAGCAGGTCGACGAGATCCTCGATCTCGGCCTCGAGCGCGTCGACGGCCGCGGTCTCCTCGTCGGTGAGCGGGGGCGTCTCGACGGGGACGCGACGAAGGCCTTGCACCTGCTCGTGGCCGATCCAGCTGTCGAGCGACGGCCGGACGAAGGCATAGCCCAGCTCGGCGGCGGTCCGCGCCGCTTCCGTTTCGAGCTTCTCGCCGGCGAGCCGCTCGACGATCGCGACGTCGAGCCAGCGCGCCTCGCCATCGTCGGAGAAGAGGTCGCGCTCGACCCGGCCGCCGGCCGCGACATAGGCTTCCTCGCCGACGAACAGCGCCCGCCGGTCGTTCGCGGCGATCGTCGCCTGGGTCATCATCCGGCGGACGCTGTCGGGATGGGCGGCGCCGTAGCCGCAGCTCATCTGCTCGAACACAAATTCCTGCCGCTCGCGGTCGGGGGTCGCGGCATAGGCCTTGGCGACGTCGAGGCTGATCTCGCCGGCGCCGAGCGCCTCGAACACGACAGGCGCCAGGCTCGCCAGGCGAAGCCGCCCCTCGACGAAGCGGACGGTGAGCCCGAACCGGCGGGCGATGCCTTCGGCGTCGGCCCCCTGCTCGATCAGCTGCTGGAAGGCGACGCACTCGTCGGCCGGGTTCATGCCGAGGCGCTGGAAATTCTCGGCGAGCCCGGCCTCCTGCGCGGCGGGTCCGCGGTCGAGCACAAGGCAGCACACCTCGTGGGTCCTGGGGAGCTTGCCCTCGTCGGCCAGCGCCTTCAGCGCCGCCAGCCGCCGCCCGCCGGCCTCCACCGCGAACGAACCGCGCGGCTTCGCCGCGCCGGTCACCACCAGATTCTGCAAGAGGCCGCGGGCCTCGATGTCGGCCTTCAGCTGAAGATCGGCATGCTCATCCGTCCTCCGCCGCACATTGCGCGGGCTGGGGACGAGCTTGTTCAAGGGGATGGTCCTGATCATGTCGGGTCTCCGGTCGAGCCGGTGCGGCCATCCCGCACCCGTCGCTCACCCGGATTCCCGCCTTCTCTCCTCTCCAATCGCTCTCGCCTGTCGTCCAGGTGAATCGCCCGCGGGTCTGCGCTGCGACCGCCCGCATCGTCGGTGGGCACCGCCGCGAGATGGACCGCGACTGTCGGAAACTCAGGAACCTGTAGTAGCTCCCACTTTGTTGGGCCCTCATGTCGACGATGGCCCCAAGAACCTTCGATCTCGTTGTCGTCGGGACCGGAACCGCTGCGACGGTGGCCGCGATGCGGGTCCGAGCGACGGGTCGGACGGTTGCCATCGTCGACAGGAAGCCGTTTGGCGGCACATGCGCGCTCCGCGGTTGCGATCCCAAGAAGATGCTGATCTCGGGCGCCGAGGTCATCGACGGCGGCCGCCGCATGGACGGCCGCGGCGTCGAAGGCGATCTGGGGATCGACTGGCCGGCGCTGCTCGCGTTCAAGCGGACCTTCACCGGTCCGATTCCGGAGAAGCACGAGCATCGCTACCATGAGATGGGCATCGAGACGTTTCGCGGCTCGGCGAGATTCACCGGCCCCGACAGGCTCACGGTCACGGAAGTCGAGCTCCGCGCCCGACGCATATTGCTCGCGTCGGGCGCGGAGCCGGTTCAGCTCGGAATCCCCGGAGAGCATCATCTTATCGATCATGAGGCGTTCCTGGCGATGGAATGCCTCCCGCGCCGGATCGTACTGGTCGGCGGGGGTTATATCGCCGCCGAGTTCTCGCACATAGCGGCGCGGGCGGGAGCCCGAGTCACGATCATTCAGCGAGCCCCGCGCCTGCTGACGCATTTCGAGCCGGAGCTTGTCGGCTGGCTGATGGACTCATTCGACGCCGCCGGCATCGACGTTCGGACGAAGACGACCGTCACGGGAATCGAGAAACGGCGCGACTGTTTCGCCGCCCACGCGACCACGACAGAGGGGGCGATTTCCGTCGATGCGGACCTCGTCGTACATGCGGCCGGTCGGGCGCCGGCCCTGGATCGGCTGAACCTGCGAGCGGCGAACGTCGCCGTCGACCGGGGCCGGCTCAAGCTGAACGAATATCTGCAGAGTGAAACCAATCCAGCCGTCTACGCGGCCGGCGACGCGGCGCAGGCCGGGCCGCCGCTCACGCCGGTGTCCAGCCACGACGCGAAGGTCGTCGCGGCCAATCTCGTCGACGGCAATCACGTGACACCGGACTATCGCGGCGTCCCCAGCGTCGCTTTCACGCTCCCGCCAATCGCGGCGGTCGGCATGTCCGAGCAGCAAGCCCGGGCATCGGGTCGCCAGGTCCGGATCAGGTGCGAGCGCACGTCCGACTGGTACACGGCCCGCCGGCTGGCGGAGCGCGTCTACGGCTACAAGACTCTCGTCGACGAGGAGACCGGCGAGATCCTCGGCGCGCACCTGGTCGGGCCCCACGCGGACGAAGCGATCAACCTGTTCGGCCTCGCCATCCGCCACGGTCTGACGGCGGATGACCTCAAGTCGACGATCTTCGCCTATCCCACCGGCGCATCGGACATCGGTTCCATGCTATGACTTCAATGTTCGATCATATCGATGACGGGGCAATCGGGATCGGCCGCGCCCGAACATTGCTCGATCGTCGTCGCCAGAAGCCGCTCGATCTCGGCAAGGTCGGCGATCTTGGCCCGGACCTGTTCCAGATGTCGCGCGGCGATCTCGCGGACTTCGTCGCAATGTGCCTTGCCGGGCCCGCCCAGTTCGAGAATCGTCCGCACCTCGTCGGGCGCGAACCCGAGGTTGCGCGCGCGGCGGACGAAACCGAGCGTGCGCACATGGCTTTCGTCATAGATGCGGTGACCGCCCGCGGTCCTGGAAGGGGCGGCAATCATTCCGATGCGCTCGAAATAGCGGATCGTCTCGATATTGACACCGGTGCGGCGAGCCAGCTCGCCGCGGGTGATTCGCGGGGCGGACATGTCGATTTTCCTTGATCCTGTAACCGCTACAGGTGGCACATAGCCGCGAATCGCCGTGGAGACGAGGGTTGGCTGACGAATTTCCGACGAAGCGCGGGGCCTTCAGGATTCCTGAAGGCGGCGTGGCGGCGTTGGGCGGCGCCGCCGGGTTCGCCGCGCTCTTCTCCGCCGCCGCCTGCTGCGTCCTTCCCCTGGCCTTCGCCGCGCTTGGGCTGGGCGCCGGCGGGCTTGCGATGTTCGTTCCCTTTCATTG
This sequence comes from Sphingomonas sp., assembly GCA_019635535.1. Lineage (NCBI taxonomy): Bacteria > Pseudomonadati > Pseudomonadota > Alphaproteobacteria > Sphingomonadales > Sphingomonadaceae > Sphingomonas > Sphingomonas sp. The sequence continues at coordinate 2,439,597 of JAHBZH010000001.1, forward strand.
GCCCCTGACGATCGCAGCAGCGGCGGCGGTAATCGTCGGGTGGCTCCTTCATGCCCGCAGGCGCCGGACCTGCGTGAAGGACGCAGAATGCAGGGCAGCCGGGCCGAGCCGCGTAACGTTCCTGCTGCTGTGCCTCGCGACGGCCTTCGTCGCGCTGTCGGCGCTCTGGCCCACTTATCTGGAGCGGCCCCTGATGCGGCTGCTGGGCGGCGCATGACGCAGCTCGTATCGAGGCTCACCTGTCCGAAATGCGGCGGCGTTTCGGTCGAGACGATGCCGACCAACGCCTGTCAGTTCTTCTACGACTGCAAGCACTGCGGCGCGCTGTTGCGGCCGCTTGCCGGCGATTGCTGCGTATTCTGTTCCTATGGCGACCATCCCTGTCCACCGATCCAGGAGGCACGCGGCGACGGCGGGCGAGCGGAGTGCTGCTCCGGCCTCTGAGGCCGATGGGGTTGGATTCGACGGTCTTTAGCCGCGCTCCAACTCGCCGCTCGCGAGCGCCATGAGCTCCAGGTCATGCCCCGGCCGGTCTCGACCGCAAAGCAGCCGCGCGGCTTGGCCGCGCTCGTCACCACGAGTTTCTGCAGAAGGGTGGCCACATGACCGCCGATTCGGTCAGTCTCTTGCCAGCGGAGAGTCGCCAAGTGCCTCCAGCACTCGGCAATTCGATGCCGTGCCGCCTTCGCAACTTTCCGCGATAAGCGTTAGCTCCCGCTTGAGGCGCTTCAGCTGCGTCATGCGTTTCACGATCCCCTGCAAATGAACAAGGGCTATCTGTGTCGCCGCGCCGCAATCGCTATCGGGCCGAGCCGAGAGGGCGAGGAGCGAGCGAATCTCCGCCGAGTCAAAGCCGAGTTTCCGTGCGTTGCGGATGAAGCGCAGACGCCGCAGATCCCCCTCGCAATATATGCGGCGTCCTGAAGCGGTGCGCGCAGCTCGCGGCATCAAGCCGATTTCCTCGTAGAAGCGGATCGTGCTGACTTTGGTGCCGGTCGCGGTCGCCAAATCGCCGATCATCAGAGCATTACCCATGCGCTTGATCCTCCAGTCACTGGAGGTTGTAGACTTGCTGCCGGAGTTGACCAGCAGGAGAACGGCGATGGCGCTTGATGCGGAGCAGAGAGGCATCTTGCGGCAAAGCGCGCTCGCCATTCTCGCTGCCGGTTTCGCCATGATTGCCGGGTATCTGTGGCTTCCGGGCGAACCGCTGGGCGTGACTGAGTCGCCAGGTTCGGGGGACCGCATCGCCTTCGCGCTCAAATGGGATTTGCCAGTCTTCTTGTGGCTGGCCGGGTGTCTGCGCGCCGTCGCGAGCGGGCGCTTCCGAGAGCCAGCCGACCGAAAGGGCTCGGCTTACGGCGAGCCAACGCCTGGACTGGCCGTGCGAATCGCCATCTTGCAGAACACGCTCGAACAGACGGTCCTCGCCGTCGGATCGCACCTCCTCCTCGCTGCCGTGCTGCGTGGGGCCGAGTTGGTCCTCATTCCCGTTTCAGTCGCTGTCTATCTCGTCGGAAGAGCAGCTTTCGCGATCGCCTATCGGCACGGTGCGGTTGCTCGAGCCTTTGGCATGGCGCTGACCGCGACGCCCATAATCGCAGGCTTTGTCCTGGCCGCGTTTCTCATCACCGCCGGCCGCTAACGTCGCCATCAATCTGGGAAGACCATATGACGAGTCTATTGGACGAACCGGGCGTGGCGACCCAGCTTGCGCGCCTCCATTCGCTGAGCAACCGTCAGGCGCATTTTTCACTCCCGCTCCAATATATCCGCCGGCGCGTTCGGGGACTTCTGACGAGGAAGCCCATGGATTGGGACAGAGCGGGTCCAAGGAAATTCCTCAGCGACAAGCTCGTCGCGCTCGATCCCGACAAGGCGCGGCTCTGCTATCTGCTTTGCCGCGGCAAAGGCGCCAGTCGGGTCGTGGAGGTCGGCACGTCTTTTGGGGTCTCCACAATCTATCTGGCAGCGGCTGTACGAGAAAGTGTTGAACGAAATGGCGGCGCCGGCATGGTCATCGGGACCGAATGGGAGTCGTCCAAGGTGACGGCGGCGCTGGACAACCTGCGCGCAGCCGGGCTTGGCGACATCGTGGAGATCCGGGAGGGCGACGTTCGTGAAACCCTCACGGATGTGGGGGGACCGGTCGATTTCGTACTGATGGACATCTGGGCGCCTATGGCGAGGCCGGCGCTTGAGCTTCTGCTTCCGCAGTTGCGCCCGGGAGCCGTCGTCGCGTGCGACAATGTGACCGGTTTCCGACGCGACTATCGAGACTATCTGGCACTCGTTCGCGATCCCATGAGCGGCTTTCAGTCGATCACGCTCCCGCTGAAAGGCGGATTCGAGCTGTCCGTGTGGCTTCCATGACTGAGTTAATGGGGCTTGTTTCTCCAGTTACTGGAGGTTGTAGGGTCGCCCCATGAGCGAAGATGACTCTGCCTGCGGCTGTCATTCCGACGAAAATCGCCTGGCGACGGAGCCTGCCTACCGCCGTGCGCTCGGCATTGTCGTAGCCCTTAATCTCGGCTTCGGCTTCGTCGAGGCGGGCGGAGGATTTCTGGCGGATAGCCAGGCGCTCAAGGCGGATTCTCTCGATTTCATCGGCGACGGATCGATCAGCCTGCTGGGTCTGCTCGCGCTGACATGGGCGGCGCGAACGCGGGCGAGATTAGCGCTGTCACAAGGGCTTTTCCTCGGCGCGCTCGGGATGGGCGTGCTCGGCTTTGCCGCCTACCGTGCCCTCACCGCCACGCCGCCCGAAGCCGAGCTGATGGGCGTTATCGGCATCGCCGCCCTTGCCGTGAATGTCACCGCCGCCTTGATCCTGGCGCGCTTCAGAGAGGGTGGCGATGCCCAGGCGCGGGCAATCTGGCTGTTCTCGCGCAATGACGCGCTGGCCAATATGGCGGTCATCGGCGCCGCCGCATTGGTGGCGTGGACCGGACGAGCCTGGCCGGACCTGGTGGTTGCGGCGGGGATAGCCCTCCTCTTCCTGCATTCCGCATTCGCGATCGTCACTGATGCGCGCCGCGATCTGGCAGCGTCGAAATCCTGAACCCGGAACCTGCCGCGTGCGGAGAGATTCATGAATGACCCTCTTTGGATCCGGTGGCTGTTGCCGTTGCTGCTGACGTTCGGTGCGGGACCCCTGCAGGCGCGGCTTCCCGATTCCGGCGCGCAGGCGGCCTGGCGGCTGCTCGATTATATCGCGGTCGATTATCGCGGCGCGGTGGCGGACGGGAGGATCGTCAGCCAGGCCGAATATGACGAGATGCGGGAATTTTCCGCTTCCGTCACCCGCCGGCTGGGATCGTTGCCGGCGCGGCCGGAGCGCGCCGCATTGGTGCGGGACGCTCGGGCGCTGGAAGCGGTGATTGCGCGCCGGGCGGCGCCGGAGGAGGTCGATCGGCTGGCGCGGGGCCTCGGGCAACGCTTGCTCGCTGCCTATCCGGTTCCACTGGCGCCGGCGGCGGCGCCTGATCTGGCGCGGGGCGCGCGCCTCTATGCGGAAAGCTGCGCCGCCTGCCATGGCACCGCCGGCGACGCCAATGCGCCGATGGCGCGCGGCATGGAGCCGCCGCCGATCGCCTTCACCGACCGCGACCGCGCCCGTCAGCGCAGCATCTTCGCGCTCTATCAGGTGATCGAGCAGGGCCTGGAAGGCACGGCGATGCAGAGTTTCGCGACGCTGCCGGCCGAGGACCGCTGGTCGCTCGCCTTCTTCGTCGGCCGCTTCGCTTATCCCGCAGCGCTGGCCGAGCAGGGTCGCCGCCATTGGGAGGCGGACGCGGCGCTTCGCGCCCGCTTGCCGAACCTCGAGGCGCTGGTGGCGATCACCCCGGACGCGCTGGCCAGCGAATTCGGCGCGGAGAAGGCGAACGCCGTCACCGCTTTTCTTCGCGCGAATCCGGGCGCGCTCGCCGGCAGCGGAGGTCAGCAGTCCTTGTCGATCGCCCGCGAATTGCTGCGCCAGGGTCTCGCCGCCTACCGGCAGGGCGATCAGGCGCGGGCCGGCGAGCTTGCGCTGGCCGCCTATCTCGATGGATTCGAGCCGGTCGAGGCGGTGCTCAACGCGCGGGACGGCGCGCTGGTCGCCGAGGTCGAGCGCGAGATGGGCGGGCTTCGCGCCGCCATCGCCCGCCGCGCGCCCGCCGCCGAGGTGGCGGCGCGGATCGAGCGGTTGCAGGCGCTGTTCGGACGCGCCGAAGCCGCTCTGGCTCCGGAGGCCGGCAGTGGCGTTTCGACCTTCCTCGGCGCGCTCGCGATATTGCTGCGCGAGGGGCTGGAGGCGCTGCTGATCGTGGTCGCGATGATCGGATTCCTGCGCAAGGCGGAGCGGCCCGACATGCTCCGCTGGGTCCATGCCGGATGGGTCGCCGCGCTCGTCGCCGGCGTCGCCACCTGGTGGGCGGCGAGTCACCTCATCACAATTGGGGGAAGCGACCGCGAGCTGACCGAAGGCTTCGGCTCGCTGCTGGCCGCCGCGATCCTGCTGTTCGTCGGCATCTGGATGCACGGCAAGGCGCAGGCAGGCGCGTGGCAGGCCTATGTCCGGGACAAGTTGGACAAGGCGCTGAGCCGCGGCTCAGCCTGGTTCCTGTTCGTCCTCGCCTTTATCGCCGTCTATCGCGAGGTGTTCGAAACGATCATCTTCTTCGCCGCAATGGGTGGGCAGGGAAACGGTGTGGCGCTTGTGGGCGGCATCGCGCTGGCCGTGGCGCTCCTCGCGCTCACCGCCTGGGCGATGCTGAAGCTGAGCACGCGGCTGCCGATCGGCAAGTTCTTCGCTTATTCCGCGGCGCTCATCGCCGTGCTGGCGGTGGTGCTGGCCGGCAAGGGCATGGCGGCGCTGCAGGAGGCCGGACTGGTCGGCGTCTCGCCGCTCGACGGCTGGCCACGCAGCCCGGTGCTCGGTGTCTACCCGACGCTCGAATCGATGCTGGCGCAGGGCGTGATGGTGGCGTTGCTCGTCGTCGGGTTCCTCTTCGCCCGCCGCCAGCGGCTGAACTAGCATCCAAGGGAATTCGGCTATGTTCCGATGCGGTTCTGAGCGGCGCCGGCCACTACCGGGCACAACCGGGACCTTCGTGAGCTATTGAGCGACGAGCCGAGCGAGTATCCCGGCTGCGCGGTCCACCGGTACGAACAGCCGCGTCCGGTAGCGGATGATCTCGGTGAAGCAGCCCTGCGCCTTGTACCAGGGCAGCCGCGCCGCGCCGAACCCCGCCAGCTCCAGCCGCTGGTTGCCGTTGACGAGCGACCGCTTCAGCGTCAGCGCCTCGGGTCCGCGGAACGGCAGCGGCCTGCCGGTCCGGAGCACGGTCGCGGCAAGCTCGTCCGGCGGCAGATCGAGCGAGATGTCGAGCCCCAGCCTGGCGCCGAGCTCGCCGAGGAAGGCCGAATTTATCTCGCGCCCGAGCAGCGAGCGGCCGTCGGCGGCGGCGATGCGGATGACCTGGACATAAGCGTCGGGGAGCTTGTCCCAGACCGGAAGCAAGAGGCCGGTGGCGAGATGCAGAGTCTCGCGGCGAAGGTTCGTCTCCGCCTCGCGCACCTCCTCCTGCCAGGCCGCGGCGAACGCCTCGTGCGAGGCACGCTCCCAGCTGGTCTCGCCGATACGCTCGCAAAGCAGATATTCGCGCTTCGCCGGCCGGATCAGCTCGTAGCGGGCGACCGGCATCCCCTCTTCCGACATCAGGCTGCGCGCGCCGATGCGAAGCGCGGCCTTGCCGGAGCGGCGGTTGATCATCGGCACGGCGTCGGGCCGGGAGCCGCGAAGCTCGAGCAGGCGCTCCAGGCGCATCGGCCGCAGCCGCCGGCCGATCTCGACGCGCAGCAAATGGGTGGTCGCGCCCGAACGCGCGTCGGTGCGGATCACCCGGTCCTCGAGGATCTCCAGGCTGTCGACCGGCACGGTCTCGACGCCGAGATCGAGCGTGCCCGCCTCGCGCGCCGCCGCGACCCGCGTCTCGACGAGGCCGAGAAACTCGTCGAAGATGGCGTTCTGCATTTCGATGCGGAGCGCGAGCAGCCGGTTGAGCCAGCGCTGGATCGGCGGCAGGTCATCGCGCAGGCACCCGCCCTCCCCCTCGAGCCTCAGCCCGGTCAGCTCCTGAAAGCGCTCGAACGCGACCGAGCCGAGCTTGCCGGCGTAGAGCAGATGGTACCAGGAGGTGAGCGCGTCCTTCGCATAAGCGCTCTCGAGATTGTCGGCGGGGTCGAACAGATTCTGGCCGCCGGTCTGGCGCTGGCCGCGGGTCAGCGCGCCGAGCGAATCCAGCCGCCGCGCGATCGTCGAGATGAACCGCCGCTCGCCGCGCACATCGGTCGTCACCGGCCGGAACAAGGGGGCCGAGGCCTGGCGGGTGCGATGGGTTCGCCCCAGCCCCTGGATCGCCGCGTCGGCGCGCCAGCCCGGCTCGAGCAGATAGTGGATCCGCCGCGCCTGGTTCCGCGCGCCGAGACAGGCATGATAGGAGCGGCCCGTGCCGCCCGCGTCCGAGAAGACGAGGATGCTCTTGTCTCCGCGCATGAACGCTTCCGTCTCGACGAGGTTGGAGCGCGCGGTGCGGTTTTCGAGCTTGAGGCGCCCGTCCGGCTTCGGCACCAGCCGCCGCGTCCGGCCGGTCACCTCGGCGACCGCTGTCGTGCCGAACCGCGCGATCAGGGCGTCCAATGCGGTGCCGATCGGCGGCAGCGCGCAGAGCTGCTCGACCAGCGCGTCGCGCGCGCGCATCGCCGCCCGGCAATGGACCGGACGCCCCTGCTCGTCCGACATCGGCTCGGAGCGGGCATTGCCCTCGGCGTCGGTGAACACCCGCATCTGCCGGGTCGGGAAGGCGGCGGTCAGATAGTCTATCACATATTCGCGCGGGGAGAGGTCGATCTCCAGCGCCTCGCGCTCCTCGGGCGTCAGATCGGCGAGCCGCCGGTCGAGCATCGCCTCGGCGGTCGAGACGAGCTGGACGACGACCGCCAACCCGGCCTCGACGTCCGCCGCGACGGCGGGGAGCAGGCTCGGCAGCTTCATCGACAGCAGAAGCTGGCCGAAGAAACGCTGCTTGACGCCCTCGAACCGCGACAGCGCCGCCGACCGGGCATTGGCGTTGAGCGAAGCGCCCGTGGCGGCGTCGACGATGCGGCAGGCCTCGAGAGCGGCCTCGAGATGGGCGTGGATGATCGCCCAGGCGTCGGCATAAGCGTCGTAGATCGCGACCTGCCCGTCGGTCAGCCGATGCTCGAGAATGTCATATTCGACGCCGGCGAAGGACAGCGCGCGCGCCGTGTAGAGGCCGAGCGCCTTCAGGTCCCGCGCGACCAGCTCCATCGCGGCGATGCCGCCCTGGCGGATCGCGCCGACGAAAGCCGCGCGGTCGGCGAAGGCGGTTTCCGGCCCCCACAGGCCGAGGCGCATCGCATAGCCAAGATTGTTGACGTCGGAGGCCCCGGTGGCCGAAGCGTAGAGCACACGGGCGCGCGGCAGCAGGTTCTGCAAGCGGACCCCGGCCATGCCCTGCTCCGAGCCCTTGACCTTGCCCCGGCTTCCCTCGCCGCCGAGCGCGTTCGCCAAAGCGTGCGCCTCGTCGAAGGCGACGACGCCCTCGAACCCCTCGCCCGCCCACTCGACGATCTGGCGGAGCCGCGTCGCGTCGGCACGGCCGGAGCGGAGCGTCGGATAGGTCACGAACAATATTCCCCGATCCATCTCGACCGGCGCTCCGAGCTTCCACTGGGAGAGCGGCTGAATGTCGAGCGGCAGCCCGCCCAGGGCCGACCAGTCCCGCCGCGCGTCCTCGAGCAGGGTCTCGTTCTTGCTCAGCCAGATGTGCCGGCAATTGCCGCGCAGCCATTGGTCGAGGATCACGCCGGCGACCTGGCGGCCCTTGCCCGCGCCGGTGCCGTCGCCGAGGAAATAGCCGCGGCGGTAGAGGGCGCCGTCCTCGTCGGCCGGCCGCAGCTCGCAGCCCTCCTCGACGGCGGCGAAGCGCCCGGGAAGGTCGCGCCCGAACGCGGTGCCCGCATAGATCAGGGTCTCGAGCTGGGCTTGCGAGAGCAGGCCGTCCGCCGCCAGCCGCGCGGGCAGGATCGGGACATGATCGGGCCGGGGCGCGGCGATCGAGCCCATCGCGATCGATTCGACGAGCGGGGTCGGATGCTCGGCGGCGCCGGGGATGATGATCCGGCTCGGCCGGTAAGGCAGATAGAGCCCGACCTGCTCCGCGACCGGCGCCGGCTCGTCCAGGATCTCATAGCGAAGCGGCTCGGCCCCGTCGGACGCGCGCGTCGCGGGCGCGGGACGAGGCCGCGGCGCGGCCGGAGAGCGGCGATGGAAGAGCGACGGGGCAGCCGCCAAGGCCGCCGCCGGGCGCGAGTCCGGCGAGCGGCGATCCGGCAGCTCGCCGATGCGGGGAAGAAACGCGTCCAGGGTCTCCGCCGTGCCGCGAACGACGGTCTCGCCGCGATCATCCTTGTCGTAGACGACGAGCCGGAAGGCGATGCCGGTGCCGTGCCGCGCGAAGGCGCCCCGCGCGACGAGCATGTCGAGGCGCAGGCGCGCCCGACGCTCGATCCCCGCCCGGGCCTCCCCGCCCGACCCCGCCCCGCCGAAGCTTTCGGGCATGATCGCGACCAGCCGGCCGCCCGGCGCGAGCCGGTCGAGCGCGGCGCCGAGGTGGCGCGCCGCCGCATGGCGGTCCTCGCCGCGCCCCTCGCTGCGCGCGAAGGGCGGGTTCATGAGCACCAGGGTCGGACCGACCGCGGGAGGGAGGAGATCGTCGATCAGCTCGGCGTCGTGGCCCGAGACCGCGGCGTCCGGAAACGCCTCCGCCAGGCTCGCTCGCCGGTCGGCGTCGAGCTCGTTGAGCTGCAGCCGCGCCCCGGCCCGCGCCGCCGTCCAGGCGAGCAGCCCGTTGCCGGCCGACGGCTCGAGCGCGGTCTCGCCGCGGCGGGGACCGGCGGCAAGGCCCGCCAGAAAGGCGAGAGGCAGCGGCGTCGAGAATTGCTGGAGCGCGACCTGGGCCTCGCTCCGGTAGCTCTGGACCGGCAATCGCCCGCAGAAATTCTCCAGTGCGGCCAGGACCTCGCCGGGACCGCCGGCGAGCAAAGGACAATCGGGCTCGAGGAGGAAGAGCGTCTGGGCGAGCTCGAGCGCGTCATAAGCCCGGCGCATCGACCAGCGGCCCGACGCGTCCGACGCTCCGGTCTCGGCTTCGAACAGACGGCGCAGGCGATCGCGCTCGACCGGCTCGCCGAGTCTGAACAGTTCCCTTATCCGATGCGCGACCGCGACGTGCGTCGGCGGGGATGGCTCTCGTTGGAGGGGAAGGCTGGCCATGGCGGGTCTCCGGTCCGGAGCCGCACCATCGCCGCTCCCGGTCGGCTTGCGCCCGCTTCCTCTCCTCTTCCGGCGCGTGCGCGCCCGAGGGGCGTAGAACCGCGATTCGGTTCCGCGCCAGGCCGTCGACGATAAGGAGCCTCGATCTTCAGATGACCAAAAGTCTGGAAAGCGAGGGCCGCCAGATGCCGCCGCTCGGACTCATGGTTGAGGACCAGGAGAACGTCAGCCGCTTCGTCCAACAGTGGAGACGGCGTTTAACATCACTGATGTTCGAACGGGCGACGGCTTCCCTGATCTCTGGGAAGCCGCCTTGGACCGGGAACCGCCGCCTCGCCTCCGATCTCACTAGCGCCTGAGCGCGGCGCGCAGCACGTCGTTCCAGTCCGCCCCGGCCCGCCGCGGAACATGCGTCTCGATCGCGCGCCGGTCGAAAGTCTCCCGCGCCAGCGTCTCGGCGCGGCGGCCGCCGGCATCGTGGTCGAGGAAGAGGTGCAGCTCTTCGACTTCGTCGGGAAGCTCGACCAGCCGGAACCGCTCGGTGCCGAGCGTCGCCCAGCAGGGCATTCCGAACAAGGCGGACGCCGAAAGCGCGGTCTCGATCCCCTCGGCGAGCCCGAGGCGCGGAGCGACGCCGCCCAGCCGGACCGCGCCGCGCCCGAAGCGGCCGAGCCCGCAGCGCGGCCCGGCCAGCGCGGCGAGACGCGCCTGCCGCGGATCGAGGAAGGTCCTGTGAACCGCGACGAGGCCGGCGGCGTCGCGAACCGCGGCGATCATGGCCGGCCGGAAGCGGGTGAGCGGCCGCGGCCCGTGCGGGGTCCGGGGATGGTAGCGCAGCTCGGCGGATAGGGCGTCGAGCCCGCGCGAGGCGAGGTAGCGCGCGGCCGGAGTCCCCTCGATCGGGCGGCCCCCGCCCCATAGCCGCCGCGCCGCGCCGCTCGACGCGGCCGTGCGTCGCGGTCGGTCGACTCCGTTCGGCCGGGCGCTGCCGGGGACGATCAGTCCGCCCGAATCCAGCGCGCGCAAGATGTCCCCGGCCGAGCAGCCCGCAAAGCAATGCAACAAGAGCCGCGTCCAGCCGGGACGGACGCTGAGCGAGGGTCGGCGATCATCATGCGCCGGGCAGCGGCAGAGACCGCCCTGAGGGCTCCAACGCCCTCCCAGCCGCTCGACCAGAGCCCGCCCCTCCTGCTCGAGCTCCGGCGCTCCGCCGCTTCGCATCGACCGCTCCTTTCCGTCCGGTCCGCCGCGCCGCCTCCCCTCCCCGTCAGCGTGCGGACGCGGCGCTCAAAGGCACGAACAGGGCGTCCCGCGCCGCCGCCGGAGCCGCAGGGACGCCACCGTTCCCGGCCCCATGCACAGCAAAGATCGCCGGAGGCGTCGGAACCTGCGCCAGCCGCCGCGCGCCAGCGCCACCCGCTACCTGGCCCAGGTAAGCGACCGTCTCCGCCGGCAGCCCGCGGCCGGTCGAGAGATGGCGGGCATAGCGGGCGGGGCCGGCATTGTAGGCGGCGAACAGCCCGGGATAGCCGAACCGGTCGTACATCGCCCGCAAATAGGCGGTTCCGGCGAGGATATTCTCGCGCGGCTCGTGCGGGTCATGGCCGAGGCCGAGCCGCGCCCGCATCTCGCGCCAGGTGCCCGGCATCAGCTGCATCAACCCCATCGCCCCCGCCCGGCTGACGATCGGCCGTCCGCCGAGCATCGTCCGGCCGCCGCTCTCGGCGCGCATTACGCGCCTGATCCAGGCCTCCGGCACCCCGAATCGCGATGAGGCCTCGGCGATATGAGGCGACCAGCGGTCGATCGGGTCGGCCGCCGCGGGAGCCGCCCAGAGCAAAGCGAAAGCGAGCAGCGCGCCCTTCAGCCTCGCCACAGGAGCCTCGCCCGGCCGACCACCAGCTCGCGCCGCGTCACCCCGAAATAGCGGCCGTCGAACGCCTCCGGGACGCCCGGCGTCAGCAGGAAAAGGTCCCCCGATCCCAGATCCTCGCAGCCGGTCCACCAGGGCATCGGACGCCCGGACGGATCGTGGGCGCGGCGTAGCGTCTCCAGCCGGCCGTTGACGAAGACCGCCTCGCCGGCGGCACAGACGCGGTCCCCGGCCGCAGCGGCGACGCGCTTCACGAGCGGCACGTTCGACGGCAGATAATGGCGCGCGGCGCCGAGGCGCCGCGCTTCGTCGGGCGGCCAGGCGACGACCATCTCGCCAGGCCGCACGCTATCGGCCGGTCTCACCCGATAGAGGCCGATGGGGCTGCTCGCGCTCGCATTCCAGAGCAGCTGCGGACGAGGCGGCCACAGGAGGGTGGCGCCGACGGCGGTCAGCACGGCGGCGGCGCCGGCGGCGGCCAGCGTGCGCCACCGGCTCGCGCGCCGCACGGCGCGGTCGCGCCGCAGCTGCTCGCCCCAGCGGAACAGCGGCAGATCGCGATGCTCAGGCATCGTCCGCGGCCGAGGTCGAGACGCCTTTCGACCAGTGGTCGAGATCGTCGATATGGTAGCGCACGTACCGGCTGTGCCGGCGAAAGCGCGGACCGCCGCCGGCGGCGCGCATGGCCTGCATCTTGCGGGCGCTGAGGCCGAGATAGAAGGCGGCCTGCTCGGTCGAGAGGAAGGGGCTTCCCCTTTTGGCACGCGCCGCCCTTTCAATTTCGTCGTTCATCCAGCCCTCGTTGCGGCGGGCGGCGTCGCAAGGTGCGCCCCTGCCGTCACGACTGCCGGATTTGGCGCGGCGGGCAGAGGCTCGAAGACCGATGGACGCGAAATCGAGCCCCCCGTCCGCCGCCCGGCGGCGGCACGCCGGGGTCGAGCGCGCGATCGCCGCGGCGACAGGGTCAGCGGGCCAAGGCCCTGCGCAGCGCTCCAGCCCGCCGGGCGACGCCGACCTTGGGATCGGCCGCAAGAGCCCGCTCATAGGCCGCGAGCGCGGCCGGCGGATCGGCGGCCGCTTCCTCGATCTCGCCGAGCAGACGCCACGCCTCGCCGACAAGGCGCCGATCGCCGTCGGCGATCGCGCGCTTCGCGCCGCGACGAAGGTCTTCGTGCGTCAGTCCCGTCACAGCCTCGCCTTCGGCAAGCGCCTTGCGGATCACGTAGAGACTGCCCCGGACGACCTCGTCCCTGAGCCAGAGGCGCCGGTCGATGAATTCGCCGTCAATCGAATAGTCGAGCGACGGTCTGTCAGGCCGAACCATCCGGATCCGCGTCCCGCCCTCAGGAAATTCGTAGCTGGCGGCCCAACCGGATTCGGCGGTCCAGTTGGCGGTCTCCGTGCGCGCGACCAAGTCGAACACGCTCAGCACCGAGCTGTCTGGCGATCCCGGCGCATTGGCGGTCTGACAGACCGCCAGCCGGCCGTCGTCCGAGAGACCGTTGTTGAGGAGGTTGGCGCTATAGTCGCGCGAGACGATGACGCCGCCGTCGCTCCGAAACGCGCGAAAGGTGCCCGACAGCCCCGGGTCGTCGCCCGCGTCGTTGAGGACGAACGTGCCGTCATCGGCGACCTTGCCGTCCTGCGGCCGCGCCATCCTTTCGTCGAGGAGCACGGCGTCGCCGTCGATCAACAGATAGCGACCGGTGACGGCCTGGCCTTCGGCCCAGTGGCGGTCGCGCCAGAGCAAGGCAAAGCGTCCGTTCGCGGAGGTGGCGCGCCGACCGACGAAATCGATCTCAGGCACGGAGACGATCGTCCGAGCGTCCTGCGAGAGGGGCTCCCGAAGCCGAACCCGGTCGCGACCCGGCATGCGGGCCTCGCCGCTGCCAAGCAGGCGCCGAATCCAGGATTGGAGGCCGCGCGTCACTTAGGACGGCTTGAGGCCGAGACCACCTGCGCATCGATGCCGAGCCGCCTCAGCAGCGCCGCCGCCATCTCCTCCTTGGTGGCGTAACGCTGGCGGTCGGCATAATCGCTGACGAAGGCACGGATCGCGCGCTGCTCGTCCGTGTCGAGCTTTTGCAGCTTGCGCAGCAGGCGATCCTCCTCGTCGAACAGCCAGGGCCGGCTCATCCGCAGCGGCTCGCCCCGTTGCCAATGCGTGTTGCGCTCGGCGAGCCAGTCGAGACCATCCTCGTCCGGCACGGCCTCGCGCTCGACGGCGTAGCGGACGAGCTTGAACCAGCGCGGGAGGCTCTTCGGCCGTTCCGCTTCCAGCGCCTCGATCTCGCCGCCGCCGGGCATGGGGCCTTCCCAGCCCATGTCGGACGCCATCTGCTCCGACCTGCGCGCGAGTTCGTCGGCGGACCATCCGAGCCTTCGGCGCTCCGTCCGCATCCACGCCGCCGCGGCCGCAACCTCCTTGCGCATGAGACCTCCGGCTCCCGCTATATCCGTCGAGGCGACGAAGTCGAACGCTTCGACCGACAGGCCGCGTCGGATGACGGAAGAGAATCTCGAAAACGGCGCGCGACCAGCCGCCGGATCATATCAACCGGACTCCAGTCATCCGAGGAGCCGGAGATATCCTCCCGCCGCCATCCGCCTCGCGCCGCGGACGAGCCGCTGGACCCGGGAGCGGAGGCTCGGGCTCGCCGTGCGCCAACGCGCCCCGGCCGCGGCGTCGCTGAGGAGCGCCTCGGCGATCTCGCGCTGATCGGCCCCGGCGCCCAGCGCGTCGAAGGCCCGAAGCATCAGCACCCACCTTGCCGCCCGCGGCTCGCGCGGATGAAGCATGGCTGAGAACCGGCCGCGTCGCCACAAGGCGAGCAGGCGCCGCAGGGTGAGCAGGGGTTTCTCCGCCGTGTCGAGGCCAGACAGGAGGTAGCGGAGCCGCACCGGGCCCGCCGCGAGGCTGCCGCTGAGGATGTCGAGACGAATGGCGCGCAGGCCATCGGAGATGAGCAGGCGCTCGCGCCCCTGGGTCCGGACCAGCGTGGACATGGCTTCCAGACGCGAAAGATCGAACGCGTCCGGCCCCGGCCCCGCCCCGACCGCCATCGCAGCGAGCACATGAGCGTGTACGTCGGTCCGCCAGACCGGCCGCGCGAGCGGCGCCGGGCGATGCGGCGGCTCGAAGGCGTGGAGGCCCCACGCGGCGGCGGCTTCGCAGGCCCCGCGCGACGCCGGCCGGCGCAGCCACCGCCCGGCGGCTTGTCGATACGCCGGATCGCGCCGAAGCCACTCCCAGGCCAGGATCGAGCGATCGGCTTCGAGCAGCGGCGCATAAGCCGCCGCGTCCCTCCAATCCGAATGGCCTTCCGGTCGCACCCGGCCAGGAAAGCAGCCCGGAAAACACTAACCTATTCACCCATATGGGGGAATTGCCTCGTCATAGCTGACCATCGCGTCCCGCAAGCCGCAGGCGACGAGCCGGACCCGGCCGACCACGTCATAGACCGCCCGCGCCCGCTCCACATGGTGGAGCGAGTTTCTCACGCCTCGGCGTCATTGAAGGCGCCGCAAGCACAGGCTCGCCCCCCGCATCGATCGGCGTGCGGCGCGAGCGCGCGGGGCGCTCCATCGCGCCCTCATGTCCCTGCGGTGCCCACCGGAACGCTCGTTTCCGTGATCGAAGGATGGCTGTCGAGCCAGGCCCGTCACACGTCAGAGGGCATCGCGAAAGCTTTCCGCCCTCTCGCGATGGGGTCCGTATCCGACCCGCTGCACGCCGGGCTGAGTCGCCGGGCCGGCGCGACCGGCTCAGCCCGGCCGCCGGACCCGGCGGAGGCGCCTGCCAAGGGCGTTGAGGTCGGGCCGCCACGCGGTCCGGAACAGCAGGAAGATGCCGGTCGCGACCAGCCAGACGATGCCGAAGGCGACGGTGACGATGAGCGGATGGTTGAAGCTGGTGCGGTGCGCATAGTCCATATTGTGGAGCATCCAGAAGAAATCCCAGAGCCGCCAGCTGTCGTTGCGCCGTTCGAGCAGGCGGCCCGTCGCGCCGGAGACGTAGAAGCTGCTCCCCGCCTCGTCGTCGAAGTCTACCCGCCAGATCGGCAGCGCATGCTCGCGCACCTCCAGGCTGAGGGCGTCGAGGGAGGCGACCGTTCGCGCCCGGCCGGTTCCTGCATAAGCCGCCTCGGCGATCCGGCGCGCCGCCCCGGCGTCGATCGCCAGGCGCCGCCCGTCCGCCGCATCAAAGAGCCAGGTCGCCCGCCCGTCCGAAGCCTCCACCACCGCACGGCCGAGCAGCGGCCTCACCTCGAGCCGCGTGATGCCTGGCGGCAGCGCCTCCCGGATCCGCGGCCAGGCGGAGGCCGATGGCGGCGCGGCCGCAGCCTCGGCCGGGGCGGGCCCGCCGGCGACCGCCTCCATGTCGATCAGCGCCATGGCGGCGCCGCTGACCGTCCAGATCACCAGCTGGAGCCCGAGCAGCAGACCGATCCACTTGTGGAGCCGGCGAAGGAAGAGAGTGGAGAGTCTCATCGGGCCGGCTTGCGCCTCCGGCGGCGCGGCAGATTGTAGGCGAGCAGCCAGGCGCCCGACGCCGCCATCAGCACCGCCGCCCAGGTGAACAGGCGCAAGAGGTTGTTGTTGACGTTGTCGCGCGTGTCATAGTCCATGATGTGGAGCATCCAGAGGAAGTCGAACGCCCGCCACAGATCGTGGCGCCGGGTGACCAGCTCGCCCGTCTCGGCCGACAGATAGAAGGTCGGCCGGTTCCAGCCGCCGAAATCGACCCGCCAGATCGGCCCGCGGCGGCCTCTGATCTCGCCGGGTATCCGCTCGATCAGCCGGGCCGAGACGATCGGCTCCGAACCCGCATAGCGGCTGCGGGCGATGGCGCGGATCAACGCCTCGTCCGGGCGCGCCGCCGGCGCGCCCGTGCGGGCGTCGAACATTTGCGTGCCGCCGTCCGACATGACGACGAAGACCGGCCGTTCGCCGGGCCAGGCGAGGCGGACCGACGCACCGGGACGCGATCCGAGCAGGGCGACAGGATCGACGAGGCCGGCGGCGTCGAGGGAACGGATCGGTGCCTCGCGGACGAGATGGTCGCCGTGGATGATGTCGATATGCACCGCGGTCATGTAGAGTCCGCTCAGCGCCCACAGGACGAGCTGCGCGCCGATCAGGAGGCCGAGCCATTTGTGAAGGCGCCGCGCGAGCAGCGGAATGCGGAAGGACAAGGACGCGGACCTTTTCGGAGGGGACGGCGCGGATACGCGGCGGCGCGCGCCAGCCCTCATCGCATGCGCCGCGCGCTTCGCCAAGCACGGGCCGGCGCCGGCCTCGCACGCCCGGCTCCGCCCCTGCGATCCGGGATCGAGGGGGGATGGCCAGACCCGCGTATAGGGAGCAAGCCGCCGCGTCCGATGACGCAGGACCTTCGAAGGAACCACGACCGAAAATGAATGCCACGATCGACCGCCGGTCCCTGATCCGCGCCGGTGCGCTGGGCGCGGCCGGGCTCGGCCTGGCGCGCTTCTTCCCCGCCTGGGCGCGGAGCGGAAGCGCGGGGCTGGGCCCCGACATGCCGACGCTGGGCGGCGAGGAGATCGCGCTCACCATCGCCGAGCAGCCGTTCAGCGTGGGCGGCCATACCCGCCACGCAATCATGCTGAACGGGACCCTGCCGGCCCCGCTCATCCGCCTGCGCGAAGGTCAGAACGTCCGCATCGCGGTGACCAACCGGCTGGCCGAGGACAGCAGCATCCACTGGCACGGCATCATCCTCCCCTTCCGGATGGACGGGGTTCCCGGGATCAGCTTTCCGGGCATAAGGCCGGGCGAGACCTTCACCTACGAATTCCCGATCCGGCAGAGCGGGACCTACTGGTATCACAGCCATTCGGGGCTGCAGGAGCAGGAAGGCCATTACGGCCCGCTGATCTTCGATCCGGCCGAGCCCGACCCCGTCGCCTACGACCGCGAGCATGTGGTGGTGCTGAGCGACTGGAGCCGGATGCATTCGCACCTCATCTTCCGACGGCTCAAGCAGGAAGGCGGCTTCTTCAACCGCAACCGCATGACCCTCGCCGGGCGTCTCAGCGGCGATCCGGAGCACCGGATGAGCCAGGCCGAGCGCATGATGTGGGCCGAGATGCGGATGGACCCGACCGACATCCTCGACGTCACCGGAGCGGTCTATACCTATCTGATCAACGGCCACGGGCCGGATGAGAACTGGACCGGCCTGTTCCGGCCAGGCGAGCGCGTCCGCCTCAGGATCATCAACTCGGCCGCGCAGACCATCTTCAACTTCCGCATCCCCGGCCTTCGGATGACCGTGGTTGCTGCCGACGGCCAGAATGTCCGCCCGGTCGAGGTCGACGAGTTCCGAATCTCGGTCGCCGAGACCTACGACGTCATCGTCCAGCCGAGCGAGAGCCGCGCCTACACGCTCGTCTCCGAAGCGATCGACCGGTCGGGCATGGGCGTCGCCACCCTCGCGCCCCGACCCGGCATGCGCGGCGAGGTGCCGCCGCTTCGCGACCGCCCGCTGCTGACGATGCGCGACATGGGCATGGGCGACATGGCGCACGGCAATATGGAGATGGGGGGCGCCCCCTCTTCGGCGGCGGACCCGATGGCCGGTATGGATCATGGCGCGATGCAGGGAAGCGCCGCGCGGACCGGCGACGCGATGGCCGGAATGCAGCACGGCGCCCCCGAAGGCGAGGCGCGGCCGATGTACAGCCGGGCGAACCCGCCGCCCGGGGTCGAAGCCGGGGTGGGCGTCGACAATATCGCGGAGATGCCTGTCGACCGCACCGGGGAGCCCGGCCACGGCCTGGAGAATGTCGGCCACCGGGTTCTCACCTACCGCGACCTCGTGTCGCTCGCGCCCAACCCCGATCCGCGCCCGGCCACGCGCACCGTCGAGGTCCATCTCACCGGCAACATGGAGCGGTTCATGTGGTCGTTCGACGGGGTCAAGTTCTCGGACAATCCCGAGCCGATCCGGTTCGCCCGCAACGAGCGCGTGCGTCTGAGACTCATCAACGACAGCATGATGGCGCATCCGATCCACATCCACGGGCATTTCATGGAGCTCGTGAACGGCAATCCCGGCCACCATCCGTTCAAGCACACGGTCGACGTGCTTCCGGGCGGAACGGTCGATCTCGATTTGACCGCCGACGCGCCCGGCGACTGGGCGTTCCATTGCCACCTGCTCTACCACATGCATGCGGGCATGATGCGCACCGTCACCGTCCGGCCGCTCGACGGAGAGCCGGCATGAGGGCGCGATTCCTCTTCCTGCTGGCCGCCTGCGTGTCCGCTCCGGCGCTGGCCCAGCATCAGGGACATGGCGCCCGGCCGCCGGCTCCGCGCCCCGCTCCGCCGTCGCCCTGCCCGCCAGCCAATCCTCCGGCCGCAGGACATTCGGCGCATGCCAGCTCCCCGGCGCCGGAATCCTGCTCGGTGCAGGCTCCGGCTCCGACCCCCGCTCCCGACCCGCATGCCGGCCACGCGGCGACGCCGGCGACTCACCCCCCGGCGGACTCGGATCCGCACGCGGGCCATGCCATGTCCAGGCCGACCCCCGCGCCTCCTCCGGCCACGACCGACCCCCATGCCGGGCACGTCATGCCGGCCCAGCCCCCAGCCCCCTCGCCGCCCGCGGCGGGGGCCGATCAGCACGCCGGCCATGCCATGCCGACCCAGACCGCCACCCCCGCGCCTGCCGACCCCCATGCCGGCCACGCCATGGAGGAGCCCGCGGCGCCCCCGGTGGCCCCGCCGCCGCCCGAGGCCCTGAGCGGCCCGGTCCACGCTGCCGACCTCGCTTACGATCCGGCCGACATGGCGCGCGCGCGCGCGGAGGAGCGCCGCGTCAACGGCGCCATCCCCCAGTCCCGGTTCCTGATCGACCGGCTCGAGGTGGCCATCGGCGAGGGGCGCGACGCCTATGCCTGGGACGACGTCCAGTTCTGGTATGGCGGCGACATCGACCGGCTATGGATCAAGTCGCAGGGCGAAGGCGAATTCGGCGGCGCGCTCGAGAGCGCGGAGGTGCAGGCCCTGTGGAGCCGCGCGATCAGCCCGTGGTTCGACGTCCAGGCGGGCGCGCGCTACGACTTCGCGCCCGACCCGCGCCGCGCCTATCTCGTTCTCGGCCTGCAGGGCCTCGCCCCCTATTGGTTCGAGCTCGACACCGCCTTGTTCGTCTCGAACAAGGGCGACGTCAGCGCGCGGTTCGAGGCCGAATATGACCTCAGGATCACGCAGAGGCTGATCCTGCAGCCCCAGGTCGAGGCCGATTTCCAGCTCCAGGACGTGCCGGAGCTGCGGCTCGGCTCCGGGCTGTCGACCGCCGAGCTCGGGCTTCGCCTGCGCCACGAATTCTTCCCCGCCCGGGCGCCCGCCGTGCTCGCCCCCTATGTCGGGGTCAGCTACGAGCGCGCCTTCGGGGACACCGCCGCCTTCCGGCGCGCCGCCGGCGAGCGGGCCGGCGGCTGGCGCTTCTTGCTGGGAGTGAGGACATGGTTCTGATCTTGCGGCGGTTCCTGCTGTGGCTCGGCCTCGCCGCGACGCTCGCTTTGGCGGCGCCGATTGCCGCGCACACCGACCACAACAAGCAGCAGGAAGCGAAGCAGCGCGCGGAGGACGGACATGCCGCGGCAACGGATGCGGGCGGCATGGCGATGGACGGCCACGGCATGGAGGCGGAGCCGCCGCACACCGGCTTCGGCGGGCGCCTGGTTTCCTGGCTCGGACGCATGCACCCGTTCGCGGTCCACTTCCCGATCGCGCTCATCCCGGCGAGCTGGCTGGCGCTGCTCATCGCGCGGCGGCGCGGCCATGCCGCCGACGTTCTGCGCGCATTGATCGTCCTCGCCGGGATTGCCGCTCTGACCGCGGCCCTGCTCGGCTGGTTCAACGCCGGCTTCGCGCTTACCGACCGCGATCCCATCCAGCTCTACCATCGCTGGCTCGGTACCGTGCTGGCGCTGCTGGTCGGCGGGATCGGACTCTGGGCCTGGCGCCGGGCCGACGCGGTGGCGAGCCGGGCGATGACCTGGACGCTCGGCGCGACGACGCTGCTGCTGCTCGTCCAGGGCTGGCTCGGCGCCGCGCTCACCCACGGGCTCGATCATATGTATTTCTAGGCGTCGCGATCCGCGGCGCCTCCTTCAAAGACAGGAGCAGTAAGATGAGACATCAAACGGCGATCGCGGCCCTGGCCCTCTTGCCCGCTCTGGCCGCCTGCGGCGGGAATGCCGAGAACCCTTCCGCGGAGGAAATCAACCGGCTGGCGACCCCGGACGACGGCCGGGCCGAGACCGAAGCGGTTGCGCCGGCGCTCAACGACGCCGCGGCGGCGCCGCAAGATGCCGCTCAGGCGGCTCCCCCGGTCCGTGGCGAGCCTGCGGCGAAGCCGGCGGCGGCGTCCCGCGAGCGCCCCTCGCCGCCGCGCGAGCGGCCCGCGCCGAAGCAGCAGCCCGCACCGGCCGAGGATCCCCACGCCGGTCACGACATGAACAACATGTCGCATTGAGTCAGGCGGCGGCCGCTCTCGCCGCCGCCCTCATGATCGGTCGTTCAATCGGCGGATCGCGGCGGCCGCGGGGCCCGCGACGAGCCGTGCATGCTCACCACCCGCCAACCCTCGGGCGTGCGCCTCAGGACGCTGGTGGTGACTCCGCGGCGCTCGATCGGCGCGCCCTCGTGGCGCTCGATCCGGTAATTGTAGGTCTCGGTGGCGAGCGCCACGCCGCCTTCGAAACGGACGTCGACATTGACGTCGGTGAATCTGAAGGCGGTGAAATGGCCGAGCTCGGGCCCGAGATGGCGGGCGAGATAGTTGCGGTAGCTTCCCTCGACGCCGCCATTCTCGAATATCTGCGAATCCTCGGCGAACAAAACCTCCGTGCCGGTGGCGTCGAGCCGCTCGATCGCGGCGCGGTAGCGGGCCAGCACCTCGCTGACGGCGCGGCTGTCATCGGTCTCGGGGCCGCCCTGAGCGGCGGCCGGCGCCGCGAGCGCAAGCGCGGCCGGCAGCATGACGAGCGCGATTGCTGATTTCATCCCCATCTTGTTCCTCTCCTGACCTGAATGCGACGACCCCTGGCGCGGACGGCTCAAGCGGCCGCAACCTGATGATAGACCCGCCGCCTGCCGTTGCTGCCGAAGGCGACCACCTGATAGGCCTCGCGCCGCCCGTCCGGCACTTCCATGCCGGGCGACCCCGCCGGCATGCCCGGCACGGCCAGGCCGGCGACGCCCTCCGGACGCTCGCGCAGCAGCCGGCGAACCTGGTCGAAGGGGACATGGCCCTCGATCACATATCCGTCGACCAGGGCCGTGTGGCAGGAGGCGAGGTCGGCGGGAACGCCGAGCCTCGCCTTGACCGCGGACAGGTCGGCTTCGTCGATCAGGGTCGCCGCGAAGCCGGCCCGGCGCGCCTGGCTCGCCCACGCGCCGCAGCAGCCGCACGCGGCGTCGCGGTGCACCGTCATCGCCGGGACCGGACGCTCGGCGGAGCGGGCGCAGCCGCCCGCCGCGAGCGCGGCAAACGCGACCGCGCCGCGCAGGAACTGGCGGCGGGCAAGGGTCGGACCAGGATAATGGATCATACGGGACTCGGCTCCTCGCCCGTATTTACGCATGGCGGCCCCGGTCCCCTCACCTCCCCGTCACGGTCCCGCTCTCCAGCCCCTTCGACTGGGAGCCCGCCCCTGCTATCGACCTTGCACGGCGGAGCGAGTGCCGCCCCGCCGACCTGCGTAACGGAGTTGAGGACGAAGGAGACGATGAGATGCACGGCGATGCTGTGGATGATGCGCTCGACCGGCTCGCCCGGGCGCCGGCGCCGGTCGGCCTGTCGGGGATCGAAGCCGAGATAATCGAGCGTCTCGGAACCGAGCGACCGCTGCGCAGCCGGGACTCGCTGGGCCTGTCGGCCGTGGCGGCGCTGTTCGCGCTGACGATGGGCGTGCTGGGCGGCGCGGTGCCGCTCGGGTCGGACGAGGCGCAGGCGGCGCTCTCGCCGCTGACCGACGGGGCGAGGCTGGCCCCGTCGACGCTCCTGATGGGGCAAAGGTGAGCCCGGGCCCCCGGCGGACGCTCCAGGTCGGGCTTATCGCCTTCCTCGCCGCTCTGGCCGGAGTCCTCATCGGCCGCAGCATCTCCTCGCCCGAGCCCTCCGCCTCGAGCGCGCTGCACGACCTCCTGCACGAGGAGCTGGAGCTCGATGGCGCGCAGTTGCGGCGGATCGAGTCCCTGGAAACCCAATTCGCTGCCCGGCGCCGCGAGCTCGAGCTGGAGCTTCGGGCCGAAAATGCCCGCCTCGCCGCCGCGATCCAGCTCGAGCACGGCTACGGCCCCCGGGTCGCCGCCGAGGTGGAGCGGTCCCACGCAACGATGGGCGTGCTGCAGAACGAGACGCTCGCGCACATCTTCGCCATGCGCGCCGTGCTGCGGCCGGAGCAGGCGGCGGAGTTCGACCGGGTCGTGTTCCGCGCGCTCACCGACACGCGGTGACATGCGCGACGAGGACTGTACCGACGGGGAACTGGCCGCGCTCGTCCTGGCCGGACGCAAGGCCGCCTTCGCCGAGATCATGCGGAGGCACAAGGAACCGCTCTACCGGCTGATCCTCGGCCACGTCGGCAGTCCCGACGACGCGCTCGACCTCGTCCAGGAGAGCTTCGTCGCCGCCTATCGGAATCTCGAAAGCTACGATCCCGAGCGGCCGCTGCGCGCCTGGCTCGCACGGATCGCG
The DNA here is from genome assembly GCA_019635535.1 of Sphingomonas sp. Taxonomy (NCBI): domain Bacteria; kingdom Pseudomonadati; phylum Pseudomonadota; class Alphaproteobacteria; order Sphingomonadales; family Sphingomonadaceae; genus Sphingomonas; species Sphingomonas sp. Next base: position 2,462,547 of record JAHBZH010000001.1, read on the forward strand.
ATCAACAAATGCCGCGACTGGGCGCGCCGCCGCAATGTGCGACGCTTCTTCAGCTTCGCGCGGCCGCTCGACGACGCGGCCGCCGTCGCCGATCCAGCGCCCCCGCCGGACGCCGCGGCCGCCGACCGCGAAGCTCTCGACGCGCTGTGGGCGGCGATCGCCGCCTTGCCGCGCTCGCTCAAGGAACCCCTCCTGCTCTGCGCGGTGGACGGGCTAAGCCAGGCGGAAGCCGCAACGGTGCTGCGGATCAGCCCGAAGGCGGTCGAGACGCGGCTTTACCGGGCGCGCGCGAAGCTCGCCGCGCATCGGCCCGGCGCGTCGCGCTCCTCCGGGGACGATTGACCGCGACCAGATCGGTCGCGAAACGGTCCGTCGGAACATCGCGGGCGAGCAGGTCCGCGTCCGCGGCGGCGAAGCCCAGCGTCCCAAGGACCGCTGCCGCCGCGGCGTTGCGGCCGGTGGGCCGAAAGCGGATTTTCACGACGCGGGGCCGCCCGCGCGCGCAGAGATGGCTCAGCAGCGCCTGCTCGACATATTTGCCCTGGACGCGGCAGGACAGCATGAGGTCCTCGATGAGGAGCCCGCTCGGAAGGCGGCGGCTGAGGCAGAAGCCGACGATTCCATAGTCGCCATAGCGATCGCGGCACGAGACGACGTGGCGGTCGAGGCCGGGCTCGCCGAGCAGCCGCTCGAGCTCGAGACGGTCATATTTGCGCCCCGAGAAGTTCAGCTGATTGGTGCGCTGCACCAGCTCCTGCACGCGTTCGCGATCGTCGGGACGCTCCGGCCGGACGGCGACCTCGATCGCGCAGGAGCGCAGGAATTCGAGATAGTCGTCCCCGAAGGTCAGCGCGGCCGCCTCGCGCTCGCCCGCCTCGCGATACATCAGCCGGCGCGCGCGCGATTCCCGGGTCACGGTCCCGGCGAGGCGCGGATGGTCGACGAGATCGTCCAGCGCCCGCTCGTCGAGCAGCTCGACCTCGGGGAGCGCGCGCGCCACCTCGTCGCGCTCGAAGGGGCTGTCGTCGACGAGCATGAAGCTGTCGAGGCCGAGGCCGAGCTCGTCCGCGATCCGTCGCAGGCCTTCGGACTTGGCGCCCCAGCCGATCGCCGGGTGAAGAATATAGTCGGCGAGCCCGAACGCCTCGAGCTGGGCCATCGCCTCCGCGGGGTCGTTGCGGCTGACGGCAGAAATGAGGATGCCGCGTTCGTCAAGGGAACGAAACAGGTCGGCGACCCCGGCCCGCAGCCGAACCGGCCCTTCGACGAGGATGCCGCGCCACAAGGTGTTGTCGAGATCGAAGACGACGCACTTCGCGCCTGGCCTCGTCTCGGCCCCGCCCGCCGGGAGCGCACCAGCCGCGCCGGGCGCGAGGCGGACGAAGTCGGCGGTGAGGAAGACCAGCCGGACCAGCCCCTCTCCCGCCGGGGTGAACGCGACGTTGTAGGGGAGCCCCGAGGCAAGCAGGTCCGCGAACAGCTCAGCGGGGACGAGCCGCCGAAAATAGCCCGGCGGAATCGCAAGGTCGAGCTGGAGCGGCGGCGGAACCCGATCGGCGCCCGATCCAGGCGGCAGCTTCGTCCGATCCACGCTCATCGAGAAGAGCAGCGAGGCCGGCTCCGGTTCCGGATTGTAGAGTTCGATCGCGAACATGTCCGGCGGCGGCGTCCTCGCGCCGCGCCGGCGCAGCCAGGGGACGATGCGCTCGAGCAGCGAATAGCCGAGATAGGACCAGCGAATGTCCCCGAAGAGCCGGTCCGCGAGACGGCCCACCCGGTCGGCGACGGGCAGCGCCAGCCCGAGACCCGCTTCAAGGGCGCGCACCAGCGCCGGCGGCAGCAGCAGCGCATGGCCGCGCGCCTCGAGCTTGCCCCAGGTCTTGAACCGGATCTCGGCGCCGTAGCCGCTTGCGCCGGCAAAGGCCCGGTTGCGGTACACGCCGGATTCGAAGCGCCGGCAGCGCCGGTCGGGACGCGCGTCATAGAGATCGCAGCTCGCGAAGCAGTCGGGCGCGGCGCACTCGATGCAATGCTCCCCCCACAGCAGAAACGAGCGCCTGCGGATGCCCGCCAGCGGCGCATAGGCTTCGCGGGGCGACGCGGCAGCGAAATCCGCCGAGGGCACATGCTTGTCGAACTCGAACATCACGGCTCCCGGTTGGCGCGCGTTCCTGCGATGAGACTACGCAGCGGCGGCGCGCAGCCCGCGACGGACGGGCTCTCGCCGGTGCGGCCGCGGCGAGGGTGCGGGGGCCGCGGTGCGTATTGAGACAGATGACCGACGGAAACATTCCTTCGCCAGGCGGAGCCGACCTGGTCTATTTCCAGCGCCGGGCCGAGCAGGAGGTGAAGCGCGCCCAGGCCGCGTCGAATCCGGCGGTGGTCGCCGCGCATTACGGCCTCGCCGAAATCTATCTCGACAAGGTGTCGCTGCTGCGCGACGCCCCGGAGCGAGGCACCCGCGCACCGGTCGAGCCTGACGCGCAGGCCGAGGATATTGCTTGAGATTTGCCCCTCTACATCCGGCTCTTCGATCCGCCCTCCCCTTGACTCTCCTGTCCAGGGGCCTAGGTCAGGCGCCGTGACGAGACTGATCCTCACGATCCTCGTGGCGCTCTCCCTGGTTAGCGCGCCAGGAGCCGCCTTCGCCGGGCCGGCCGCCGGCTGCACGATGGAGGGCATGTCCGCGATGAACGGGATGCGGGACATGTCCGGCATGGACGGCGACCATGACAAGATGGCCTGCTGCACGCCGGATTGCGCGATCGGCTGTCCCGCGGGGGTCGTCCCCGGAGCCGGTACGAGCGGCTCGGACGAGCCGCTCGCCGCATTGCCCTTTGCCGGAATGATCGCGCGCGCCCCGTCGTCGCTCGGTCCCGGCACCGCCGACCCGCCTCCAAGAGCTTCGTTCCTCTGAGCCGCTGATCTGCCGGTGCGCTGCGCCGGCGGTTCATGCCGATCCATTCGTCCCGGCCACGCCGGGAACGGCGGAGCGCAGGGAGTCCAGCCTCCCGATCCGGTCTGCCGCACGAAGCAAAGAGGCACGACAATGAAAACCATTGCGATATTCGGCGCGGCCGCCCTGGCGCTCGCGCTTCCCGCCTGCGACCGATCGCAGGCACCCGCCGCGCGAGACGCGGCCGCGAACGGCGGCCAGACCGCCGGCGAGAACGAAGTCCATGCCGCCCAAGGGAACGTGACGGCGATCGCCGGGAGCCAGGTGACCATCGCCCATGGTCCCGTGACCTCCATCGGCTGGCCGGCCATGACCATGGCGTTCGAGGCGTCGCCCGACCAGCTGCGCGGGATCGAGGTCGGCGACGCCGTCCGCTTCGCGTTCCGCGAGGCCGACGGGACGTACCGGCTGACCTCGCTCGCCAAGAGCCAATAGCTGCAAGCCTGACGGCCGCGCGGCCGTCATGCGTTCGCCATGCCGAGGACCGGATCCATGCACCGCCCTTCCCGCCGCCTGCTCGCGGCCGCCCTCGCGGCCGCCCTGTCGGCGCCGCTTCCCGCTTACGCCCAGGAGCCGCTCACGCTCGACGAGGCGCTGCGCCTCTCGCTCGAGCGCCAGCCCGCGCTCGAGGCCTATGCCCGAACCGCGCGCGCCTTTGAGGAGGCCGCCGTCGCCGCCCGCCAATTGCCGGATCCGCGGCTGATGGCGGGCGTTCAGAACCTTCCGGTCACCGGTCCGGACGCGTTCAGCCCGAGCGCGGACTTCATGACGATGCGCTTCATCGGCATCGGCCGCGAGCAGGTCCGCTCGGCGCGCCGCGAGGCGGAGGCGGCCCGCCTGCGCGCCGAGGGCGCCGTCTCGACGGCGGAGCAGCAACTGCTCGCCCGCCAAATCCAGCGCGAGGTGATGCTGGCCTGGATCCGGATCCTGGAAGCGCGCCAGGCGATCGAGCTGCTCGACGAGCTGGTCGTCAAGCTTGAAGCGCGGCTGCGCACCGCCGAAGCCGGCATTCCGACCGGCCGGGCGACGGCCGCCGACGCGATCGCCATTCGCGCCGAGATCGCCTCGGCCCGCGCCGAGGCCGCGCAGCGGCGAGGCGAGGAGCAGGAAGGACGCGCCGCGCTCGGCCGCTGGCTGGGCGATGCGGGCTCGCGGCCGGTCAGCGGTCCCCTGCCGATCTGCCGTCCGCTCGCCGACGCGGACGCGCTGCCGCTGCTGGGGCGGCATCCGCAGCTCGACGCGGCCCGGAGCCGGACGTTCGTCGCCGAGCGCGCCACCGACGCGGCGCGCGCCGCGCGTCTGCCAAACTGGGGCTGGTCGCTCATGTACGGCAATCGCGGCGGGGGTCGCTCGGACATGCTGAGCCTGCAGCTTTCGGTCGACCTGCCGCTCAACCGCGGCAGACTCCAGGATCGCCGCATCGCCGAGGCGAGCGAGCTCGCCGCCGCCGCCCGCGACCGGGTCGAGGACATGCGCCGCCAGCTCGTCTTCGAATATGACCGCGCGCTGGCGCAGTGGCGCGCCGCAGAGGCGCGCTACATGACGACCGGCGGCGAGACCCTGCCGGCGCTGCTCGGCGCCGAGCGCGCGCTCGAGGCCCGGCTGGCCGGCGGCGCGGGCAATCTGCAGGACATCCAGGTGGCGAGCGAGCGCACGACCCGCGCCGCGCTCGACCTGGTCGGGCAGCGGGCGGCGCTGGCCCGGGCCAGCGCCGACCTTCTCTACCTCCAGGGGGAGTGCCCCGAATGAGCGGAACCGACAGCGAGCGCGACACGACCATCGTCCGCCGCCTGACTCCGGGGCGTCGGCTCGCGCTCGCGCTGCTCGCGGTCGCCCTCCTCGTCGCCGCGGCGCTGGCTTATGTCCTCGCGCGCGGCGGCGGCGACGCGGCGGCCCCCTGCCCGGCCGGCGAACCGCTCTACTGGTACGATCCGATGATCCCGCAGGAGCGCCATCCCGGCCCGGGCAAATCGTCGATGAACATGGAGCTGATTCCCAAATGCCCGGGCGGCGACGACGCGCAGGGCGTGCGAGTGTCGCCGGCCATGGCCCAGAATCTGGGCATCCGCACGACGCAGGCGCGGATGGCCGACTTCGCGCCGCGCGTGCAGGCGGTCGGGCGGGTCGCGTTCGACGAGCGGCTGATCGCCGAGGTGCAGACGCTGACCCCAGGCTTCGTCGAGCGGCTGACGGTGCGCGCGGTCGGGGAGAGCGTGCGCCGCGGGCAGACGCTCGCCTCGGTCTATTCGCCCGAGCTGCTCACCGCGCAGAACGAGTATCGCGCAATCCTCGCCTTGCCGCCGGAGGTGGCGACCCCCGAATTGCGCCGCGCCGCCCGCCAGCGGCTGGCCTTGCTCGGGCTGCCGGGCGCGATGATCCGTCGTCTCGAGCAGGGCGGCGCGCCTCAGCGAACCTATCCGGTCGCCGCCCCGTCCGACGGCGTGATCACCGCGATCGGCGCCCGGCCCGGCGCACAGGTGACGCCGGGGCAGTCGATCGTCACGCTCGCCGGGCTTTCGCGGGTCTGGGTGATCGCCGAAATCCCCGAGGTGGCGCTCGGCGATGTGCGCGTCGGCCTGCCCGTCGAAATTTCCTTCCCGGCCTATCCGGACGAGCGGCGGTCGGGGCGCATCGACTATATCTTCCCCACGCTCGACGCCGAGGCCCGCACCGCCCGGGCGCGGATCACGCTCGCCAATCCCGGCGCCCGCCTCAAGGAGGGCATGCTCGCCGACGTGACGGTGATGGGAACCGGCGGGATGGCGCTGGTCGTCCCGAGCGAGGCGGTGATCGACACCGGCCGGCGCAAGGTCGTCGTCGTCCGGCGGGACGGCGCCTTCCTGCCCGTCGAGGTGCGCACCGGCCGCGAGGCCGGCGAGCGGACCGAGATCCTGGCGGGACTCGAGCCCGGCGCCGAGGTGGTCGTCTCGGGCCAGTTCCTGATCGACTCCGAGGCATCGCTGACCGGAGTCATGGAAAGGCTCAACGCCAATGCGCCTCCGCCGGGCGGGGCGCCCCGGCCCGCGACCGGCAGCGGCACGGTCCGCTCGATCGACGGCGAGCGGCGCACGGTCACCATCGAGCACGGTCCCATTCCGGCGCTGAACTGGCCGGCGATGACGATGACCTTCGCGGTGCGCGAGCCGGCAATGCTGCGGGGCCTCGCGCGCGGCGACCGGGTCGCGTTCGCGGTGCGGCCGCAGCCCGAGGGCGGCGCCTACGTCCTCGAGCGGATCGCCCAGGCGCCGGCGCGATGATCGAGAGCCTCATCCGCTGGTCGGCGGCCAACCGGCTGTTCGTGCTGCTCGGCGTCGCCTTCCTGGCGCTCGCCGGCGCCTGGGCGGCGATGCGCACGCCGCTCGACGCCATCCCGGACCTGTCGGACGTCCAGGTGATCATCCGCACGCCTTATCCGGGCCAGGCGCCCGAGATCGTGGAGTCTCAGGTCACTTATCCGCTCGCGACGACGATGCTGTCGGCGCCGCGCGTGCGCGCCGTGCGCGGCTTCTCCTTCTTCGGCGATTCCTATGTGACGGTCCTGTTTGAGGACGGCACCGACCTCTATTGGGCCCGCTCGCGCACCCTCGAATATCTGAGCCAGGCTTCGGGCAGGCTGCCCCAGGGCGTCGCCCCGACGCTGGGCCCGGACGCGACCGGGGTCGGCTGGGCCTTCCAATATGCGCTCGTCGACCGGACCGGCCGCCACGATCTCGGCCAGCTGCGCGCGCTCCAGGACTGGTTCCTGAGCTTCAAGCTGCGCGAGATCGACGGCGTCGCCGAGGTCGCGAGCCTCGGCGGCATGGTGCGCTCCTATCAGGTCCAGATCGATCCCGACCGCCTGCAGATCTACCGCGTGTCCGCCGGCCAGGTGATGGACGCCGTGCGCAGCGCCAACCAGGAGGCCGGCGGCTCGGTCGTCGAGCGGGCCGGCGCCGAGTTCATGGTCAGGGTCGGAGGCTATCTCTCGACCCTCGAAAATTTCCGCAACATCCCGCTGAGCGCGACCCGCGGCGGCACGCCGGTCACGGTCGGCGACGTCGCCCGCGTCCAGCTGGCCCCCGATTTCCGGCGCGGCATCGCCGAGCTGAACGGCGAGGGCGAGGTCGCGGGCGGGGTCATCGTCGTGCGCCAGGGGGCCGACACCCTGTCGGTGATCGAGGCGGTGAAGGCGCGGCTGCGCGAGCTCCAGGCCAGCCTTCCGCCGGGCGTGGAGGTGGTCACGGTCTACGACCGTTCCGACCTCATCGAGCGCGCCGTCGACAATCTGTGGGAGAAGCTCGCCGAGGAGTTTCTCGTCGTCGCTCTGGTGACGATCCTGTTCCTCCTCCACCTGCGCTCGTCGCTGGTCGCGATCATCACCCTGCCGATCGGCGTGCTGGCGGCATTCCTCGTGATGTATTTCCAGGGCATCAACGCCAACATCATGTCGCTCGGCGGCATCGCGATCGCGATCGGCGCGATGGTCGACGCGGCGATCGTCATGATCGAGAACGCCCACAAGAAGCTCGAACATGCGCGCGCGCGGGACGGCGAGCTCAGCGAGCCGGCGCGGCGCCGGATCCTCACCGAGGCGGCGGTCGAGGTCGGTCCGGCCCTGTTCTTCTCGCTGCTCGTCATCACCCTCTCCTTCCTGCCCATCTTCACGCTGGAAGCGCAGGAAGGCCGGCTGTTCCGGCCGCTCGCCCTCACCAAGACCTATGCGATGGCGGCCGCGGCCGGCCTGTCGGTGACCTTGGTGCCGGTGCTGATGATCCTGTTCATCAAGGGCCGCATCCGGCCCGAGGCCGACAATCCGCTCAACCGCTGGCTGATCGCGGCCTACCGGCCCGGGCTCCAATGGGTGCTGCGCCGGCCCAAGGCGACCTTGCTGATCGCCGGCCTGGCGCTGCTGCTGTCGATCGTGCCGGCCTCGCGTCTCGGAAGCGAGTTCATGCCGCCGATGGACGAAGGCGACATCCTCTACATGCCGACCGCGCTGCCGGGCCTTTCCGCGGCGAGAGCCTCCGAGCTGCTCCAGGTCACCGATCGGATCATCATGACCGTGCCGGAGGTGCTGAGCGTGTTCGGCAAGGCCGGCCGCGCCGACAGCGCGACCGACCCGGCGCCGCTCGAGATGTTCGAGACGACGATCCGCCTCAGGCCCCGCAGCGAGTGGCGGCCGGGCATGACCACCGAGCGGATCATCGAGGAGCTCGACGCGCGCCTGCGCATTCCCGGCCTCGCCAACGTGTTCGTGCCGCCGATCCGCAACCGGATCGACATGCTGGCGACCGGGATCAAGAGCCCGGTCGGGGTCAAGATATCGGGGCCCGATCTCGCCACGCTCGAGCGGCTCGGCCGCGAGGTGGAGGCGGCGGTGCGCCCGCTCGAGGGCACCTCTTCGGCGGTCTCCGACCGGATCGGCGGCGGCCGCTACGTCAACGTCGAGGTGAACCGGCTCGCCGCCGCCCGCTACGGGCTGTCGATCGAGGAGGTGCAGCGCACCGCGGCGATGGCGGTCGGCGGCGCTCGCATCGGCGAGGTCGTCGACGGGCTCGCCCGCTACCCGATCAACATTCGCTTCCCGCGCGAGACGAGGGACAGCGCCGAGGCGCTCGGCCGGCTGCCGATCGTCACCGCGAGCGGCGCGATCGTGCCGCTCGGCTCGGTCGCCACGATCAGCATCGATCCCGGTCCCGCGATGATCCGCAGCGAGAACGCCCAGCCCTCGGTCTGGGTCTATGTCGACGTGCGCGGGCGCGACATCGTCGGCTATGTGAGCGAGGCGCGCCGCGCGGTCGCCGAGCGCGTCGACCTGCCGCCGGGCTATTCGATCGCCTGGTCGGGGCAGTTCGAATATGCCCAGCGCGCCGCGCAGCGCCTGACCTGGGTCGTGCCGGCGACCCTGGCGATCATCTTCCTGCTCCTGTTCCTCGCCTTCCGGAGCGCGCGGCAGCCCCTGATCATCCTGCTGACCGTCCCGTTCGCGCTGGTCGGGGGGATCTGGCTGGTCTGGCTGCTCGGCCACGACGTCTCGGTGGCGACCGCGGTCGGGTTCATCGCGCTGGCGGGACTCGCCGCCGAGTTCGGAGTCGTCATGCTCGTCTATCTCGACCGGGCGATCCGGGAGCGGGCCGAGGCGGGACGCATGTCGGCGAGCGCGCATCTCGACGAGGCGCTGATCGACGGCGCCGCGCTCCGGGTGCGGCCCAAGGCGATGACCGTGGCGGTGATCCTCGCCGGACTGTTCCCGCTGCTCGTCGGCACCGGCGCCGGCTCGGAGGTGATGCAGCGCCTCGCCGCGCCGATGGTGGGCGGGATGATCACCGCGCCCTTGCTGTCGCTGTTCGTGCTGCCCGCCATCTACAAATTGCTCGGCCATCGCCGCCTGGCCCGCGCCGCGCTCAAGGAGGCGCCGCGATCCGGGAGGCCGATGGGCGACGACGCTTCCCCCGCCATCCCACCCCCGGAAGGAGAACCCGCATGATCATCGTTCACGCAATCCGCGCCGCGGCGGCGCTGGCGCTGGCCGGGTGCGCGCCGCAAGGCCCGGACAACGGCTCCCGCGCGGCCGGGGGCGGCATGGGAATGATGGAGAATGGCGCCATGGGCATGCGGCCCGGCGGCGGTATGGGCGCGATGGGCGGCGACATGCGCACCATCCGCGGCCTCCTGACGCGTCACGAGGCGATCGAGCGGCGCGTCGAGGACATTCCGGGCGGCGTTCGCACCTGGACGACCAGCGAGGACCCGGAGGTCGCGATGCTGATCCGGCGGCATGTCCGGGAGATGCGGGCCCGGTTCGAGCGCGGCCAGCCGATCCGAGCGATGGACCCGGTGTTCCGAGAGCTGTTCCGCAACCGCGACCGGGCGAGGATGGAGATCGCCGACATTCCCGGAGGCGCACGCGTGGAGCACCGCTCGGACGATCCCGAGATCGCGCGCCTGATCCGCCAGCACGCGCGACGCTTCGTCAGCGAGGCGGCGGAGCAGGGAATGCGCCGGGCGATGCGGCCGACGCCGCTGCCCGAAGGTTACAGAGGCACGCAATGATCGCCGCTGGAACCCGGTCACAACCGGCCGCGCGGACGAATCGGAAAGGGACAGGCAAAGGAGAGACGTAATGATGAACGACTGCCCGGGCATGACCGGGGGCGGGATGATGATGATCGGCATGGGGCTCGTCTGGCTGCTGGTCCTGGCGGCGCTGCTGCTCGGGATCGCCGCGCTGGTGAAATATCTTCGGTCCGGGCCCCGCTGAACGTCGCCGCCGAGGATAAGAATCTGAGCAAGCAGGAGGAACAGCATGGCGCAGCAGGAGGTGGTTCTCGTCACCGGCGCGAGCGGGTTCATCGGGAGCGCGGTGATCGAGCGCCTGGCCGGCCGCTACCGGCTGGTCGGGCTGGACCGGCCCGGGCCGCCCGATCCGCCTTCCGCGGCGCGGACGGTCGATATCGACCTCGGAAGCGACGACTCCGTGCGCGAGGCGCTCGCGACGGTGCGCGCCGAGTTCGGTTCCCGGATCGCTTCGGTGGTCCATCTCGCGGCCTATTACGACGTCTCCGGCGAGCCGAACCCGCTTTACGACGAGATCACCGTCGAGGGCACGCGCCGGCTGATCGAGGCGCTGCGCGGATTCGAGGTCGGCCAGTTCGTCCTCGCCAGCACCATGCTCGTGCACCGGCCGACCCGGCGGCCGGACGAGAGGATCGACGAGGACTGGCCGATCGATCCCCAATGGGCCTACCCCCAATCCAAGGTCGAAGCCGAGAAGATGCTGCGCGAGACGCGCGGCGGCATGCCGGCGGTGATGCTGCGCATCGCCGGCGTCTATGACGATATCGGCCATTCGCCGTTCGTCGCCCAGCAGATTTCGCGCATCTACGAGCATCGCCTGACCGCGCATCTCTATCCCGGCATGCTCTGCGCGAACCAGTCCTTCGTCCATCTCGACGACCTCACCGAGGCGGTCGCGCGGCTGATCGAACGGCGCGGCGAGCTCCCGGAAGAGCTGCCGCTGCTCGTCGGCGAGCCGGAGGCGCTCGGCTATGAGGAGGTGCAGAACATCATCGGCTGCGCGCTCCACGGCGAGGAGTGGACGACGATCCGCGTGCCGCAAGCGCTCGCCGAAGCCGGGACCTGGCTGCAGGAGGAGGTGCTCGGCCAGGACAATTTCATCAAGCCCTGGATGGTCGAGGCGGCCAACGATCACTATATCCTCGACATCGGCCGCGCCCGCTCGCTCCTCGATTGGCAGCCGGAGCACCGGCTCGGCGACACCCTCCCCGGGATGGTCGAGGCGCTGAAGCGCGACCCGGTCGGCTGGTACAGGGAGAACAAGCTCAATCCCGCGCTCGTCGCCTGGCACGGACCATCGCCGCGCGGGAAGGAAGGCGACGGATCGCGGGAAGCCGGTCCCGGCGAGGCGAGCGGGATGCCGGATGGCGGCCACGGCCATGAGGCGATGATGGCACAGGATGCGCGCCGCACGCGCTGGGCCCATTTCGCCAATATCGGCCTCGGCCTGTGGCTCGCCTCCAGCCCGCTGGTCTTCGGCCTCGCCGATCCCGCCTCGGTGCCGGAAGCTGTGCGCGCGGTCACCGCCGAGCGCGGACTTGCCCCCATCGAATGGCGCAGCCTGATGCTGGCCTGGAACGACGTCGCGACCGGCCTCCTGATCGCCCTGTTCGGCGCGCTCTCGCTTTCGAACCGGACTGCCTGGTTCGGGCAATGGGCCAATTGCTTCGCCGGCCTCTGGCTGCTGTTCGTGCCGCTGCTGCTCTGGGCGCCGAGCCCGGCGGTCTATTCCAACGAGATGCTGGTCGGCGCGCTGGTCATCGCCTTCTCGGTACTGGTGCCGATGATGCCCGGAATGGACATGAAGGGGATGATGGACCCGGTCTCCGTGCCGCCGGGCTGGACCTATTCGCCCTCGACCGCCGCGCAGCGTTTCCCGATCGTCGTGATGGGCGTCATCGGGCTGCTCGTCTCGCGGCATCTCACCGCCTACCAGCTCGGTCATGTCGACGCCGCCTGGGAGCCGTTCTTCGCGGGCTCGCCCACCGACCCGCGCAACGGCACCGAGGAGATCATCACTTCCTATGTCTCGCGCGCCTGGCCGATCCCCGACGCCGGGCTCGGCGCGGTGAGCTACCTGATCGAGATATTGATGGCGGTGATGGGCACGCGAACGCGCTGGCGGACCATGCCCTGGATGGTGACCTTCTTCGGCATCCTGGTCGTGCCGCTCGGCGTCGTCAGCATCTATTTCATCATCATCCAGCCGATCCTGCTCGCCACCTGGAGCACGCCGGCGCTGATCGCCGGCCTGGCGATGCTGATCATGATCCCGTTCGCGCTCGACGAGCTCGTCGCGATGGGCCAGTTCCTGGTCTGGTCGCGCCGGCGCGGCAGACCGCTCGTCCGCACCTTCTTCAAGGGCGGCGCGGTCGAGGCCGGCGAGGAATATGAGGGGGACGCGATGGACGCGGCGCGCCCGGCCTGGGCCGAGGCCAGGCGCGGGGTCACCCTGCCCAAGACGCTCGCCGCGAGCATCGCGATCGGCCTGTTCCTGATGCTGACCCGGATCCTGCTCGGCACGACCGGCGCGATGGCGAACAGCGATCATCTGGTCGGCGCGCTCGTCATCACGGTGGCGATCATCGCCACGGCCGAGGTCGCCCGCCCGCTGCGCTTCGCGAACGCCGCGCTCGGGCTCTGGCTGATGACCGCACCCTGGCTGCTCGAGGGCGGGAGCGGCCTGGCGAGCGTGCTCGGCGCCGGGCTCGGCTTCGCGCTCGTCATGCTCAGCCTGCCGCGGGGGCCCCGCAGCAGCGAGCATTATGCCGGATGGGACCGGTTCGTCGTATAAGTTGGGGGGCTCCATGACAGGCTTGACCTTCCAGTTGCTGGAACGTGCATCAACCTCCGCGACTCGGGACTTGCCGAAGGAAGGCTGATGATGAACCAGACGAACTGCTGCCATGGTGCGAAGAGCGCCAGGACGACCGGCACTGCGATCGACCCGGTGTGCGGGATGTCGGTCGATCCCGCGACGACGCCGCATCACGCCAGCCACGTGGGCGAGGACTATTATTTCTGCTCGGCCAAGTGCCGCGAGCGCTTCGCGGCGCGGCCAGAGCTGTTTCTCGATCCCGACCGCCGCCCGATGGATTCGGCGCCCGAGGACGCGATCTATACCTGCCCGATGCACCCGGAGATCGAGCAGGTCGGGCCGGGTACCTGCCCGATCTGCGGCATGGCGCTCGAGCCCAAGGCGTTCGCGCTCACCGAGGGCCCGTCCGAGGAATATCTCGACATGCGCCGTCGCTTCGTCGTCTCGGCGGTGCTGACCGCGCCGCTCGCGATCCTGGTGATGCTGCGCCACTTCTGGCCGATGAGCGTCGAGATGGTCGGCGCGCGCGCGCTCGACTGGACCGAGCTCGTCGTCGCCACGCCGGTCGTGCTGTGGGGCGGTTGGCCGTTCTTCGTGCGTGGCTGGCAGAGCCTGCTGACGCGGCATCTCAACATGTTCACGCTGATCGCGATCGGGACCGGCGTCGCCTGGGCCTATTCGCTGGTGGGCGCCGTCGCGCCTCAGATCTTCCCGCCCGCCTTTCGCATGCACCATGGCGGCGTCGGCCTCTATTTCGAGGCTGCCGCCGTCATCGTCACCCTGGTGCTTCTCGGCCAGGTCCTCGAGCTGCGCGCGCGCGAGCAGACCGGATCGGCGATCCGCGCCCTGCTCGATCTCGCGCCCAAGACGGCGCACCTCGTCGAGGACGGGGGCGAGCGGACCATCCCGCTCGATCTCGTCCGCGCCGGCGACCGGCTGCGCGTGAAGCCGGGCGAGGCCGTGCCGGTCGACGGCGTGATTGCCGACGGCCGCTCCGCGCTCGACGAATCCATGCTGACCGGCGAGCCTATTCCGGTCGAGAAGGGCAAGGGCGATCCCGTCACGGGCGGCTCGCTCAACGGCGACGGCAGCTTCGTGATGACGGCCGAGCGGGTCGGCGCGGAGACGATGCTCGCCCGCATCGTGCAGATGGTCGCCGAGGCGCAGCGCAGCCAGGCGCCGATCCAGCGCAAGGTCGATCAGGTCTCGGGCTGGTTCGTGCCGGCGGTGATCCTGGTCGCCGTCGCCGCCTTCGCCTTCTGGTCCGTCTTCGCGCCGCCGCCGAGCGTGCCGTTCGCGCTGATCGCGGCGGTGTCGGTGCTGATCATCGCCTGCCCCTGCGCGCTCGGCCTCGCCACGCCGATGTCGATCATGGTCGGGGTCGGCAAGGGCGCCCAGCACGGCGTGCTGATCAAGAATGCGGAGGCGCTGGAGCGCTTCGCCGCGGTCGACACGGTCGTCGTGGACAAGACCGGGACGCTGACCGAAGGCAAGCCGGCGCTGGTCGCGATCGAGACCGCGAACGGGCACCGTCCCGAGGAGCTGCTGAGCCTCGCCGCCTCGCTCGAAGGATCGAGCGCGCATCCGCTCGCCCACGCGATCGTCGCGGCGGCGGAGGAGCAAGGCGCGCCGCTGCGTCCCGTCGAGGACTTCGCCTCGGTGAGCGGCAAGGGCGTGGCCGGGCGGATCGACGGCCGGCGGGTCGCGATCGGCAACGCGGCGATGATGGCCGGAGAAGGCGCCGACCCGGCCGCGCTGGAGGCCCAGGCGGGCCGCCATCGCGACGAAGGGGCGACCGTGATGTTCCTCGCCGTGGACGGCACGGCCGCCGGCCTGATCGCGGTCGCCGACCGGATCAAGCCGACGACGCGGCAGGCGGTCGACGCGCTCCACGCCGAAGGCTTGCGGATCATCATGCTGACCGGCGACAATGAGCGCACCGCGCGCGCCGTCGCGCGGACGCTCGGCATCGACGAGGTGGTCGCCGAAGTGCTGCCCGAGGACAAGGACCAGGCGATCGCCCGCCTCAAGCGGGAGGGCCGGGTAGTCGCGATGGCCGGCGACGGCGTCAACGACGCCCCGGCGCTCGCACGCGCCGACATCGGCATCGCGATGGGCACCGGCGCCGACGTCGCGGTCGAGAGCGCCGGCGTGACGCTGGTGAAGGGCGATCTCATCGGCATGGTCCGCGCGCGGCGCCTGTCGCGCGCGGTCACCGCCAACATTCGCCAGAATCTGCTCTTCGCCTTCGGCTATAATGCCCTCGGCGTTCCGATCGCGGCGGGGGTGCTCTATCCGGTCTTCGGACTGCTGCTGAGCCCGATGATCGCGGCCCTGGCGATGAGCCTGTCGTCGGTCTCGGTGATCGGCAACGCGCTGCGGCTTCGCAGCCTCGACCTCGCGCTACGGCAATGAGCGTGCGCGCCCTCGCTCATACGCCGCCGCTCGGTCATGCCGCGCTCACCCCGCTCTACGATTCGGCCATCCGCCTGCTGACCCGGGAAAGGCGGTGGCGCGCGGCCCTGGTCGACCAGGTGGATCCGGGCGAGGGCGACCGCATTCTCGACGTCGGCTGCGGCACCGGCTCCCTTCTGCTCGCCCTTGCGCGCCGTTCCCCCGACGCGGAGCTCATCGGGATCGATCCCGACGAGGAGGCGATCGGGCGCGCGCGCGCCAAGCTCGCTGGCTACCCTCAGGTCCGACTGCTTCAGGGCAACCTCGAACCTGGCCGGCTTCCGTCGCGCTGGCTGCCGACCAAGATCGTCTCGAGCCTGGTCTTCCACCAGGTACCGCTGGCGGGGAAGCGCGCGCTCCTGCGCGCGTTCCGGCGCCTGCTGCCCGAAGGCGGTGAGTTCCATCTGGCCGATTACGCAGAGCAGCGATCACGGGCGATGCGCCTGGCCTTCCGGATGACCGTCCAGATGCTCGACGGCGTCGAGGACACTCAGCCGAACGCGGATGGGGTGCTCGAGCCGATGATGCGCGAGGCCGGCTTCGCGGTTCGGGAGACGGCGCGCGTCGCGACCCCGACCGGCGAGATCTCGCTCTTCGCCGCGCGGGCCGTCTCCGGGGAGGAAAGCGGAACATGAACATCGGACAAGCGGGAAGGCAGAGCGGTCTCACCGCCAAGACGATCCGCTATTATGAGCTGATCGGGCTGATCCGTCCCGGGCGGCGCGCGAACGGCTTTCGCGATTACGACCAGCGCGACATCCACGAGCTGCGCTTCGTCGCCCGCGCGCGTGGGCTCGGCTTCAGCGTCGAGGAGTGCCGGCATCTCCTCGACCTCTACCGCGACCGCGGGCGCGCCAGCGCCGATGTCCGCGAGGCCGCCGCCGTCCATGTCCGGGCGATCCGCGCCAAGATCAGGGAGTTGCGCGCGATGGAACGGACTCTGGCCACGCTGATCGCCGATTGCGCGGGCGACGCGCGCCCCGATTGCCCGATCCTGGATCGTCTGTCCGGCCACTGAGTCCGGCCGGCGCCCCTGCGGCGACCCTGCCGCCGCAAACGCCCGTTTCGGTCAAGTCCGGTCGCGTCACGCCGGCGCTGCCCTCTCAGGGACGCCGACGCAATGGGAACCCGCGCTTCTCCGGCTTGTTCAGCCTGGAGAAAGGATTCGCCGAGGTGCTGCCATAGGCATCAGACATGTCCTTGCTGCTCTGGCCGCGCTGGCGCTCGCGGCGGCGCCGGCGCTCGCGCGCCTCGGGGAAGCCGCCGCCGCGGTCCCCGACCACCAGCTGCAGATGATGGCCCAGGGACATTGCGAGGCGCCACCTGACGCGCAGCGGGATTCCCCGCAACGGTCGACGCATACCTGCTGCCATTCCGCGTTCATGCCCGCCGCGGTTTGCCCGGCGCCACCCCAGTTCCTTACGACCAAGGCGTTGCGCCCATTGCCCGCCACCAGGGCCGCTCCGGCGCGCGCCTCCCATCAGGGCGACCTCGAGACCCCGCCGCCAAGATCGGCTTAGCCGGTGCCATTTTGCGGTCGCGGACGATCGGACCGCGGCCTCGTGACACCGGCCCGTCCCGAGATGTCGCACGCCCCCGAAGGCCGCGGCTTGGGCTGCCGGCCGGGGCAGCTAATCACCCATTCGGAGGAAATGATGGAACAGAAGCATGAAATGAGCATGTCGTGGGGGAAGTTTGCCGGAATGATCGCGACCTCGGTGGCCGTGATGTTCTTCCTCATGTACCAGCTGATCTACAGCCTCGACCACGCCACGTTCAGCGTGAACCGCCTGGTGGCGTCGTTCGTGATGGGCTGCGTGATGACGGTGATCATGCTCGGCTTCATGTGGTCGATGTACAAGGGCATGGCCGCCAAGGTCGGCGTCCTCGCGGGCGCGATCGTGCTGGGCATCGCCCTTCTGCTGGTCAACCGAAGCCAGGCGCTGATCGGCGACGTCGCCTTCATGCGCTCGATGATCCCGCACCATTCGATCGCGATCAACAACGCCCGCAAGGCCGCGATCAGCGACCCGCGCGTGCGCGAGCTCGCCGACGAGATCATCGCCAGCCAGGTGCGCGAGATCGCGGAGATGAACATCCTCATCGAGGACATCGAAAGAAACGGCGAGCGCGGCAGCTCGGCGCTTCCCGCGCGGCCCGCGGAAGTCACGCCCGACATGCAGCCGAAGATCCGCGAAGCGGTCGAATAGAAAGGAGCCCGAAGCTCGCCCACGGCCGCCGCTCTTCCCGCGCGCCGTGGGGGCGCTTCTAGGTCAACGGACGATGGCTAGGTCCGCAATGGCTGTGGTCGCCCATCGCCTCGATGATTCGGCATGTGTCGACCCGGCCGCCGCGGCAGGATTCGACCATCTGCTTCAGTTCGTCCCGCAGCGTCTCGAGCCTTGCGATCTTGATTTCCACGTCGGTCAGGTGGCGCGAGGCTATCGAATCGACCTCGCCGCAGTCCCGATCGGGCTGCTCGGCCAGACCGATGAGGGAACGGATGTCGGCTATCTCGAACCCGAGTCCGCGAGCGTGCCTGATGAAGGCGAGCCGTTCGACATCCTTGGGACCATAGTCGCGATAGTTGGAATCGGTCCGCCCCGGGCGCGGCAGCAGCCCGATCTTTTCATAATATCTGATCGTCTCGCTGTTGGCGCCGGTAGCCCCTGCGAGCTCCCCGATCTTCATCGCATCCGAGCCCCTGAACTCTCTAGTGGCTACAAGCCTCATAGGGTGCCGCCACCGCCATTGGAAGCCGCGCCCCGCTTCAGCCACGGCCATCGCCTGCCGCCGCCCTCGATGAAAGACGCTTGACCCCGGAGTGGCTACAGGGTCCATAGCCGTCGCGGCAACCTTGACGGAGTTTCCGCTTGTCCACCCGATGCTGCAGCCCCGCCGATGACGCCAAATCGTCGCCCGCGTGGTGCCGCGCGCTGTGGATCGCGCTCGCGGTCAACGCGCTCATGTTCGTCGTCGAACTGACGGCGGGCGCGCTTTCCGGATCACGCTCGCTGCAGGCCGATGCGCTCGATTTCCTGGGCGACGCCGCAAATTATGCGATCAGCCTCGGCGTCGTCGGGCTGGCGCTGGCTTGGCGAGCCCGCGCGGCGCTGGTCAAGGGGGCGACCATCTTCGCCTTCGGCCTCTATGTCGCGCTGTCCGCCGCCTGGGCGGCGCTGGCCGGCGCAAGCCCGGACCCGGCGGTGATGGGCGCCGTCGGCACCCTGGCCCTGGCGGCCAATCTGGGCGTCGCCGTGCTGCTCTTTCGCTTCCGCAACGGCGATTCCAACATGCGCTCGGTCTGGATCTGCTCGCGCAACGACGCGCTCGGCAACATTGCGGTGCTGCTTGCCGCTCTGGGCGTGTTCGGCACCGGCTCCGCCTGGCCGGATTTGACGGTCGCCGCAATCATGGCCGCGCTCGCGCTCAGCGGCGGGTTTCAGATCATCCGGCAGGCGCGCTCGGAACTGGCGCAATCGCGCGAAGCGAAGGCGTGTGCGGCATGACGGACGAGGACGGACCGGGCGTCTTTGTGCCGCCGCCCTTGGTGTTCGGCGCGGCAACCGCCGCGGGCGTGCTTCTCGACGGCAATGCGCTCGAATGGCGGCACGTCACCCATCCGTCGCAATTTGCCGGAGCGGTCGTGGCCGTCGCCGGTCTCGTCCTCATCGCCATTTGTCTCGGGCTCTTTCGGCGTTTCCGGACCCGGCCGGAGCCGTGGGAGCCCGACCAAACCCTGATCCGGACGGGGGTTTACCGTTTCAGCCGTAATCCGATGTATCTCGGCATGGCGTTGACCTCCGCCGGCATCGCCATCTTCTTCGAAAGCCTCGTCGCCGCAATCCTGGTCGCATTCGTCGTCGTCGCGATCGACCGTCTCGTGATCCCGCGCGAAGAGCGCTATCTCGCGCGCCGGTTCGGGGCGGATTATAAGGCCTATCGCGACCGGGTGAGACGATGGCTGTGATCCCGTCCTTCCCATTCGCGGTCCATTGCTGTTAGAGACCCCGCCGATGCGACGCCTGCTGGCCTTCTTCTGCGTGCTGATGATGGCGCTGGTCGCCTGGTCGGCGACCGCCGCGCAGGCGACGGAGGCGTTCGAATGCGTCGAGATCAGCGGCGACGCCGCCGGCCATTTCGAAGGGGATGCCGATCAGGTGCCCGGCGATTCGGACAAGGGCACGACCCATCATCACGCCGTCTGCCACGGCCATTGCTCGGCCATCGCCGAGGTAGCCGCGTTCGGCTCGCCGCTGTCGCCGCCGGCGCGACGCGCCCGCACGTTCGAGACGCAAGTCCTGAGCGGCTCCGACCCCGGCCAGTCCTTGCGCCCCCCGATCGCCTGAAGACGCCCTAGCTCCGCCGACGAGCGGCGGATCTCTCGTGTCTTCAGGAGTCCCAGAGAATGAAATTCATGCTTGCCGCGGCCGCCGCCGCGGCGATGGCGTCGCCCCCCGGGTCGGCGGCGCTCGCGCAAGTCGCGACGCCCGCCACCCCGCGCGTCGGAACGCCGCTCGCTCCGCCAACGGTCGGACCGCCGGCGCCGCCGCCGGCCGCCCCGGACCTGCCGGCGCCGCGCGACACTCCCCTTCCCGCCAACCTCACGCTTTCTCAGGCCCTGGATGAAGCGGAGTCCCGCTCGCCGGAGATCGTCGCGGCTCGCGCCGCCGTATCGGCCGCCGAGGCGCGCGCCCGGCAGGCGGGCCTGCTTCCCAATCCCGAGCTCAGCGTCGAGCTCGAGAATTTCGCGGGCAGCGGCGACTATGCCGGCACGCGCGGGCTCGAGACCACGGTCGCGATTAGCCAGCGGCTCGATCTCGGCGGGCGCCGCCGCTCGCGGCTCGGCGTGGCGCGGGCAGAACTCGCCGCCGCCGAGCTCAGGCTCGCCATCGCGCGCGCCGACCTCGCCCGGCAGGTCCGGGAGCAGTTCGCGCGCGCCGTCACCGCGCGCGACCGGTTGCGGCTCGCGGAGGAAAATGACCGCCTCGCGCGCGAGCTCGCACGTATCGCCGGCCAGCTCGTCGAGGCCGGGCGCGATCCGCCGCTGAGGGCCCTGAGGGCGCGGTCGGCGGCCGCCCAGGCGGCGGCGCAGCTCGCCGCCGCGCAGGCGGACGAAGCGGCCGCGCGCCTCACCCTCGCCGCTCTGTTCGGCGCGACCTCGCCCCCGGAGAGCGTCGCCGGCAGCCTGCTCGACCTCGAGCCAAGGACGATCGACGCGGGGCGCAGCCTCGACGTCCGCCTTGCCGACGCGGAGCGGGCAATCGCCGCGGCCGAGCTCGACCAGCAGCGGGCCGCGCGCAATCTCGATCCGGCCGTCGGCGTCGGCCTGCGCCAGTTCCGCGGCAGCGGCGACGTGGCTCTCGTCGGCGGGATCTCGATGCAGATTCCGCTGTTCGATCGCAACCAAGGCAATATCGCCGCCGCCCGCTCCAACGTCGCCGCCGCCGAGGCGCGGCGCGCGAACGCGCTGGCGAATGTCACGGTGCGCGCACGCAACGCGATCGCGGCCGTCGAGGCGGCCGAAGCGCGCGTCCGGGCGCTCGAGGGCGCCGCGATCCCCGAAGCCTTCGAGGCGCTGCGGCTCGCGCAATCCTCCTACCGGGAAGGGCGGGCGAGCCTGATCGAGCTGCTCGACGCCCAGAATGCCTACACCACCGCCGAGGCGGCGCTGATCGATGCGCGCCTCGCCCTTGCCCTCGCGACCGCCGAGCTCGGCCGGGTCGCGGCTCAATGAGGATGATCGACATGGAAATCACCAGGGAGACCCGGGATCGCCGCAAGCTGGTCGCGTTCGGCGCCGCCGCCTTGCTCGCAGTCGGCTCGGCCGGAGTCCTGATCGGCCGCTCGATGACCGACGGGCCGGCACCGGCGGCCGGAGAGCCGGCGGGAAAGGCCGAGGCCGGCCACGACCGGGAGGGTTTTGTCGAGATGACGGCGGCTCGGGTCCGGGCCGCCGGCATCGGCACCGAGCGGCTCGCGCCGAGCATGCTCGCCACCGAAATACTCGCCCAGGCGACGGTGACCGCGCCGCCCGACGGCCAGGCGCTCCTGACGGCGCGCGCCGACGGCGCCGTCGTTCGCATCAGCAAGAGGCTGGGCGACGCGGTCGCCGCCGGCGAGACGGTGGCGTTGCTCGAAAGCCGGGATGCCGCCGCCTTCGTCGCGGCGCGCAACGCGGCGGCGGCGCGCGAGCGCGCGGCGCACGCCGCCTGGCAACGCGAGCAGCGGCTGTTCCGCGAGCGGATCACCTCGCGCGAGGACATGGAGGCGGCCGAAGCCGCGCATGACGAAGCGGAAGTGGAGCTTCGCCGGACCGAAGCCGCGGTGCGTGCCGCGGGGGTCACCGGCGGCGGACGCTATCTCGCGGTGCGCAGCCCGATCGCCGGCCGGATCACCGAGATGGACACCCAGCTCGGCGCCTATGTCACGGCCGGCGCCGAATTGTTCAACGTCGCCGATCCCCGCCGCATCCAGGTCGACGCCGCGGTCCCGTCGACCGACGCGACGCGCATCCGGCCGGGCGACCGCGCGATCGTCGAATTGCCGGGCGGCGGGACCGTGGATGCCGTCGTGCGCTCGTCGACGCCGTCCCTCGACGCCGAGAGCCGCGCCGCCACGGTCGTGCTGCAGCCGCTCGGCGTGCCCGCGGGCCTTACCCAGGGCCAGGCGGTCCGGGTCCGGATCATGCCGCGGGCCTCGGCGACCCGCGGCGTCGTGATTGCCGAAGAAGCGGTCCAGCAGGTCGAGGGCCGCGACGTCGTCTTCGTGCAGGCCGAGGGCGGGTTCCAGGCGGTGCCGGTCACGGTCGGCCAGCGCAGCGGCGGACGGGTCGAGATCCTGGAAGGGCTCGCGCCCGGTGTCGTCGTCGTCACGCGGGGCGCCTTCGTCCTGAAGTCCCAGCTCGGCGCGAGCGAGGCCGAGCATTGAGCGCGGCCTTCCTCCGCAACGACCCTCTCATGGCCGCCGATCGGGGCGGCGACAGGATTTGCTTATCATGATCGACCGTCTGCTCGACGCCGCCGTCCGCTTCCGCTGGGCCGTGCTCTTCGCCACCCTCGCCGTCGCCGTTTATGGCGCGCTGCAGCTGTTCAGGCTGCCGATCGACGCCGTTCCCGACATCACCAACAAGCAGGTGCAGGTGAACGTCGCCGCCCCGCAATTCTCGCCCCTCGACATGGAGCGGCTGGTCACCTTCCCGATCGAGACGTCGCTCGCCGGCATTCCGGGCCTCGATCATACGCGCTCGATCTCGCGCAACGGCTTCACCCAGGTGACCGCCGTGTTCGACGAGAATGTCGACATCTATTTCGCGCGCCAGCAGGTCTCCGAGCGCCTGGCGCAGGCGGGCGAGAGCCTGCCCGAAGGCGTCCAGCCGCAAATGGGACCGGTCTCGACCGGGCTCGGCGAGGTGCTGATGTGGTCGGTCGATTATGACGCCGGCGCGCCGCGCGTCGCCGGCCGGCCGGGTCCGCAGCCGGACGGCTCCTATTTGACGCCGGAAGGGGAGCGGCTGACCGACGAGGTCTCCCGGCTCGCTTATCTGCGCACCATCCAGGACTGGGTCGTCCGCCCGCAATTGCGCACCGTCGAGGGCGTGGCCGGCGTCGATTCGATCGGCGGCTATGAAAAGCAGTTCGTCGTCCAGCCGGATCCTGGCCGCCTCGCCGCTTACGGCGTCTCCTTCTCCGAGCTGGCGCAGGCGCTCGAGCGCGCCAATCTGTCGGTCGGCGCCAATTTCGTGCAGCGCGGCGGCGAAGCCTTTCTCGTGCGCGCCGATGCCCGCATCCGCCACGCCGACGAGATCGGCCGGGCGACCATCGCCACGCGAAACGGCGTGCCGGTCACGGTCGCCGACGTCGCCATCGTCCGGGTCGGCGGCGAGCTACGGACCGGCGCCGCCTCGACCAACGGGCGCGAGATCGTCGTCGGCACCGCCTTGATGCTGGCTGGCGGCAACAGCCGGGTCGTCGCCCAAGCCGTGTCAGAGCGCCTTGCCGAGGTATCTCCCACGCTCCCGCCCGGGATCGAGGTCACCCCGCTCTACAATCGCTCGGCGCTGGTCGAGGCGACCATCGCCACGGTCGAGAAGAATCTCGTCGAAGGCGCCTTGCTCGTCATCGCGGCCTTGTTCTGGCTGCTCGGCAATATCCGCGCCGCGATCATCGCCGCGCTCGTCATCCCTTTGTCCTTCCTGATGATGGCGATCGGGATGAACCAATATGGGGTGTCGGGGAATCTGATGAGCCTCGGCGCGCTCGATTTCGGGCTCATCGTCGACGGCTCGATCATCATCATCGAGAATTGCCTGAGACGTCTCGCCGAGCGGCAGCATGAAGAAGGCCGCCTGCTCACCTTGAGCGAGCGGCTGCACGAGGTCTACGAAGCGTCGCGCGAGATGGTGCGTCCGACCATCTACGGCCAGGCGATCATCCTGCTCGTCTTCGCGCCCCTGCTCACCTTCACCGGCGTCGAAGGCAAGATGTTCACGCCGATGGCGATCACCGTCATGCTCGCTCTCGTCGGCGCCTTCATCCTCTCGCTCACCTTCGTGCCGGCGATGGTCGCGATCCTCATCCGCGGCAGGGTCGCTGAAAAGGAAGTTCGCGCGATCCGCTGGGTCAAGGAGCGATATGAGCCGCTGCTGGACCGGGTCATCGCCCGGCCGTGGCGGTGGATCGGCGCCGGCTTCGCGACCTTCGCGGCGGCAGGCCTGCTCTTCCTGACCCTGGGCCAGGAGTTCATCCCGCAGCTCGACGAGGGCGACCTTTCGGTTCAGGCGCTGCGCATCCCGTCGACGTCGCTCGAGCAGTCGCTCGACATGCAGCGCAGGATCGAGCGGGCGGTCTCCTCGCTTCCCGAAGTGGCCTTCGTCTACTCGAAGACCGGCACGGCCGAGGTCGCGACCGATCCGATGCCGCAGAACATCTCCGACGCGTTCGTGATCCTGCGTCCGCGCGACGAGTGGCCGTCCGGCGTGACCAGCAAGGATCAGGTCATCGAGCGGATCGAGGAGCGCATCCGCACGCTCACCGGCAACGCCTATGAGGTCAGCCAGCCGATCGAGATGCGCTTCAACGAGCTGATCGCCGGCGTGCGCGGCGACGTCGCGATCAAGATCTTCGGTGACGATCTGGAAGTCCTGGAGCGCGTCGCCGGACAGGTCTCCAGGGTGATCGGCGGCGTCGAGGGAACGGCCGACCTGCGCGTCGAGCAGACCGCCGGCTTTCCCACCCTCGACGTCGAGTTCAACCGGGACGCGATCTCGCGCTACGGCCTCACCGTGGAGGACGTCGCCGACACCGTCGCGTCCGCGCTCGGCGGACGCGAGGCCGGCCGCGTCTTCGAAGGCGACCGGCGGTTCGACATCGTCGTCCGGCTCGACAATGCCACGCGCGACAATCTCGAAGCGGTCGGCGCCCTGCCGGTCATGCTGCCCGACCGCGGCACCGGCCCGCGCCGCTCGGTTCCGCTGCGCGAGGTGGCGCAGTTCCAGATCTCGGAGGGCGTCAACCAGGTCAGCCGCGAGAACGGCCAGCGGCGGGTCGTCGTGCAGGCCAATGTGCGCGGCCGCGACCTCGGCTCGTTCGTGCGCGAAGCGCAGGCGCGCGTCGCCGAGCAGGTCCAGCTGCCGCCCGGCGTGTTCATCCAATGGGGCGGCCAATATGAGAATCTGCAGGCCGCCTCGGCCCGGCTGTCGATCGTCATTCCGGCGGTCTTCCTGCTGATCTTCGGCATCTTGTTCATGGCGCTTCGGGGCGTGGCGCCGGCCGCGGCGGTCTATTCCGCGGTCCCGCTCGGCCTTGCCGGCGGCGTCTTCGGACTCGCCCTGGCCGGTCTCAGCTTCTCGATCTCGGCGGCCGTCGGCTTCATCGTGCTCTCCGGCGTCACCGTGCTGAACGGCCTCGTCGTGATGACGGCCATCCGCCAGCGCATCGAGAGCGGCATGCCGGTCGACCGGTCGGTTCGGGAAGGCATGATGGAGCGGGTTCGGGCGGTTCTGATCACCGGGATCGTCCCCGCCGTCGGCTTCGTCCCGATGGCGATCGCCACCGGCCGCGGCGCCGAGGTTCAGAAGCCGCTGGCCGTCGTGGTCATCGCGGGCCTCGTCGTCGCCACCCTGCTCACCTTGTTCGTGCTGCCGGCGATCAGCCACCTGCTGCTGCACGTTCGAGGCAGGCGCCACGAGGTTGGCGAATATGGGGATGTAGATCGGCTCGGCAGCCCGTTGCCGGCCGAATGAAGGCGGGTGCGGCTGCAAAGAGATGAAGGATGCTGACCATCGACAGACGTGACGACGGGGTGCTGCGCATCCTGGCCGAGGGAAAGCTGACGGCCGACGACCTCGCGCGGTTCGAGCCGCGCTTCGAGGCTCTTGCCCGGAGCGGACCGACGCCGATGCTGATCGAGCTCGGCCCCGATTTTTCCGGGTGGACCCCGTGTGCGCTCTGGAGCGACCTGAGCTTCGATCGCCGCCACCGCAGCCAGTTCGGCCGTATCGCCATTGTCGGTGACAAAGGTTGGGAGAGGTGGGGAACGGAGCTGACCGATCCCCTGTTTCCAGGCGAGATGCGATTCTTCGACCGCGGTGCAAGCGATCAGGCGGAAGCGTGGCTGCGCGGCGCGGGAGGCCGGGCATGAGCGCCGGGCACGATCATGGCGCTCACGACATGAGCGATAGCCGCCTCCTCTGGGCGGTCGTCGTCAATGTCGGGCTGACCGTTGCCCAGATCATCGGCGGGATCGTTTCAGGATCCCTCGCGCTGATTGCCGATGCGCTGCACAATTTCAGCGACGCCGCCTCGCTCGGCCTAGCCCTGTTCGCGCGCAAGATCGGCAGACGTCCCGCCGACAAGCTGATGACCTTCGGATACGGGCGAGCCGAGATCGTCGCGGCACTGATCAACCTTACGACCCTGGTCATCATCGGGCTGTACTTGCTGATCGAGGCGGTGAGCCGCTATTTCGATCCACAGCCGGTCGAAGGCTGGACGGTCGTCATCGTCGCCGGCATCGCGCTGGCGATCGACGTCGCCACTGCCGTCCTCGTCCACAAGGGCACGAAGGGCAGCCTCAACATCAAGGCGGCCTTTCTCCACAATGTTTCGGATGCGCTCGCCTCCGTCGGCGTCATCATCGCCGGGACGCTGATCGTGCTTTACGGGCTCTACATCGCTGATCTGGTGATGACGGCGGCAATCGCCGCCTATGTGCTATACCAAGGCCTCTCCCTTCTCCCCAAAACGGTCAAGCTGCTGATGGATGCGGTTCCGGACGACGTGGAGTTCGACGCGATTCTGCGTCAGCTGGAGGCCGTCGAGGGGGTCGCCAGCGTTCACCACCTGCATATCTGGAACCTCGACGAGCATCGCCGGGCGCTCGAGGCCCATCTCGTTCCGGTCCACGCGACCATCGCCGAGTTCGAGCTGTTGAAGGCGCGAGTCCGGAAGCGGCTCCTGGAGCATCATTCGATCGAACATGCGACCCTGGAGCCGTGCGTGGCCGATGACGGCGGCGGCGCCGGCTGCGACTGACCCCTCCGGGCTCATCCCAGGAACCCCCTGGACGCGCCGTTGTTCGATCCCTGATAGCTGAGGAGAATCGAAGGTCCCGGAGCTGTTCCAGATCATCCTGCTGGCCCTGCTTCCGGCAGCGGGAAACTTCGCCGGCGGCCTCCTTGCCGAAGCGATCAGAACGACGCGCGCGAACCTGTCGCTGACACTGCATGCCGCCGCTGGAATCGTCCTCGGCGTCATCGCCATGGAGCTGGTGCCGCGAACCTTCGAAGGGCTCCCCCCCTGGGCCGCGGGGCTCGCAATTCTCGCCGGCGGCGGCGCGTTCCTGCTCCTCGACGCGTCGGTTGAAAAGCTCACCAGCCGAAGCACGAACAAGCCGAATCCGGAGCCTGTGCGGGCCGTGTCGAGATCGGCGGGCGCCTGGATGATCTATGCAGCCGTCTCGCTCGACCTGTTCAGCGACGGGCTGCTGATCGGTGCCGGCTCCTCGCTCTCGTTCGAGCTCGCGCTGGTTCTCGCCATCGGGCAGGTGACCGCGGATATTCCCGAGGGCTTCGCGGCGGTCGCCAACTTCAAGGACAAGGGCATGCCGCGATCGCGGCGACTGCTGATGTCGGCATCCTTCGCCGTGCCGATCCTGATCGCTGCACTGGCCTCGTGGCTCCTGCTGCGCGGCCAGGACGAAAGGGTGCAGCTGATCGTACTGGCATTCATCGCAGGGCTTCTGCTCGTCGCGGCAACCGAGGAAATCATGGGCGAGGCCCATGAAGCCGCGTGCGACACCAAGCGCTCGGTCATGGCCATCGTCGGCGGGTTCGTTCTGTTCGCATTGGTGTCGAGCTACTTCGAGGCCTGAGGAGCGGGCCGTTCCGCCCGACGAGGAAGGACCAGTCCGGTGCCGCCCGCCACAAGCCCGAGGCGTCCGGCAAGCTCAACCTCGGCCTCGATCTCCTGTGCCCGGCCGGCATCGCGCGTGTAGGTGTAAGCCGGGCCGGCGCTCCAGCGCACAGGACAGGCCAAGCCGCTCCTGCTCGAGGCGATGCGGGTCGGCGAGGGGGTGACCGGCCGCTCGACGGCGAAGGTCGGCTCGCAGCACAATCTCGCCTACACGCCGCTCGCCGAGAAGTTCGGGGGAAGACGACGCCAGACTCTATGCGGAGGCGAACCAGGCCGTCGATTCAAGCGCGTGCCTCCTTTCGCCGCGGCGCGCGCTCCCCGTCCCCGGCGCGCCGGCAACC
Source organism: Sphingomonas sp. (assembly GCA_019635535.1). NCBI lineage: Bacteria > Pseudomonadati > Pseudomonadota > Alphaproteobacteria > Sphingomonadales > Sphingomonadaceae > Sphingomonas > Sphingomonas sp. Next base: position 2,490,585 of record JAHBZH010000001.1, read on the forward strand.
CAGTCACCGACAGGGGGGAATCGCCTCGTCATAGCTGACCACCGCGTCCCTCAGCCCGCAGGCGACGAGTTGCGCGCGGCTGACCACGTCGTAAGCGGCACGCGCCCGCTTCACATAGTGATGGGCGGTCTCGACGCCGATCCCGAGAATCGCGGCAATCTCCCAGTCGGTCTTCCCGGCGGCGAGCAGCCGCACGCACTCCCGCTCGCGGCGGCTGAGATGCGGGCAGCGGCCGAGATCGGTGTAATGGTGGAGACGCCGCGCCGCCCGGAAGGCATGGGCGCCGATCTGCTCGGCGCAGAGCAGCCGCCGCACGGGCAATTCCGTGTCGGTTCGCACCGCGAACGAGCAGGAGCCGGCGGGCTCCCCCGGTATGTTGACCGGGACGGTGAAGCCGTCGCCTATGTCGAAGCGCTTCGCCCGTTCGAGCAGCTCGCGCTGCCGGTTGCCGATCGGGACGAGCTGCGGCAGCTCCGACCAGGCGAAGCCGATATTGGTTCGGACGCTGGCTTGATGGACCGGGTCGGCGCCGATCAGGCCGAGCTCGCCGAGCTCTGCCTCCCAGCCGGAGGGATAGGTGTCGAGCCGGATGAGCCGAGGCCTCGAGGATTCCAGGCTGGCATGGTGAAGCAGCGCGAAGAAATCGAAGCCGAGCTCGCGGGTCGCATCATCGAGCAGATGCTTAAGATCGCGGTCGGTTGCGCAGAGCGCCGCCCCGGCCTCGAAGACGTCGATCAGTCGGGAGAGGGCCACCCGCGCACCTTGGCCCCCCGCCGCGACGTGATGCAGAAAGGACAGCAAGCTCGATATAATCGCGAAATAACCGGTTGATCGATTGGCAACTTATCTGGAACAGCTAAAGTCGTCATGATCATCGGTGCCCCGGCGCCCGCTTGAGAACGGGTCGGTCGCGGCAAGGGAACGAGATCGGGGACAAAGGCGGCTTGGCGACGTCCCTCCGGTCCCGCCGTGTACGGGGCGTAATGGGAACGTTCGAACAAGCGGAGGCCTTTCTTCGCGACGTCAGCGCGACCAATACAGAGGTCGAGCTCTCCGATGCCCTCGAAATCGTCTCGCGGGAGCTCGGCTTCGCCTATTTCGCGCTCACCCACCATGTCGACATCCTGCGCGCCCCGCAGCCGGCGATCCGCCTGCACAACTATCCCGACGCCTGGGTCGAATATTATGACGCCCACAGCCTCGGCGTGTCGGACCCGGTCCACCGCGCGAGCCATATGACCAGCGTCGGCTTCGCCTGGTCCGAAATCCCCCGGATGATCGCGCTGACGCCGCGCGACCATGAGATCCTCGCGCGCGGCGAGGCGCAGGGGATCGGAGACGGCTTCACCGTCCCCGCCAATGTGCCCGGCGAGACCCACGGCTCCTGCTCCTTCGCCAATCCGAGGGGAAGGACGCTGCGCGAGGAGGATCTCCCCGTCGCCCAGCTCGTCGGCGCGTTCGCGTTCGAGGCGGCGCGGCGCCTGTGGCGGGTGCGCACGCCGGTCACGGCGCCGCGGCCCAGTCTGACCGACCGCCAGCGCGAATGCATATTGTGGGTCGCGCGCGGCAAGTCGGACTGGGAGATCAGCCGCATCCTCGGCATCCAGCACGAGACGGTCGTGCGCCATCTCAAGCTGGCCCGTGAGCGTTATGGGGTTCCGAAGAGGGCAATGCTGGCGGTCCACGCGCTGTTCGATGGATCGATCAGCTTCACCGACGTCCTGAAGCGCTGACAATGCCCATTTCTGGGAATGGCGCCCGGCACCCCGCCGGCGCCAGTTCGGCCATGTCATCCAGCCGGAGAAAGACATGGTCACCCTTGCCGAACGTACTTCCGATCCCTCGGGACAACCGCCGCTTCGCCCCATGTTCGAGGCCCGCAAGCGGGTCTTCGTGGACCTTCTCAAATGGGACGTGCCTGTCCTCGAAGGCCGCTTCGAGGTCGACCGGTTCGACGACGAGCATGCCGCCTATCTGATCGTCGCCTGCGGCGACGGAGGCCATGCCGCGTCCGCCCGGCTGCTCGGTACGACCCGCCCGCACATCCTCGACACCCTGTTCCCGGAGCTTTGCGCGGCGCCCCCGCCGCGCGGCGACGACGTGCTGGAGATCACGCGCTTCTGCCTCGATCGCGGCCAAAGCGCCGCCGAGCGGCTTGAGGCGCGCAACATCCTCGTCTCGGCGCTCGTGCGCTACGCGCTCGAACATTCGATCGCCACCTATACCGGCGTCGCCGAGATGGGCTGGCTGCAGCAGATCCTCGCCTTCGGCTGGCGCTGCCGACCGCTCGGCCTGCCGCGCCTCGTCGAGGGCAAGCTGCTGGGCGCGCTCAGGATCGACATCTCGCCGGAGACGCCGGACCTGCTCGCGGCGAACGGCATTTGGCGGCCCGCCCGGCTCGAGCCGCTCCGTCTTCTCCAGGCAGCCTGAAGGAAAAGCCGATGCGACTCTCCAACACGCCGCAGCTCGAGGCCGCGATCGACCGCTGGACCGAGCGCCTGCTCGCCGACGGCTATTGCATCATCCCGGACCTGCTGCCTGCCACGGCGATCGCCGCGCTCGACGCCGATCTCGCCGGGGATTTCGAGGCCACGCCGTTCTGCGAAGGTCGCTTCTACGGCGAGCGCACGAAACGCTTCGGACGCCTGCTCGCGCGCTCATCCTTCGCGGCCGTGCTCGTCCAGCACGATCTCGTGCTCGGCATCGTCGAGCGCGTCCTCTCGCCCTGGTGCGACACGATCCAGCTGAACCTCACCCAGGCGATCGCCGTTCATCCCGGCGCGCTCGCCCAGATGCCGCACCGAGACCAGGACATGTGGCGCGGCCCGGCCGGCGAGGTCGAGTATCTCGTCAACGTGATGTGGCCGTTCACGCCCTATACGCGCGAGAATGGCGCCACCCGCGTCTGGCCGGAAAGCCACGGGCCGCGCGCCCTGCTCCCCGAGCCGCCGGCCGGCGAGGAGGTCCCTGAATATGGTCCCGGCTCGGCGCTCCTCATGCTCGGCTCGACCCTGCACGCGGCGGGCGCGAACCGAAGCCGCCAAGTGCGGCGAGGCATGATCGCGGGCTACAGCCTTGGCTGGCTCAAGACCTACGAGAACCAGTTCCTCGCTTATCCGCCCGAAATCGCCCGCGCCTTCCCGCCCGAGCTCGCCGCGCTCGTCGGCTACCGCCAGCACCGCCCCAATCTCGGCAATTTCGAAGGCCAGTGCCCGTCCGTTCTGCTGCGGCGAGACCCGCCCGCACGGCTCGCGGCGATCGACGCGCTGCGGCCGGAACAGGTCGAGGCGGTGGACGCGCATGCCGCCCAGCAAAGCGTGCCGCCGATCGCCGCATGACGGATCCGCCGCCTCCGGGCCCGGAGGCCGGATGAACCCCGGCCCCACTTTCGACCGGGTCTATCTCGCTCTCAAGGAGCAGCTCCTGAGCGGCGCCTTCGTCCCGGGCGCCCATCTCGAGCCGGTCGCGATCGGCGAGCACCTCAATGCCAGCATCACCCCGGTTCGCGATGCGCTCCACCGGCTCGTCGGCGAGAGAATCGTCGAGGCGCCCCGCCACAACGGTTTCCGGGTTCCGGCGCCGACCGAGGCCGAGCTTCGCGATCTCTACGGATGGAACGCCGAGCTGCTCGGCCTCGCCTTGCGCGGGGCCTGCGGCCGCATGCGCGCGGACCGGGCGCACGGACGCGCCGCGACGGTATCGGCGAGCGACCTCACCGCGTGGCATGCCGCCGACCTGTTCCGCTTTGTGGCGCGTCGGCACGGCAATCCCGAGCTCGAGGCGGCGGTCGAGAATATGAGCGACAGGCTGGCGCCTCTCCGGCTCGCCGAGCGCGCGGTGTTCGCGGATTTCGAGGACGAGATCCTCGTGCTGCGCAGCCTCGTCGCGGCCTGGGAGGCCGGCGCCCTGCGCCGCGAGGTCGCCGCCTATCACCGGCGCCGCCAGCGCCAGGTCCCCGAGCTGCTGCTCGCCTGGCGCCACCTCCCGGGCATGCCTGAAACAACGATCAAATAGCCGGCATATTTGCTTCGGGTTCGGACCAGCGGAACCTAGCCTGGGGAGGCCGCGACTCTGCGCGGCGCAAGGAGAAGAGCCATGGAACGCGAAGACAGCGCGCCGGCGATCGTCGATCTCGGCACCGCCAGCCATGTGACCCAGGGCGGTCTCGGCGACATGATCGAGCCGACCGGCCTCTGGCACAAGGCGGGCATCAGCGACGAGTGACCGTCCGCCCCGGCGCGGCGGTCGCACGCCGCCGCGCCGGATGTCCCCGCGGCCAAACAATCGAATTATAGCCGCTGAATAAGCTTCGTGCCCCCGGCCCCGGCCTCCATCCTTCCCCCGCCGCAACTGGTGCGGCTGAAGGAGAAAGCCATGGAACGCGATCAGACAATCGAGCTCGTCGAGCTGGGCACCGCCAGCCTCGACACGCATGGGGCGTTGATCGGGCGCGACCCGGAGACGGTCGGCTTCTATCCGCTCGCGATCAGCGACGAATGAGCGCTGGGCGCGCGGGGAGCGCCGGCTTCCCGCGCGCCGCCGGGCATGGCCTACCTCGCGCTGCAACCCCATGTCGGCTACGCGTTGGTCGACGATCGTCCGGTCTTCCTCGACATTCGCCGCGACCGCTATTTCGCGCTCGACGGCGCCGCCGAGCGGGGATTTCTCGCCGCGCGCCGGTCGAACGGCCGGATCGATCCCCACGCCGAGCCGGCCCGGCGGCTGATCGCGACCGGACTGTTTTCGTTCGAGCCGGAGCCGGGCCCCCTCCCGGCCCCCACGATCGGGCGGCCCGAACGGGGCCTTTCGGGCGACCTGCCCCTTTCACGCCTGCGCGGCGCCGACCTTCTTTCGATCTGGCTGCTGCTCGCCCGCGCCCGGCGACAGGTCAGAGCCGAGCCCCTCGAACATGTGCTCGAGCTGCGGCGAGCGCGCCGCGTTTCGAATGAGCGGAAAGACGCACGCGACGTCGAGGCGCTCTGCGCCCGCTTCCGCCGCGCGCGCGCGCTGGTGCCGGTCAGACCCACCTGCCTTCAGGATTCGCTCGCGCTGCGCGACTGGCTGGCCGCCCGCGACGCCTCTGCGGCCATCGTCTTCGGGGTGAAGCTCGATCCGTTCGCGGCCCATTGCTGGCTCCAGTCCGGCGATACCGTCCTCAACGACGCGCCGGACAAGGTCCGCGAGTTCACCCCGATCCTCGTCGTGCCGTGAAGCTTCGCTTCCTCGCCGCCGCCGGCCATCCGGAGGATCGGCTTCGCCTCGAGCGAGCCGCCGGGCTCGGCGCCGGGGACGGCCTCGTCAGGGCGCAAGAAAGCAGGATGCTGAGCCTCTGGACCCCGTCCGGAACGCCGACGATCAGCGGTGAGGAGGGCAACCGCGCCCTCGTCGGCCTGCTGTTCGATCGGGCGAGCGCGAATCGCCTCACGCAGCTTCCCGTCGTCAATGACGATCCCGCGCGCTTCGTCCGCGACCATTGGGGCGCCTATGCGATGTTCGCCGACCGCGCCGGCGGTCACAGCGCGCTGCGCGATCCCTCGGGCTCGGTTCCCATCTATTACGGACCGGCCGGCGCCCTCGACATCTATGCCTCCGACGCCGACCTGCTGCTGCGCGCGCTGCCCAATCCCCCACGGCCGGACCTCGACTTCATCCGCCACTGGCTGAGCTTCCCGTTCCTGAGGTCGCACCGCACCGGGATAGACGGCGTGCGCGAACTGCTGCCGGGAATGTGGCGACGCCGCGACGATGCCGGCGAGCGGCTGGTCGAGGCCTGGTCGCCCTTCGCCTTCGCGCGCGCCGATTCCGCCATTTGCGGATTCGACGAGGCGGCCGCGCGGCTCCGCGAGGACGCGCTGCGGACAATCCCGCTCCTCGTGCCGCCGGGCGAGGAGACCCTGCTCCAACTCTCGGGCGGCCTCGATTCCTCGATCGTCGCCGCCGCGCTCCGTCATGCCGGCGCGCCGTTCAGGGCGGTCAACTTCGCGACGCGGAGCGCGGATGGCGACGAGCGGGACTATGCCCGCGCGGTCGCCTCGCATTGCCGGGTCGAGCTCGCAGAGATGGTGGAGGGCCGGGCCGCGCCCGATCTCGGCGGCTCCATCGCGGGACCGCTGCGGCCGCCGCCCAACCCGCTGCTCCAGCCGGTGCACCGCGCATCGCGGCTGCACTTCGCGGCGACCGGGCCCGGCCTCGTGCTCGACGGGGCCGGCGGCGACAATGTGTTCGCCTGGCTGAACACGCCCGTCCCGGCGCTCGACGCGCTGCGGCGCAAGGGTCCCGCTACGGCGCTCGCGGCACTGCGCGATGTCGCCGAGCTGCACGGCTGCACCGTCTGGACCGCGGCGCGCCTCGCTGTGCGCAAGGCCTTGCGCGGCCATGGCAGGCGCTGGCGGTCGGACACGAGCTTTCTTGCCGAAGGAGCGGTCATGGTCGACCCGGATCTCCATCCCTGGCTTCAGCCGCCGCCCGGCATCGTTCAGGGGAAGGCCGATCATGTGCGGATGATCGTCGGCATCCATCATTTCCTGTTCGACCCCTGGCCGGGCGCGCCCGCCGTGCTTCACCCTTTGCTCGCCCAGCCGCTCCTCGAGACCTGCTTGCGGATCCCGACCTGGCTGTGGGTCCAAGACGGGCGCGACCGCGCCGTCGCTCGGGCCGCGTTCGCCGACCTGCTTCCGGAGAGGATAATCGAGCGGCGCGGCAAGGGACGCCTCGAGACCATGTTCCTCAAGGGCTATCGCGCGCTACGGCCGCGGCTCGAGGCCTTCCTGCTCGATGGCGGCCTCGCCGCCCGCGGGATCATCGACCGCGAGGCCGTCGGCGCCTTCCTCCGCTCGGAGCAGCCGCCCGAAGGACGCCATATTCGCCTGCTCGAGATCGTCGCGGCCGAGCAGTGGCTGCGCTCATTCGCTAGTTGAGCCGACCCGGCGGCGGCGCAGCTCGTCCCAGCGCCGATATTGGGCCGCCCTGGCCGGGTCGGTATCGACATGATCCTGCAGCCAATAGCGGAACCAATCGAGATTGCGACGGTAGACCGCGAGCCGGTGGCGGGGCTGCATCTTGACATGGCCCTCGTCGGGGAAGGCGTACATCTCGACCGGCGTCGTCGTGTTGCTCAAGCGCGCATGGAGCTCGGCGGCGCTTCTTATTTCCTGCTCGGGAAACTGCATGAGGAGAGGCGCGCGGATTCGGTCGGCGTTGAGCGCGGGCGAGATCAGCCGCCAGCGCTCCCGGTCTTCGTCCGGCGCGCCGACCTGCATGAACTCGCGCATCACGCGCCGATTGTCGCGGCCCCGGAGCGCGCCCGCCCACCACGCCGCGGGCTCATATTGGGGCGAGGCAATCGCTGCCGCGGCAAGCAGGTCGGAATTGACCGCGACCCACATCGTCGCCTCGCTGCCCGCGCTGAACCCGCCCATGCCGATGTGCGACCGGTCGATCAGCCCCCGGCGACCGAGCAGGTCGACCAGCGCCTCCACGCTGGCGAGCGCGGCGCGGTAGCGGTCGACCCCGTCGCCCCATTGTCGGAACGGCACGACATTGAGGCAGGCGACGACGAAGCCCGCCTGCGCCATCGGCGCAAGCGGGAATTCGTCGCCGGTGCCGCCGCGCAGAAAGCCGGGGCAGTAATAATAAGTGACGAACAGGGGCGCGCGCCTCGGCGCCGGTCCCGGCGGGAGCAGCAGGGTTCCCGTCGCCGTCCGGCCGTCGGCGAGGGACCATTCGAGATGCTCGACCCGCGGCGAGTCCCCGGCCCGCAGCGCCCCATTGGGATCGAACAGGACGACGCGGCCTCCGCCGTCCAACTCGAACCGTTCCAGCCGCGGCGGCGATACCGCGCCGGCCGCGACGCAAACGGCATGGTCGCGCGTCACCGCGCACGGCAGATGAGGCTGACGTCCGCCGGCGAGCTGGCCCTGGCCGCCGCCGACCCGCCGCACCCGGCCCGAGGCCGGATCGAACAGGAAGAGCGACTGCCGGAAATGGCGGTCCTGGCGCGTGAACAGCAGTTGGTCACGGCCGGGACGCCAGACGAGCGCAACGATGCGCCCCGAGCGGCACTGGGAAGCGGTGCAGACGATCGTCCTGCCCGAGCGGCGCCGCACTTCGAGCCGGTCGGCATCGGCGCCCGATACGCTTGCGACGTCGCCGCGCTCCGAGGTCGCGGCTGGGCCGCCGTTCCCGCGCGCCGCGCCCAGGGTCTCGACCTCGGGCGGCGGCAACGGCTCGGCACCGAGCTCCTCGAGCGTGCGCATGTCGAGCCGGTGGCGTGTGCGCGGCGCCCGCCACAGCAGGCCGTCGCGCTGATACCAGCGCCCCACCAGCCGCTGGCTCGCGAGCCGGCCATGCACGAAGCCGCCGCGGAACAGATCCTGGTTGGGATCGACGGTCTCGTCGATCAGGATGCCCGACTCATATTCGGCGGTTTCGGCCTCGAGGATCTGGGCGCGGGTCGGCCCGGTGACATAGGTAAGCTCGGAGCCGTCCCGCCCGGGCCCGATCCGCTCGACGTCTGCTTCGCCGCCGACCACGAGCCGGCTCTCCGACCCGTCCGCGGCCGAGCGCCATATCCCGATCGCCCCGTCCGACAGCAAGCGATGGAAGATGAATCGGGAGTCCGGCGACCAGACCGGCGCGTCTGTCTCCAGCGCCCCGTTATGGTTGATCGCCTCGCCCGACGCGACCCGGGCGACGCGGCCGGAGCGGATGTCGGCCACGTACCATAGGCTCGCATGGCCGTTCGTCTCGATCGATGGCCGCTGGACCTGGAAGGCGACCCGCCGGCCGTCGGACGAAGCCGCCAGCGACTCGATGTCGGCGACCTCGACCAGTTCGGCGAGCGCGACGCTTGTCTCCTCGCGGGGCTGGGCGATGACGGTCTGCGCGGCGAGGAGCAGGACAGCGCCGATCCATACGGCCGGTCCCGGCCGCCGCCTCACCATGTCCTGCGGACCTGCAGCGAAAGGAAGCGGCCCCGCGCCGACGCGTTCACCGGGTCGTAGCCGAGGCCGGTCGTGCTTCCCGGATCGGGCACCAGCCGGGGCGGATCGTTGTCGAGCAGATTCTCGACGAACAGCGCCACCCGCGTTCCCCGCAGCCAGGAATCGTCCTCGCGCGGAACGGTCCAGGAGAGGCTGAGGTCGAACGTCGTATGCGCCGCCACCGGCCGCGGGACGACCGCCCGGTCATCGAGATAGGAATCGGTATGGTTGACGAACAGGCTTGCCGCCCACCGTTCCCGGCTCCAGCCGATCCCGCCGCGCGCGCGCCAGTCGAGCGGCCGGTAGGGCCGGTCGACCGACCGGATCACCGGACTGCCGGGCGTCAACTGGTCGTCGAACGCGATGATGTGATTGACGTTGGCGTCGATCCAGAACTCGCTTCCGCCCGCCGCGAAGGCATAATGAAGCCCGAGATCGAATCCCCGCGTCCGTGTCAGCGCCGTGTTGTTGACGCGCCCGTCGAGGACGACGTCCACGTCGGACGGCGTCGCGCCGCCGTTCGAGAAGCCGGGCCCGGTGGCATCGAGCACCGTCTGCGCCCCGGCGACGAGCGCGGTGAGCTCGGCGACATCGGGCGACAGGTCGACGATCGAATCGAAGGCAGGATTGCCGATCACCGTGACTCGCGTGATCGGCAGCGCGATCCGGTCGGAGAAACGGATCGAATAATAGTTGAAGCGTAACGACAAGCCCGGAACGAAGGCCGGCGACCAGTCGCCGCCGACCGACCAGTTGCGCGACGTCTCCGGCCGCACCGCCGGGTTGCTGCCCTGCAGGAACAAAGCGATGCTGCCGGGCGGGGCCTTGGTGGGATCGGCATAAAGGAAGAAGGCCGGCAGGTAGAAGGCCGTATAGGCGCCGGTCACCTCCGAGAGCAGCGGCGCGCGGAACGAGCTGCTGTATGAGCCGCGCAGGTCGAGGCCGGGCAGCGGCGACCAGAGCAGGCCGAGCTTGGGGTCGAAGTTGGAGCCGGTCCGGCTGTAGCGGTCGTAGCGTCCGGCGAGCGAGAGCTGCAGCCGTTCGAGGCCCGGCCGGCGATTGAGCCGCGAGAAGAGAGGGACCAGCAGCTCAGCGAAGGCCGACTGCACGTCGCGCCGGCCGGCGCGGACGACCTCGGCGATCGAGGAGGAGCGGAAGGCGTCGCGATATTCCTCCCACCGGGCCTGCGCGCCGAGCGCGAGCCGCACCGGGCCGGCCGGAAGGTCGAACAGGCTCCCGTCGGCCCGGAGGCCGGTTTCGAGGATGGCGTTGCGCACGTCGCGCGCGTTGACGAGCTCGATGCCGCCCGGCTGCGTCTGGCGCTGCGAGGTGTCCGAGACGGCGTAATTGCCGTCGAGCCGGAACAGCCAGCCGCCGAGCGCGTAGCTCAGCTCGCCAGACAGGCCGAACGATTCCGCCTGCGCGTCGACGCCGACCGGGAGCGGCGAGATCGATTGGAAGAGCGTGCGTTCGGTATCGCGATGCGCATAGCTGCCGCTCAGCGTTGCGCGAAATCCCGGCGCGAGCTCCTGCTCCAGCGCGCCGAGCACGCTGTGTCGGCGCTCGCGCGGGAGCAGGAAGGTTCCCGGCCGCAGGCCTATCGTGAAGTCGCGTTCGCCGGCGAGCACCTCGTTCTCGAGGCGGTACTCATAGGAGAGCATGGCATTGCCGCCGCCCCACTCGCGTCCAAGCGCCTGCGCGAGCTGAAGCTGCTCGCTCCCGCCGCGCGTCGTCGTCCCCGCCTGGACCGCGCTCTCCAGCCCGTCGAAATCGTCGCGGAGGATGAAGTTGACCACGCCGCCCACCGCGTCCGAGCCGTAGATCGCCGACGCGCCGTCGGTGAGGATCTCGACGCGCTCGACCGCGCTGATCGGAATGAGCGAGACGTCGACGAAATTGCCGAAGCTGCTCGGCGCGAGCCTGCGCCCGTTGACCAGCACGAGCGTGGCGCGCTGGCCGAGCCCGCGCAGGTTGAGGCCCGCGCCATGATCGGTGACGTCCTGGTCGGGACGGAAGATGTTCGAATTCTCCTTGTTGACCCCGCTTTGCGTGTTCTGCGGGACGGTGCGCATCAGCTGGTCGATCGAGGTCGCGCCCGTCCGGTCGATCTCCCGGCGCGTGATGACGATGACGGGCGAGGTCGGCTGGGCCCCCCTCAGATTGGTGCCGGTCACCACGATCGCCTGGGACTGCGCGGAATCCGCCGGCGGACCCGGGGTTCCGCCGTTCTCCGCGACCGGCGCCGATATGACGAGCGCATCGCCGACGAACGCCACCCGAAGGCCGCTGCCCTGGAGCAGCAGCTCGACCGCCTGACGCGCGCCGTACCGCCCGCGAAGCGGCGGCGCGCGCCGCCCGGCGACGAGCCGGCTCGGGGCGATCACGCTCGTGCCCGAGCGGACCGAGACCTCGCGCAGCGAGCGCGCAAGCTCCTGCGCGGGAAGCGCATAATCGGCTTCCTGCGCGGGCTGCGCCTGCGCGGGAAGCGCGCACAACATGGTGGTGATGGCGGTCGCGCCCAGCCAGTGGGCCGCCCGATCGTATCGATGGCCGAACATCCTTCCCCCTTGTCGCCGGCGCATCTGGGAATGCGGCGCCGTGCGGGGACGTTGACGACAGGACGGCTCGCTACCCCCCGGGAAAAATTCGGTGACGCCGAATCGAGGGCGATCATCCGCGACCGATGGCCGCTCAGGCCTCGTCGCGGTCCAGTCCGCGCGCCTGGCCCCGGTCGTCGGCGAGCTCGATCGTGCCCGGCACCAGCCAGACCAGCCCGGCATCGTCCGCTTCGAAGCGCGCCTGCCGACTGCGCACCGCATCGGCGGCGGCGCGCTCGGCGGTGTCGCGCCACGGTCCAATGAGCACGCGCGTGCGGTATCGGTAGCGCCCCATTTCCCGCCCCCTCGCGCCGCGCCTGACGACGAGCGAGGACCAATGCCCTACCGGAAAGTCACGCTATTCCGGAGCGGCGGGATCCACGAGCACAAGATGGCCGTCCGGACGGGGCTCGACCCGCAGCTCGAAGGCGGCCGCGAGGCTGCGCGCGAACCCCGCGACGTCGCCGGCGCGATAGGCGCCGCTGACCCGCAGATTGCCGATGCGTTCGTCGCCGAGGCGAAGTTGGGTCCGGCTGTAGCGATTGACGAGCGCCACCGCCTCGCGCAGCGGCGTATCGTCGAACTCGAGCATGCGGGTCGGCCAGAGCGCCTCGCCGCGGCCGGCGGGCACATTCACCGGTGGCGCGCGCTCGGCGATGACAAGCTTCTGTCCGGCCGACAGCCTGTGCACGGCGGCCGTGCCCGCGTCGCGCCGCCGGACTTCGACCGAGCCTTCGAGCAGGACAACGGCGAGACGATCCTGGATCAAACTCACGTCGAACATCGTCCCGGTCGCGACGACCTCGCTTCCGGCGGCGCGCACGACGAAGGGCCGTTCCTCATGGGCGACGATGAAGCGGGCGCGCCCCGCATGCAGAAGAAGCAGCCGCTGCGATGCCGAGAAGCGCGCCTCGACGCGGCTGGCCGAGTCGAGCACGAGCCGCGAGCCGTCCGGCAGGTCGATCTCCCTGATGTCCCCGACCGCCGTCGCGAAGACTTGCGGCTGCCCGCCGGAATCGGGAAGCCAGCGCGGGCCCAGCATGAGCAGCGCGACCAGCGCGATCCCGGCGACGAGTGAGGCTGCGATCGCGGAGCCGGGCGCGCGGCCGACCGATCCCGACCTCGCCTTCTCTTCCGGACCAGCGGTCTCGGCGGCGCGCAGCCGGCCCGCGGCGGACCAGATCGCCGCCATCCGTTCATAGGCCTCGGCATGCCTGGGGTCGGCTTCGTACCACTGCCTGAAGGCCGAGTGCTCGCGGGCGTCGGCGCCGCCGCCGAGACGCGCGAGCCAGTCCGCCGCCTCGCGTCGGATGCGCCCGCGCGTCCGAAACCAGCGCATCGACCGCTAGGCCTTTCTCAGCAGGCGATCGAGCTGGACGAGCGCCTTGCTCATCTGTTTCTCCACGCCCTTGATCGACAGTCCGGTACGTTGCGCTATTTCCGCGTACGTAAGCCCTTCGACGCGATGCGCCATGAATATCTCCCGCGTCCTCGGACGCAGACGCGTGATAGCAATCTCCAGGCGCCTTAGCATGTCCCGGGATTCGAGAAGTCCGTGCGGATCGGTCGCCGGAAGCTTCTCCTCGTCGGCGACAACGTGAAGGGCGGCCGATTGCCTTGCGGCGGTCTTGGCACGGTCCTTCAGGAGATTGGAGGCGATGCGGCGAAGATAGGCCTGCGGCCGCTCCAGCAGCGCGCCTTCGCGACCCAGGCGCGCGAGCCGGAAGAAGGCGTCCTGCACGAGGTCGTGCGCGTCGTCCCTGCTGCGCGTCTGGCGCGAGATGATCCTCACGAGTCGCGGGGATTCGCTGCGATAGAGATCGGCTAGAAGCTCATCGGCATCAGGATTCCGGTGTGCTCCCGGTCCGTCGGACTCGGCCTGCGCGCGCGCGGAGGTGCCCGGACCCCTCATCCGGACCTTCCGCGCAGCCGAATGCGGCGCCGATTCGATCCACGCGCCGCAGGGCAACGGCTTCCCATATCCGGCCTCCTCCCGCGAGGCGGCCGGCACAAAGCCGGGTGTTGAGAACATGCTTGGACATGCGCCGTCGCCTTTAACCGCGAGCGATCTGGACATGCGCGACGGCCACCCGGCCGAGATTCGAGCCGGCACCACCAAGCGAGGTTCTCACGCCTCGGCGCCGCGGTGCGGCGCCAATTCAGGATAGAGTCGGCGCGCCGCAGCGCAAGAGGCGAATGCAGCAGGGTGTTTCGGGAAGCGTCGGCATGCTCGCGCGCCGCCAGAACCGGAGGGCTCGGGAAAAGAATCTCTGAAAGGTTGGGAGAATCTGATTCCTGGCAATCCTAAGCCACCGACATCAATCGGTTTCCCAGCCAAGGAGCGGCTCCGCGCCGCATCAGGTCCAGCTGCGCGGTTCGCCAGGAGCTCGGCCAGCGCGAGCGCTGGAACTGTCACACCGGGGATGCACCGACATACGTCTCCGCGGAATCTCGGCACCAGCCGTCTTGCGCCAGCTGCTGCGGTGGACTTCCGTCGAGAGCCCGCAAGTCTCAGGAGGAACCTGATGCCGTCTCAAGCCCCCGAACGGATCCTTCGCCTCGCGGTGGTTCTCGAACGAACGGGACTCAGCCGTTCCACGCTCTACCGAAAGGTCAACTCCGGCACTTTTCCGAGACAGCTCAAGATTTCGCTCCGCTGCGCCGGATGGCGCGAAAGCGAGGTAGAAGAATGGCTGCGCCGGCCCGCGTGAGCCGACGATCGGAATGTGCGAGGCCCGCAATGCGCCAGACTAGGTCACACAAGTGGTGCGCTCGACTTCCTCTGCCCAGGTGTCAAGCGCCTGACGCTTCTCCGGTCCATAGGAATGAAGCGCATACACTCGCGCGGTCACACCCTTCACTGCGTGGTTGAGCACACGACCGACCACTTCCTCGCGGACCCCTAGTCGCACCATGTGCGTGGCAGCGCTGCGCCGCAGGTCATGCAGTCGCCAGGCAGCCACGCCACCGCCGCTCGCCGCGACAAATGCATCTAGTCGCGTCTTCAGCTTGGCGTAGTTTGTCATGTGGGTCCGGCCATCAGTCGCGAACACATACACTCCCAGCCGCGGGAGCCGCTCCAAGATCTCCACGGCGGCGGCGGCAAGGGGCACAAAGTGCCGACGCTCGCCCTTCGTGCTGGCGGCGGGAATAGTCCACATGCCCGCATCCAAATCGAGATCGTCCCATCGCATGCTGGCGACCTCGGTCCGGCGCTGAGCCGTCAGGGCCAGGAGTCGGACGTAGGGTCCGAAGGGGTAGCCAAGGAGTTCCGCCGCCTTCCAGATCTGCGCCACATCCTTCATCGTGAGCACTCGATCACGCTCCCTCTCGATCTGCGGCTTTGGGATGCCTTCGGCCGGCGAGAAGTCGATCCAATCCTGGCTCAGGGCGTATCGGAAGATCGTCTTGACCAGTGCCAGCACTCGGTTGGGAAGGACGACGCCTTCGAGCCCATCGAGCAGGGTGCGTACATCCGCACGGCGGATGTCGACGATCTTGCGATCGCGCCACGCGGGCAAGACATGGAGCTCGAGGCGCCGCCGCTGATATTCCCAGCTGTCATTCTTGCGCTGCGCGACCTTTTCGATCCAGTGGTAGGCCACCGCTCCGAATGTCCGTTCGACCGCTTCGGCGCTCCCGCCACGCGAAATTGCAGAGATGACCTTCAATGCGGCAGTTCGCGCTTCTGAGAGGTTCATGCCGGGATAGGTGCCGAGCTTCCTGTTGATGGTTCGCTCGCCTGTGCGGGCGCGGAATATCCAGGCTTTGGTGCCGCCCGCACCGACACGAAGACGCAGGCCGGTCACTTTCTGGTCGGGATATTCCTTCTGTCCCCGGGCCGGCGGCTTGAAGGCCGCCACTCTGGAATCTGTCAACATCCGCCGCTCCTGCACTCAAGTGGACGCGGCTGAGGTTCATCGTTCGCAAAGCCGCGCTTCCCAGAAGCTCCCTCTCCTCTGACTGGCGTCGTCGCTGTAGTGAGCCGCTGATGAATCTGAGGCTCTTTCGCGGAAGTTCCGATTTGTTACCTAAGGGCCGGCTAGGTAACACATAGGTAACAAGCGCCGAGATTTGCTGGGATCCAGTGGGACGCTATGCCCTTGATCTAAAAGGATTTGATATTCTCTGAGACCCCTTGGAATTGCGCCCGGCGGAACTTCTAAGCTTGGGGTCGCAGGTTCGAATCCTGCCGGGCGCGCCAGTTCCTATTCGTGGCGCAGCGCGTCGATCGGGTTGAGGCTCGCGGCGCGGCGGGCGGGGAAATAGCCGAAGACGATGCCGATCAGCGCCGAGACGCTGAACGCGATCAGGTTGATCTGCGGATCGAACAGGAACGGCACCTGGATCAATGGCGCAATGGCGAAGGTGGCGATCAGCGCCAATAGCAGCCCGATCAAACCGCCCAGACATGCCAGCACCACCGCTTCGACCAGGAACTGCATCAGCACCTCCCCCGCCACCGCGCCAATGGCGAGGCGGATGCCGATCTCGCGCGTCCGCTCGGTGACGGAAACCAGCATGATGTTCATGATGCCGATGCCGCCGACGATCAGGCTGACGGCGGCGACCGCGCCCATCACCATGGTGAGGATGCGCGTCGTGCCCTGCAGCGTCTCGCTGATCTGGCGGGTGTCGAAAATGTTGAAATTGTCCTGTTGCCCCGGGCGGATGTTGCGCCGTTCGCGCAGCAGGCTTTCGATCGAGGACTGTACCGAGGCGGTGTCGTAGGCATCGTCCACCGCGACCATGATGAAGCGGATGTCGCGATTGCCGGAGAAGCGGCGCTGCACCGCCTTGATCGGCATGATCACGACATCGTCCTGGTCCTGGAAGCCGCCCTGCCCGCGCGCGGCGAGCGTGCCGATCACCTCGCAGGAGAGATCGCGGATGCGGAAGCGTTCGCCGACCGGATCGTCGCTCCGGAACAGGTTGCGCTGCACGGTGCTGCCGATGATGCACACCGCCTTGCCCGATTCCTCCTCCGCCTCGTTCCAGATGCGGCCGGCGGACAGCGCCCATTGCTGGGCGGTGAAGAATTGCGCGGTCGTGCCGTTGACCGTGGTCGACCAGTTGGCGGCGTTGCGCACGGCGAGGCCGGAAGACTGGGCCTGCGGCGCCACGGCGCGCACGCCGGCGACCTGGTCCTGGATCGCCTCCACGTCCGCCATCTGAAAATCGGGCGGCTGCGGCCCGCCGCCGCCGCGCCCGAAGCCCTGGCCGGGGCGGATCTGCAGGATGTTCGCGCCCAGGCTGGAAATCTGCTCGGCGACGGCGGCCGTCGCGCCCTGCCCCAGCGTCACCATCGTCACCACCGCCGCCACGCCGATGACGATGCCGAGCGTGGTCAGGAAGGAGCGCAGCAGGTGCCGCCGGATTTCGCGCACCGCGAGGATGATGGTGGTGAAGAACATCTAGGCGTCCACCTTCCCGTTGCTGTCGATCCGCTCCACCAGCCCGTCGCGGAAATGGACGATGCTGCGGGCATATTTCGCCATGTCGGGCTCGTGCGTCACCATCAGCACGGTGATGCCGCTGTCGCGGTTGAGGCCGGTCAGCAGCTCCATGATCTCGACCGAGGTCTTCGAATCGAGATTGCCGGTCGGCTCGTCGGCGAGCAGCACGTCGGGATTGGTGACGATCGCGCGGGCGATGGCGACGCGCTGCTGCTGGCCGCCGGACAGCTCGGCGGGGGTATGATCCCACCAATCCTTGAGGCCGACTTTCTCCAGCGCCGCCAGCGCCCCCGCGCGCCGCGCCGCCTTGTCCTCGCCGCGATAGAGCAGGGGCAATTCGACATTCTCCAGCGCGCTGGTACGGGCGAGCAGGTTGAAGCCCTGGAAGACGAAGCCGAGATAGCGCCGCCGCAGCAAAGCGCGCTGGTCGCGGTCGAGGCTGTCGACCGGCACGCCCTTGAACCGGAAGGAGCCGCTGGTGGGCACGTCGAGGCAGCCCAGGATGTTCATCGCCGTCGACTTTCCCGAGCCCGATGGGCCCATCACCGCGACGAAATCGCCGGCCACGACGTCGAGATCGACGCCCTTCAGCGCCTGAAAGGCGGTCGCGCCGGAGCCATAGGTCTTGGTGACGCCGCGCAGCGAGATGATCGGCTCATTCGCCATTGCGGGGCTCCGCGCCCTCTCCGCCGCCTCGCCGCTCGCGCATCTGCTGCCGGCGCTCGCGCAGTTGCGCGCGCTCTTCGGGCGATAGGTTTTCGAAATGGGCGCGGCGCTGCTCGGGCGTCATGTCGCGCAAACGGGCGCGCTCGCCGCCGGGGCCGCTCGCCGCCGGACGCGCGGGCGCATCCGCCTTGGCGGCGCCTTCATTGCGCGCAGGCGCGGTGGCCGGCGCCTGTTCGTTGCCCGGCGCATCGCGCGGGGCCGGCGCTTCGGCGGGCGCGGCGCGGTCGCCGGCCGCATCGCCGCCGCCATCGCGGGACCGGCGGCCCTGACGCCCCTCGCCGCGCTCATTGTTCTTGGGCTGGACCTGGCCGGGCGCGAGCCGGGCGGTGATGACCTCCATGCCCTCGGTGAGCTCGCCCTGGACGATCTCGGTCACCGAGCCGTTGCTCTCCCCGACGACGACCTGGATGGCGCGCGGATTGCCGTCCTCGCCGAGCACATAGACGGTCTGGCGGCTGCCCCGCCCGATCGTGACCTCGCGCTCGCCCCGGCCGCCGCGCCGCATCCCGCGCGGCCCGCGGGGAACGAGAACGGAGGTGACCCCGCCCCGCGAGCTGCCCCCCGCCGCCGCCTGATCGGGCGAGAAGCGCAAGGCCGCATTGGGGACGAGCAGGACATTGCGCCGCTCGGTGGTCACGATATCGGCGGTCGCGGTCATACCCGGGCGCAGTTGCAGGTCCGCATTGGCGACCGACAGCTCCGCAGTATAGGCGACGACCTGGCCGGTGCCGGAAGACGCGCCGCTGGCGCTCGACGAGGTGCTGCCCGAGGCGTTGGCGCCGACATCGACGCGGGTCACCGTCGCCGGGAAGGTGCGGCCCGGATAGGCATCGACCGCGAAGGTTGCGCGCTGGCCGTCATTGACCTCGCCCACATCCGCCTCGTCGACGCGGACCTCCAGCTTCATTGCCGACAGATCCTCGGCGATGATGAAGAGGACCGGCGCGTTGAACGAGGCGGCGACGGTCTGGCCCGGATCGATCTGGCGTGAGAGGACGACGCCGGTCACCGGCGAATAGATGGTCGCCTTGGACAGGTTGGTCTGGGCGGAGGAAACCTGCGCCCGGGCCTGGGCGACCTGCGCCTCGGCGGAACGGATGCCGGCGACGGCGCGGCGATTCTCGGCACGGGCCGCGTCCAGCTCCGTCGCGGACGGCACCCGGCCGCCGGACAGGCGGGAGACTTCCTCCTGCCGGGCGAGATTGGCCTGCGCCTGCGCGGCCGAGGCCTGGGCGGTGGCGACCTGCGCCTGGGCGGAAGCGAGCGCGGCCTGGGCGCGGACGATCTCGTCCTGCAGCCGCGAGGTGTCGAGCCGGGCGAGCGGCTGCCCGCGCGTCACCCGATCGTTGTTGTCGACGAAGACCTGGGTCACGAGGCCGGACTGTTCGGAGCCGACCTCGACCTGGTTGGTCGGCTGGAGATTGCCCGTCGCCGAGACGGTGACGGTGAGGTCGCCGCGCCGCACCTTCTGCGTCGCAAACCCGCCCTCCGCCTCGCCCGCGAAGCAGCGGGAGAGGAGCAGCAGGGCGATAACGGCGACGATCGCGCCGACGATGAAGGTCGGCCGCCGCCACCACACGCGCGTCGCGGGCGCGCCGAGAAATTCGTCGAGATCGGCCTTTTCGGCGGGCGCGTTGCTTGCAGGCTGCGGATTGGCGTCGGTCATGGATTGGCTCCGGTCTCCGGCGGCGCGCTGGCATCCCAGCCGCCGCCGAGGGCGCGATAGAGTTGGACGATGGCGCGGGCCTCGTCGCCGCGGCTGTTGGCCATGCCGTCGCGCGCGGAGAGCAGCGAACGTTCGGCGTCCAGCAGGGCGCGGAAATCGGTGAGGCCCGAGCGATACTGGACGCGGGAGAGGATGGCGCTGTTGGTCGCGGCATCGAGCGCGATCGCGAACTCCGCCTGACGCGTCCGCGCGGCGTTGAGCGCCAGCAAGGCGTTCTCGACATCCTCGAGCCCGGTCAGCACCGACTGGCGGTAGCTCGCGAGCGACGCCTCGGTCGCCGCCTGCTGCGAGCGGAGCTGCGAACGCAGCCGGCCGCCGTCGAACAGGGTCTGGTCGATCCCGCCCAGGATCGATCCGGTGATCGCGCTGAACAGGTTGCCGAGCGAGAAGGCGGCGGTGCCGATGCTGCCCGACAGCCGGAGGCCGGGATAAAGCTGCGCCTCGGCGACGCCGACCCGCGCGGTGGCGGCGGCGAGGCTGCGTTCGGCGGCGCGGATGTCGGGGCGCTGGCGCAGCGTATCGGCGGGAATGCCGGCGGCGATCTCGGCCGGCCCGCGCGGGATCGGGCGCGCTTCGGCAAGCTCGGCGGTCAGTGCGCCCGGCGCCCGGCCGGTGAGGACGGCGAGGCGATAGGTGGCGCTGGTGAAGCTGTTCTCGATGTTCGGGATCGACGCGGCATTGCTCGCCCGCGCGCCGCGCGCCTGCTCCGAATCCAGCGAGGAGGCGAGGCCCGCCTGGACCCGCCACTGGGCGATCTGGAGATTGTCGTCGGAAATGGCGAGCGTGTCGCGCGCCAGCGCGAGCCGCTCCTGCGCCAGCCGCGCTTCGATATAGTTGGTCGCGACTTCGGCGGCGATCGCGGCGCGCAGCGCCTCGCGATCGTACCAGGCGCCTTCCGCGTCCGCGCCCGCCGCCTCGACACCCCGGCGGATGCGGCCGAACAGGTCGATCTCCCAGGAGGCATCGGCGCCGACGCTGAAGCGGGTCGTGTCGTCGCCCGGACCGATACTCCGGTTCGCGCTGCCCGAGGCGCCGACGGTGGGCACGAGCCCGGCGCGCGCCTGGACGAGGGACTCGCGTGCCTGGACCAGCCGGGCGGACGCGACCACCAGATCGAGATTTTCGGCGCTCGCATCGGCGATCATCCGGGTGAGCAACGGATCGTCGAACGATTCCCACCAGCGCGACAGGTCCGCCGTGACGCCAGGCGCCGCCGGTCCGGCATAGGTCTCCGGCACGGCCAGCTCGGTCGGCGCGAGCGGCCGGTAATCGGGTCCGACGGTGGTGCAGGCGGCCAGGGCCAGCGCGGACAGGGGTACGCAGATTCGACGCATCGCCAGCCCCTATGCCCCGGCGCGTGTCGCGCAATTATGTCCGGCGCGGCGGAACATTGTATCAGAATGTCGCCGCGCCGGAGGAGTTCCCCAACTTAGGCTCAGCCGCCGATATGCGTCTGCGCGATCATGCAATAGAGCATCGGGAATGACAGGATAAGATTGGTGCGCGAGGCCATCATCGCGAGCGACGCCGCCTTGGCCTTCGCCTCATCCGAAGCCTCGACGATGCCGAGCGCCTTTTTCTGGTTCGGCCAGATGATGAACCAGACGTTCGCGGCCATGATCAGGCCCAGCCACATGCCGATACCGATCGTCTTGAAGCCCGGCTCCAGCCCCAGCGCGCGCGCGACATAGCCGCCCTGCTGCATCTCCGCGACGAGCAGGCCGAGCACCACCGTCGCCAGCGCCGCCCAGCGGAACCAGAACAATGCGGCAGGCGCGATATATTTGGTGATGCCCTGCTTCAGATCGGCCGGGACCTTCGGCATGGTCGGGATCTGGACGAAGTTGAAATAATAGAGCAGCCCGATCCACAGCACGCCGGCGGCGGTGTGGAAGAAGCGCAGCCACTGCGCCCAATAGCCTTCCTGCCCGATCGCCTCGCCATGCAGGCCGAACATCGCCAGGACCAGCAACACGACGCCGATCGCCAGCGCGATGTGGAAATTGCCGAGTATCTTCGCCATTGTCCTCTCCCCTGAAAGATCGTTCCGGACCTCTAACGCAAAGCTGTCTCTCAATCGAGCCGCCACATGATGCTTTGCGCGAAAGGGGTCCACAGGCCGGTGCGGATACCGGCCGTCCGCAGCGCGCGGCCGGTCCATTCGTTGCAGGTGAGGACGAAGCTGTAGCCGCCCCGCGCCTCGTAGAACATGTCGTTGGCGCGGTAGCCGCGCCCAAGCACGGGCATCGTCCGCCCCGCGTCATCCAACCGGAAGCGCGCGGCGATGAAGCGCGTCAGGCGGCGATACTGGTCCGGCGTCACCTTGAGCGGGCGCGTCCATTCGTCGGGGCGCGGATTGTGGTCGTGCTCGACATGGAGCAAGGTCGGGCCGCCGCCGAACAAGGCGGCGAAGGCGGTGCGCGGCGAGAGATCGCCCCAGGTCGGCGTGTTCAGGTAGAAATCGCGATTGCCGTAGCCGATCGCGACATAATTGGCGCCGCCCCAGCGCGGATCGGCGAGATGCTCGCCGGGCGCATAAGGCCGCCAGTCCATATGGCTGTTGGTCTTGGGCATCACGATCCAGGTGTGGACGCCGTTGGAGCGCACCAAGATGGCGATGCCCTGCTCCGGCGCGCGCCAGGCGACATTGGCCGGCACCGCGCCCAGAATCGCCGCGATCAGCAGATAGAGCAGCGGCACGGCGATGATCGCCGCCGCGACCCGCGCCGCGATGCGCCCCGCCCTCCGCCATGCCATGCGCCTGGTCACGATTGGCAGGCTAGAGCGATTTCCCGCCGCCGCAAGCCGCATCCCGTCTTGCCGAGCGCCCCCGCTGATCCCTAAGGACAAGCGCGATGCTGGACCCTTTGCCGCCTTATGCCCGCTTCCTCGGCATCGAGAAGCGCCGGGACGACGACGGCGCGCTGTTGTTCGCCATGCCCTTCGGCGACGCGGTGCTTGGCCGTCCCGGCTACCTGCACGGCGGCGCGATCGCCGGCCTGCTCGAATTCGCGGCTTTGGGCGCGCTCTACGAGGCGCTGGGCGACGCGGCGGGCGTCAATGTGAAGCCGATCAACGTCACCGTCCAGTATCTGCGCGGCGGGGTCAGCCACGACACCTTCGCCGGCGCGGTCGTCACCCGGCTCGGCAACCGCGTCGCCAATGTCGAGGCCCATGCCTGGCAGCAGGACCGCGACAAGCCGATCGCTTCCGCGCAGATGAACGTGCTGCTGCGGCGGGGTTAGCGCCGCGCGAACAGCGTCTCGGCCGCGATCACCATGCCTTGCACGCCTGCCGTCACCGCCGGCTCCGGCACGATCCGGAACAAGGGCGAATGGTGGCCCGCCGCCGTCTCCAGCTCCTCGGGCGGGGTGCCGCCGACGCCGAAATAGACGCCGCGCACGCCGCTTTCGGACGTGACGAAATAGGCGAAATCCTCCGCGCCCATGCCCTCGCGCGGCTCGTCGATCAGCCGGTCCGCGCCCATCGCCGCGGCGATCGCCTCGCGCACGCGGATCGCCGTGTCGCGATCGTTGCGGGTCGGCGGCGTGGTCTCGACCGCCGAGCGGGTGACGACCGGCAGCCGATCCTCCGGCACGCCCAGCGCCAACGCCGTGCCGCGCGCGATGCGGTCGATGCCGTCTAGGAGCTGCGCGCGCACCTCCGGCGTGTCGGCGCGCACGGTGAGCGCCATATCGACATGTTCGGGAATGATGTTGCCGCGCACGCCGCCATGGATCGCGCCGACGGTGATCACCCGCCCTTCGAGAGGAGCGATCTCGCGGCTCACCACCGATTGCAGCGACACCACGATCTGCGCGGCGACCAGCACCGGATCGACGCCGCGATGCGGCGAGGCGCCGTGCGTGCCGACACCGTTGACCCGGATGTTGACGATGTCGGAGCTGGAATAAGCGATGCCCTCCGGCACCGAGATGCGCCCGGCCGGAAGCCCGGACGAAACGTGAAAGGCGACGGCATAATCGGGCTTGGGAAAGCGCGTGTATAGGCCGTCTTGCACCATCGTACGCGCGCCGGAGATCGTCTCCTCCGCCGGCTGGGCGATCAGCATCAGGGTGCCAGACCAGTTGCCGCGCCTGGCAATCAACTGCCGCGCCGTACCGACCAGAGCGGTGATGTGCACGTCATGGCCGCAGGCATGCATCACCGGCTGCTCGACGCCGTGCGCGTCCGCCTGTCGCGCGCGGGAAGGATTGGGGACACCGGAGCGCTCCTCGATCGGCAGGCCGTCCATGTCGGCGCGCAGCATCACGGTCGGCCCCGCGCCGTTGCGCAGGATGGCGACGACGCCATGCCCGCCGACGCGCGTCGTCACCTCATAGCCGAGCGCGCGCAGCTCTTGCGCCATCCGCGCAGAGGTCTGCACCTCCATGCCGGACAGCTCCGGATTGCGATGGAAATGATCGAACAGGGCGGAGAGATTGTCGCGATAATCCCGCGTCACCGCATCCCGTAGCGCGCCGTCCTGCGCCTGCGCCTGTGTCGCCAGCGCGGCGAGCGCCGCCGCGAACATCCACCTTTTCATGCCTGTCCCCCTGTCCCGGTCAGCCGCCATTCTTGATGGTCTCGCGCGCGATGACAAGCTGCTGGATCTGGCTGGTGCCTTCATAGATGCGGAACAGGCGGACGTCGCGATAGAGCCGCTCGATGCCGTGATCGGCGACATAGCCGGCCCCCCCGAAAATCTGGACGGCGCGGTCGGCGACCCGGCCGACCGTCTCGCTGGCGAAATATTTGGCGGCGGCGGCCTCCAGCGTGATCGCCTTGCCCTCGTCCTTCAGCCGCGCCGTGTCGAGCACCAGCGCGCGCGCCGCCATCGTCTCGGTCTTGCTGTCCGCGATCATCGCCTGGATAAGCTGGAAATCGGCGATCGGCTTGCCGAACTGCCGGCGCTCCGTCGCATAGGCGACGCAATCCGCGATCAGCCGCTCGGCGATGCCGACGCAGACCGCCGCGATGTGCAGCCGCCCCCGATCGAGCACGCGCATCGCGATCCGGAACCCATCGCCCTCCTCGCCGAGCCTATTGGCGGCGGGCACCGGCGTGCTGTCGAAATTGACGTCGCAGACATGGGCGCCCTGCTGCCCCATCTTGCGCTCCGGCTTGCCGATCGAGACGTCGGGCAGGTCGGCGGAGACGAGGAAAGCCGAGACGCCCTTCGCGCCCTCCCCCCCGGTGCGCGCCATGACCGTGAACAGGCTCGCCTTGTCGGCATTGGTGATGAAGCGCTTGGTGCCGGTGAGCCTGTAAACGTCGCCCTCCCGCACCGCGCGGGTCTGGACCGAGGCGCTGTCGGAGCCGGCATCGGGCTCGGTCAGCGCGAAGCTGGTGACGATCTCGCCCGAGGCGATGCGCGGCAGCCATGCGGCCTTCTGCGCATCGGAACCGGCCATGACGAGGCCCTGGCTCCCGATCCCGACATTGGTGCCGAAGACGGAGCGGAAGGCGGGCGTCGTCCGCCCGAATTCCAGCGCGACGCGTACCTCCTCCGACATGGTGAGGCCGAGGCCGCCATATTCCTCCGGGATGGAGAGACCGAACAACCCCATCTCCCGCATCTCGCGGACGATGACCTCGGGCACCTCGTCCATCTCGGCAACCTCGGCCTCCAGCGGCCGCAGCCGCTCCGCGACGAAACGGCGGACGGTGTCGATCAGGGCATCGAAGGTTTCGGGATCGAGAGGCATGGCGTTGTTCTTTTCTCCTCTCATTGAGAGCGCGGGGTCTCCAAGCCGTATCGCTTCGCCGTGAGGATGAAAACGTCGGGTGTGCCCATGCCTCCGGGGCGCTCGATGCCTGTCTCCGAAACGATGAATTTGGCGGCCTTCAGATTGGCCGCATGAGCGGCGTCATAGGCGTGGATGTCGAGCTCTCCCCACCAAATGCAATCACGCCACGCTTCCACACCGGGATTAAGCCATCGCCCGCCCTCGACTGTTATCACAAGCAATCCCGCGTCGGCGGCGAGTTCGCACGCTTTGGATGCGGCCGAGCTCGTCATTCGCAATGCGTTTCTGTCATCATTATCAATGAATATCTGGGGATCATCGTAGAGCATGGTTTGAATTCCCCCCTCCCTTTCAAGGGAGGGGAATCAGTATCCCTTCAGCCGCGCCAGCCGGTCCGCGTGGTAATTGGCGTCGCCGAACAGCTCGGCGAGCACCCGGTCGCGTTTCATGTAGAGGCCGATATCGTGCTCGTCGGTCATGCCGATGCCGCCATGCATCTGCACGCCCTCCTGCACCGCGAGTTGCGACGCGCGGCTCGCCTTGGCCTTGGCGACCGAGACCATCGCCTCGGCCGCGTCCGAGCCCTCATCCAGCAATTGCTGCGCCTTCAGCGTCGCGGCGCGAGCGATCTCCAGCTCCGAATAGAGATGGGCAGAGCGGAATTGCAGAGCCTGGAACTCGCCGATCGGCTTGCCGAACTGCTGGCGCTGCTTGAGATAGTCGACGGTCATGTCGAGCGCGGCGCTGGCCAGCCCGACCAGCTCCGCCGCCGCGCCGGTCCGGCCCGCGGCGAGCGAGCGCGCCAGCATCGTATCGCCCCCGCCGACCTCGCCGACCACCGCATCGGCATCGACTTCCACGCCGTCGAAGGTCAGCCGCGCGCCGATGCTGGCATCGGCGAGGCGCACGCCCTCGACCTCCAGCCCTTTCGCGTCCTTCTCGACCGCGAACAGGGTCAACCCCTCGTCCGTGCGCGCCGCGACCAAAGTCACGTCTGCCGAGGCGCCCTGCACCACGAACTGCTTGGCGCCGTCGAGGCGGAACCCGTTGCCGGCGCGCTCCGCCCGCATCGCGATCGCCTCGGGCCGGTGCCTGGCGCCCTCGTCGATCGCCAGCGCCGCCACAGTCTCGCCAGCGAGGATGCCGGGAAACCAGCGCGCGCCATGGGCCGTGCCCTTCACCGCCGCGACGAAGGCCACCGCCGTCGTCAGGAAGGGCGACGGCGTCAGGTTGCGCCCGATCTCCTCCAGCACGATCCCCGCCTCGACATGGCCGAGGCCCAGCCCGCCTTCCTCCTCGCCGATCAGGATGCCGGCGAAGCCCATCTCCGCGAACTGCTTCCACAATCCATGGCCGAAGCCGTCCTTGCAGCCGATGTCGCGCCAGTGCCGCAACTGGCTCCTGATCGCGCCCTGCTCGGCCATGAAATCCCGCGCCGTATCGCGCAGCATCGCCTGATCGTCGGTGAGGTAGAGGGGCATCGATCAGGCTCCCGGCAAATCGAGAATGCGCTTCGCCACGATGCCGAGCTGGATTTCGCTCGTCCCACCCTCGATCGAATTGGCCTTGGTGCGCAGCCATTCGCGCGCGGACTTGCCCTGGCGGGACCGCTCGCTCTCCCATTCGAGCGCGTCCGCGCCGCCGGCGGCCATGATCAGCTCGTGCCGGGCCTTGTTCAGCTCCGTGCCGGCATATTTCATCATCGAGGGCTGGGCCGGATGCGCCTTGCCCGCCTTCAATTCGTCGATGAACTTCTCGCTCATCGCGCGGAAGGCGAGCGAATCCACGTCGAAGCGGGCCACGTCGGCGCGCAGCAGCGGATCGCCCGCCACCGCGTCCGCGAGCGCCTCTCCCAGCGTCCCCGAATGGCCGCCCAGCCCCATGCCGGAGATCATCTCGCGCTCATGGCCCAGCAGATATTTGGCGACGTCCCAGCCCTTGTTCAGCTCGCCGACGATCTGGTCCTTGGGCACGGTCACGTCGTCGAAGAAGGTCTCGCAGAAGGGCGAATAGCCGGAGATGAGCAGGATCGGCTTGGTCGATACGCCGGGACTGGCCATGTCGAACAGCAGGAAGCTGATGCCCTTATGCTTGGGCGCCTGGCTGTCGGTGCGGACCAGGCAGAAAATCCAGTCCGCCTTGTCGGCATAGGAAGTCCAGACCTTCTGGCCATTGACCAGCCAGTGGTCTCCCTTGTCCTCGCATTTGGTCTGGAGGCTGGCGAGGTCGCTCCCCGCGCCCGGCTCGGAATAGCCCTGGCACCAGCGGATTTCGCCGCGCGCGATTTGCGGCAAATAATGCTTCTTCTGTGTTTCGGTGCCGTATTTCAGCAAGGCCGGGCCGAGCATCGAGATACCGAAGCTGTAGAGCGGATTGCGCGCGCCGATCCGGGCCATTTCCTGGCGCAGGATCTTGGTTTCCTCGGGCGAGAGGCCGCCGCCGCCATAATCCTTGGGCCAGTCCGGCACGGTCCAGCCGCGCGCGGCCATCGCCTCAAGCCACTGCTTCTGCGCGGAGTTCTTGAAGACGGGGTTGCGCCCGCCCCAGCAGGCGTCGCTCTCGTCGCGCACCGGCTCGCGCATCTCCGCCGGGCAATTCGCCGCCAGCCAGGCGCGCGTCTCGCGGCGAAACGTCTCCAGATCGGCCATCCGATTCCTCTCCCTTACGTAAACGTAAGGGTGCCGCGACGGGGGAGCCGAGTCAACCGGCGGGATCAGCCCTTCCGGCGGAATTCCATCGCGGCGTCGGTGACCGTGCCCCAGCCGAGGGCGATCAGATCCTTCAGGTAATTCTGGTGCGTCCGCCATGGCGTCTCCGTGCCCTGCGTGGGCAGACTGCCGACGGCGCGGCGGACATAGCCGGAGGTGAAATCGAGTATCGGCGCGCGTTCAACCCCGCCCTCCGGCAGGCGCGGGACCGCAATGTCGAGGCCGCGCCGGTCCATATGCCTGAGCAGGCGGCAGACATAACGGGCGGTGAGATCGCTCTTCAGCGTCCAGGAGGCGTTGGTATAGCCGAAGGACAAGACCAGGTTCGGCACGTCGTTCAGCATCATGCCCTTGTAGCCCACCCGATCGGCGACATCGACCGGCGCGCCATCCACCGACAAGGCCATGCCGCCGAACAATTTCACCACCAGCCCGGTCGCGGTGACGACGATGTCGGCTTCCAGTTCGCGGCCGGAGGCGAGGCGGATGCCGTTCGGGGTGAAGGTCGCGATCGTATCGGTCGCCATCTCGACCTTGCCCGCCCGAATCGCGGCGAACAGATCGCCGTCCGGCACCAGGCAGACGCGCTGGTCCCAGGGATTGTAGACCGGCGCGAAATCGCGGGCGATGTCGTGGCCGGGCAGTTCGTCGGCGACCAGCTTGAGCAGCAGTGCGCGCACCCGCTCCGGCCTCGCGCGCGAACGCGAGAAGAAGAGAATGCCGAGCAGCACATTCTTCCAGCGCGCGATCGACGCGGCGATGCGGGCGGGCAATATCCGGCGCAGGCCGTGCGCGATGCCGTCGCGCGACGGGCGGGAGACGATGTAGGAGGGCGAGCGCTGCAGGATCGTGACCCGCGCCGCCGTTTCGGCCAGAGCGGGCGCGAGCGTCACCGCCGTCGCGCCGCTGCCGATCACGACGACCTTCTTCCCCGCCCAGTCCAGATCGTCCGGCCAGAATTGCGGATGGACGATGCGCCCGGCGAAATCGGCCTCGCCCGGCCAGTCCGGCCGGTAGCCTCGCGCATAATCGTAATAGCCGCTGCCGAGATAGAGGAAGGCGCAGGTGAATTCGCCCCGGCCCCGCGGCGTCTCGACTTCGACCGTCCAGCTTGCCTGTTTCGACGACCAGGATGCACGGACCGCGCGGTGGCCGAACAGGATATGCCGGTCGATTCCGCCCGCCCGCGCCGTTTCCTCCAGATAGGCGCGGATCGACGCCCCGTCGGCGATCGCCTTCTCGCCCGTCCAGGGCCGGAACGGGAAGCCGAGCGTATGCATGTCGGAATCCGAACGCACGCCGGGATAGCGGAACAGATCCCACGTGCCCCCGATCGCGTGGCGCGCCTCCAGGATCGCATAGCTCTTGGCCGGACAGCGCCGTTGCAGATGCCATGCGGCACCGATGCCCGAAATGCCGGCGCCGACGATCAGGACGTCGAGATGCTCGGCCATGGCGTCTGCCAGCCGATCGCCGGCCTAACCGACCCGCGCCGCCGTCCAGTCCGCGACGACGCGGGCGAGCACCTCCATCGGCATGTCGCCATAGCCCAGCACCTCGTCGTGGAACGACTTGATGTCGAAGCGCGCGCCGGTCGCCGCGCGGGCCTGCTCGCGCAGCCGGACGAATTCGGTATGGCCGAGCTTGTAGCTGCAGGCCTGGCCCGGCCAGACGATGTAGCGCTCGACCTCGCTGGTCGCGGAAATCTCGTCGAGCCCGACTTCCTCGCGGAAATAGCGGATCGCGCGCTCGCGGCTCCAGCCCATGGCGTGCATCCCGGTGTCCATGACGATCCGCGCGGCGCGGTAGAGGAAGCTCTGCAACCAGCCGATCCGCCCCTGCGGGAAATCGTCATAGACGCCGATCTCGGCGGCAAGCTGCTCGGCATAAAGGCCCCAGCCCTCGCCGAAGGCCGGAATGCCGATATTGCGGTGGAGCAGCGGGATGGCGTCGTTGCCCATCAATGTCGCGCCCTGCCAGAGGTGGCCCGGCGCGCTTTCGTGATAGGTGAGCGTCGGCAGCGCCCATTTCGGCCAGATGCGGGTATCGACCAGATTGATGTAGAAGGCGCCCGGCCGGCTGCCGTCGAGGCTGCCGCCCTGCGCATAGCCGCGCGGCGCGCCGACCTCGATCGCCGGCGGCACGCGGCGGATTTCCATGCCCGTGGTCGGGATGACGCCGAACCAGTCCGGCATGCGCGCGCGGATCGCCTCCATCTGCCGCTGCAGATCGGCGATCAGCTCGGCGCGGCCGGCATCGTTGTTGGGATAGAGCCAGCGATCCTGCCGCCCCAATTCGGTGAGCCGCGCGCCGACGCTGCCGCGCGTCAGCCCCTCGCGCCGGAGCAATGGATCGAGCTCGGCGGTAAGTTCCGCCATCTGCTGCAGTCCGATCCGGTGCGCTTCGGCCGGCGTCAAGCTCGTGCTGGTATGATAGCGCAGGCACAAGGCATAGAGCTCGGCGCCATTGGGCAGGCGATCGACCCCGGCATGGGTGCCGGCATCGCGCTGCATACCGGTGAGCAGGGCGATCTGCCGGTCGAGCGCGCGGGCGAGCGGCCCGTCGACGATCGCGGCGGCGCGCGCTGTCCAATCCCCGGCGATGCTCTTCTCACGCGCGCGGCGCGCGAGCGACTGGACCAGACCGGACGTCTCGCCGCCGTCACCGCGTAGCGCGCGCGTCTGGGTCAGCGCCTTGTCGAGAATGTAGGAGGGCGGGATGACGGCTCGCCCGGCATCGGCGCGGGCACGGTCCACCTCGAAGCCGACCCCGGCGGCGAAGGCTTCGAGCCGGGAAAGATAGGCCTCGCAATCCGCCGCGCTGTCGATGCCGTGCTGGCTGTCGAGGAAGTCCGGCACGATCTGATAGCCGCCGGACAATTGCGAGATCACATAGGGGATTGGGTAATTGTAGCCGCCGATGCCGCCATAAGGGATGGCCGCCGCCGCCTCCATCCTCTCGCCGAGCCAGAGCACGGTGTCGTACCAGGCTCGCTCTCGCGACGGCAGCACATCGCGGCCCACGGCGCGCAGGCGGGGCATGTGATCGAGCAGCGGCTGATAGACGCCCATCTTGCCGGCCGTCGAGAGATCGGACAGGCGGCTCTTCAGGAAGGCGCGTTCGCCGGTGTCGAGCCCGAGCCCGGTCGCCATTTCCGGAGACGCGCGCAGCATCCCTTCAAAAATGGAATCGTAAAGTGCGCGCGCCGAACCGGTGTCCGAGCGCGGGGCCATGCCGGCGCAGCCGGACAAGGCGAACGCGCCGGCGGCGGCGGAGCCCAGGAGGAATTGGCGGCGGTCCAGGTTCAGCATGTCGGCGTTCCTCTCGGGTCTCTTTTCGTTTGGGTCAGGGTTCCAGCCGGTGCACGCGCCCCCGCGTCATCACGAAGCGCATCTGCCGGAGCGCCCCGACATCGCTCAGCGGATCGCCGCGCACCGCGACGATGTCGGCGACCTTGCCCGGCTCGATCGTGCCGATCTCCGCCGACAGGCCGAGCAAGTCGGCGGCGTTGACCGTCGCCGCCTCGATCGCGGTCATCGGCGTCATGCCGTGCTGGACCATCAGCAGGAACTCGTCGGCGTTGCGGCCGTGCATCGAGACACCCGCATCGGTACCGAAGGCGATCCGCACGCCGGCGGGCACGGCGCGGCGCAGCGCCTGGCCGGTGATGCCGATCCGCCATTCGATCTTCTCGCGCACCTCGCCGACATAGGCGTCGGGATTGTTGCGCAGCCGCTCAAGATAGCCGTTCACGGTCGAGAGGGTCGGCACATAATAGGTCCGGCTGCCGCGCCACAGCCGCAGGATGTCGTCGTCGATCAAAGTGCCGTGCTCGATCGAGTCTACGCCCGCCCGCAGCGCCAGCGCGATGCCGTCGGCGCCATGGGCGTGGACGGCGACACGCTTGCCGTAGAGCCGCGCGGTCTCGACGATCGCGCGCACCTCGTCCTCGAACATCTGCGCGCCGAGGCCGAGGCCGATCCGGCTGTTGACGCCACCGGTGGTGGCGATCTTGATGACGTCGACGCCGCGTGCGACCTGACGGCGCACGGCACGGCGGCAATCGTCCGGCCCGTCGCAGGTGCTGCCAGACTGGCGCAGCACGTCGTGAAACTCCTCGCGCACGCCCAGAGTGGGATCCATATGGCCGGTGGTGGCCGAGATGCTGGTGCCGGCATCGACGATGCGCGGGCCCACCGCCCAGCCGCGCGCGATAGCGTCCCGCAGGCCGAGCGTGATGCCGTCGGACGAGCCGAGGTTCCGCACCGTCGTGAAGCCGGCATCGAGAGTCTTGCGCGCGTTCCACGCCGCCTCGTGCGCGCCGAGCGCGACGCTATCGGTGAAACCGGCAAGCTGGCCCTCGACGCCCGCCCGATCGGAATCGAGATGGACATGAGTGTCGATCAGACCGGGCAGCACGAAGCTGTCGGAGAGATCGATCACGCGGCCTCCCTCGCCTGCCGGTACGAAGCCGTCCTCGACCGAGGCGATCCTGCCGTCCCGCACCATGATGCTGACATTGCGGCGCGGCGCGCGGCCGGGCCGGTCGAGCAAGGTGCCGGCATGAATGACGACCGTTTCGCCCATGGCGCCGGATGCCGTGGCGGTTTGCGCACTCGATCCTGCAGCGCCGGAGATCAGCAGGAAAAGCAGCGATAAGGCAAAGGTCAGGCGCATCTGCAACGATCTCCTCTAACGGATCGACGCCGCGACGATAGCCGATCCGGCGACCTCGCCAATCCCCGAAAAATGCCGGCCGCGCCTGTCTCCGGGCCAGGCTGCCGCCCTGTGGCGTGGCAGCAACATAAGTTTAACAATCTCGACCCCCGTGTTTTCGCCACCTGTTCGCGTCAGCGTCGCTCCTGTACCTTACGTTCACGTAATGACGCCGACAGACCGGCGCATCGCGAAAAATAAAAGCAAGGGGGTATCCGATGCTTGTGACGACCAGGACTCTCCGCATCCCGGCAGCCTTCGCCGCCGTTTCGCTCATCGCCATCGCCGCGGCAACGCCGGCACAGGCCCAGGACGCGCCGGCGACGGCCAGCGACGACGAACAGACGATTGTCGTGACCGCGACGAAGCGCGAAACATCGCTGTTCGACGTTCCCTTCTCGGTGAACGCCCAGACGGAAGCGGACATCCAGCGCTCCGGCGCGACGACGATCGAAGATCTCTCGCGCAACGTCGCCGGCCTCAACATCCAGAAT
Source organism: Sphingomonas sp. (assembly GCA_019635535.1). Taxonomy (NCBI): domain Bacteria; kingdom Pseudomonadati; phylum Pseudomonadota; class Alphaproteobacteria; order Sphingomonadales; family Sphingomonadaceae; genus Sphingomonas; species Sphingomonas sp. Next base: position 2,523,739 of record JAHBZH010000001.1, read on the forward strand.
CTCGGGCCGGGCCAGAGCCAGGTCTCGGTGCGCGGCGTTTCGGCCGGCCAGGTCGTGCGCGACCAGCCGGGCGTGAAGGAGCAGGTCGGCGTCTATCTCGACGAATCCGTCATCTCGCTGTCGCTGTTCACGCCGGACCTCGACCTGTTCGATCTCAACCGCGTGGAAACGCTGCGCGGCCCGCAGGGCACCCTGTTCGGCTCCGGCTCGGTCGGCGGCACCATCCGCTACATCACCAACCAGCCGCGCATGGACGTCGTCGAAGCGATGGTCGAGGGCAATCTCAACCTCGTCGGCGGCGATGATTTCGGCGGCCACATCAAGGGCATGATCAACCTGCCGATCGCCGAGGGCGCGGCCGCCCGCGTGGTCGGCTATCATACCGAATATGGCGGCTTCGTCGATGCACTGCGCGAAGGCGGCGGCATCGACGAGAATGTCAACAACGGCCGTCGCACCGGCGGTCGACTCTCGATCACGATCGAGCCGACGCCCGACGTGCGCATCACGCCGCGTGTCGTGTACCAGGAAATCCGTGCCAACGGCTTCAACCGCAACGAGGTCTTCAATCTCTTCGCCAATCCGTTCACGACGACGCGGCCGGCGATTACGCTCGGCGAGCGCGAGCAATATCTGTTGCTGCGCGAAGGCTTCGCGGACGATACCTTGCTGGTCGATCTGACCGCTAGCTTCGACCTCGGCCCGGTCGAGCTGACCTCCGTTACCTCTTATATCAACCGCGACATCGTGGTCAGCCGCGATGCCAGCGCGCTGACGGGCAGCGTCTCGGTCGATCTGGGCTATCCGACGGCGGCGGTCCTGTTGCCTTCCAATCTGGTCGACACCACCGATCTCGAGACCTTCACCCAGGAAGTCCGGCTGAGCTCGACGGCCGCCGGCCCGTTCCGGTGGGTGATCGGCGCCTTCTATTCGAACACCGACCGTTTCTATCGCCAGCGCCTCCCGACCCCGGGCTATGATGCGTTCACGGACGCTGTGCTGGGTGCCGGCACGTCCGCGGCCGTCGCCAACGGGTTCGGGCGGGATTCGCCGTACAATTCCGATCTTCCCTACGACATCCGCCAGAAGGCGATCTTCGGCGAGGCGAGCTTCGATGTTTCGCCGCGCCTGACGATCACCGCCGGCGGCCGTTATTACGACTTCACGGAAAACCGGCGCTTCCTGTCGGGCGGCCTCTTCGCCAATGGCGACGACCGGACGGACGAAACCGCCTCCGACGGTTTCAGCCCGCGCCTGATCGCGAGCTACGATGTCGCCGACAATGTTCGCGTCAACGCCCAGGTCTCGAAGGGCTTCCGTCTCGGCGGTGTCAACGATCCGTTGAACCTGCCGCTGTGCACGCCGCAGGACGAGGCGATCTTCGGCGGCTTCCAGGACTATGACGACGAAAGCCTGTGGAACTACGAAGTCGGTGTGCGCGCCCAGCGTCGCGGGCTGAATTTCGCGATGGCGGGCTTCTATACCGACATCCGCAATCTCCAGGTGACGCTGGACGCCGGTTCCTGCTCCTCGCGCATCGTGTTCAACGTGCCGAGCGCGCACACGATGGGCATCGAGGCGGAGCTTTCCGCCACGTTGGCGCCGGGCCTCAGCGTCTCGATCAACGGCAGCATCCTCGAGTCCGAATTCGATTCGACGGTTGTCGATGGCACCGGCACGGTGATTGGTGGCATCCGCGAGGGCAATCGCCTGCCGAGCGTTCCCAACTTCCAGATTTCCGCGAGCACGAGCTACAGCTTCCCGGTCGCGGAGGGCGCGGAAGCCTATGTCGGGGCCTCGTTCCAGCATGTCGGCAGCCGCTACACGCAGCCGAGCGACCAGGAGAACAATCCGCGCAGCTTCGTGTCCGGCCTGCCCTTCGGCGGCGCGACCGGCAACAATGCGACGGTCGTGGACCTGCGCCTGCCCGCCTATAATTACGTCAATCTCAGCGCGGGCGTGGATTGGGACAACGGCCTGGGCCTGATGGTCTATGTCACCAACCTGTTCGACGAGACCGCCTTGCTCTCGTTCGACCGCGAACGCGGCGGGCGCGCCCGGCTCGGCTTCAACATCGGCCAGCCGCGCACGTTCGGCGTTACGTTGCGTAAGCGCTTCGGCGGCTGAGCCGGTGCCGGGGATGAGCCGCCGTTCCCTGCTCCTTGCCGGAGCGGGCGCGGCGGCCGCCGCGGCCTTGCCCGGATCGCGCACATCGGCGACCTCGCCGGCGCGCCGGCCCTGGGACGTCGTCGTGGTTGGCGCCGGCGTGTTCGGCGCCTGGACGGCCAGGAAGCTTCAGGACATGGGCCAGCGGGTGCAGCTGCTCGACGCCTGGGGCCCGGCCCATGCCCGCGCCTCTTCGGGCGGGGAATCCCGGATGACGCGCGGCGCCTATGGCGCGGACCGGGTCTATACCCGCATGGCGCGCGATTCGCTCGCCGACTGGCGCGCGCTGTCCGCGCGCGCCGGATTGCCGGTCTTCCACCAGACCGGCGTGCTGTTCTTTTTTCCCGAGGCCGATCCGTTCCTTGAGGAGACGATGCGCGTGCATCGCGACATGGGCCTGCCGACGCAATTGCTGGAGACGGCCGAACTGCAGCGCCGCTTTCCGCAGATCGCCTTCGACGGCATCGCCGCCGGCCTGTTCGAACCGGATTTCGGCGCGCTGATGGCTCGCCGCGCGGTGCAAACGCTGGTCGACGAATTCGTCCGGACCGGCGGCGATTATCGCCAGGTTCAGGTCCAGCCGCCCTCCGGCTCGGGCGAACGGCTGACGCATGTCGTCACGTCAGCCGGCGAACGGATCGCGGCCGGACGCTTCGTCTTCGCCTGCGGCCCCTGGCTCGGCCGCGTCTTTCCGGACCTGCTCGGCCCGCGCATCTTCCCGACCCGGCAGGAGGTGTTCTTCTTCGCGCCGCCGGCCGGCGACCGGCATTACCTGCCCGGCCAGCTTCCCGGCTGGGCGGATTTCAACGGGGGCGACATCTATTACGGCTTTCCCGATCTCGAAACGCGCGGCTTCAAGATCGCCCATGACGCGCATGGACCGCCGATCGATCCGGACAGCGGCGATCGCAATCCGTCGGCCGAGGCGCTGGCGAATGTGCGCGCCTATATGGCGCGGCGCTTCCCGGCGCTGGCCGAACGGCCGCTCAGCGAAGCGCGCGTCTGCCAATATGAGAACAGTTCGAACGGCGACCTGCTGATCGACCGGCATCCGGCCTTCGACAATGTCGTGCTGGTGGGCGCTGGCTCCGGCCACGGCTTCAAGCACGGTCCTGCCGTCGGCGACTATGCCGCCAACCTGTCGCTCGGCCGGCTGGCGGCGCCCGAACCGCGCTTCTCGCTCGCCGCCAAGGCGACGCGGGAGAACCGGACGGTGCACTGAGAGCCGCCCGGTTTGACCGGGGGTTGGAATGTAGGATTTCCTCTGTCACCCTTCGGTCGTGACCTGGGCTTCGTACCCTTTGCGCGGGATCGCCAAGTCGATCCGCCCCCTCCGTTCGCCGCGCGCGCAGGCCTTTCGGCAGGGGGCGTCCCTCCCCCACGTAGCGTCAGGTTCGTCAACTTCCGATGCCGGCCAGCGCCAAATTGACTTGCCACTGCGCCGTGTTACACCCCCGCTACACCATGATTCCAGCCGAGGTGACTCCTCCATGCGTCTTTCCGCCGCCCTCCTTGCCTTGCCTGTCGCCGCGCTTGCGATGAACGCCGCTCCCGCCGCGCAGGCGCCCGCCGCAGCGCCGATCGCCTATCCCGAAAGCGCACGCGGCGACACGGTCGAAACCCTGTTCGGCGAACGGATCGCCGATCCCTATCGCTGGCTCGAAAACGACGTGCGCGAGGACAATCGCGTGCGCGACTGGGTGACGGCGCAGAACCGGGTCACCGACGCCTATCTCGCCACCCTGCCCGGCCGCGCGCCCTTTCGCGCGCGGATGACGCAGATCTACGATTATGAGCGCTACGGCCTGCCCCGCCATGCCGGCGGCCGCTATTTCTATTCGCGCAACGACGGGCTGCAGAACCAGTCCGCCCTCTATGTCCGCGACGGGCTGACGGGCGAACCGCGCCTGCTGATCGATCCCAACACCTGGTCTCAGGACGGCGCCACCGCGCTCGCCGAATGGGAGCCGTCCGAGGACGGCCGCCATCTCGTCTATTCGATCCAGGACGGCGGCAGCGACTGGCGCGTGCTGCGCGTGCTCGACGTCGCCACCGGCCAGCCGCTCGCCGACGAGATACGCTGGGTGAAATTCTCCGGCTTCGACTGGGCGAAGGACGGCTCCGGCTTCTACTATTCGCGCTTCCCCGAGCCCGCCGCAGGCCAGGCATTCCAGTCGCTGAACGAGAATCAGGCGATCTATTTCCACCGGATCGGCACGCCGCAGAGCGAGGACCGGCTGGTCTTCTCCCAGCCCGATCGGCCCCGGCTGAGCAACACGGGCCGCGTCACCGACGACGGCCGCTGGCTGATCGTCTATTCCTCCGAAGGCACCGACGCACGCTACGAAATCACCCTGATCGATCTCGCCACGCCCGGCACCGAGCCGCAGCGGCTGATCACCGAACGCGAACATGACTGGACTTATCTCGGCAACCAGGGAACGCGCTTCATCTGGCAGACCAACAACGGCGCGGCGCGCCAGCGCATCGTTTCCATGGACATCGCCAATCCGGCGCAGCTCACCGAACTGGTGGCGGAGGACGAAGCGACGCTGACCGGCGCCTCGATCGTCGGGCAGCAACTCATCGCCCGTTATCTGGTCGATGCGAAGAGCGAGGTGCGGACCTTCGCGCTCGACGGGCGCCGTACCGGAACCCTCGCGCTCCCCGGCATCGGCAGCGCCGGCGGCTTTCGCGGCAGCCCGGAGCGCAGCGAGACCTTCTACGCCTTCTCCAGCTACAACCGCCCGCCGACCGTCTATCGCTACGACAGCGCGACCGGCGAGAGCAGCGTCTTCGCACAGCCCGAGCTCGCCTTCGATCCCGAGGCCTATGAGGTCCGCCAGGTCTTCTACACCTCGCGCGACGGCACGCGGGTGCCGATGTTCCTGATGAGCCGCCGCGATCTCGATCGCTCGCGGCCGCAGCCGACTTTGCTCTACGGCTATGGCGGCTTCAACATCTCCTCCACACCCGCCTTCCAGCCGCGCTGGCTGACCTGGGTGGACATGGGCGGCGTGCTCGCCGTCGCCAATATCCGGGGCGGCGGCGAATATGGCCAGGCGTGGCACGATGCCGGCCGGCGCGCGAACAAGCAGAACGTGTTCGACGATTTCATCGGCGCGGCCGAATATATGATCGCCGAGGGCATCACGACGAACCGCCAGCTCGCCGTCGAGGGCCGTTCGAACGGCGGCCTGCTCGTCGGCGCCGTGATCAACCAGCGGCCGGACCTGTTCGCCGCCGCGCTTCCCGGCGTCGGCGTGATGGACATGCTGCGCTTCGATCGCTGGACGGCGGGGCGCTACTGGGTGGACGATTACGGCTATCCGGATCGCGAGGCGGATTTCCGCGTCCTGCGCGCCTATTCGCCGCTTCACAACATCCGTTCGGGCGAAAACTATCCGGCCGTGCTGGTGACGACCGCCGACACCGACGACCGCGTCGTGCCGGGGCACAGCTTCAAATATATCGCCGCGCTCCAGGCCGCCGAGGCCGGGCCGCAGCCGCACCTGATCCGCATCGAGACGCGCGCCGGCCACGGCTCCGGCAAGCCGACCGACAAGCAGATCGAGGAATATGGCGACATGTACGCCTTCATCGCGCAGTTCACCGGGCTGCGCCTGCCGGCGACGGCCGCGCAGGGCGGCGACCAGTGAGCGACGCCCCCGCCCCGATCGTGCTCGGCCCCGGCGAGGGCCGGCATTATCCGCTCGGGGCGATGCGGGCCGTGTTCAAGGCGGACGAGGGCGAGACGAACGCGGCCTATTCGATCTCCGAATGGTGGCTGGAGCCGCGTACGTCCGGACCCGGCGCGCACAGCCACGAAGCCAATGACGACATGTTCTATGTCATCGAAGGCACGGCGCGCTTCCTGATCGGCGAGGAATGGATCGACGCGCCGAAGGGCAGCTTCGTGCGCGCGCCGGCCGGCACGATGCACGATTTCGCCAACGAGACGGACGCGCGCGTCGGTCTGCTCAACATCTACATTCCCGGCGGCTTCGAGCGCGACATGCCCGCCATCGTCGACTGGTTCGCCAAGCAAGGCGAGGGCTGATCCCGGCCGTTCATCCTTCGCTCATCCAATAATGGCAACATTGCGGCACGGGACGGCGTATCGCGTCCCTGCATGAGGGAGCCCGTACATGCTCAGGACATTGCTGCTCGGCGCCGCCGCGTCGATTACCGCTTTCGTCGCCCTGCCCGCGTCCGCCGAAGCGCAGGGCTATTATCGCGACGGCTATTATGGCCGGGGCTATGACGGCTATTATCGCGACGGCCCGCGTCGCTACCGGCCCGGCGACTATTATTATGGCGACCGCCGCTATCGCGGACGCGGCTATTCCGGCCGGCGCTATTCCGATCGCGGCTATTACCGGGGCGATCGCTATTATCGCAGCCGCTATCGCTGCGGCGACGGCACGACCGGCGCCATTGTGGGCGGCGTCGCCGGCGCGCTGATCGGGCGCGAGGTCGATCGCGGCAATCGCCGCTACGGACGCGGCCGCGACAGCGGCACGACCGGCGCGATCATCGGCGGCGCGATCGGCGCGCTGGCCGGACGCGAGATCGACCGGGGCTGCTGAATCCAGGGAGAGGCCGGGCGATCCGGCCCTTCCTCATTGCGGACAGGTGCTCGCCGGCCCCGCGTCCAGATCGAGGCAGCGTCCGTCGATCGATCCCGGCGCCACGGGCAGGCCGATCAGCGCCGCGAGCGTCGGCATGATGTCCACCGTCTCGATCGCCTGAGGCTGCTCGAACGGCGCCATGCCGCGCCGCCAGAACAGGATCGGCACCCGCCGGTCCTGATCCGTCCCGACGCTGTGGGTCGCGATGGAATCCAGGCTGGGCGTCGGGATCGGCGTCACATCGGGGCGCAGCATGATGTAGAAATCGCCGGACCGCTGCGGATGCCATGAAGCACGCACGCGCTGGAGCGGGGTCCACGCATCTGGCGGACCGGCCGGGGTCGTCGCGGCCGCGATCTCGGCCCGGGTGAAGACCGCCGCGATCTGCGGATGCGCGCGATAGGCCGCCACCGCCGCTTCCAGCACCCGCGCCCGGTCCGCTTCGGGCAGGCTCCGGTCGATATAGCGCTCGCCCGTGACGCCGGCGGCGAACAGCACCGGCCCGGCAAGGCCCAGTTGCTCGCCGATAACGCGGCCCATGTTACGGGCGCGCAGTCCCGCGTCCGCGCGCGCGCCATTGCCGCCTTGCATATTGGCGCGCTCGGGAATGTCCTGGCCACCATGATCGGCGGTCAGCATGACGACATAGTCGATGCCGGCCGCATCGAGCCGTTCGAAGAAGGCGCCCAGCATCGCGTCGAGCGCGAGGAGCTGGCCGCACATTTCCGGCCCCTGCGTGCCGAAGCGATGGCCGACATAATCGGTCGCGGCCAGGCTGATCGCCAGCAGATCGGTCGCCGGCCCTTCGCCCAGCGCCATATCGGCGCGCAGCCGCTCCGCCAGTTCCAGCGTGAAATGGTCGAGCTCGGGCGACGCGCGGAAGCGCAGGCGGTCCCCGCCCTCGCGCTCGAACCGTCCCTCGCCCACCGTCCCCGCCGGCGGCGGCAGCGTCACCGCCACCCGGCGCGCCTCGCAGACCGGCGCCATCGGCTGGGGCCCGCGCGGCACGGCATAGGCCGTGGCGACCTCCGCGTTGATCGCGGCGACGGCGGCGGGCGGGGCGGCCCCGGCCTCGCCGATGAAGGCCGTATTGTGCCACCACCAGCGCTCGCTGGGATCGTGGCCGCCCATCATCATCGCCGAACGGTCTTTGCCCGCCACCGCGACGACACGGGAGCGCGGATCGTGCCGGCGCATCAGGTCGCCAAGCGTGGGAACGAGCAGGTGGCGCGGCGAGGCGGTATAGGCGCTGGACGTGCTGCCCGGCACGCGCGTGTCCTCCGCGCAATAGACCTGCTTGTCGTCGCGCGCCATGCCGAGGTCGAACCAGTCATTGGCGATGATCCCGCTGCGGCTCGGCCGCGCGCCGGTCAGGATGGTGGCATGGCCGGCGCAGGTCGTGGTCGAGGCATGCGACTGATAGCCGGACGGGAAGACCGCGCCGCCACTCAGCCGCCCGAGGCCGCCGGTGAAATGCCGCCGATATTGCGCGAACAGATCGGCGGAGAACTGGTCCACCGAAATGGCCACGATCAGACGGGGCGGGGCAGAGGGAGGCTGGGCGGGCGCCATGGTTGCGGCGGCAAACACGAGCGCGGCGGCGGCGAGACGGACTTTCACATTCCACCTTTTCGGCTTGGTCGCGCCGTCCATGCCACGTCTTTGTGACGATTCCAAAACCCCTCGCTTTACAAAGCTTGCGAGGGTTGCCTATCGCCCGGCCATGACGATCCAGCCCAGCGACTCCATCCTCATCGTCGATTTCGGCAGCCAGGTGACCCAGCTCATCGCCCGGCGGGTGCGCGAGGCGGGGGTCTATAGCGAGATCGCCCCCTTCACCCAGGCGGAAGCCGCCTTCGCGCGGATCAAGCCGAAGGGCATTATCCTCTCCGGCTCTCCCGCCGGCGTGCCGGACGGAGGCAGCCCGCGCGCGCCGCAGGCGCTGTTCGAGGCCGGCATCCCGATCCTCGGCATCTGCTACGGCCAGCAGGTGATGACCCATCAGCTCGGCGGCGAGGTGCTGCCGGGGCACGAAACCGGCGAGGGCGGCGAGTTCGGCCGGGCCTTCCTCACCGTCACCGACGATTGCGTGCTGTTCGACGGACTCTGGAAGGTCGGCGAGCGTCATCAGGTGTGGATGAGCCACGGCGACAAGGTGACGCGCTTCGCGCCCGGCTTCCGGATCGTCGCGACATCGGACGGCGCGCCCTTCGCGCTGATCGCCGACGACGAACGCCGTTTCTACGGCACGCAGTTCCACCCGGAAGTCGTCCACACGCCGGACGGCGCCAGGCTGATCGCCAATTTCGTGCGTCACGTCTGCGGGCTGGCCGGCGACTGGACGATGGCCGAGTTCCGCGCGACCAAGATCGCCGACATCCGCGCCCAAGTCGGCGACGGACGCGTCATCTGCGGCCTGTCCGGCGGCGTCGATTCCGCCGTCGCCGCGGTGCTGATCCACGAGGCGATCGGGAGCCAGCTCACCTGCGTCTTCGTCGATCACGGCCTGATGCGCGCGAAGGAGGCCGAGCAGGTGGTCAGCCTGTTCCGCAACAGCTACAATATCCCGCTCGTCCATGTGGAGGCCGAGCAGCTCTTCCTTTCGGGCCTCACGGGAGTCGACGAGCCGGAAGCCAAACGCAAGTTCATCGGCAAGACCTTCATCGACATTTTCGAGGCGGAGGCGAAGAAGATCGGCGGCGCCGATTTCCTGGCGCAAGGCACGCTCTATCCCGACGTGATCGAGAGCGTCAGCTTCACCGGCGGGCCGAGCGTGACGATCAAGAGCCACCACAATGTCGGCGGCCTGCCCGAGCGGATGAACATGCGGCTCGTCGAGCCCTTGCGCGAGCTGTTCAAGGACGAGGTGCGCGAACTGGGTCGGGAGCTGGGTCTGCCCGACGCCTTCGTCGGCCGCCACCCCTTCCCCGGCCCCGGCCTCGCCATCCGCATTCCGGGCGAGGTGACGCGCGAGAAGTGCGACATCCTGCGCAAGGCCGACACCATCTATCTGGAGGAAATCCGCAATGCCGGCCTCTACGACGCGATCTGGCAGGCCTTCGCGGTGCTGCTCCCCGTCCGCACCGTCGGCGTGATGGGCGACTATCGCACCTACGACCATGCCTGCGCGCTGCGCGCCGTCACCTCGACCGACGGCATGACCGCCGACATCTACCCCTTCGACGCCGCCTTCCTCTCCCGCGTCGCCACGCGCATCGTCAACGAGGTGAAGGGCATCAACCGGGTGGTCTACGATTACACCTCGAAGCCGCCGGGGACGATCGAATGGGAGTAAGGTGTGAGACAACCCCGGCAATTATCGTGATCCTGCCTGGCCTGCTTTCCTGCTGACAACGCCCGCGATGCCTTAGACGATGTTGGGGCTTAATTGCTCGGAAGCGCAGCAAGCCGGATCCTGCGACGAAGCACGAGGCAGCGTCAGCAGGAGCATTACGGCCTGCCCACGATCGAACAGCTCCGCGACGACGGTGCATAGGTCCGGCGAGTCTTCTTCGTAAGCCCGGGCGCCAGCACCCCGATTGATAGGGTGCTGTCGTCTTCACGCGCCAGCCAGGACACGGGCCAGCGGGAAGCTTTCATTTGCCCCGTGAAGCCGATGCCGAGCCGCGCGAAGCCTTGATTGCGGAGGTTCCACTCGAGGCCTGGCAAGACGTCCTGACCCGGTCTGAGAATTCCGATCGCGATTCGCACCCTCGGCAATCGAGGCGCATTCAGTCTGCTTTTATGGCTGGGACTATACGGTGGAAGCCAGCGATCCCGCTTATTGAAACGTTCCGCCGGTTCTCCGCCGCCGAACAGGGAATGCCTGCTTCGACTGAAAGGCGGGGGTGGTAGCCTCTGACAATTCCGAGTTTACGATCATGCAGCTCCATGGCGAGACCGCGAATCGCGCGCTCGTCGAAGGGTTAATCTTCCAGTCGACCAACTCAGGGGAAGGCGGTTTCGACAATCGGCAGGCCCTTCAAGATGGTATGGACAAGCCAAGGCGATCATGGCTTTACCCTCGATAGTGCGAACGGTTGGCCCGTTCGAACCAATCCGATAGGCTCGATGACTTACGCCGCCGCCTCCCAGCCGAACACCTCCTCCAGCTTCACCCCGAACACGTCGGCGATGCGGAACGCCGTTTCCAGCGTCGGCGAATATTTGCCCTGTTCGATGGCGGCGACGGTCTGGCGCGTGACGCCGATCTGTTCGCCCAGCTCGGCCTGGGTCATCTCGCCGGCGTGGAAGCGCAGCGTCCGGATCTGGTTGGTGAGCCGTCGCCTAGCCATGCCAGCCCCGCCGGTAGCTCAGCACGATGACGCCGTCGCGCACCGTTTCCGCGATCACGATGGCGAGCAGCGCCGTGTTGACGATCTTCCACGCCGGCTCGGTGAACGGCATCACCACGCCGACCAGGATCATGCCGGTCAGCAGCACATAATAACCGATCGTCGAGCCGCGCCGTGCGATCGCCCGGTCGCGCTCGTCGGCCGGCGCGTTGGCCTCCCTGACCGCCGTCACGGCGATGAGGATGCTGCCGACAATGACCGCCAGCGCATGCACCACGGCGACCGGGCCGAACGTCCAGACGATATCCAGCATCCGCGCCTCGCCGAAGCCGACGCGCGGCCCCGCCCAGCCGAAATAGAAGCCGTAGGCGATCAGCATCGTCGCCAGCGTCAACCATGCTATCTTTTCCCGAAACGCCATATCCGCGCATCCTCATGTTCGATATGAATGACTCAATGTTAGAAATAAATAACATTGAGTCAAGAAAATTTTCCTTTCGAGCTTCGCGGAGCTGTGCAAGGAGGTGCCGCGGAGGGCGCAACCGGAGCACATTTCCTGACATGAGTACGATGTACGGCATCAAGAATTGCGACACGATCAAGAAGGCGCGCGCCTGGCTGGAGGCAAAGGGCGTCGCCTATGATTTTCATGACTACAAGACAGCCGGGATCGACGAGGGCCTCCTACGCAGCTGGGCGAAGGAGCTGGGCTGGGAGAAACTCCTGAACCGCACCGGCACGACCTTCCGCAAGCTTCCCGAAGCGGACCGCGAGGGGCTGGACGCGGACAAGGCGGTGGCGCTGATGCTGGCCCAGCCTTCGATGATCAAGCGGCCGGTGCTGGACATCGGCGACAAGCGGCTGCTCGGGTTCAAGCCGGAAGCCTATCAGGCCGCATTCGGCAAGTAAGGGAGGAAGACTGATGCGGTTGCTGGCGATCCTGGCTTTCCTCTTGCTCGGCGTAGCACCCGCCGCGGCGCAGTCCGACTGGGCGGCGCGACTCACCGAGGCCGATGCCACCTTCCGCGACTTCCGCTTCCGCTCCGGCGACACGCTGCCGGAGCTGCGGATGCATTATGCGACGCTCGGCACGCCCCGGCGCGATGCGACGGGCAATGTCACCAACGCCGTCATGGTGCTGCACGGCACCGGCGGCAGCGGACGGCAATTCCTCGCGCCGCAATTCGCGGACGAGCTGTACGGCCCCGGCCAGCCGTTGGACATCACGCGCTTCTACGTGATCCTGCCCGACAATATCGGCCATGGCGGCTCCTCCAAACCGAGCAACGGGCTGCGCGATGCCTTTCCGGATTACGATTATGACGACATGGTCGAGGCGCAGAGGCTTCTGCTGACACAGCTCGGCGTCCGGCAGCTCCGGCTCGTCATGGGCACGTCGATGGGCTGCATGCACATCTTCGTCTGGGCCGAGACCCATCCCGGTTTCGCCCGCGCGGCCATGCCGATGGCCTGCCTGCCGACGCAGATCGCCGGACATAACCGGATGTGGCGGCACATGGCCGTCCAGGCGATCCGCGCCGACCCCGCCTTCGCGGGCGGCGACTATGCGGAGCAGCCCGTGCTCGGCCTGCGCACCGCCGTGTCGATCCTCCAGATGGCGGGGATGAACCCGCTCCAGCTCCAGACAGCCTATCCCGACCGGGCGCGCGCCGAGGCCTATATCGACGAGCGGGTCGCGCGCGATCTGCCAAACCGCGATGCGAACGACCTCATCCACCAGCTCGAAGCCTCGCGAACCTACAACCCGCTCCCCCATCTGGATCGGGTGCGCGTGCCGATGACCTGGGTGAACAGCGCCGACGACTATATCAACCCGCCCGACTACGGCATCGCCGAGCCCGCCGCCGCGCGGATGCCCGCCACCCGCTACATCCTCATCCCGGCCAGCCCCGACACGCGCGGGCATGGCACGCATACGTGGGCAAGGTTCTGGCGGGACGAGCTGGTGGACCTGCTGGCGCGGACGGAGGATTAGGCGCCGACGACGCTCATATTGCCCAGCACCATCTCCACGAAGCCGCGGCCACCGTCCGGCGCGCGCTCCAGGAAGAGATAGGGCTCGATCAGCTCGATCTCCATCAGGCGGTAGCCGCCGGCGCGGTCGCTCACCATGTCGATCCGCGCATAAGCGATATCGGGGCCGGCCGCCGCGAGGGCGGCATCGGCCAGCCTTCGGGCGGCCGGCGCGGGATCGATCTCCGTGAAGCTTCCGCCGAATTGCGGCTGGACTCGGAACTCCCCCGTCTTCGGACGCTTGACGATGGCGTGGCTGTAGCGGCCGCCCAGATGGAACAGCGACAGCTCGCCCTCCTGTGCGATCGCCGGCATCATCGGCTGGACCAGCATCCGCCGTCCCGCGACGTCGCCGGGCAAGGCATCGCCCGGGCCGAGCAGATAGGTGCCGTCCGACCCGGCCGAGCTGACCGGCTTCACCACCAGCCTCTCGGTCACGAAGCGCGACCGCGCCTCGTCCAGCGCGGCGGCGTCGGCGGTTTCGGCGATCAGCGATGGGATGATCGCGACGCCCTTCGCCTCGAAATCGAGGAGATAGGCCTTGTCGCTGTTCCACCGCAGCACGTCCGGCGGGTTGATCAGCCGCACGCCGGCCGCCACCCATCGATCGAGCTGGGCGTACCAGTGATCGAGCCGGCGGTGATAGCCCCACGCCATCAGCGGAACGACGAGCGCGTGGCGCGCCAGATCGTCATCGCTGGACCAGGGCGCCAGCACGACCTCCACGCCCCGCGCGCCGAACAAAGCGGCCAGCGCCTCGGCCTGCGTGCGCCATTCCGCTTCGCCGAGCGGGTAGCTTGCCTCGGGGGTCAGCAGGCAGAGCGTCACCGCGTGAACTTCTCCCCCGCTTCGGCCTTCTTCACCAGCAGCTCGGAGAGCTTGAAGTCGGGCCCAAGCCGCGCCTGTTGGCCCCGGATGCCTTCGACGATCTTCGCGAGGCCCTCGCCGTCCGCCCAGTGCATCGGGCCGCCGCGATAGACGGGCCAGCCATAGCCGTAGACCCAGACGACATCGATGTCCGAGGCGCGCTGGGCGAAGCCGCCCTCCAGGATCAGCGCGCCTTCGTTGACCATCGTGTAGAGGGTGCGCTCGACGATCTCCTGATCGGAAATCTCGCGGGGCGTGACGCCCGCCTTCGCCCGGAAATCCTCGATGATCTTCGCCACCACGGGCGAGTTGGAGGGACGGCGCTTCTCGTCATAATCGTAGAAGCCAGCGCCCTTCTTCTGGCCCCAGCGATCGATCGCGCACAGGGCATCGCGGATATTCTCGATCCGGGTGGGATCGCGGTGCCAGCCGATGTCGACGCCGGCGAGATCGGACATCTGGAACGGCCCCATCGGCATGCCGAATTCGACATGGACGCGGTCCACCTGCTCCGGCGTCGCACCTTCGAGAAGGAGCTGCATCGCCTGCATCTGGCGCGGGATCAGCATCCGGTTGCCGATGAAGCCGTAACAGACGCCCGCCACGACGGCGACCTTCCGGATCTTCCTGGCGAGCTGCATCGCGGTGACCAGCACGTCCGGCGCGGTTTTGGCGCCGCGCACGACCTCCAGCAGCTTCATCACGTTGGCGGGCGAGAAGAAGTGGAGGCCCACCACGTCCTGCGGCCGCTTCGTCGTCGCCGCGATCTCGTCGATCGAGAGATAGGAGGTGTTGGAGGCGAGAATCGCGCCCGGCTTGCAGATGGCGTCGAGCTTCGTGAAGATCTCCTTCTTCACGTCCATCTGCTCGAACACCGCCTCGATGATCAGGTCGCAATCGGCGAGGTCTTCCATGTTCAGCGTCGGCGTGAGCAGGCCCATGGCATGGCCGACCTGCTCGGGGGTCATCCGGCCCTTGGCGGCGGTCGCCTGATAGTTTTTCAGCATGATGCCGGTGCCGCGATCCAGCGCCTCCTGCTGCATCTCGACGATCGTCACCGGAATGCCGGCGGAGAGGAAGTTCATCGAGATGCCGCCGCCCATCGTGCCGGCGCCGATCACGCCGACCTTGCGGATCTCGCGCGGGGCGGTGTCGTCGGGAACGCCCTCGATCTTCGCCGCCTTGCGCTCGGCGAAGAAGAAATATTGCTGCGCCTTGGCCTGTTTCCCGCTCATCAGCTCCAGGAACAGGCGGCGTTCGTCGAGCACGCCCTCGGCATAGGGCTTGAGCGCGGCCTCGACCGCCTGGATGTTCTTCTCCGGCGCCTCGAAGCCGCGGAACTTGCGGGCATTGGCCTGGCGGAACTCGTCGAAGATCGCGGGATTGGCGCGCGCCTCGGCGAGCTTGTCGTCGCGCTCGCTGGTCCGGGGCAGCGGACGGATATCCTTCACCTCCTCGGCGAAGGCGACGGCGTGCTGCTCCAGATCGCCCTCGACGATCCGATCGACGAGGCCGACGGCGACCGCGTCCCTGGCGCCGATCGGATTGCCCGACGTCGCCATTTCCAGCGCCTTGGGGACGCCCGCCACGCGCGGCAGCCGCTGTGTGCCGCCCGCGCCGGGGAGCAGGCCGAGCTTCACCTCCGGCACGCCGAACTTCGCCGAGGGGACGGCGACGCGATAATGGCAGGAGAGCGCGACCTCCAGCCCGCCGCCGAGCGCCGTGCCGTGAACCGCCGCGACGACCGGCTTGGTGCAATTCTCGATGATGTCGACGACCTGCGGCAGCGCCGGATATTCGAAGGATTTGGGCGTGCCGAATTCGGTGATGTCGGCGCCGGCGAAGAAGGTCTGGCCCTGGCCGATGATGACGACGGCCTTGATGGAATCATCCCCGTCCGCCTGCTCGATCGCCTTCACCAGCCCGTCGCGCACCGCATGGCCGAGCGCGTTGACGGGCGGATTGTTGGAGGTGACGATCAGGACGTCGCCGTGCTTCTTGGTGGAAATCGGGGTCATGCTTCCCTCTTCGTCATGCCGTGATTCCCCTGAGTCGATAGGCGCGACCTTACGTTTACGTCAATCGACCAACCGGGAAAAATCCGGCCGCGACCCGCTTCAAGCTCAGCTTGGGACGAGCGCCATGCCCCCGATTCGTCTTGCGGAAGTTGACTAACCTGACGCCATGTCGGGGAGCAACGCCCCCTCCCGAAAGGTCCGAAAGGCTCCGCTGAGCCACTCCGACCGGGAAGGAAAACCGACTCGGGCATGCCGCCAGCGTGACAGACCAAATCCTACATGTATCCAACAATTGACGAGGTCCGCTTCCAACCCGTTGCGGCCGCTTCTCCCCTCCCTGGATAGGAGGGGGATAATATCGCTGCTCCCGCCCAACGGATTCGGCCCTCAAAACGCCGTGCGGCCATATTCCTGCCGGTAGAAGGGGTGAGACGAGGAGAGGCCGCCGTCAACGACCAAAGCATGGCCGTTGACGTAGCTGGCTTCGTCCGAGGCGAGGAAGAGGGCGGCCCTAGCGATCTCGTCCGGCTCGCCGCCGCGCTTCATGGGGTTGAGGTGGCCGATCATGTCTTCGCGCCCTACCGCGCGGGCATTGTCGTAGAGCGGCTTCGTCATGCCGGTTTCGATGAGGCCCGGGCAGATCGCGTTGACGCGGATGTTCGCGCCGGCCGTCTGGGTGGCGGCGACCTCGACCAGGCTGATGACGCCGGCCTTGGACGCGGAATAAGCCGGGCCGCCCGCCCCGGCGCGCAGGCCGGCGACGCTGGCGGTGCAGATGATCGACCCGCCGCCGCGCGCCCTCATCACCGGAGCGGCATATTTGATCGCCAGAAACGGACCGATCAGGTTCACGCGCAGGATTTCCTGCCAATCGTCCGGCGATTGTTCGAAGATCGACGCGAGGCCGCCGGAGATGCCGGCATTGGCGAAGAAGATGTCGAGCCCGCCATGATCGGCGACGGCCTTGTCGACGAGGCCGCGCACGTCCTCCTCGCGGCCCGCATCGGCGGCGATCACCCCTTCGGACGCGGCGAGGTCGGCGGCGACGACGGCGGCGCCCTCGGCGCGGAACAAAGCGACGGTGGCCTTGCCGATGCCCGACGCGGCGCCGGTGACGATGGCGGTTTTTCGTGCAAGCCTCATGCGCTGTATCCTATGTCCGCTGCTGCAATTCGGTTCGCGCGAAGGCGCGAAGGCGCGAAGAGTCCGAGTTTCCAGCGCCCTTCCGGCGAAGCCGGATATCGACACCCGCTATCGCGGGATGGCGCGCGCAATCGAAACGCTACGGGCGCGGCATCTTCGCGCCTTCGCGCCTTCGCGCGAACCAAAAGCGGCATATGACGCGGCACCACGCTCACAGCCCGGCGCCGGTGGTGGCGCCGCCGTCGACGATGATCGACTGGCCGGTCATGAAGGTGGACGCATCCGAGGCGAGGAAAACGGCGGCGCCGGCGATCTCGCGCGGCTCGCCGATGCGGCGCATCGGGGTGTGGCGCGTCACCGCCTTCAGCGTGTCCGGATTTTCCCAGAGCGCGCGGGCGAAATCGGTCTTCACCAGGCCCGGCGCGATGCAGTTCACGCGCACGCCGGACGGGCCGAATTCCGCCGCCAGATTGCGGGCGAGCTGGAAATCCGCCGCCTTGGAGATGTTGTAGGCGCCGATCGTCGCCGAGCTGCTGAGGCCGCCGATCGAGCTGACGATGACGATCGATCCGGCCTTGCGCTCCAGCATTTCCGGCGCGACCATCGCGATCAGCCAGTGATTGGCGATCACATTGTTGTCGAGGATCTTGCGGAACTGTTCGTCCGTGATCCCCGCCATCGGCCCGTAATAGGGATTGGAGGCGGCGTTGCAGACGAGGATGTCGATCTTGCCCAGTTGGGCGCGGGTCTCGTCGACCAGGCGCTGCAATTCCTCCTTGGACGAGATGCTGGCGGGGACGACGATCGCGGTGCCGTCGCCATGCTTGGCGTTGATCGCGTCGGCGACTTCGGCGCAGGCCTGTGCCTTGCGGCTGGAGATCACCACTTTCGCCCCCTGCTCCGCCAGCGCCTCCGCGATCGCCCGGCCGATGCCGCGCGAGGATCCGGTGACGATGGCGACCTTGCCGGTGAGATCGAACAGGGACATGTCATTCCTTTCCTCATTTTCGTCATGCCGGACTTGATCCGGCATCCACCTTTTCTTCCCTGCCTTCGCAAAGGCAGGTGGACCCCGGATCAAGTCCGGGGTGACGGAAAACTAAAACACCACCACCGAGCGCGCCGCATCGCCGCGCTTCATCTTTTCGAACCCTTCGTTGACCTGTTCCAGCGGGATCGTCTCGGCGACGATCGAGTCCAGATCGAGCAATCCGCGCAGATAGAAATCGACGAGCCGGGGAATGTCCACCGGGAAGCGGTTCGCCCCCATGAAGGCGCCCTGCAGCTTCTTGCCCGAGAGCAGGTCCATCGCGCCGAGGCCGACCCGGTGATCGAGCGGCATCATGCCGAGGATCGTCGCCGTGCCGCCGCGCCGCAGCGCCTTCACCGCCAGCTCGCCCGAGGCCGGGCGGCCGACCGCCTCGATCGCGTGGTCGACGCCGCCTTTGGTGAGCTCGACGATCTGCTTGGCCGCATCCTCGGCCAGCGGATCGATGGTGTCGGTGGCGCCGAGCCTTTCGGCCAGCGCGCGTTTCTCCGGCACCGGATCGGCGGCGACGATGCGCCCTGCCCCGGCGATCTTCGCGGCGTTGATCGCGGCGAGGCCGACGCCGCCGCAGCCGATCACCGCGACGCTCTCGCCCGGCGTGACCTTGCAGGCGTTGAAGATCGTCCCCGCCCCGGTCGTCACCGCGCAGCCGATCACGGCGGCCTTGTCGAGCGGCATGTCCGGCGGGATGGCGACGCAGGCATGTTCGTGGACGAGCATCTCCTCCGCCAGCGCGGAGAGATTGAGCATCTGGGCGACGGGCGTGCCGTCCTCGGCGGTGATGCGGGGCGGAGCGCCCTTCGGCCGGCGGGTGTCGCCGCCGAGGCAGAGCGCCATGCGGCCGGTGACGCAAAACTCACAATGGCCGCAGAATGCGGAGAGGCAGGTGACGACCGCGTCGCCGGGCTTCAGATTGCGCACCTCGCTCCCCACCGCCTCGACGATGCCGGCGGCTTCGTGGCCGGGGATGCAGGGCATGGGGTGCGGATAGGTGCCGAGCATGAAGTGGAGGTCGGAATGGCACAGGCCGCAGGCGATGGTGCGGATGCGGACCTCGTGCGGGCCGGGGGAATCGAGCCGCGCCTCGCCGATGACGAGGGGCTGGCCGGGGGCGGTGAGGAAGGCGGCTTTCACAGCCCTTTTCCTCCCCTGCTTTTGCAGGGGAGGGGGACCATGCGGAACATGGTGGAGGGGCTTTTTTGGTGAACAAGGAAGCCCCTCCACCGCACTTCGTGCGGTCCCCCTCCCCTCGAAATCGAGGGGAGGAAATTAGGCCGGCGCATGCTTGGCATATTCGATCTTCGCGATGGCGCGGGCGTGGACTTCGTCGGGGCCGTCGGCGAGGCGCAGGGTGCGGATGCCGGCATAAGCGGCGGCGAGGCCGAAATCCTGGCTGACGCCGGCGCCGCCATGGGCCTGAATGGCATCGTCGATGATCCTGAGAGCCATGCGGGGTGCCTTCACCTTGATCATCGCGATCTCGGCGGCGGCGGCCTTGTTGCCGGCCTTGTCCATCATGTCGGCGGCCTTGAGGCAGAGCAGGCGCGAACATTCGATGTCGATCCGCGCCTCGGCGATGCGCTGCTCCCAGACGCTGTGCTCGGAGATGCGCTTGCCGAAGGCGACGCGGCTTTGCAGGCGGCGGGCCATCGCGGCCAGCGCTTCCTCGGCCGCGCCGATCGTGCGCATGCAATGGTGGATGCGGCCGGGGCCGAGGCGGCCCTGCGCGATCTCGAAGCCGCGGCCTTCGCCGAGCAGCATGGCGGCGGCGGGGATGCGGACGTCCTTGAGCTCGACCTCCATATGGCCGTGCGGGGCGTCGTCATAGCCGAAGACGGTGAGGGCGCGCTCGACCGTGACGCCGGGCGCGTCGAGCGGCATCAGCACCATCGATTGCTGCTGGTGCTTCGGGCCGTCCGGATCGGTCTTGCCCATCACGATGGCGACCTTGCAGCGCGGATCGCCGGCGCCGGACGACCACCATTTGCGGCCGTTGACGACATAATCGTCGCCGTCGCGCCTGATCTCGCACTGGATATTGGTCGCGTCCGACGAGGCCACGGCCGGCTCGGTCATCAGGAAGGCGGAGCGTATCTCGCCGTGCATCAGCGGCTTGAGCCACGCATCCTTCTGCTCGCGCGTGCCGTAGCGGTGCAGCACCTCCATGTTGCCGGTGTCGGGCGCGGAGCAGTTGAACACTTCCGAGGCCCAGGGGATGCGCCCCATCTCCTCGGCGCAGAGCGCATATTCGAGATTGGTGAGCTGCGTGCCTTCGAAGGGGAAGCTTTCGTCGACATGGCGGAGCGCATGGCCGGGCGGCATGAACAGATTCCACAGGCCCGCCGCCTTCGCTTGCGGCTTCAGCTCCTCGATCACCGGCAGGGGTTGCCAGCGGTCCCCGCTGTCGAGCTGGCTTTTGTAATCGCCGACGCGCGGGCGAATCCGGGTTTCCAGAAAGTCGCGAATCCGGTCGCGATACGAAGCTTCGCGTTCCGTAAGGGAAAAATCCATGCCGCCTTTCGCCTCCCGTCCGTGTTGACCATTCCTGTCAGAAATGGCGGTTTCTGGCCAGTGGCGGGCGGGATCGGCGCGGTTCGCGCGGTCTTGCGCACGGTCCGCCGCGCACCCCCGTATTATCCCCGTGGAAAGAAACCCTTTTTCGGGCTTTCCAGGAAGCGCGGCGCGATATCCGGCGTCGCCAGAGGGAGATAGCGATGTTTTCGAGGAAGCTGGCGGTCCTGGCCGCCTTTTCGCTGGCAACCGCCGGCACTGTGGCCCACGCCCAGTCGGCGGCGTCGCTGAGCCTGGCCCCCGCCGCCGTGGAGCGCGCCGGCGCCGACGTCGAAGGCGCGAACGAACTGGCCGGCACCACGGTCTGGATTCTGGGCGCCGTGGCGCTCGGCCTGGTCATCTGGGGCATTATCGAGCTCACCGACGACAACGACGAGCCCACCAGCCCCTGATCGGTGCCGACCGCAACCGGTCCGAAGCGCCCCGCAATGCCGGGGCGCTTTTCGTTTCAAAAATATATTGCATAAATATGCAATAATATGCATAGTACTACGATGATTCAGGTGGTCATCCTCGGCGCGTCCGGATTCGTGGGCGCGGAACTGCTGCGGCTTTGCGCCGGGCATCCGCGGCTGCGCGCGGCGCGCCTGTTCGGGGACAGCCAGGCGGGCGCGGCGCTGGCCGAGGCGCATCCGCATCTCGCCCTTGCCTATCCGGACGCGCTTGTCGAGCGTTTCGAGCCGGCGGCGCTGGACGGCGTTGATCTGGTCTTCGCCGCCCTCCCCCACGGCCATTCGCAGCGGATCGCGCCGGAGATCATCAGGCGCGGCATTCCGTTCGTCGATCTGGGCGCCGATTTCCGGCTGAACGACGCGGCGACCTATCAAAGCTGGTACAAGGAGCCGCATGAGGCGCCCGAGCTGCTCGGCGACTTCGTCTACGGCATCCCCGAACTGCACCGGGGCGCCATCGCCGCATCCAAGACTGTGGCGGCAGCCGGCTGCTACCCGACGACGACGATCCTGGCGCTGAAGCCGCTGCTCGGCCTGATCGACCCGGACACGATCAGCGTGAGCGCCGCCTCCGGCGTCAGCGGCGCGGGCAAGGCGCTGAAGGAAGAGACGCATTTCAACAGTGTCGACGAGAATTTCACCGCCTACGGCCTGCTCTCCCACCGGCACACCGCCGAGATGGAGATGGAGCTGGGCGGCAAGGTGCTGTTCACGCCGCATCTCGCGCCGATGAATCGCGGCATCCTCGCCACCTGCACGGCGATGGCCAAAGGCCCGTGCGATCCGCTGGCGGCGCTGACCGCGGCTTATGCGGGCGAACCGTTCGTCCATGTCTCGGCGCGCTCGCCTTCCGTCAAATGGACTTTGGGTTCGAACGCGGTCCACATCACCGCGCGCTATGACGAGCGGACCGGCCGCGTCCTCGCCATCGCCGCACTCGACAATCTGGTGAAGGGCGCGGCGGGCCAGATGGTCCAGTGCGCCAATCTGATGCTCGGCCTCGACGAGACGGCCGGGCTCGCGAGAGTGGGAGTCTGGCCGTGAGCCTCTCCCTTTCCGTCATTCCGGCGGAAGCCGGAATCCATCTTTCCTCTCTGCGATCTCCGCGTCTCTGCGCGAACTCCCTGTTGTTGCGCGCAGAGACGCAGAGACGCGGAGGAAAGGGAGAAAAAGGAAGGTGGATTCCAGCTTGCGCTGGAAGGACGGTTTTAAGGATTGTGAGATGAGCGTGACCGCCGCGCCGGGGTTCGTGGCCTTCGGGCTGCATGCCGGCATCAAGTTCGCCAAGCATGACATGGCGCTGATCGCCACCGACGACGGCCGGCCCGTCACCTGCGCCGCATTGTTCACCCAGAACAAATTCGTCGCGCCGCCGGTGGTGCTGGACCGCGAGCGGCTGGCGGCCAATGGCGGCTTGGCGGCGGCGATCGTCGTCAATTCGGGCAATGCCAATGCGGGAACGGGCAAGCCGGGTTATGCCGACGCCGATGCGATGACGCAGGCGACGGCGGCGGCGCTCGGCATCGACAAGGCGCATGTCCTCGTCTCCTCGACCGGGATCATCGGCGGACGGCTGCCGATGGACAGGATCCTCGCCGCGGTGCCGAAGCTGGCCGCAGGGCTGTCGGCGGACGGCGGCACCGAAGCGGCGAAGGGCATCCTCACCACCGACACCGTGGCCAAGGAAGCGGTGGTCAAGGGATCGACCTTCACCGTCGGCGGCATGGCCAAGGGCTGCGGCATGATCGCGCCGAACATGGCGACGATGCTGGCCTATCTCACCACCGACGCGGACGTAGCGCGGGACGACCTGCAGCGCATATTGAAGGACGCGGCGGACCGGACCTTCAACACGCTCAACGTGGATGGCGCGACCTCGACCAACGACACCGCCATCCTGCTCGCCAACGGCCGGGCCGGGGCGCCGGACATGGCCGAGTTCGCCGACGCCGTGCACAAGGTCTGCGAAGACCTCGCCTTGCAGATGGCCAAGGACGCCGAGGGCATGACCAAGATGGTTATGCTGAAGGTGACCGGCGCGGCCAGCGATGCCGAGGCGCGGGCGGCGGCGAAGAACATCGCCGAGAACAATCTGGTCAAATGCTCCTGGTACGGCTCCGACCCCTATTGGGGCCGGCTGCTCGCCGCCGCCGGATCGTGCGGCGTGGACTTCGACAGCGACGCCTCTTCGGTCGCCTATGGCGGCATCGCGGTGTCGCACGGCGGGATCGAGATCGACCATGACCGCGCCGCCGTCGCCGCGCACATGAAGAACGAGACTGTCGAGATCGAGGTGAATGTCGGCGCCGGCGGCAGCGGCGCCGCGCAGGTGATCGGCATCGATCTCGGCCCCGGCTACATCAAGGAAAATTCGGTCACGTCATGAGCGATAAAAGCCCCGCCCTTACCGCCGAAGTCCTCGTCGAGGCGCTTCCCTATATCCAGCGCTTCGCCGGCAAATCCGTCGTCGTGAAGCTGGGCGGCGCGGCGATCGACAAGGAACTCGACCGCGCGCTCGCGCAGGACGTGCTGCTGCTCCGCTCGGTCGGCGTGCGCTGCGTGCTCGTCCATGGCGGCGGGCCGCAGGTCGACGCGATGATGAAGAAGCTCGGCAAGGAGCCGGAGTTCAAGCATGGCCTGCGCGTCACCGACGAGGAGACGCTGGACATCGTGCGCACCGTATTGGTCGGCAAGGTCAATCGCGACCTGGTCGCGGCGATCAACCGCGAGGCCAATGGCACGCCGGTCGCGGTCGGCGTCGCGGGCGAGGATGGCGGGCTGCTCGTCACCACGCCGCGCGATGCGGCGCTCGGCTTCGTCGGCGACGTGGCGCATGTCCGCGCCGACCGGCTGCACGGCCAGCTCGACCAGGGCTATGTCCCGGTCGTCTCCACGATCGGCGCCGATCCGTCCGGCCAGCCCTACAACATCAATGCCGACGAGGCGGCGATGGCGATCGCGGTGGCGATGGGCGCGGAGAAGATCGTCTATCTGACCGCCGCGCCCGGCCTGCTCGCCGATCCGAAGGACGAGGCCAGCCTGATCCCCCGCCTCACCGCCGCCGAACTGCGCGAACGGATCAGCCATGAGAGTATTTCCAGGGGCATGATCCCGAAGCTGCGCGCCTGCGCCGACGCGGTGGAGGGCGGCGTGGGCTCCGCGCACATCATCGACGGCCGGGTGGCCCATGCGCTGCTCATCGAAATCCTGACCGACAAGGGCATCGGCACGATGATCAAGACGGAGGCCGACTGGTGACCCATTTGCTGAGCATCGCCGATCTGGACGCCGAGGCCTTTCACGAAATCCTGGCGCTGTCCGAGCGCACCGATCTCGGCGCCCCGCTTGCCGGGCAGGGCGTCGCGCTCGTTTTCCAGAAGCCGAGCGCGCGCACCCGCAACTCGATGGAGATGGCGGCGGCGCAGCTCGGCGCCCATCCGGTCTATATCCAGAAGGAGGAAGTCGGCCTCGGCACCCGCGAGACGCCGGAGGACGTGGCCCGGACGCTCGCCTGCTACCACGCCATCGTCGCGGCGCGGGTGATGGACCATCGCGATCTGGTCGCGATGTCATCCGTGATCTCAAAGCCGGTGCTTAACATGTTGTCGGATAAAGATCATCCGCTTCAGGCTCTGGCCGACATTTTAACCATAAAGCAATTGATCGGCAGCCTGGAAGGCGCCCGGATCGCCTATGTCGGCGATGCCGACAACAATGTCGCGCGCAGCCTGGCCCAGGCCTGCGTGCTGGTCGGGGCGGAGCTGACTTTGGCCAGCCCGGACGGCTATCGCCTGCAGGGCGCACCGGCGGGCGTGCACCAGGTGTCGGACCCGGCGCTCGCCGTCTCCGGCGCGCGGATCGTCTATACCGACGTCTGGGTCTCGATGGGCCAGGACGCCGAGGCGGCGCAGCGGCTGAAAGCCTTCGCGCCCTATCAGGTGAACGAGGCGCTGATGGCGAAGGCCGACGACGCCTGGTTCCTGCACTGCCTCCCCGCCCGGCGCGGCGAGGAGGTCACGCACGGCGTGATCGAAAGCGAGAAGAGCGCGGTTTGGAAGCAGGCCGAGAACCGCATGCACAGCGCCCGCGGCGCGCTGGCGTGGCTGGCGGGGATGCGGTGATGTGGAGGCGGCCTGCCCATTCCTCCCCGGAACGGGGAGGGGGACCGTTCGCCGCAGGCGAATGGTGGAGGGGCCGGGGGCTTCTCCGCCGCTCCGACCCCTCCACCAGCCTTCGGCTGGTCCCCCTCCCCGTTCCGGGGAGGAATATATGACCGACATGCGCTCCCGACGATTGCGCGCGCTGGCCGATCTGCTGCGCAAGGGCGAGATCGCCAGCCAGGAGGAAGCGACCGAACGGCTCGCCGCGCTGGGCTATGCGGTCACGCAGGCGACCGTCTCGCGCGATCTGGAGCAGCTGGGCGCGGTCAAGGTGAAACGCGGCGGCACGCTGGCCTACGCCCTGCCCGAGCAGATCGCGGCGAGCGACTGGAGCGCCGGACGGCTGGAGCGCATCCTGAAGGAGTGGGTGCTCTCGATCGAGGCGGCCGGTCCGCTCATCGTCATCCGCACGCCGCCCGGCTCCGCCCATCTCGTCGCCTCGGCGATCGACCAGAGCGACCTGCCGGAGATCGCCGGCACCGTCTCCGGCGACGACACTTTGTTCATCGCCGTCCGCGACGGCCACCCCATCCCCGCCCTCCTCACCCGCTTCCGGGAGCTGATGGGGCAGTCCAATGAGGTTTATGCATGACTGATAGCCCCAAGAAGGTCGTCCTCGCTTATTCGGGCGGCCTCGACACCTCGATCATCCTGAAATGGCTCACGAGCGAATATGGCGCGGAGGTCGTCACCTTCACCGCCGATCTCGGCCAGGGCGAGGAAGTGGAGCCGGCGCGGCGCAAGGCGGAGCTGCTCGGTATCAAGCCGGAGAATATCTTCATCGACGACCTGCGCGAGGAGTTCGTCCGCGACTACGTCTTCCCGATGTTCCGCGCGAACACCGTCTATGAGGGGCAGTATCTGCTCGGCACGTCGATCGCGCGGCCGCTGATCGCCAAGCGCCAGATCGAGATCGCCCGTCAGGTCGGCGCCGACGCGGTGTGCCATGGCGCGACCGGCAAAGGCAACGACCAGGTCCGCTTCGAGCTCGGCTATTACGCCCTGGAGCCGGACATCCGCGTCATCGCCCCCTGGCGCGAATGGGAGTTCGCCAGCCGCGAGCAGCTGATCGACTTCGCCGAGAAGCACCAGATCCCGATCGCCAAGGACAAGCGCGGCGAGGCGCCCTTCTCGGTCGACGCCAACCTGCTCCACTCCTCGTCCGAGGGGAAGGTGCTGGAAGACCCGGCCGTCGCGGCGCCGGAATATGTCCACCAGCGCACCATCTCGCCCGAGGACGCGCCGGACAGGCCGACCGTGATCGAGATCGATTTCGAGGCCGGCGATCCGGTCGCGATCGACGGCGAGACGCTGACGCCCGCCGCGCTGCTGACCAGGCTCAACCGGCTCGGCCACGACAACGGCATCGGCCGGCTCGACCTGGTCGAGAACCGTTTCGTCGGCATGAAATCGCGCGGGGTTTACGAGACGCCCGGCGGCACCATCCTGCTCGCCGCCCATCGCGGCATCGAGAGCATCACGCTGGACGGCGGCGCGATGCACCTGAAGGACAGCATCATGCCGCGCTATGCGGAGCTCATCTATAACGGCTTCTGGTTCGCGCCGGAGCGCGAGATGCTCCAGGCGCTGATCGACAGGAGCCAGGCGCATGTGTCGGGCAAGGTCCGGGTCAAGCTCTACAAGGGCAATGCGACGGTGATCGGCCGCGAAAGCCCGCTGTCGCTCTACGACCAGGATCTGGTGACGTTCGAGGAAGGCCAGTCCGGCTACGACCATCGCGATGCCGCGGGCTTCATCCGCCTCAACGCACTGCGCCTGCGCATCGCGGCGAAGCGGGCGCGGCGCGAGACGTGAAAGTCGGCATTCTCGAGACGGGCAAGCCGCCGGCCCACCTGATCGGCCAGTTCGGGCGCTATCCGGACATGTTCCGCGACCTGCTCGGCAACGGGTTCGATTATGCCGATTACGACGTCGAGGCGGGCGAGCTGCCGGCCGATCCGGCCGCGCACGACGCGTGGATCGTCACCGGATCGCCGGCGGGGGTCTATGAGGACCATGGCTGGATCGCGCCGCTCCTCTCCTTCCTGCGCCGGGCCGAAAGCGCGAAGCTGGTCGGTATCTGCTTCGGGCATCAGGCGATGGCCCATGCGCTGGGCGGCCATGTCGAGAAATCGGACAAGGGCTGGGGCATCGGCCTGCACAATTATCCGATCGTCGAGCGCAAAAGCTGGATGGACGGGGACGGCGCGGCGATGATCTCCGTCCCGGCCTCGCACCAGGACCAGGTGATGCTGCAGCCGCGCGGGACGGACGTGATCGCCTCCTCGGTGTTCACGCCCTATGCCGGGTTGGCCTGGCGCGACCGGCCGGCGCTCTCCTTCCAGTTCCACCCGGAGCTGTCGGCGGATTACACCAAGAAGCTGATCGACAGCCGCCGCCACCGTCTGCCCGACCCGGACGCCGCCATCGCCTCGCTCGACGCGCCCAACGACAATGCGCGCGTCGGCGGCTGGATCCGGCGGTTCCTGCAAGGCTGACGGGAACGCGAGCGCGGCGCGCTGGTTGTCGCTCCGTAACGTGCCGTTCGGGCGCGGAAGGAGAACGACATGAAAGGCATATTGCTGTGGTTGATCGGCATTCCGATCCCGATCATCATCCTGCTCTATCTGTTCGTATTCTGATGACGGCGCGGGCTCCCGCGTCCATGGGAGCCCGATGACCCTCGACACCCTTTCCGTGAACCGCAGCCATGGCGGCACCCAGCATGTGGTGCGCCATGCCAGCGCATCCACCGGCACCGACATGACCTTCTCCGTCTTCGTGCCGCCGCAGGCCGATGACGGCACGAAATGCCCGGTCGTCTGGTATCTTTCCGGCCTCACCTGCACCCACGCCAATGTGACCGACAAAGGCGAATATCGCCGCGTTTGCGCCGAACTCGGCCTGATCTTCGTCGCGCCGGACACATCCCCGCGCGGGGACGGCGTGCCGGACGATCCCGCAGGCGCCTACGATTTCGGGCTCGGCGCCGGCTTCTACGTCGATGCGACGCAGGCGCCGTTCGACCGGCATTACCGGATGTACTCCTACATCACCGAGGAGCTGCCGGCGGCGTTCGCCGGCGCATTTCCGGCGGACATAACGCGCCAGGGGATCACCGGCCATTCGATGGGCGGCCATGGCGCGCTGACGCTCGCGCTCAGGAACCCGGATCGCTACCGCGCCGTCTCCGCCTTCGCGCCGATCGTGGCGCCGGGGCAGGTGCCGTGGGGCGAGAAGGCGCTGGGCGGATATCTGGGCGATGATCGGGCCGCCTGGCGCCGCCACGATGCCGTGGCCCTGATCGAGGACGGGGCGCGCGTGCCCGAAATCCTGGTCGATCAGGGGGAGGCGGACCAGTTCCTGACGGAGCAACTCCGCCCGGAGCTGCTGGAGGCGGCCTGCGCCGAGGCCGGCATCGCCCTGACGCTGAACCGCCGCGCCGGCTACGACCACAGCTATTATTTTATCTCGACCTTCATGGCCGACCATCTGCGCTGGCACGCGGCGCGGCTGGGGGGGCCGTAGCGACGCCCGCCGGACATTCGCCGTCGCGCCGGCCGCTGACGCTGCCGACATCGAGAATGATCTTGGCGCGGCGGGAGAAAGTGAGCGCCTGCCAGCGCCCGCTATTGCCGATCGCGGTGCGGCTGCGCAGGAAGGTGAGGTGGAGGAGCTCGTACTGCTCCGGATCGATCCGGCCCCAATCGATCAGGCAGCTCCATTGCTCCACGTTCCAGGCATAGTCGCGCACGATCCCGTCCTGGTCGATCGTCTCGGCGATGGCCTGATACCAGGCGAAGATCGCGCGCAGCCGCGGCCAGCGTTCCGCCGGGGGCATCGCCGCGAGCCTGGCGCGCAGCCGGGCGATGTCCTCGTTCGGGGGAAGCCGCGTCTGCTGCACCACGGTGTCGATCGCCCAGCGTATCTTGCGCATGGTGATCGCTTCGGCGGGGAACAGCCGCAGCAGCTCGTCGCGGACGAACAGCAGCCGCCGGACATAGGCGTCCACCTGCACCTGCAACATGGCGTCGCTCTCGAAGATCGCGGTCAATTCGGTTGTCAGCACAGGATGGAGCCGTCCTTGCGCATCATGCGCCGCGAGGATTCGTGCCCGGCACGCTTCGCGTACCGGCACCGCGAGGCAATCCCGCGAGAACAGGAGGGAGCCGTAAACCGGAGCGAGCATGGCGAGCACCTCCCGGAAGCGCCGGCGCGAGCCGAAGCCGTCCCGCCACCGTTCCAGCACCGGTTGCAGGCTGCCGGTGCCGTAATTCCATTGCGCCATGCCGACCGAGATGAGCTGGCTGTCGAAATTGCCGACCGGCATCGCCCAGCAGCCCATCGTCTCCGGAATCGCGGTCTCCGCCATCCGCTCGAAGATCGCGCCCCGGTCCAGCCCGATGCCGGCAAGCCGCGCGGCGGCGGCGGGGTCGATCCGGATGAACCGCGCATCGCCGACCCGGCGGCACGTTTCCGCTCTTTCGGCGACCGTTTGACCCTGCACGGCAGGCGCGAGCACTAGGCTCGCGAACGACATGGCCATGAGGGTCGGGAACGGCGTGATCGCGGGACGAGCCATGCCAAATCCTAGCCCAGCCGCGCGCGCATGACATTCCCCAAATGTCGGATAGGAAAAACCCCGCCGCAGCAATGCCTTGGCGGGGTTTAGATGGTGGGCGTGGCAAGGATTGAACTTGCGACCCCTGCGATGTCAACACAGTGCTCTACCACTGAGCTACACGCCCACAAGGGTTCCGGCCGTGGCCAGGGGCCGCGATGTAGCGAGGGGCGCGGCGCCGCGCAACCCCGCTTGATCACAGCTTGCCGTGCTCGTCCTCGCTGAGGAACAAGCGCTCCACCTCGGCGACCAGGTCCTTGAGATGGAAGGGCTTGGAGAGCACCCGCGCGTCGGGGGTCTTGCGCCCGGCCTTCAGCGCCACGGCGGCGAAGCCGGTGATGAACATGACGCGGATGTCGGGCGCGATCGCGGCGGCCTTCTGCGCCAGCTCGATCCCGTCCATTTCCGGCATCACGATGTCGGTGAGCAGCAGATCGAAGCTTTCGCGCTCCAGCAGCGGCAGCGCCGCCGTGCCGCGATCGACCGCCGTCACCTTGTAGCCCACCCGTTCCAGCGCGCGGGCGAGATAGACGCGCATCGAATCGTCGTCCTCCGCGAGGAGGATGCTGAGGCCGAGATGGATTTTGCCGGGCTGTTCCACGCGCAGGCTTATGCGCGAATTCCCGCCCCGTTTCCAGCACCCGTGCACGGGGCGATTGCACCTGTCCCAGCCTGGCTCTACTTTCGTACCGCACATGACCGTCGCCGCCGACCCCCCCTTCCTGCGCATCGGGCCCGAACGGCCGGCATCGCCGGTCGTGATCTCGGTGCCGCATGCCGGCCGCGCCTATCGCGCGGACCTGTTGCTGGCGGCACGGGTCGAACGGTCCGCGCTGGAACTGCTCGAGGACCGCTATGCCGACCGGCTCGTCTGGCAGGCGACCGAAATCGGCGCGACCGCCTTCATCGCCCGCGCGCCGCGCGCCGAGATCGACCTCAACCGCGAGGAGCGCGAGATCGACGCGGCGCTGGTGACGCCGCCGCTGGCCTCGGCGAGCGTGATCCCTTCGCAGCGCGCACGGGGCGGCATCGGCCTGATCCCGTCGCGGATCGCCGGGCACGGCCCGATCTGGCGCGGCCGCATCCCCCGCGACGAGCTGACGCGCCGGATCGTGGAAATCCACCGCCCCTATCACGCCGCGCTCGACGCGGCGCTGCGGGCGGCGCGCGATCGCTTCGGAGGAGCCATCCTGCTGGACTGCCATTCGATGCCGCCGGGCGCGGGCGGAGGGGCAGCAATCGTGTTCGGCGATTGCCACGGCATCACGATCGCGCCGGACCTGCTCGACGCCGCGCTGGCGACGACGCGCGCCCGGGGTTTCGCCGCCGCGGTCAACGCGCCTTATGCCGGCGGCTATATCGTCACCCATCACGGCAGGCCGGAGCGCGCCATCCACGCGCTTCAGATCGAGATCGATCGCGCCGCCTATCTCGACGCCGCCGCACGCGAGCCCGGGCCCGGCTTCGCCGACATTTGCACCCTGGTCGCCGCCGTCGCGGAGGCATTGGGAACGCGGTTGCTCGGCGCGGCCGAGCCGCTCGCGGCCGAATGAGCCCGATAAAAAGACCGCCTCACGAAAATCGCGAGGCGGCCAGGTTCAGGGAGGGCACCTCGAAACGAGGTGCGTCGCGCCGCCGCAAAGGGGGGGAATACGACGACGCGATCTTTTAAGTGGGTGGGATTGGCCGGATTTCAATAGCTGGATGCAACGCAAATCGCCCGGCCCCATGCGAGGCCGGGCGACGAACGCATGTGCGATCCGACCGCCGGATCAGGC
The DNA here is from genome assembly GCA_019635535.1 of Sphingomonas sp. Classification (NCBI taxonomy): domain Bacteria; kingdom Pseudomonadati; phylum Pseudomonadota; class Alphaproteobacteria; order Sphingomonadales; family Sphingomonadaceae; genus Sphingomonas; species Sphingomonas sp. Next base: position 2,555,523 of record JAHBZH010000001.1, read on the forward strand.
GCTGGCGGGCTCCGGCTGGGGCATCTGGGCGGGCACCTTGCCCAGCATCATCTGCCGCCCGAAAATGTCGCGGATCTGCGGCAGCGAGAAGAGATGGGCCATCAATAGCGGCAGGATGCCGTTCTGGTTGATCTTGCGCAGCTGGTCGCCGTTCATGTCGTGCAGCTTGTCCTCCGCGATCATCTGGAAGCCGCGGTAGACGAAGGGCTGATCATTGTCGCCGGCCTGGATCGACACTTCGCCGTCGATCAGCAGGTCCAGATTCTTGAGCTCGGCCATGAAGGCGTTGGTGCGCTGCGCCGACATCTCGAAATCCTCGCAGAATTTCAGGATGGCGTTGAGCTGCTCGGTCGGCTTGTCGCCGTCGAACAGCGCCTCGCCCTCGCCCCCCTCGCCGATCAGGTCGCTGGTCGGATCGAAGCACAGCGACAATTCCTCCGCGTCGGGCTGAAGCCGGGCGAGCAGATAGGGATAGCGGCGCACATAGGCCGGAACGTAGAACGGATTGAACGGCGCGCCTTCCTCATCGACGAACACGTTGACGCCTTCGTTGAGGCCGAGCAGCGCGAGCGGAACCGGATTGTCTCCGGCCGAAAAGACGATCGGATAATAACGCTGGGCGTGGACGAATTCGTCGATCGTCAACGGCACGGCATGGACATTGGCGAAGAAAGGCGCCTTCTCGTTCGGGCGGTTGCGATAGCCGCCATGGACGGTGCTCTGAAGCGGCAGAAGATCCTTGTAGAGGACCGGAAGTGTGGCCGGCGGCTGCGACGCCATGTGAAATCTCCATCGAAGCTGTGGGAGCGGCCAGCCGGGGCAAGCCGCGAATTCAAGCGCATCCGTCTATGAGCGGCGCGGCATTTAGGCAAGCCTGTCCTGAGCGAACCCGAAGGGCCCGTCCCGAGCTTCGCCATCCGGCACGAGCTTGCCGGGGTTCATGATCCCGGCCGGATCGATCGCCCGCTTGATCGCGCGCAAGGCGCCGAGCCGGGCCGCGCCGCCCAGCCGGGCGAATTCGGCGAGCTTCATCTGGCCGATGCCGTGCTCGGCCGAGATCGAGCCGCCGGCTGCGGTGACGAGATCGTGGACGAAGACGGTGATCGCCGTCCCGTCCTGCGCCAGCCAGCCCGGCCCGGCTCCGCCCGGCGCCATCACGTTGAAATGGATGTTGCCGTCGCCGAGATGGCCGAAGGCGTTGACCCGCGTGCCCGGAAAGCGCGCCTCCACGGCCGCCGCGCCCGCCTCGACGAAGCCGGCCATGTCGGCGACGGCGACCGAGATGTCGTGCTTGGCGGCCGGGCCGGCGGCCTTCTCTCCCTCGGCGATCGCCTCGCGCAGCCGCCACAAAGCCTCGGCCTGCGCCTCGCTCGCCGCTATCGTCGCGTCGGCGGCGATGCCCGTTTCGAACGCGGCCCGCAGCGCCTCGTAGAGCGCGGCGTCGGGCGGCGGCGCCGATACCGGCGCGGTCGCCTCGATCAGCGCATACCAGGGGTGAGACGCCGCCAGCGGATCGCGCGTGCCCGGCACATGGGCCAGCACCAGATCGAGCGAGCGGCGGGGCACCAGCTCGAAACTCTCCACCGCGTCGCCGGCCGCCGCCTCGACATGACGCAGCAGCCGCATCGCGGCCGTGGGGCTCGCCAGCCCGACCCAGGCCACCACCCGCGCGCCGATCGCCGGCTCCAGGCGCAGGCTGGCGGCGGTAACGATACCGAGCGTGCCCTCCGCGCCGATCAGAAGCTGGCCGAGATCGTAGCCGCGATTGTCCTTCTTGAGCGCGGTCAGCCCTTCGAACAGGCTGCCGTCCGGCAGCACCGCCTCGATCCCCAGGACGAGCCGGCGCATATTGCCGAAGCGCAGCACCTGCGTGCCGCCGGCATTGGTCGAGACGAGGCCGCCGATCGTCGCCGAACCCCTGGCGCCGAGCGAGAGCGGGAAGCGGCGCCCGGCGGCAAGCGCCGCGTCATGCAGATCGGCGAGGATCACGCCCGCTTCGCACACCGCCAGCCCCGCCTCGGCATCGAGCGCGCGGATGCGGTTCATGCGCCGCAGGGACACGATCACCGCCGCGCCCGATCCGTCCGGCGTCGCGCCGCCGACCATCGACGTGTTGCCGCCCTGCGGCACCAAAGCGACTCGTTCCGCGGCGCACAGCCGGACGATCTCCGCCGCCTCCTCGCGGCTGGCGGGCGAGAGCAAGGCCGCCGCCCTGCCGTGAAAACGCCCGCGCCAATCGGTCAGCCAGGGCGCCATCGCGCCGGGATCGGCGGTGAAGCCCTTCGGCCCGAGCAGCGCCCGGAGCCTGTCGATCAGCGAGGGTGACGGATCCGCCATGGCCCCGGGATAATCGCCCTGCCCGCACGGGGCAATTCATCGGTCGTTCAACTTGTTGTGGTGTATCCCGGCCCCTTCATGGAGGCAGACCGTTGATCCTGGCGGGGGCAGCCGCCCTGCTGATGCTCGTCTCCTGGGGCGGCGGCGGAGAGGCGCGCGTCAAGCGCGCCCAATCGGAGAGCTTCACGGTCGAGCAACGGATCATCGTGCGGATACCGCGCACCAGCACGCCGCGGGGCATCGCCACAAGGCCGGTCGCCTGGCGCGAAGGGCGCGGCCAGCGCTGCGTGGCGGCGCGGCGGATCGTCGGCGCCGGCCTGCTCGGCCCGAACAGCGTCGATCTCGTCCTCAGCGACGACACCCGCGTGCGCGCCATGCTCGGCCGGCGCTGTCCGGCGCTCGATTTCTACCGGGGCTTTTACGTGTCGGCGAGCGAGGACGGCCGCATCTGCGCCGATCGCGACACGATCCGTTCGCGCAGCGGCGCCGAATGCGAGATCGACCAGTTCCGCATCCTCCATCCCGTCGCGGAGTAGGACAGTTCAAAGCCCCTTTGCTTGACAAAAGCCCGCCGCTTGGCCCAAGCGGCGCAGTGAAGCGCCCTCGCCCCGGCGGGCCGCATATCCCGGAACACGCATGACCTTCGCCGATCTCGGCCTTTCCGACGAATTGCTCCGCGCCGTGACCGAGGCGGGCTACGACACGCCCACCCCGATCCAACGCCAAGCCATCCCGTCCGTCCTGATGATGCGCGATCTGATCGGCATCGCCCAGACCGGCACCGGCAAGACCGCCGCCTTCGTGCTGCCGATGATCGACATATTGGGCCAGGGCCGCAGCCGGGCGCGGATGCCGCGCTCGCTGATCCTGGAGCCGACCCGCGAGCTCGCCATGCAGGTCGCGGAGAATTTCGAGAAGTACGGCAAGTATCACAAGCTCAACATGGCGCTGCTGATCGGCGGCACGAACATGGCCGACCAGATCAAGAAGCTGGAAAAGGGCGTCGATGTGCTGATCGCCACGCCCGGGCGCCTGATGGACCTGTTCGGGCGCGGCAAGATCCTGCTCACGGGGTGCACCCTGCTCGTCATCGACGAGGCGGACCGGATGCTCGACATGGGCTTCATCCCGGACATCGAGGACATCTGTTCCAAGCTGCCGAACAACCGCCAGACCCTGCTCTTCTCCGCGACCATGCCGCCGGTGATCAAGAAGCTGGCCGACAAGTTCCTGAGCAATCCCAAGCAGATCGAGGTCGCGCGGCCCGCCACGGCAAACACGTCGATCGACCAGCGCATGCTGCGCGTCGATTCGCGCAAGAAGAAGGACGCGCTCGTCGAGCTGCTGCGCGGCGAGGCGATCAAGACCGCGATCATCTTCTGCAACCGCAAGACCGTGGTGCGCGAGCTGGCCACCAGCCTGAAGCGGCGCGGTTTCGCCGCCGGCCAGATCCACGGCGACATGGAACAGCCCGAGCGGATCGCCGAGCTGGCCCGCTTCAAGAGCGAGGAGATCAACATCCTGGTCGCCTCCGACGTCGCCGCGCGCGGGCTCGACATCAAGGGCGTCAGCCACGTCTTCAACTATGACGTGCCCTGGCATCCCGACGATTATGTCCACCGCATCGGCCGCACCGGCCGGGCGGGACGCACCGGCGTCGCGATCACCCTGGTCGGCAAGGAGGATGTCGAGGCGATCGAGAATGTCCAGAAGCTGATCGGCACCAAGATCGCCGAGCTGGACGGCGCGCCTCAAGCGCCGGCGCGGGACGATGCCGGGCACGAGGCGCCGCGCGAAACATCTTCGCGGCGCAAGCGGGGCGAGCGCGGCGAGAAGAAAAAAGACGAGCCGCGCGCCGAGCGGCCCGCGCGCGTCACCCGCGAAGACCGGCGCCCCGCCCGCGCGCCGGAACCGACGGACGAGGCCGCTCTGGTCGACGAGGGCTGGAATGGTCCCGTGCCGGGCTTCCTGGGCAAGGGTTTCGGCGGCTAGAAATGACGGCGGAGGCGGTGCCCTCCCCCTGCGTTCAGATCTGCACGCTCGATCCGGCCGGGACGCTCAGCCTCGGCTGCGGCCGCACGCTGGCCGAGATCGGCGAATGGGCGGCGGCATCGCCCGAACGGCAATGCGAAATCGTCGCCGCCGCGGCGGCAAGGCTTGCGGACGGCTTCAGCCGCTGATCAGCACGATGTCCCAGGTGAAGCGCGCCGTGCCGTCGGCGGCGGCGCGCGCGGCGCGGGCGATCAACGCCGACGCGTCCGGTTGCTCCCGCAGCAATATGTCCGTCTCGTTCAGCGCCTCTCCGGGGAAATACATCTGTGTGGTCAGCCGGTCCTCGCGGCCGGCGATCTCGAAATGGATATGCGGCGTGCGCACCTGACTGCCCGGTCCGCCGATCGGATAGGCGCCCGGCTTGATCGTGAGCAGCCGGTAGCGGCCCTCCGCATCGGTCCGGATATGGCCGAATCCCTGGAAATGATCGTCCAGCGGCAGACCGCTCCCGTCGCTGGCATGGGCGTAGCGTCCGGCGGCATTGGCTTGCCAAACTTCGATCACTGCCCCGGCGACGGGCGCACCGCGCGCCGAAAGCACCTGGCCGGTCAGCTCGATCGCCATGCCGGCGGCACGGGCAGTGTGGCCGTCGATCAGCGTCAGATCGGCGTCATGATCGTCGGGCCGGCGCACCGGGTAGAATGGCCCCACCACCTGAAACGGCGTGGGCGTCAGTGCCGATGATTGCGCGTAGGCGGCGCTCGCCACCAGACCGGACCCCGTCGCGATCTGCGCGATCGCCGCGCGTCGTGAAATCCGCATGCCCCGACTCCCCCAAATCGTTGCGAAGGCGTGAGGATACGCCTTTGCCCAAGGGGCCACAATCGGATTCAGGTCCGCGCGCCGCCGCGATAGCGCGCCCTGAAAGCCTCCGCATATTCCGTCAGCCGCGCTTGGGCGATGGCGGCGCGCAACTCGGCCATCAGCCGCTGATAGAACCACAGATTGTGCTCGGTCATCAGCATCGCGCCGAGAATCTCGTTCGAGCGGACGAGATGGTGGAGATAGGCCTTCGACCAGCCGCCGGCGGGCGAATCCGGATCGATCGGCTCCGGGTCTTCGGCGAACTTCGCGTTGCGGATGTTGATCGGGCCGTCGCGGGTGAAGGCCTGGCCGGTGCGGCCTGAGCGGGTGGGCAGCACGCAATCGAACATGTCGATGCCGCGCTCGACCGCGCCGACGATGTCATCCGGCTTGCCGACGCCCATCAGGTAGCGCGGCTTGTCGGCGGGAAGCTGGCCCGGCGCGAAATCGAGGCAAGAGAACATCGCCGCCTGCCCCTCGCCCACCGCCAGCCCGCCGACCGCATAGCCGTCGAAGCCGATCCCGGTCAGCGCCTCGGCCGAGGCCGCGCGCATCCCCTCGTCCAGACCGCCCTGCTGGATGCCGAACAGCGCGCCCGGATTGCCAAGCGCGTCGAACGCATCGCGCGAGCGCCGCGCCCAGCGCATCGATCTTTCCATCGCCGCACGCTGGCCCGGAATCGGGTCGGTGGTCTTCACCAGTTGATCGAACGCCATGACGATATCCGAGCCGAGCAGCGTCTGGATTTCCATCGACCGCTCGGGCGAGAGCATGTGGCGGCTGCCATCAAGATGGCTGGCAAAGGCAACGCCCTCCTCGCTGACCCTGGTGAGCTCGCTGAGGCTCATCACCTGATAGCCGCCCGAGTCGGTCAGGATCGGCCGCTCCCAGCCCATGAAGGCGTGCAGTCCGCCCAGCTTCGCGACCCGCTCCGCGCCGGGGCGCAGCATCAGGTGATAGGTGTTACCGAGCAGGATGTCGGCGCCGCTGGCGCGCACGTCGGCCGGCTTCACCGCCTTCACCGTCGCGGCCGTGCCCACCGGCATGAAGGCGGGCGTCGCGATCTCGCCGCGCTTCATGCGGATCATGCCCGTTCGGGCACGGCCGTCAGTGGCGGAAATGGCGAACTCGAAGCGCGGCGTGTCGGTCATCCGCGCCCTCTAGGCTCAATCCGGGCAGCGCGTCCATGCGTCGCGCGGCGAGGCCGGCAGATGATCGAGCGTATCGGCCACGTCGAACCAGCCGGATTCGCGCGCCTGCCGGTCGAGCAGATAGCCGTGCCCGGCGCCGTAGATCACGACAACACGCTCGTCCGGCCCGGCGAGGGCGCGCAGATTGTTGAGGATGCGCAGGTTGCGCGCATACCAGCTTCCCACCCAGGCCGCGCCCGGATTGGCCGTGTTGTCGCCGATCGCCGCGATCTCGTAATAACGTCGCTGATCGTGTGCCCGCGCCGATGGGAGATTGAGCTTTCGCAGCCAGGACGACACCGGAGTGCACGGCATCAGCGCCGCCTGCGCATTGACCTCCGCTTGCGCCACGCCCACCCGCGCGCGCCATGCATCGCCCTGGCCGTTCGCCTCGGCCCAGGCCGGATAATCGTAATCTTCCTCGACGCCCGGCGGCATCTCGTTCCAGTCCACCGCATGGACTCGCTCAAGCCCCAGCCGCGCCGCCAGCCGGAGCCCGATCTGGTCACGTTCGTCTGCGCTCAACCGATAGCGTCCGGCGCGATACTCGTTATAGCGGGCGTCGAGCCGGTCCTGCCGGCTCGCCGACCATTCCACCGCCACCCGCGTCGGCCGGAAGGCCGCCAGCCGCTCGACGATCGCCTCGATCTCGCGCTGCCGTTCCGGCGTCGTCACGTCGGCGATGCGGATGTTGACGATGTCCTGACCCGGATTGTCGAAATGCGGTGCGCCGACGATCAGCAGCGCCGGCCGCTCGCCATCGGCGGCCAGCGCCGGCACGGCCGCGATCAGGCCCGCGAGCAGGGCGGTAAAAGGCTTCATGCTGGAAACTCCGAGTTAGTGTAATACTAATATAATACACTAACAAGCCGAACCCAAGTCAAGCCTTGAGCGCAAGCTCCCAGATTTCGCCCATTTCGGGTTTGCCGAATGTGTGGTGGACTTCGGTCGAGACGATGCGGAATCCCGCGCCTTCATAGATGCGCCGCGCGCTCAGGAGGACGCTGTGGGTCCAGAGCCGGACCTTCGTATAGCCCGCCGCCCGCGCGAACTCGACGCATTCGCGCACCAGCGCGCCGCCGATACCCAGCCCGCGCGCCCAGGTTTCGACATGGAGGAGACGGAGCTGCCCGACGCCGCCGCCCGCATCGACCAGCATCACCGCGCCCGCCATCATGCCGGCCCGTTCGGCCACCCAGCATTGCTCGCGGCCCGGCTTGAACTCCCTTAGAAAGGCGGTGGTGACCTCGCCCAGCAGCACCTCCATCGGCCGGGCCCAGCCATAGGGTTCGTAGAGGATCGCCTGGCGCGCGGCGATCGTCGCCAGATCGCCGGTGCGAAAGGCGCGGATGTGCCAGGGCACCTCTTTGCCGCTCAGCAGCCCGATGACGGTGGCGAGCGCGGCGACGAGCGTCTCGCGATCGCCTTCGCCCAGCCCCTCGATCCGTGCAGCGGTGACTTCGCATGTATGGGCGTCGAGGGCGGCGAACATCGCGCGGCCCGCATCGGTCAGCGAAATCGGCCGCCGCCGCGCATCGCTGCCGCGCCCGCGCGCGATCCAGCCTTTCGCCTGGAACCGCCGCAGCATCCGGCTGACATAGCCCGCATCCAGCCCCAGCTCGGCCTGCAATTCGCTGGCCACCGGCGCGTCGCGCTGCGCGATCTCGTAGAGCAAGCGCGCCTCGGCCAGCGACAGCTCGCTCTCCATATAATGCGCGTCGAGCACCCCGGCGAAGCGTGTGTAGAAGCGATTGAATGCGCGCACGGCAGTGACGGCATCGGTCATGGCCGATGGGATGCGCTCATATAGTTGCCAATGTCAACTATATTCACCTGGGCAGCAGCAGGCTCGCATCTCCGTAAGAATAAAAGCGGTAGCCCTCCACAATCGCGTGCGCATAGGCTTTTTGCATCGTTTCCAAGCCCATCAGCGCCGAGACCAGCATGAACAGGGTCGAGCGTGGCAGGTGGAAATTGGTGACGAGACCGTCGATCGCGCGGAAACGGTAGCCGGGCGTGATGAAGATCGCAGTGTCGCCCTCGAACGGACGCACCCTCCCCGCTTCGTCCGCCGCGCTTTCCAGCAGGCGCAGCGAGGTCGTTCCCACCGCGACGATCCGGCCGCCCGCCGCGCGCGCCGCGTCGAGCCGCGCGGCGGTGGCCGCGTCGATCCGGCCCCATTCGGCGTGCATGACATGCGCGGCGGTGTCGTCCGCCTTGACCGGCAGGAAGGTGCCCGCGCCGACATGCAGGGTCAGCGTCTCGTGGCCGATCCCGGCCTCGGCCAGCGCGGCCATCAGCTTCGGCGTGAAATGGAGCGCCGCGGTCGGCGCCGCCACCGCGCCTTTCTCGCGCGCGAACATCGTCTGGTAATCCTCGGCGTCGCGCGCGTCGGCGGCGCGCTTGCCGGCGATATAGGGCGGCAGCGGCATCCGCCCGGCGCGTTCGAGCAGCAGCTCGACCGGCTCGTCGCCTTCGAAGCTCAGCAGAAAGGAGCCGTCCGCCGCCTTGCCCGAAGCGACCGCGCCGACGCCCGCGCCGAAATCGATCCGTTCGCCGTCGCGCAGCCTCCTGGCGTTGCGCACGAAGGCGCGCCAGGCGCGCGGCCCCGCGCGCTTGTGCAAGGTCGCGCCGATCCGCGCCTCCCCGCGCACCCCCTCGAGCTGGGCGGGAATGACGCGGGTGTCGTTGAACACCAGCACGTCGCCCCGCCGCAGCAGGCGCGGCAAATCGGTCACGGCACGATCGGCGAGGCCGGCGGGCGACACCGCGAGCAGCCGCGCCGCATCGCGTGGGGAAGCGGGCCTCAGCGCGATCCGGTCCGGCGGCAGATCGAAATCGAAAAGGTCGACGCGCACCTTAGCGGGGCGGCTGTGCCGCCGGATTGTCGGGCGCGGGCACCAGCACGACCGGCGTCCCGGGGGGAACGCGCGCCGGTGCCGACTGCGCCGCGGCGGCCAGCCGGTCGGCCTCCGCGCGCAGCTGGTCGGCGCTCATCGGGGGCACATTGTCGGAGCCGATGGAAGCGCGGACGATCCGGCCCGGCGCCAGCGGCGGCTCGCCGCGCTCCAGCGCATCGACATAAGCCATGCCGCTCACCACCCGTCCGAGCATCGTATAGTTGCGGTCCATGTTCAGCCGGGGCGCGAGCATGATGTAGAACTGGCTGTTGGCGCTGTTCGAATCCTGCGTGCGCGCCATGCCGAGCGCGCCGCGCATATGCGGCAGGCCATTGAACTCGGCATCGAGATTGGGAAGATCGGAATCGCCGGTGCCGGTGCCGGTCGGATCGCCGCCCTGGGCCATGAAGCCTTCGATCACCCGGTGGAAGACAAGGCCGTTGTAGAAGCCCCGCCGGGTCAGCGTCTTGATCCGCTCGACATGATTCGGCGCGACATCCGGCCGCAACTGGATCGAGACCCGCCCGCCGGTGGACAGATCGAGATGCCAGGTGTTTTCCGCCTCCAGCGGCGGGGTCGGCGGCGGCGCGGCGGGGGCGGACACCGACGCGCCCTGCGCGGCGAGCACGCCGGCCATGAACAGGCCGGTCAATCCGGCGAACAGGTAACGCAAGCGCATGGCCATGACTCGATGATCCCGATGGTGGAGTTGGAGGATTAGTAATGCGCCGTCGGGCGCGCCTCAAGCGCGGATCAGCTTCCCTTGCGCCCGATCCGTTCGACCCGCGCGCGTACCTCGTCCGCCACCGTCGGGGTGACGAAGCGGACGATGGCGCCGCCATAGAGCGCGATCTCCTTGACCAGCTTCGACGCGATCGGCTGGAGCGACACGTCGGCCATCAGGAAGATCGTCTCGATGTCGTCGTTGAGCTGCTGGTTCATGCCGGCCATCTGATATTCGTATTCGAAATCGGCGACGGCGCGCAGCCCGCGCACGATCATCGCCGCGCCCTCGCGCACCGCGAAATCCATCAGCAGCGAATCGAAGGCGACGACGCTGATATTGCCGGGTACGTCTTGCGTCTCGCGCACGACCATCGCGAGCCGTTCCTCCACCGTGAACATCGGCGATTTGGAGGGATTGGTCGTCACCCCGATCACCAGCTTGTCGACCAGATGCGCGGCGCGCCGGATGATGTCCATGTGGCCGAGCGTGATCGGATCGAACGTGCCCGGATAGACCGCTGTCTTCATCTCGTTCCCCCGATCCCGGCTCAATGATCCCGCTCGACCGCGAAGCGGGCGACGGCGCGCAGCAGGTCCGCCTCCGGGCCGAAGCCGCGCAGCTGGTCGATCGCCTGATCGACCAGCGCATGGGCCTGCCGGCGCGCGCGCTCGGCGCCGAGCAGCGACACGAAGGTTTCCTTGCCCGCGTCGCTGTCCTTGCCGACGCGCTTGCCGGCCTTTTCCTCGCTGCCTTCATGGTCGAGCAGGTCGTCGGCGATCTGGAAGGCGAGGCCGATGTCGCGGGCATAGCCGCGCAGGCCGGTGCGTCCCTCGGGCGGCACCTTGCCCATGATCGCCGCCGCCTCCAGGCACCAGCCGATCAGCGCGCCGGTCTTGAGCTGCTGCAACCGAGTGACGGCGGCGAGATCGAGCGTCATCTCCTCGGCCATCAGGTCCATCACCTGCCCGCCCGCCATGCCGTCCGGCCCGGAGGCGCGGGCCAGGGTGGCGGCCAGCTCAACGCGGACGAACGGGTCCTCGTGCGTCGCCTCGTCGGCGAGAATCTCGAAAGCCAGCGCATGAAGGGAATCGCCGGCGAGGATGGCGGTGCATTCGTCATAGGCGCGGTGCAGCGTCGGCTTGCCCCGGCGCAGGTCGTCATCGTCCATGCAGGGCAGATCGTCATGGATCAGCGAATAGACATGGATGCATTCCACCGCGAGAGCGGCGCGCAGCGCCCGCGCCCGATCGACCTTGAATAGCGTGCAGCCGGCCGTCACCAGCAACGGCCGCATCCGCTTGCCACCGCCGATCGCCGCATAGCGCATCGCATCGTAAAGCCGCGCGCGCGGATCGGCGGGAACCGGCAGCAACGCATCGAAGGCGCGGTCGATCTCCGCGCCGATCTCGGCGAGCGCCGATGCCAGAGTCGGCGACGGAGCGTCCACCGCCGGTATCATTCGCCGCCGAACGGCGTCGTGCCCGCGGGCGCGCCGTCCGGCCCGAACTGGATTGCCTCGATCCGCGCCTGCGCCGCCTGCAGCCGCGCCTCGCATTGCCGCTTCAGCCGGTCGCCTTCCTCATAGAGCTTGATGGCGTCATCAAGCGGCGCCTCGCCGCTTTCGAGCCGGCGCACGATCTCCTCCAGCCGTTTCAGCGCGGCTTCGAACGAGAGTTCGGCAATGTCGCCCCCGGTGTCGGTCATGCCACAGCTTTGAGCGCGGCGGCGGCCAGGGTCAAGCCGAGGCGATCGCCCGATACCAATGGACGCCGTCGCGAACCTCGCGCGCCGCACGCCCGTCGACCTCGAGATGGCGCAGGTGGGCGAGCGCCTCGCCGGTGGCGAGGCCGATATGATCGCCCACCGCGCGGGCGAAGAGCACGCCGAAACAGTCCACCGCGCGGCGCGGCTCGGCGAGATGGGCATGGAGCGCGTCGAGCCGGCCGCGATGCCCTTCGGCCAGCGCGTCGAGCCGCGTGTGCAGCCCGGTGAATGGCTCGCCATGCGACGGCAGGACGAGGAGCTCGTCGGGCAGCGTGCGCAGCTTCGCGATCGAGGCGAGCCAGTCACCAAGCGGATCGGCTTCCGGCTCGCTGAGCGACAGCGAGACGTTCGACGTAATCCGCGGCAACACCTGATCGCCGGCGATCATCAGCTTGTCCGCGTCGTTCACGAGGCAGGCATGTTCGGGCGAATGACCGCTGCCCACCACCACGTGCCAGTCGCGCGCGCCGATACGGACGCTGTCGCCCTCCTCCATCCGCACGAAGCTGACCGGCACCGGGCTAACCATCGCGGCGAAACGGCCCCAGCCTTTCTCCGCTTCCGCCGCGATCGCCTCCGCGCTCCAGCCGGCGGCGCGCCAGTAGACGAGCGCTTCGGCCGGCGGGGCGTCGCGTATGTCGGCGGTGAGCATCCGGGCGAACAGCCATTCGCCGCGTGTCGCCCACAGCCGCACGCCGAACCGCTCGGTCAGCCAGCCGGCGAGGCCGATATGGTCGGGATGGAAATGGGTGACGATGACGCGCGTTACCGCTCGCCCGGCGAGCGAACCGGCGAGCAACGTCTCCCAGGCTTCCCGCGACGGCGGGATGTCGAGCCCGGTATCGACCAGCGCGACGCCCGCGCCGTCCTCGATCACCCAGATGTTGATATGGTTGAGCGGCCCCGGCACGGGTAGCCGGGTCCAGCCGACCCCGTCGGCGATCTCGATCAGCGCGCCATATTCAGGCCCGGAGCGCCCGAGCGGATAGGTCAGGCCGCGATGGGTATAGGCGCCGGACGTCAGCGAGGCGTCCGGCGACGTGCCCTCAGCTGCGGAAGGGATCGACAAAGCCCTGGTCGGCTTCGCTGGCGCCTTCGGCGGCAAGCGCGGCTTCGGCATCCCGTGTCGCCTGCTCGCGCTCGGCGCGCAGCTCCTCGATCAAGGCGGCGCGGTCACGGTCCATGCCGGCGTCCTGGCGCGACGGATCGAGGCCGGCGGCCTTGGCGGCCTTGGCCACCGAGGCATCCAGCTCGCGCTGCGAGGTGAGGCCGAGCGTGACGGGATCCTTGGGCTGGATGTTGGCGATGTTCCAGTGGCTGCGTTCGCGGATCGCCTGGATGGTTGAGCGGGTCGTGCCGATCAGCTTGCCGATCTGGCCGTCCGACAGCTCCGGATGGTTGCGGATCAGCCAGGCGACACCGTCCGGCTTGTCCTGCCGCTTGGAGACGGGCGTATAGCGCGGCCCCTTGGTCCGCACCGCCTGATCCGGCTCCTTCTGCATCTGCAGCTTGTAGGCCGGATCGTTCTGGCCCTTCTCGATCTCGTCCATGGTGAGCTCGCCCGAGCGCAGCGGATCGCGCCCGGTCAGCTTGGTCGCGGCGGTGTCGTCGGCGATCGCCTGGACTTCGAGGATGTGGAGACCGCAGAACTGGGCGATCTGCTCGAAAGTGAGCGCGGTGTTGTCGACGAGCCAGCTGGCCGTCGCGTGGGGCATGAGCGGCTGGGCCATGGAATCCTCCGGAAACAATAAGGGCCGCCCCTCGCGGAGCGGCCGGTGCGTGGGCGCGATTTAGGCGCGCCTGCCGCGCGGCGCAAGCCAAAGCGTTTGAAAAGCGGCGGACGGCCGGTAACTAGCGATCATGGCCACGCTGCTGCGCTTCATCACCTGCGGATCGGTGGACGACGGCAAGTCCACGCTGATCGGCCGGCTGTTGAAGGACAGCGGGGCGTTGCCCGAGGACCGGGCGGCCGACCTCGCCGATCTCGCCTTCGTCGCCGACGGGCTCGAGGCCGAGCGCGAACAGGGCATCACCATCGATGTTGCGCACCTGTCCTTCGCGACGCCGCGCCGGCGCTTCATCCTCGCCGACGCGCCGGGACACGAGCAATATACCCGCAACATGGCGACCGGCGCGTCGAACGCGGAACTGGCCATCGTGCTGGTGGACGCGACGAAGGGCGTGCTGGCGCAGACCCGGCGCCATGCGGTCATCGCCCGCCTGCTCGGCATCCGCAGCTTCTGCCTGGCGGTGAACAAGCTGGACCTGCTCGATTTCGACGAAGACCGCTTTACGGCGATTCGCGACGATTTCGCCGCCTTCCTCGCCGAAGCGGGCGGTGCCGAGCTTACCGCCATTCCGCTCGCCGCGCTGCACGGCGACAATGTCGTTACCCGGTCCGTCCGCACCGCCTGGTATGACGGGCCGACCCTGATCGAGCATCTGGAGCGGGTGGAGATCGCGGCCGCGCCGGATGGGCCGCTGCGGCTGCCGGTCCAGCAAGTGATCCGCGACAATGGCGACCGCTTCTATGCCGGGACGATCGCCGCAGGAACCGTCGCGCCCGGCGACGAAGTGACGATCCAGCCGTCCGGGCGGCGGACGCGGGTGGCGCGGATCGTGACGATGGACGACGATCTGGATCGGGCAGGCACCGGCCAGTCGATCGCGCTGGCCCTCGCCGAGCATGTCGATTGCGCGCGCGGCGACATGATCTGCGCGCCCGACGCGGCGCCGCAAGCCGCCGACCAGTTCGAGGCCAGCCTGATCTGGATGGACGAGGCGCCGCTGCTGCCCGGCCGCCATTATCTGCTGAAGATCGGCACCCAGACCGTCCCGGCGACGGTGCAGAAGCCCAAGCACCGGGTCTGCGTCGAGACGATGGCGCGGCTGGCGGCGAAGACGCTGGAGCTGAACGAGATCGGCGTGGCCAATGTCTGGACCGCGCGGCCGATCCTGTTCGAGCCCTATGAGACGAACCGGACGCTCGGCGGCTTCATCCTGATCGACCGGACGAGCAACGCGACGGTCGCCGCCGGGATGATCCACTTCGCGCTGCACCGGGCGGAGAATGTCCACGCCCAGGCGCTGGCGATCACGCCGGAGCGGCGCGCGGCGCTGATGGGACAAACGCCGCGCCTGCTCTGGTTCACCGGGCTCAGCGGCGCGGGCAAATCGACCATCGCCAATCTGGTCGAGGCGAAGCTGCACGCGCTGGGGCGGCATACGTTCCTGATGGACGGCGACAATGTGCGGCTCGGCCTCAATCGCGATCTCGGCTTCACCGCCGCCGACCGGGTCGAGAATATCCGCCGGGCGGGCGAGGCGGCGAAGCTGATGACCGATGCCGGCCTGATCGTGCTCGCCGCCTTCATCAGCCCGTTCCGCGCCGAGCGGGAGATGGTGCGCGCGATGCTGGGCGAAGGGCGCTTCGTCGAGATCTTCGTCGATACGCCGCTGGCGGAGGCCGAGCGGCGCGACGAGAAGGGGCTCTATGCGCGGGCGCGGGCCGGGGAGATCGCCAATTTCACCGGCATCGGATCGCCCTATGAGCCGCCCGAGGCGCCGGAGCTCCGGATCGACACGACGGCGATGCGCGCCGAGGAGGCGGCGGACGCGATCGTCCGCTATGTGGAGGGGGTATGAGCGACGATCTCGACACCCGCATCACCGCCTCGCGCGGGCTCGCCCGCTGGCTGGAGCGGCAGCGCTGCAGCCTCGCCTTCACCTCCTATCAGACGGGACGGCTGTTCCTGGTCGGGCGGATGGGCGACGGGCGCCTCTCCTTCCACCACCAGCGCTTCGAGCGGGCGACCGGCCTCGCCGCCACCCGCCAGCGCCTCTACCTCGCCGCCGGGCACCAAGTCTGGCGGCTGGAGAACGTGCTGGGCGAGGCGGAACGGGTGAGCGGCGATTACGATCGGCTCTACGTTCCGCGTGCCGCGCAGACGACCGGCGATATCGACCTGCACGAGCTGGCGATCGACGGCGGCGGCCGGCCGGTCTTCGTCGCCAGCCGCTACAATTGCCTGGCGACGTTCAGCACGACGCACGGCTTTGCGCCGGTGTGGAAGCCTGGCTTCATCTCGAAGCTGGCAGCGGAGGATCGCTGCCATCTGAACGGCCTCGCCATGAAGGACGGCGCGCCGGCTTATGCGACCGCGGTGGCGGCGTGCGACGTGGCCGAGGGCTGGCGCGAGCGGCGGGGAGCTGGCGGCGTGCTGATCGACATCGCCGCCGACCGGATCGTGGCCGAAGGGCTGTCCATGCCGCACAGCCCGCGCGTCGCGGAGGACGGCACGGTCTGGCTGCTCGATTCCGGGCGGGGCGCGATCGTGCGGGTCGATCCGGGGAGCGGGGCGCGGACCGAGCTGGCCTTCTGTCCGGGCTTCCTGCGCGGGCTGGCGCTGCATGGCGGCCATGCGATCGTGACCCTGTCGCTACCGCGCGAGAGCGCGTTCGAAGGACTGCCGATCGCCGAGGAGCTGGCGAAGCGCGGGGCGGCGCCCTGGTGCGGGATTGCGGTCATCGACCCGGCCAGCGGCGACATGGTGCAATGGCTGCGGCTGGAGGGCGCGGTCAGCGAGCTGTTCGAGGTGGCGGTCATCGCGGACGTCGCCTGCCCGATGGCGATCGGACCGGGGACGGCGGAGATGCGGGACGTGACCTCGTTCGAGGCCCTACCTTAAGTCACTGATCCAGCACGAAATCGTCGAACCAGGAGATACGGAACTGGCGGCCGTCGGTGGTGTAGCCGGCGAGTCCGAGGCGGCTTTGCGGCCAGAAAGCCTGGCGCTGGCGCTCGGTGAGCTCGCCGCTTTCGATCACCGCGCCGAGCCCGGCGATCCGCTCCTCGGGATGGGCCTGCGACCAGCGCTCGATCGTCGAGCGGGTGGCGAGCAGCAAAGCCATCACGACATGGGTGCGGCGATGCTCCGGATCGACCGCCGTGCGGATCATCGCGAGCCGGGCGCGCACCGCCTCCACCCGCTCCAGCGAGACGGTCATCACACCGACCAGCGCGCCGTCGCGATAGGCCACAGCCGCGAGCTGCTTGGCGCGCGCCGCCGGGTCCACGTCCGGCGGCAGCAGGCCGAGGCGCCGCCAGAATTCGACCGCGTCCGCCTCGATCTTCGGCGTCGTCACCCGCCACACCGCGCGCAGATCCACGTCGGTCGCGGCGGGGGTGAGCGGGCGGGCCATAAGCGATCTAGCCTTTCAGGAACTTCTTCACGCCGCGCGCCGCCTGGCGGATGCGCTGCTCGTTCTCGACCATGGCGATGCGGACATAGCCCTCCCCTTCCTCACCGAAGCCGACGCCGGGGCTGACCGCCACGCCCGCCTCCTGCAGCAGGCGCTTGGCGAAGGCCATCGAGCCCTCCTTGCGCCATTCCTCCGGAATCGGCGTCCAGGCGAACATGCTGGCCTCCGGCGACGCGATCTCCCAACCCGCGCGTCCGAAGCTTTCGACCAGGCAATCGCGGCGGCCCTTGTAGAGCTTGCGGTTCGCCGCGACGATGTCCTGCGGACCGTTGAGCGCGGCGGCGGCGGCGGCCTGGATCGGCGTGAAGGCACCGTAATCCAGATAGGATTTCACCCGGCCGAGCGCGCCGACCAGGTACGGATTGCCGACCGCGAAGCCGATCCGCCAGCCGGCCATCGAATAGGTCTTGGACATGGAGGTGAACTCGACCGCCACCTCCTTCGCGCCTTCGACCTGGAGGATCGAGGGGGTGGGCATGTCGCCATAATAGATTTCGGCGTAGGCGAGATCGGAGATGACCCACAGGCCGTGCTCGCGCGCGAAGGCGACGACCTTCTCGTAGAAGGGGAGATCGGCGACATAGGCGGTGGGGTTGCTGGGATAGCCGATCACCAGCACGGTGGGCTTGGGCACCGTGTAGCGCACCGCCCGCTCCAGCATGTCGAAGAAATCCGGCCCCGGCGCGGCGGGGATGGAGCGGATCGCGGCGCCGGCGATGATGAAGCCGAACTGGTGGATCGGATAGGAGGGATTGGGCGCCAGCACCACGTCGCCCGGCGCGGTGATCGCCTGGGCGAGATTGGCGAGACCCTCCTTCGAGCCCAGGGTGACGATCACCTCATTGTCGGGATCCAGATCGACCCCGAAGCGGCGCCGGTAATAGCCGGCCTGGGCGCGGCGCAGCCCGGCGATGCCCTTGGACGCGGAATAGCCGTGCGCGCGCGGGTTGCGCGCGACCTCGGCCAGCTTCTCGATCACATGGGGCGGCGGCGCGCCGTCCGGATTGCCCATGCCGAGATCGATGATGTCCTCGCCCCGCGCGCGCGCCGCCGCCTTCATCGCGTTCACTTCGGCGAAGACATAGGGCGGCAGGCGGCGGATGCGGTAGAAATCGGTCATGGCGATTCGGCTGTGGCCAGAGCGGACGGACGGTGCAAGCCCCAACCGCCAACAACCTGCGGAAGTTGACGAACCTGACGCCATGTCGGGGAGGAATCGCCCCCACCCGAACGACCGACGCCGGCTTCAACCAGGCCCTTTCGAAAAGAGATGAGTTCAGGCGTCATCGGGCAAGGCTGACAGAGGATTTCCTACTTGTATCCAACAAAGAATGCCCGTTCGAAACGGTCTCTTGTCGTCCCCGCGATCGACGTGCAACCTCTTCCCTTCGCCAGTCGGCTTGTACATCAGGCTCGGCGCAGCCGACGATTGGGGGTTTTGCATGAACAAGCGCGAGATCAATCCGACGCCGTGGCTTCAGCATTTCAGCCTGAATCACGGCATCGAGGTCAGCGGCGCCCAGCGGACGCTGTATCTTTCCGGCCAGACATCGACCGATGCCGATGGCGCGACGCTCCATCCCGGCGATCTCGTCGCGCAGTTCGGCAAGGCATGGAGCAACGTCAAGGATGCGCTGGCGGAGGCCAATATGGCGCCGACCGACGTGGTCCGGCTCAATATCTACACGACCGACGTGAACAGGTTCATGGCCGAAGCCGAGGCCATCATCCCGATCTTCGCGCAAGACGGCGTCCAGACCTCATGCACATTGCTGGGGATCGCGGGCCTGTTCGAGCCGGACTTGCTGGTGGAGCTGGAAGCCACCGCCGTCGCCTAGGATCCGTACTCAATAGCCGCAACGGCCGTGACGGGATGGATTTCGGGTCAGGGCAAGGAGCGAGGAGGGAGCGATGCTTCGCGTCGTGACCGACGAGGGACGCGGCCCTGGCGCGAAAGCCGCCCTCCTTGCCGGCGGCCTTCTCCAGACGATCCCGATCATTGCGGCTATTGAGTACGGACCCTAAACGGCGACCGCCTCCGCCATCAGATGCTGGTGCACCGCCGCCGCGCAATCGCGGCCTTCGCGGATGGCGAGACCGGCCGGCAACCGCCGTCCGATTATCGTTGGTGCCCCGCCACGCCGATATTGCGGAACCACTCCTGATCCCCGCGGCGGCGCGCGGAGATCACGGCTTCATGCAATTCGAACATGCCGGGATAGATGTTTCGTTCCGCCGTGGGACTGTCCGCCAGACGCATATAGGCCTCCTCTTCCGAATAAGCCGGCCAGCGCGGCTGCCCCGCCACTTCCGGGACGCCATTGCGCGCGAAGCCGACCCAATAATCGATCATCGCCGCCGACAGGGCGATGTCCTCGGGATTGTCGAGCCCGGGCCAATTATCCGGCAGGACCGCGTCCGGGCCGACCTGCCCGAACAGATAGGGCAGTTCGGCGGCGTGGAAGGCGCACAGATCGCGCGCCCGGGATTCCGGATCGCACCGATCGAACAGATAGAGATAGGCGGGAACACCGGCGGCCGCATATCTTTGGACCAGATGCTCGCTCGACCATGCGAACACGGCATCGCGCAGCACCGCGAGCATGCTCTCGCGCATGTCGGACGCGGGATAGAGCGCGAGGAAGGCCGGGGCGAGATCGCCATAGTTCCGCGCGACCGCCGCCTCATAGGCCTGTGCGGTCTCGGGCATGGGCGGCAAGGGAATGAGGCCGGCGCGCATCTCGCCGCCGGTGAAGCCGGTGAGCAGCGGCACCCGCGCATATTCGCCCGCGTCGAACGCGTCGAGCAGCTGGCGGGGCAAGACCCAGCCGTCCATCATCGTGCGCGCATCGAAGCGCGCCCGGAATGCGGCGAGAGTCAGCGCCTCTGCATCCATCGCGCGCAGATCCGCCAGGTTCGTAGCGCCGATCTCGCGGGCGAGCGCCGTCCCGTTCTCTTCGCCGGAAGGCAGGCCGTAAGCCGCGCGCCGCAATTCCGGCATGTTGCGCAAATTGGTGCTCTGCGCGATCGCCTTGTGAAACAGGCCCTGCGCCGGCGGGCTGGCCAGCAAATGCGTCACGCTGAGCGCGCCGGCCGATTCCCCCATGATCGTGACATTGCCGGGATCGCCGCCGAACGCGGCGATATTGTCCCGCACCCAGCGCAAGGCGGCGATCTGGTCGAGCAGGCCGTAATTGCCGGCCGCGCCGTGGGGAGATTCGGCGCTGAGCTCCGGATGCGCGAGCCAGCCGAGCACACCGAGCCGATAATTGATCGAGACGAAAACGACCCCGCGCCGCGCGAGCGGGGCGCCGTCGTACAGCGGCTCCGCGCTGCCCCCGATGCGGAGCGAACCGCCGTGAATCCACACGATCACCGGCGCGCGCGCCGCGTCGGCCGGCGACCAGACGTTGAGCGAGAGGCAATCCTCGCTCATCGCCTCGATCCGGCTGTAATAGATGCTGGTCGGCGGCAGCGGCGGCTGGACGCAGCGCGGGCCGAAGGCGGCGGCGTCGCGCGTGCCGCTCCACCGCGCGGGCGGCTCCGGCGGGCGCCAGCGCCGGTCGCCGACCGGCGGCGCGGCATAGGGAATGTTCCTGAAGACGCGAAGGTCGCCGTCGAGCGTACCGCTGAGCCGGCCCTCGGCCACCGTCACGGCCGGCCGGTCCTCGGCCTGTGCGGCGGTGCCCAGGCCGGCCAGCAGCAAGCCGGCCAGCAGGCGCGCCAATCCCCTTATCCCACGCATCGACCCTCCACTCCGCGGCGCTTGTCAGCCGCTTGCCTTGAAAATACACTCACTCGTGTGTGAATATCAATAACAGCGCGCGGGAGAGAGGAGCATGACCATCGCGAACGCCACGAGGCGGCAGTTCCTGGCCGGCAGCACGGCATTGCCGCTGGCTGGCCTGGGTTTCCCCTCGGCGGGGCAGGCCTCGCCCTCCCATTCGGTGGCGGCCGACCTGCAACGCTATATTGGATTTGGCGGCAAGCAGTCCGGCGGCGCGGGCGACAATGCGTGCGGCGAATGGCTCGCGGAGGAGCTGGCGCGCGCCGGCTTCGCGGTCGAGCGGCAGAGCGTGGCGGTGCCCTTCTTCGCACCGGAGCGCTGCGCGCTGGTCTGCGGCGCGGCGCAAGCGGCGGTCTGGCCGCAGCCGATCGTGCGGCCGACGCCTGACGGGGGAATCGCGGCGCCACTGGTTCGCGTCGATGCCGACGGCCATGCCGCCGTGCCGCTCGACGGCGCCATCGCGCTCGTCGATCTGCCCTTCGGGCGCTGGTCCAGTGCCACCGCGCCCCGGCTCAAGCGGCCGATCGAAGCGGCGTTCGCAGCCGGCGCCGGCGCCGTCGTCGCGATCGTCAACGGCCCGACCGGCAAGGTGATCGCGCTCAACGCGGACGGCCGCGAGCCGATGTTCGCCGGACCGGTCGCTTTGCTCGCGCCGGAGGATGCGGCGCCGTTCCGTGCTGCCGCCGGACGCGGCGAGCGGGGGGTGCTGCACCTTACCGGCGAGGCCGGGCGGCGGCCGGGCTTCAACCTGATCGGCCGGATCGACCGGGGCGCGGCCCGCTGGCTGATCGTCTCGACGCCGCGCTCGGGCTGGTTCACCTGTGCCGGCGAGCGGGGCGGCGGGATCGCCGCCTGGCTCGATCTCGCGCGCTGGCTGCCCGGCGCGGCGCCGCGCTTCAACCTCGCCTTCATCTGCAACAGCGGTCACGAATATGAATATCTCGGCGCCGAGGAGATGCTGCGCGAGATCGCGCCGCGCCCCGCCGAGACCGCCTTCTGGCTTCATCTCGGCGCCAATGTCGCGGCGCGCGACTGGCATGAGGCGGTGGGCGGGATGCGACCGCTGCCCGGCACGGACAGCCAGCGTTACCTGGTGACGAGCCCGTCCCTGCTGCCCGTGGCGCGGCGCGAGTTCGCCGGCCTGGCGGGGCTCGAGGCGCCCTATGGCAGCGATGTGCTGTCGGCGGGCGAGCTCACCAACGTCATCGCGGCGGGCTATCCGCTGGTCGCCGGCGTGTTCGGCATCCACCGCTTCCACCATGTCGCGGACGACGACGAACGCTGCGTCGATGCCGGCGAAGTGGCCCGCGCCACCGCCGCCTTCCGCCGGCTGGTCGCGCATGTGGTGGCGACCGTCTGAGCTTATTCGTCGATATTGCGGCGGAAGGTTTCGGGCAGGAAGATGAGGCCGACGATCACAGTCATCGCCGCGACCAGGACCGGATACCAGAGCCCGTAATAGATGTTGCCGGTCGCCGCGACCATCGCGAAGGCGACGGTGGGGAGAAAGCCGCCGAACCAGCCATTGCCGATATGGTAGGGCAAGGACATGGAAGTGTAGCGGATGCGCGCCGGGAAGAGCTCGACCAGCATCGCGGCGAGGGGCGCATAGGCCGACGTGACCAGCAGCATGATCATCACGATGACCGCGATCACCAGCGGCCGGTTCACCCGCTCCGGATCGGCGCGGGCGGGATAACCCGCCTCGGCCAGCACGGCGCCGACCTCGGCGCGAAACGCATCGATCGCGGCCGCGCGCGCCTCGCCCGTCACCCGGGCCGGATCCGGCGCGGCGATCGCGGTGCCGGCGACGCGAACCTCGGCCACGGTGCCGGCCGGCGCGGCGACATTGGTGTAATTGACGCCGCTGCGCGCCAGGTAGGCCTTGGCGATGTCGCAGCTCGTCGTGTCGAACGTGTTCTTGCCGATCGGATCGAACTGGAAGGAACATTCCCGCGCCGGCGCGACGACGGTGACCGGCGCGCGCTCGACCGCTTCGGCCAGCGCCGGATTGGCCGCATGGGTCAGCAGCTGGAAGAGCGGGAAGAGCGTGAAGGTCGCGATTGCGCAGCTCGTCAGGATGATCTTCTTGCGGCCGATCCTGTCGCTCAGCCAGCCGAAAAACACGTAGGTCGGCGTGCTGATGACGAGCGCGATGACGAGCAGGATATTGGCCGTGCCGGAATCAATCCGGGCGATCCGCTCCAGGTAGAAGAGTGTGTAGAACTGGCCGGTATAGCCGATCACCCCCTGCCCCGCGACGGCGCCGAACAGGGCGATCAGCACGAACTTCAAATTCCCCCAGCGCGCGAACGCCTCCCTGAGCGGCGCCTTCGAGGTCGTGCCCTCCTCCTTCATCTTCTGGAAGACCGGGCTTTCGGCGAGCTGGAGGCGGATCCACAGCGAGATGGCGAGCAGCAGGATCGAGACCAGGAAAGGCACGCGCCAGCCCCAGTCCGCGAACGCCTCCTCGCCGAGCAGCCAGCGCAGCCCGATCACCAGCAGCAAAGCGGTGAACAGCCCGATCGTCGCCGTGGTCTGGATGAAGCTGGTGAAGAAGCCGCGTTTCCCCTGCGGCGCATGTTCGGCGACATAGGTGACGGCGCCGCCATATTCGCCGCCGACGGCGAGCCCCTGCAGCAGCCGCAGGAAGACCAGGATGATCGGCGCGGCGATACCGATCGAAGCGTAATTGGGCAGAAAGCCGACCGCGAAGGTCGACAGGCCCATCAGCGTCATGGTGACGAGGAAAGTATATTTGCGCCCCACCAGATCGCCCAGCCGGCCGAAGACCAGCGAGCCGAACGGCCGGACCGCGAACCCCGCCGCGAACGCGCCGAGCGCCAGGATGAAGGCGGTGGTTTCGTTGACGCCGGAGAAGAACTGGGCGGAGATATAGGTGGCGAGCAAGCCGTAAAGGTAGAAATCATACCATTCGAACGCCGTCCCGAGCGACGAGGCCAGAATGACCTTCTTCTCGGTGCGCGTCGGCGCGTGATGCTTCGGTAGCGTGTCTTCGTTCGCCATTCCGTCCTCCCCCGAAAGGCCGCCCTGTTCGCCGGGCGGTCCTTTCCAACCCTCCCGCTAGCGCGCCGCCATCAGGGCCTCCCCGAAGCCGGCATTGGCCAGCTCGCGCTCGGCCTGCGTGAAACCGTAAGCCGGCACGATCTCGTTCGCCCGGTCGCCGATCTCGTCCCAGGTCTCGATCACCCGGTCGGCCGCTTCCGCGCCGCCGCCGACATGGTGGCCGTCGGTCAGCGTCACGAAGGCGCGGGCGAAATGGCCGGCGCCGGCGCACAGGATCGCGCGGGTCGGCGCCTCTTCGGCGACCAGCGCGAGCAGACCCGGGCTGACCAGAGCGGGATCCAGCTTCGCCAGCGCCTCGGGTGCCATCAAGCCGCCGGTCATCTGCGTGGCGGCCGTTGGGGCGAGACAGTTCACCCGGATATTGTAGCGTTCGCCTTCCAGCGCCAGCGTCTGCATCAGGCCGACCAGCGCCATCTTCGCCGCGCCGTAATTGGCCTGGCCGAAATTGCCGTAGAGACCGGACGATGAGGTGGTCATCACGATACGGCCGAACTGCTGCGCGCGCATCGCTTCCCACACCGCCTTGGCGCAGATCGCCGCGCCCATCAGGTGCACGTCCACGACCAGCCGGAAATCGTCGAGTGTCATCTTGGCGAAGCTCTTGTCACGCAGGATACCCGCATTGTTGACCAGGATATCGATCCGGCCCCAGGCAGAGATCGTCCACTCCGCCATCGCGGCGATCGACTCCGCATCGGTGACCGAGGCGGGCATGCCGACCGCCTCGCCGCCGGCGCGCTGGATTTCCTCCGCGACCGCCTGGGCATTGGCGGCATCGAGATCGTTCACCACTACCTTCGCGCCGCGCGCTGCCAGCAGCAGCGCATGGCAGCGGCCCAGCCCACCGCCGGCGCCCGTGACGATCGCCACCCGTCCGTCCAGCCTTGTCGCTTCGTTTCGATTTTCCAGCATCAGCTTCACTATCCCGATAGTTAATTATTTAGCTGGCGACACCCGCGGCAGGGATTGTCGCCTTGCTTTCACCGCGATTTGCAGATTGTGCGGAAGCCCGCCGCCATGAATTTCGCCATTCGCTTCTTCACGGCGCTATAATCGTCCGACCGGCACAAGCCGCCAGACAGCTTGTCGATACGGCCGGTGCGAGCCAGGGTCAGCATCAGCGCGCCGGTGACGAAATGATAGCCCCAGAAAATGTCTTCCTCGGAAGCTTCCGGTAGCGCCTTCCTGAGGATTTCGATCAGCCGCAGGACGACGGGATCGAAATATTTGTCCATGAATTCCGCGCCTTCGGGGCTGTTCGAGGCGCGGGCGCCGAACGCGCCGTAATTCTTCCACCCTTCGCCGCCCTGAATGTAGAGGTCGAGATCGGTGTCGAGAAAGGCGTGCAGCGCGCCCTCAACGGTGGGCTTGCCCCCAGTGGCGGCGTCATATTCGTCGAGCGCTTTCATCCGCAGGTCGATGGTGACCTTGGCGCGCCGGGCGAAAACGGCTTCGAACAGGGTCCGCTTGTCGTCGAAATAATAGTTCACGAGCGTGTGGTGGACGCCGACCTGCTTGGCGACGTCCTTGAGAGTGACGCCGTGAAAACCGTGCGTAGAGAACAAATATTCGGCCGTATCGAGGATCTGTTCGGTCGTCTCGGCGCGCCGCTCGGCCTTTGTGGGCCGCCTGCGCTGGCTGGCTGCTGACAAGACTCGCCCCTTCCGTTTCGGTGCCTCGGCGCGAACCGAAGGCGTACGCGCCTGATTCATGCTTGGCTATATTCCGCCCTGAGACGTATCTTGTCGATCTTGCCGGTAGAAGCCAGCGGCATGTTGGGAACCCGGACGATCGTTTCCGGCATCCACCAGGGCGCGACGCGACCGCGCAAGGCATCGATCAGGACGTCGTCGCCGATCGCAGCGCCATTGCGCATCTCGATCAGCAGGATCGGGCGTTCGCCCCATTTGGGATCGCTGCGGCCGATCACTGCGGCCAGCGACACCTCCGGCAGCGCCCCCACGATCGCTTCGATCTCGCTGGGGTTGATCCACTCGCCACCGGACTTGATCAGGTCCTTCGCGCGACCGGTGATCGTGACATTGCCGGCCTCGTCGATACGGGCAAGATCGCCGGTATCGAACCAGCCGTCCCGCGTCGCTGGCCGATCCTCCCCGAAATAATGATCGACCACGGTGGGGCCGCGCACATGCAGCCGCCCTTCGATATTGCGTTGCTCGCCGAGTTGTGCACCCTCTGCGTCCGCAAGCATCAGATCAATCCCGACCGCCGGACGTCCGGACTGCGATGCCAGACGATCCGGCGCGCCCGGCAGCGAGGCGGTTCCAAGCGGTGACAGCTCGGTCATGCCCCAGGTGGTCTGCACCTGGATGCCGCGATCCTCGATCCGCGCCATCAGTGCCGGCGGCATCGGCGCGCCGCCCACCATGATGCGGGCGAGCGACGGCAATTGCCGGCCGGTTTCGTCGAGATGGTCCATCAGGCCGAGCCAGACCGTGGGAACCCCCACGCCGATCGTCGCGCGCTCGGCCTCGATCAGATCGGCAAGACTGGCACCGTCCGCCTGCCGGCCGGGAAGGATGAGCTTGCCGCCGACCGCCGGCACCGAGAAAGGCAGGCCCCAGGCATTGGCATGGAACATCGGGACGACCGTCAACACCGAATCCCGGGATGTGAGCCCGGTCACGTCCGCCTGCAATTGTCGCAGCGTGTGCAGATAATTGCCGCGATGCGTATAGGTGACGCCCTTGGGCGAGCCGGTCGTTCCGGACGTGAAGCACAGGCCGCACGGCGCAGTTTCGTCAAAACCGCCCCATTCGATCTCGTCGGGATCGCCGGCGATCGCATTCTCGATCGCGACGACCGTCCGCCCTTCCGCATGGGCCGCCATGGCATCGGCCGGCCCGTCGATGACGATGATCTGCGCGATCGAAGGCGCGCCGGCCAGCATCTCGCTCGCCAGCACGGCCAGATCGGCGCTGACGATCAATATCCGCGCTTCGGACTGCCGCACCATGGCCGCGCTTTGCTCGCCGAGCAGACGCGGGTTGAGCGTATGGCAGACGGCGCCCATGCCCATGATGGCGTACCAGGCCTCAAGATGCGCCTGCGTGTTCCAGGCCAGCGTCGCCACGCGATCCCCGCGAGACAGGCCCCGTCGCGCAAGCGCGGCCGAGACATGCCGGGCGCGTTCAAGCAGGGCCGGATAGGTGATCCGGTCGATCGCGCCGTCGCTTCGGGCTGTGACAACTTCACTGCGGGGGTGCCATTTGGCGGCGTGGAGCAGGAACTTGTCGACCGTCAGAGCGAAGGGCTGCATCGTGCCGTCCGTCATCGGCACCCCGGCGCCTGCGGCGGCATGGAGGGGGCGATGACGCCGACATTCCAGGTCCAGCCGATGCCGGCCGCTCGGCGGCGGCAGACGACCTCTTCATGCAGCTCATAATGACCGGGGAGGAGATCATTCCCCGCCCGCGGCGTTCCGGCGAAGCGCATATAGGCCTGATCCTCGCCATAGGGATGCCACATGGGCTGCCCCTCGGCGGCCGGCCGGCCGCTCCGCGCGAAAGAGGCCCAATAGCCCATGATCGCCTGTTCAAGCGCGCGTTCAGCAGGCGTGTCGGGAATAGCGGGCCAGCCCGGCGCAGTCAGCCGGGTCGTGCCGAAGGCATATGGGATTTCCATCGCGTGGAAGGCGTGGAGATTGGCGGCTTCGGTCGCGAGCGTGCCATGATCGAAATAATAGAGGAAGGAGGACTGGCCGAGCGCGGTCTGCTTCGCCGCGAGCCGTTCCGCGGTCCAGCCGTACATCGCATCGCGCGTCGTCGCGAGCATGCTCTCTTCGAGATTGTCGGACGGGTAGAAACGCAGGGCGGCGTCGGCGAGATCGCCATAACCGTTGCGGACCGCTGCCACATAGGCCGCCGCATCGGCGGGCGGCGCCGGCGGCAGGAGGATGCGCAGCGAACGGATCTCGCCGTCGTTGAAACCGGCGAGAACCGGAACCGGCGCCTGTTCCCCTCGATCGAACGTGTCGACGAGCTGGCGGGGCAGAATCGCGCCATCGATCGTGCCCCAGGGGATGTAGCCGGCGGTGACGGCCGCTTCGGTCAGCTGCTGCGCGTCCATCGCGCGCAGGTCGGCAAGGCCGCCGGCGCCGACCTGACCCTGGAGCCAGATGCCGACCGCCTCTGCCGGCGGGGCACCGTAGCTGGGCGCGCGCAGCTCCGGGGTGGACAGCATATAGGCACTTTGCGCGATCGCCCGGTGGAACAGGCCGCGCGCACGGGGCGAGGCCATCAGATAGGTGACGCTGAGCGCCCCGGCGGATTCGCCGGAGATCGTGACCTGCGCAGGATCGCCGCCGAAGGACGCGATGTTGCGGTTGATCCAGCGCAAGGCGGCGATCTGGTCGAGTAGGCCGTAATTGCCGGATACGCGCTCGTCCGATTCCCCGCTGAGCTCGGGATGGGCGAGATAGCCGAGCACGCCGACGCGATAGTTGATCGACACGACCACAAGCCCCTGCCGGGCCAGTGCCGCGCCAT
Organism: Sphingomonas sp.; assembly: GCA_019635535.1. Taxonomy (NCBI): domain Bacteria; kingdom Pseudomonadati; phylum Pseudomonadota; class Alphaproteobacteria; order Sphingomonadales; family Sphingomonadaceae; genus Sphingomonas; species Sphingomonas sp. The sequence continues at coordinate 2,583,941 of JAHBZH010000001.1, forward strand.
CATACATCGCCAGCCGGCTCGCGCCCGAAGTCAGCGCGCCACCGTAAATCCAGACGAGCACCGGCGCATTCTCGGCATTTTCAGGCGCCCAGATGTTGAGCGTCAGGCAATCCTCGCTCGTCGGGCCGACATCGTCGGCATAGATGCTGGGCCCGCGCCGCGCGGGCTGGATGCACGACGCGCCGAAACTCGTCGCGTCGCGCACGCCTTCCCAGCGCGGCATTTCGGCCGGCGGACGCCAGCGCCGCTCCCCGACGGGAGGCTGCGCAAAGGGCAATCCCCTGAAGACGCGGATGCCGTCCTCGACCGTGCCGCGCGCCGCGCCGGCCGGGGCTTGCGCCACCGCCGGTTCATGCGCCGCGGCCGGAACCGCAAGACAACTCATCAGTGCCAGGATTACGCTTCGCACAAACAGGGGCATCGGTCGTTTCCCGCCTTTCGACTAGAACTGATAACCGGCGCGGATGCCGATCGTGCGAGGGCGCATCCTGGCATAACGGCCATCGAGAAACGCCTCGGGATGGACGTAGGTGACCTTATCCTCGTCGAAGACATTTTCCATATAGGCCGTGAGATTCAGCCGGCCGATCGTGGTGCCGGCATAGAGGTTCACGTTTGTCCAGGCTTCGGTGTAATCGAAGGTCGGACTCGCCGCATTGGGATTGCCGGGGACGTTGGGGAACTGGTTCGGGAAGGACCCCACATGGGAGACGTTCACCGCGGCATAGGCGTTGGTGTCCGAACCCACCGCGAAATCGTAGCGCAGCGTGCCGGAGCCCTGGAACCGCGGCGAGGCGAGGCGCACGCCGAGAACGGCGCCGGAAATCGCCGCTTCGAGCGGGCTGAGCTCGGTCACCTTGGCCTCGTTGAACGATCCGTTGAGCGAAAGGCTCAGCCCCCGGAAGGGCCGGGCCATGATCTCGAACTCCAGACCGTAGCTTTCGGCCCCGCCGATATTGGTGGCGAACTGGATGGAGTCCGAAATGCGGTTCGCCTGGACCTGGATGTCCTGCCAGTCGATATAATAGGCAGCGATGTTGGCGGTGAGATTGCCGCCCAGCCAGCGACCTTTCACCCCGACCTCGTAATTGGTGACGCTGTCCGATCGCGCCCCGTCCGGGATCACGATATCGTTGGGATTGAGCGTGCTGACCAGGCCGGCGCGCGCGTTCACCACAGGCGTACGGAAGCCGGTGGAAATGGTCGCATAGGTGGTGACGTTCGGCGTCGGCCGCCACGACACGCTCACCTTGTACGACAGCCGGTCGTCCTCGACCCGCAGGCCGGTCGCGGCCGGGATCGGCACGACCGTAAGCGGAATGTTGGAAAAGCCGCCGAGCGCGACGGCCAGATAATTGCTGTTATAGCCGCCGGCGCGGGTGAAGGACTGAACCTCGGTCCGGCCATAACGCAGGCCGCCGGTGATCCAGAAATCGTCACTGAAGCGATAGGTGAGCTCGCCGAAGCCGGCGATTTCACTTTGGTCGGTATAGGAGTTGAAGCGCTGATAATATTCGTCCGGCAGCCCGGTCAGCCCGCGCGCGGCAAGGAATTCCGGCGACGAGCGGTAGGCGAAATCGACCGTGCGCCGCTTGGTGTAATAGAAGAAGCCGGCCACCCAGTCGACCGGGCCGCCATGGCTTGAGACGAGCCGCGATTCCTGGACGAACAGATCGTCGAAGCCGAAGGCGTCGAGCGCGAAGGGGATGAACTGGCCGAACGTGCCGGCGAGGTCGACGTAGAAGGATGCGTCATATTTCGACAAGGTCGTCGAGCTGATCAACTCGGCGAAGTCGAATTCGTAATTGACCGTCACATTGAAATTGGACAGCTCGCCCTGGAACAGGTCGGGCCGGTCGGACCGGCGCACGAAGGTTCCCAGCGCCGGATTGGTGAGCGCGGAATCCTCGGGCTTGCTGTGCTCGTAGGAGGCGAGCAGCCGGACCGTCATCCGGTCGCTGGGCCGCATCAGCAGGATTGCGCGGCCGCCATAGGCTTCCAGCGCGTTCGAATCCTCGATGCCGGTACCGATATTGTCGATCCAGCCGTCTTCGTTACGGTAATAGCCGACGATCCGCAGCGCCATTCCATCGTCGATGATCGGGACGTTGATCATGGCATTGTAGCGCTGGCGCAGGGAATCGGAGCCGGTCAGGCCGAAATCGACCTGCGCAGACGCCTCGAAGCGATTGAAATTCGGGCTGCGCGTCAGGATGCGCATGGCGCCGGCGAGCGAGTTCGATCCGAAAAGGGTCCCCTGCGGACCGCGCAGGAACTCGACCCGCTCCACGTCATAAAGGTTCGGATCGAGGATGGTCGAATTGCCGTTCGCCGAGATCGGCAGCTCGTCGATATAGATCGCGACCGCGCTTTGCAGTCCGGCGCTGTAGCCGTTGGTGTTGATGCCGCGGCTGGTGAAATTGTTGAAATTCTGGGTCGGCCGGTTGACGACGATGCCCGGCGTGTTCTGCGCCAGACCCTCATAGCCGACGATGCCGAGCTCGTTCAATTCTTCCTGGCTGAACGCCGTGACGCTGAGCGGGACGTCCTGCAGGCGCGCGGCACGGCGCGTGGCCGTGACGATGATCGCCTGGTCGTCCTCGGCCGACGCGGAACGTCCGGCCGCGGACCCGGTTTCGGTCTGGGCCGATTCGGCGCTGTCATATGATGGTTGCGCCCAGGCCGTGCCGGGCGTGAACATAACGGCGGCCGCCGCCGAAACGGATGCGAGAAGCCTGGCCTTCATGCAATTGTCCTCCCCTGTGGCAAGCGGGTCGTGCGCGCCCTCTTTTCCGGGTCTTTTTGTAGCGCACCGTGCCTGCCTGTCAATACTCACTATCGAGCGTGTGAATGACTTTGCGCATCACCGGGCGGCTGTTGTTGAGGTGAGCATCCGCCGATCAGCCTTGCGTTCGGGTGCCGGCCATCTCCCTGCCCAAGGCCCGCGCCAGCGCGAGGAAGAGCAGCACCGCCAGCGCGTAGAAAGGCACCAGCGTATAGAAGGCCATTTGCAGCGAATTGTCGGGATAGGCCGCGCGGAACCAGTCGCTCGCGAGGCCGACCCAGGTAGGCCCGAAGCCCAGGCCGATCAGGTTCATGACGAGCAGCAGCAACGCGCCGGCCAGCACCCGCTGATTGGGCCGTACCGATTCCTGGACGAGCGTGACCGCGGGCGAAAGATAGAAGTAATTGAGGCCGGTCGGCAGCGCGAGGAAGAGCAAGGCGATCTGCCAGGTCGGCGCCCAGACGAAACCGATGAAGAGCGGCACGGCGAGCACCAGCCCGACGGCCGGGATATAGGCATAGGCCCGCTTCGTTCGTGCCGTGAAGCGATCGGTCAGCCGGCCGGACACGTACATGCCGAGCGTGGTGAAGATGCCGATCAGCAAGGCGTACCAGATGGCGATTTCGTTCAGCGTCATCGCTTTTTCGCGCATCAGGAAGAGCGTGGTGAAGTTGAGCGAACCATAAGTGATGAACTGGGTGGCGCCGCAGGCGAGCGCGAGGAGGAGAAGCGTCGGCCGGGTGAAAAACATCCGACAGGTGTCCTTGAAACGCGCCGGCGGCTCGGCCGCGATAGGCGCACCGTCCGGTGCCACATCGAGCCCGCCCCGCTTCGGCTCGCGCACGACGAGCAACACGACCAGGGCGGCGATGATGCCGATCACGCCGATCGCGATGAAGGCATCGCGCCAGCTATAGGCGGCGGCGATCGACGCGCCGAAGGCGACGCCCAGCATCGCGCCGATCGGCGGTCCGAAATTGTAGAGGCCGAGCGCCGTGCCGCGCGTCCCTGGCGGAAAATAATCTGAGATGATCGCATAGGAGGGCGGCACGCCGCCCGCCTCGCCCAGGCCGACCGTCATTCGCGCCACCGCGAGCTCCGGATAGTTGCGCGCGAGCCCGCAGGCGACCGTCGCCGCGCTCCACAGGGCGCAGGCGAAGGAGACGACCTTCACCCGGTTGGTCCGATCGGCGAACCAGGCGACCGGGATCGAGACAACGCAGTAGAAGATCGCGAAATAGAGGCCGCTGATCAGGCCGATCTGCCCGTCCGTGATGCCGAGCTCGTCCTGGATCGGCTTGGCAAGGATCGACAGCAGCTGGCGGTCCAGGAAATTGAGCACATAGACGAAGCACAGAAGCGCGAGCACGACCCAGGCGCGCGCATCCGGCCGGACCACGGGCGCCCCCAGTGCTTCGTGAGATCGAGAGACGGCCTCCGTCATCTGCGGTCAGGCGCCAATTCGAACGATGTAGTGGCGCTCCGCCCTGGGCCTCTTGCCTTGGTACCACCCGGCGCGCTGGCCGAAGCCACGATCAACATCTCTGCCCGGATCGCCGACGCCATGCCAATTCCCTCTCCCAATAACACGATTGTATGCCTCGTGCCTTACCTGCAAAGTTGCACGGGGATATTGGGCAAGTCAACATTCACTATCACGTTTGTGAATGTTAGATTCCAGCCGGCCGACGGCTTCTCAAAGCGTCGCTTCCCAGCCTGTCGGCATGACCGCTTGGCTTATGGCGTCGCCTCCGCCACCAGGTGAGCGTGCACCGCCGCGGCGCAGTCGCGGCCTTCGCGGATGGCCCAGACGATGAGGCTCTGGCCGCGACGCATGTCGCCGCAGGCGAAGATGTTGGGGCGCGACGTGTCGTAGCGGCCGGGGGCGGTGGCGATCGCGTCGCGGGGGGTCAGTTCGACGCCCGCTTTGCCCGCGACGCCGTCCAGCGGCGTGCCGGTGAAGCCCATCGCGAGGAGGACGAGATCGGCCTTGAGCACGATCTCCTTGTCCGCCTGCGCGCAGACCAAAGCGGTGACGCGGCCGTCCTGGCCTTCGAGGCGGGAGGTGGTGACGGAGAATTCGCGTTCCGCGCCTTCCTCCTGCGAGGAGGAGGTGCGCAGCTTCATCGGCCAGAGCGGCCAGGTGAGCGCCTTGTTCTCGTGGGCCGGGGGCTCGGGCAGGATTTCGAGCTGGGTGACGCTGGCCGCGCCCTGGCGGTTGGCGGTGCCGATGCAGTCGGAGCCGGTGTCGCCGCCGCCGATCACGATCACATGCCTGCCCGTCGCCAGGATCGGCGCGTTCGCCTCCGGCAGGCCGGCGACGCGCCGGTTGGCCTGCGTCAGATAGTCCATCGCGAAATGGACGCCGTCCAGCGCGCGGCCCGGCACGGGGAGGTCGCGGGGCTGCTCGGCGCCGCCGGCGAGGACGAGCACGTCATAATCGTCCATCAGCCGATCGACCGAGACGGTGACGCCGACCTCGATATTGGTGCGGAAGATGACGCCCTCTACCTCCATCTGGGCGACGCGCCGGTCGATCAGGTCCTTTTCGAGCTTGAAGTCGGGAATGCCGTAGCGGAGCAGGCCGCCCGCCTTGTCGGCCTTTTCGAACACGGTCGGCGAATGGCCGGCGCGGGCGAGTTGCTGCGCGCAGGCGAGGCCGGCCGGGCCGGAGCCGACGATGGCGATGCGCTTGCCGGTGCCGCGATCGGCGTTGCGGGGCGTGACCCACCCCTCCCGCCAGCCGCGATCGACGATCTCGCACTCGATCGTCTTGATGGTGACGGGCGTGTCCTGAAGGTTGAGCGTGCAGGCCGCCTCGCACGGAGCGGGACAGACGCGGCCGGTGAATTCGGGGAAATTGTTGGTCGCGTGGAGGCGGTCGAGGGCCGCGCGCCACTGGTCGCGGCCGACCAGATCGTTCCAGTCGGGGATGAAATTGCTGACCGGGCAGCCGGTGTGGCAGAAGGGCACGCCGCAATCCATGCAGCGCTCGGCCTGCCGGACGATGCCGTCGCCGGGCAGCGGTTCGACGAACTCGCGCCAGTGGGCAAGGCGCTCCGCGACGGGGCGGTAGGCGCGGTCCTTGCGTTCGATCTCGAGGAAGCCGGTGGGGTTGGTGGTCATCTCAGGCGGCCTCCGCCTTCAGGCCGGCGAGGGCGCGGCGATATTCGACCGGCATCACCTGGACGAACCGGGCAAGCGCGGCCGGCCAGTCGGCGAGCAGTTCGGCGGCGCGCTTGCTGCCGGTGAGCTTGCGGTGGTTTTCGACCAAGGCGCGCAGGCGATCGGCATCCTCGACCGCCTCCAGCTCGACGCCGGCGCGGTTGCAGCTTCCTTCCAGCTCGGCCTGCGGATCCCAGACCCAGGCGATGCCGCCCGACATGCCGGCGGCGAAATTGCGGCCCACGGGGCCGAGCACGACGACCAGACCGCCCGTCATATATTCGCAGCCATGATCGCCGGTGCCCTCGACCACCGCGACCGCGCCGGAATTGCGCACCGCGAAACGCTCGCCCGCGACGCCGGAGAAATAGGCCTCGCCCTCGATCGCGCCGTAGAGGCAGGTGTTGCCGACGACGATGTTGGCGGCGGCCTCGCGCGGCGCGGCCTCGGGCGGGCGGACGATCAGGCGACCGCCGCTGAGGCCCTTGCCGACATAATCGTTGCCGTCGCCGATCAGCTCCAGCGTCACGCCGCGCGCGAGGAAGGCGCCGAAGCTCTGGCCCGCCGTGCCGGTGAGCAGGGCGTGAAGGCTGCCTTCGGGCAGGCCGGCATGGCCGTGCCGCCGGGCGATCTCGCCGGAGACGAAGGCGCCGACCGAACGGTCGATATTGGTCACGTCCATCTCGATCCGCGCCGGCATCGGGCGGTCGAGCAATTCGACCATGCGCGCGTCGAGCCTGGCGACCGGCGCGTGGGGGATCGGCGCGTCGTTGCGGCGCGCATCGCCCTCGGCGACGTGGAGCAGCCGGCCGAGCTCGACGCCCTGCGCCTTCCAGTGCGCCTCGGCCGACGCGGCGTCGAGCAGGTCGGCGCGGCCGATCATTTCGTCGAGGCTCCTGAGGCCGAGCGCGGCCATGATCCCGCGCAGCTCCTCGGCGACGTAGAAGAAATAATTGACGACATGCCCGGGCTGGCCGGTGAAGCGGGCGCGCAGCACCGGGTCCTGCGTCGCGATGCCGACCGGGCAGGTGTTGAGATGGCATTTGCGCATCATCACGCAGCCCGACGCGATCAAGGGCGCGGTGGCGAAGCCGAACTCGTCGGCGCCGAGCAAGGCGGCGACGGCGACGTCCCGACCGGTGCGCAGGCCGCCGTCCGCCTGCACGCAGATGCGCCCGCGCAGGCCGTTGCGGACCAAAGTCTGCTGGGTCTCGGCGAGGCCGATCTCCCAGGGAAGGCCGGCATGGGTCAGCGAGGTGAGCGGCGAGGCGCCGGTGCCGCCCTCATAGCCCGAAATGGTGACATGATCGGCGAGGCACTTGGCGACGCCGGCCGCGACCGTGCCGACGCCGACCTCGCTGACCAGCTTCACCGAGATGCGCGCCGGCGGATTGACCGAGCGCAGATCGTGGATGAGCTGGGCCAGATCCTCGATCGAATAGATGTCGTGATGCGGCGGCGGCGAGATCAGGCCGACGCCGGGCGTGGAATGGCGGACGCTGGCAATATGCCTGTCGACCTTGTGGCCTGGCAGTTGTCCCCCCTCGCCCGGCTTGGCGCCCTGCGCGACCTTGATCTGGATGTCGTCGGCATTGACCAGATATTCGGCGGTGACGCCGAACCGGCCCGAGGCGACCTGCTTGATCGCCGAGCGTTCGGCGGTGCCGAAACGCTCCGGCTCCTCGCCGCCCTCGCCGGTGTTGGACTTGCCGCCGATCCGGTTCATCGCGATGGCGAGATTGGTGTGCGCCTCGCGGCTGATCGAGCCGAAGCTCATCGCGCCGGTGGCGAAACGCTTCACGATCTCGCTGGCGGGCTCGACCTCGTCGAGCGGGACGGCCGGGCCGGCGGGGCGGAAATCGAGCAGGCCGCGCAGGGTGAGCAGTCGGCGGTCCCGCGCGTTGATCTCCGCTGCGAAGGCCCGGTACTTGTCCGGCAGGTTGCCGCGCACCGCGTGCTGGAGGTTCGCGATGCTGTCGAACGTCCAGGCATGCGCCTCGCCGCCGGCGCGCTGGCCGTAGAGGCCGCCCATGTCAAGCAGCGTGTCCTCATCGCCCCAGGCGAGGCGGTGGCGGCGCGCCGTCTCCTCGGCGAGGCCGGCGAGGCCGATGCCTTCCACCGTCGTCGCGGTGCCGGTGAAATAGCGGTCGACCAACGGCTGGGCGAGGCCGATCGAATCGAAGATCTGCGCGCCGCAATAGGACTGGAAGGTCGAGATGCCCATCTTGGACATCACCTTCAGCATGCCCTTGCCGAGCGCCTTGATGTAATTGGCCCGCGCTTTCTCCGGCGGCAGCGCGATCCGGCCGCGCGCGCAGAGGTCGTCGATCGTGTCGAAGGCGAGCCAGGGATTGACCGCCTCCGCGCCATAGCCGGCGAGGACGCACATATGATGGACCTCGCGCGCCTCGCCGGTCTCGACGACGAGGCCGGTCTGCATCCGGAGGCCCTGGCGGATCAGGTGATGATGGACCGCGCCGGTGGCGAGCGCCGCCGGGATCGGGATGCGCTCCGCGCTCGCGGCGCGATCGGAGAGGATCAGCATGTTGATGTCGGCGAGCACCGCTTCGGTCGCTTCCCAGCAGAGCCGTTGCAGCGCGGCTTCGAGCGACTGGACGTCCCCGCCTTTCGGCCAGGTGGCGTCGAGCGTCTGGGTGCGGAAGGCACCGTCCAGCGTCTCGTGGATCGAGCGGATCTTCTCCAGATCCTCGTTGGTGAGGATCGGCTGCGCCGCCTCGAGGCGCTTGTGCGAGCCGGCCTGGTGGCCGAGCAGGTTGGGGCGCGGGCCGATCATGGTGACGAGGCTCATCACGAGGCTCTCGCGGATCGGGTCGATCGGCGGGTTCGTCACCTGCGCGAAATTCTGTTTGAAATAGTCGTAGAGCAAACGCGGCTTGTCCGAGAGCACGGCGGGCGGCGTGTCCGTTCCCATCGATCCGACCGGATCGTCCGCCAGCGCGCCCATCGGCGCGAGGAAGAATTTCAAATCCTCCTCGGTATAGCCGAAACCCATCTGGGTGCGGCGAAACACATTGTCGTCCGGCGGGCGGCGGATCGGGTTGCAGCCGGGCGGCAGGTCGCGGACGTCGAACTGGGTCGCGGCCAGCCAGTCGCCATAGGGCTCCTCGTCGGCCAGCTTCGCCTTGACCTCCGCGTCCTCGACGATCCGGCCTTCCTCCAGGTCGATGAGCAGCATCTTGCCGGGCTGGAGCCGCCACTTGCGGACGATCTTCTCCTCCGGGATCGGCAGCACGCCGGATTCGGAGGCCATGACGACGAGGTCGTCGTCGGTGACGACGAAGCGCGCCGGGCGTAGGCCGTTGCGGTCCAGCGTGGCGCCGATCTGGCGCCCGTCGGTGAAGGCGATGGCGGCGGGGCCGTCCCACGGCTCCATCAGGGCGGCATGATATTCGTAGAAGGCGCGGCGCTTCGGCTCCATCCGCGCGTCGCCCGACCAGGCCTCCGGGATGAGCAGCATCATCGCGTGCGGCAGCGAATAGCCGCCGGCGATCAGCAGCTCGAGCGCGTTGTCGAGGCAGGCGGTGTCCGACTGGCCGTGCGGGATGATCGGCCACATCTTGTCGAGATCGGCGCCGAGCAAAGGCGATTCGAGCGTGCGACGGCGCGCGTTCATCCAGTTCACGTTGCCGCGCACCGTGTTGATCTCGCCGTTGTGCGCAATGAGGCGGTAGGGATGCGCGAGCCGCCAGGACGGGAAGGTGTTGGTCGAGAAGCGCTGATGCACCATGGCCAGCGCCGACACTGTCAGCGGATTGCCAAGGTCGGTGTAGAAACCGCCCACCTGGTTCGCGAGCAGCATACCCTTGTAGACGAGCGTCCGGCTGGAGAAGGACGCGATGTAGAAATCCGGCAGGCCGGGCAGATCGCGCTTCAGCGCTTCGGCCTCCAGTGGATTGAGAGTCTGCTTGCGGATCGCGAGCAGCTTGCGCTCGAACGCGTCCTGGTCCCGGACATTCGGCCCGCGCGCCACGACCGCCTGGGCGATGACCGGCATCGATTCAAGCACCGCCGCGCCCAGTCCGGCCGTATCGACAGGCACGTCGCGCCAGCCGACCAGCACCTGCCCCTCGATCCGGATAAACCGCTCGAACCGCTCGACCGCCGCCTGCCGGCTCGCCGCATCGCGGGGCAGGAAGCACATCGCCACGGCATAATCGCCTCTTGCGGGCAGGCTGAGCCGCGCTTTTTCCGCCCAGTCTCGGAACAGGGCGTCGGGGATCTGGATCAGGCAGCCGGCGCCGTCGCCCATCAGCGGATCGGCGCCGACGCCGCCGCGATGATCGAGATTGGCGAGAATGTGGAGGCCCTGCGCGATGATCGCGTTGGAGCTCATGTTCCTTACATGCGCGACGAAGCCCATCCCGCACGAGTCATGCTCGTTGCGGGGGTCATACAGACCCTGCGATGCCGGCGCCGTCGCCAATCCTGGCTCTCCCCGTCCAGCGAAACGTCTCCGCTTGTTGCGCTGCAACAGACTGTCGCAGGGGATGCGGAAGTGCAAGCCCCACCATAATCAGAGCAAGAATCCTCCAAAACGCTGCATGGAACTGGTGTTTTCATGCACAATGTGGAGATTTCGCGCGCCTAATGGCCTGTCCGGAAGGGAATGTCGGCATTTTCACGTGATTGTCCGGGCGGAACCTAGGCACCTATCGGATCGATGCCAAAGCGTCTAAATGATAATTGTGGTGCATTGTTGGGTGACAGGGGGAATGACATTGGACCGCGCGGGTAGGGCTGTCGTGGCGGGATTAGCACACGACCATGACTGAAATGCGCCTACCTCCCGTCGGTTTCTGGAGCTATGCGCGCCAGGACAACGATCTATCGAACGGCAAGCTGAGCAGCCTGCGTATCTTGCTCGTGTCCGAACTGCAGCAGCAATATGGACGGGAGCAGATTCGGCTGTTCCAAGATATCACCACGATTCCGATCGGCGCGGACTGGGAAAGCGAGATTTCGGGCTATTTGAGGGACGCAACCTTTTTCATCCCGATCATCACGCCAAACTTTATTCAGAGCGAATGGTGCTGCCGCGAGGTGTCGATTTTTCTCGATCGCCAGGCAGGGCTGTTCGTAACTTATCCGGACCTCCCACGACGAAGTCGTATCTTTCCTTTATATCTTATCGATATCGAGGGAGTGGACGCATTTGATCCGAATGCCCTTGCGACCCTTAAAACATTGCAATGGTTCGACTTCCGACACTTGCGGCACAGCAACTACGAGAGCGAGGCAGCTCGCAAGGCTTTGTCCGAACTCGCCGCGAGCATGCGCACCTTGCTCCAGATGAGGATCACCACTGCGCCGCATACCGAGAAACCCGCTGCGCCGAGCGCGAAATCCGCGCCCGCCGCAGCGCGCGCTTCCGCCTCGGAATCGGCCACCGCTACAATCGGCGCGCCGCAAGCCAAAGCCATGGCGAGGACGCAGGAAAAGGGGTCGAGTCTATTTGGACGATGGACTGGATGGACGACCGAACACAGAAATCGGCTGTTGCTTGCGCTTCCAGGGCTTGCTGCATTGATCCTGATTTGGCTGCTGGTGCGATCGGGGGGAGGTGACGCTGATACCACGCCGGAAGCCTCAATCGCCGAGACGGCGACGCCCATCAAATCTACAGTCGAGCGCGTCGAACCGCAAAACTGGCTTTACGGCCGATGGGGGATTAACGGCAACTGCTCGTCCCCAATGGTGATTTCCGGCGCTCCGGGCCGGCTCGTGATCGAGTTTGGGGGGAACCGCCATGAACGCTCGACTAGGGGAGCCTCGGCTGCCTGGGTAGTAACGGATGGAGGAACCTACACGCGCATAGGCACCGTCGTCAGAGCCCGCGAGCAGGATATCGACTACGAGATGACCCGATGCCCAAATTGAAGATCGCAGTCATACTCTCGTGCCTTGTAGCGACCGCGCTCGCCGCGCCGGAGGCCGTACTCAGCCAGACCAGCTTGCTTGCCTGCGACATACAGTGGCAGCGGGCCGGATCAGGTAGGCCGAGCCAACGGATCGCTCAGTATCGCCGGTTCATCGCTTCTTGCCCGCAGGATTCGCGGGTCGGAGAAGCGCGAGCGCGAATTGCACAATTGGAGCGGTCGGCGACATCGACGTCGCCACGGCGGGAACGACAGACAACCGCCCCTCCAACAGGACACCCTGCCCAAACAATTTCTACCGCTCGAGCCGCCCTGGAAAGCACGCAAGAGAGGCAATGGACAATTTCCGAACCAAACAACGATGAATATTCCTATCACATGGGCCTAGTTCAGAGAACTTTACTGAGCAGGGCATCTTTTCCCGCGTTTGTTGCGCTCGCAGAAACCAACGATTCACGGGCACAATGGGTGGTGGGCTTCTGCTATGCGTATTGCACGAATGAAATACGAGGCGGTTCCCCAGATAGCGCACAAGCCGAAGCCTGGCTTCGTAGGTCAGCCGATCAGGGCTTTCTGCTGGCTCGAATCTATCTCGGCCATTTTTATAGCGGTTGGCTTAGAGGTCGGCGTGCCGCAGAAAGAGCGAACTTCACACAGGCACTAGCCGAATATACTCAGGCGACAGAGCAAGGCTCTGGATGGGCTGCATGGGAAATTTCTCATTTGTACTTTTCGCGACAGATGGGAGATAGCAATTGGGATGTGCAGAGATATGATATGGAACGCCTTAGATGGATACGCCGCGCGGCAGATTTGGGGTATCCGTTAGCACAATATTCCTTGGGTAGAGACCATCTTTATTGCGGACGTCCGGAACTTGGAGTCAGACGAGACCGAGCGGAAGCTATACGACTGATAACGCGAGCGGCTGAAACCGGTGTGAGGGCCGCGCATGCAGCACTTGAGGGGATAAGAAATGGAACAGATCGTTACTTTTGCGATTGATTGCAATGAATGATTAGTGTGAGATTCAGATACGCCAATATTTGGTCTTAACCGCGCCGTTCAAATCTATATCCATAGTCAATGTCAGAGAGCTTGGCACATGATCGATATCTTCATCGGTACCTTAGTGGCCGCTACCAACAATGATTACAGCCAAACGTGGAATCGGGTATCCGAATCATATGTTGCCTGGACCGAGTGTGTCGTTCGGGGAGTTGGCGATCAATCTCCTGCGGAAAATGTCCAGACACAAGGAGAAGGAATTGTCCGATCCTGCGAGGCAGAACAGCTAAATTACAGATCATCCTACTCCGCTCTCATTGCTCTCGATGCAAGATTCTCAGAAGATGTTGAATTTAATAAAGAGGAAGATGGCTGCCGGCGCGTAATAACCAGAAGTTGCATTGTTGATGAAATGGTTGAACTCGTCAGACATGGTATGGTAAGACGTGCGGAGGCAAACATCATAGCCAATGCCACCGGGTATCGATGATTCACTACTGGTCCACCACACATCCGCATCGCCGTCGGCACTTGGGTGTGGACCCGCGCTACATCGTTCAAGCCTCCTGCGAAGCAAGTCATCTGATCAAGATCTGACCGAAAGCTAAGGATCGCGGATCGACCGCTCGACGACCGGCGGCGCGTCCTGCCAGCCGCCGCCCAGCGCCAGGAACAAGGTGACGAGATTGTCCGAGCGCTGCGCTTCCGACTGGGCGAGCGCGGCATCGGTCTGGGCGAGCACGCGCTCGGCATCGAGCACGACCTGGAAGCTCTCTCGCCCGGCCTGGTAGCGCAGCCGCGCGATACGGGCGGCTTCGGCGCTCTGGTCGCGTGCGCGGGTCAACGCCGTGACGCGGTCCAGCTCGCGAGCATAGTTGGTGAGCGCGCTTTCCGTCTCGCGCAGGGCGGTGAGCCAGGCGCCGTCGAAGCGCGCCAGCGCGGCGTCCGCCGACGCCTCGGCCTGCCGCACCCGCTGGCGCGCGGCGAAGATGTCGGGGAATTGCCAGGAAATGAGCGGGCCGATGCTGAAGCGCAGCGAATCGCCGGAGAAGAGCGCACCGGGCGAATCGGCGGTGGTTCCGACCGAGCCGCCGATGCTTATGCTGGGATAGAGCGCGGCGGTGGCGACGCCGACCCGCGCTGTGGCGGCGGCGAGATCGCGCTCGGCGGCGCGCAGGTCGGGGCGGCGGGCGAGCAGGCCCGCGCCGTCGCCGACCGGGATCGGCGCGGCCAGAGCGGGCGAGGCTTCGCAGGCGGCGACGGCCGGCGGGAATTCGGCGGGCGGACGGCCGGTCAGGGTCGCGAGGCGGAACAAAGCGGTCTGGCGGCGCGCCTCCAGCGTGGGCAAGGCGGCGCGGGTCTGATCGAGCTGCGATCCCGCCTGGTTGGTGTCGAGCGCGGTCGCCCGGCCGCCCTCGAACAGGCGGCGGGTGAGATCGAAGGTCCGCTCCTGCACCCGCAGGCTTTCCCGCGCGACGGCGAGCTGGCGCCCGGCGCCGCACGCATCGGCATAGGCCCGGGTCGTTTCGGCGGCGACGGTGACGCGGGCGAGATCGAAGGCGGCCTGCACCGAATCCGCATCGGCCCGGCTCGCCTGGATGGCACGGCGGATGCGGCCGAACAGGTCGACCTGATAGCCGACGTCGATGCCGATATCGTAGCTTTCCTGCGGATCGCCGGCGCCCGGGAAGGCGTTGGGCCCCTGCGCCGACTGCTGCGAATAAGTGGCGCCCGCCGTGATGTCGGTCGAGGGCAGCAGGCCCGAGCGCGTTTCCCGAAGCGCCGCACGAGCGCGGCGCAGATTGGCGGCGGCGACGCGCAGGTCGGTATTGTGGGTCAGCGCCTGTTCGACCAGCGCGTCGAGCTCGGGATCGGCGAAGAGGCTCCACCAGCGCCCGGCCGGCTCGTCGCCGGTAAAGGCGGGCGAGGCGGTGCCGACGAACGGATCCTGCGCCGGCGCGGCCGGCATCGGATCGACATGATTGGGCCCGACCATGCAGCCGCCGAGCGCGAGCGCCGCGAGCGCGGCGAGAGCGAAGCGGGTCATTCGCGGTCTCCGTTTTCGGGCAGCGGCGGGCCGTAGGCCGTCGGATAATGGGTTTCGCGCTCCGGCTTCTTCGGCAGGTAACGGCCGAGCGTGCGGGTGACGACGTAGAAGACCGGCGTGAAGATGAGGCCGAAAATGGTGACGCCGAACATGCCGAACACCACGGCCGTGCCCATCGCCTGACGCATCTCCGCGCCCGGGCCGACCGCGATGGCGAGCGGCAGCACGCCGAAGATGAAGGCGAAGCTGGTCATCAGGATCGGCCGCAGGCGGGTGCGCGCGGCGTGGACCGCCGCCTCCCAGCGGTCCATGCCGTGCTCCTCCTCGCCCTGGCGCGCGAACTCGACGATCAGGATCGCGTTCTTGGCGGCGAGCGCGACGAGGACGATCAGGCCGATCTGCGTCAGGATATTGTTGTCCAGCCCGCGCAGGTTGACCCCGGTCATCGCCGCCAGGATGCACATCGGCACGATCAGGATGACGGCGAGCGGCAAGGCGAGCGATTCATATTGCGCCGCCAGCACCATGAACACGCACAGCACCGCGACCGCGAAGATGAGCGGCGCGGTATTGCCCGCCGATTGCTGTTCGAAGGCGAGGCCGGTCCATTCGAAGCCGAAGCCGGGCGGCAGCGTTTGGGTCGCCAGTTGCTCCATCGAGCGCAGCGAATCGCCCGACGCCACGCCCACCGGCGTCTGCCCCTGTAATTCGGCGGCGGGATAATTGTTGTAGCGCGTCACCTGTACCGGGCCCGCGCCGTAGCGGAAGGTCGCGATCGCCGAGAGCGGGACCATCTCGCCGCTCGACGAGCGGACCTGCAGCCGGCCGACATCTGCGAGGCTCGCGCGCGCCGACGCCTCGGCCTGGGCGGTGACGCGGAAGGTGCGGCCGAGCAGGTTGAAATCGTTGACGTAGGTGGAGCCGAGATAGGTGGCGAGCGCCGCATAGACCTGCCCCGGCTGGACGCCGAGCAACTGCGCGCGGTCGCGATCGACGTCCGCCTCGATCCGGGGGCTGCCGGTGTTGAACAGCGAGAAGACCTGAGCGACGTTCTGCTCCTGCGCCGCCGCGCCCATCATCGCGAAGGTCGCGCCCTGCAGCGCCTCGTAGCCCGCGCCCTCGCGGTCCTGCAGCATCATCGCGAAGCCGCTGCCGTTGCCGAGGCCCGGCACCGGCGGCGGCGACAGGAAGAAGACCTGCGCACCCGGCTCCGCTCCGGCGATCGTACCTGTCAACTGGCCGGCGAGCGCGGCGGCGTCCTGTCCGTCGCCGCGCCGGTCCTCATGCGGGGCGAGGCGCACGAAGATGACGCCGCTGTTGGAGGCGGGGCTGAAGGTGGAGCCGTCGAGGCCGGCGAAGGCGCCGGAATCGACGATCAGCTCGTTCTGCGAGGCGATCTCGACGACGCGGTTCATCAGCGCGTCGGTGCGCTCCAGCGACGATCCGGGCGGAAGCTGGACGACGCCGATCAGGAACCCCTGATCCTGGTCCGGGATGAAGCCGGTCGGCGTCGCGGTCAGCCGCCAGGCGGTGAGCCCGAGCAGGCCGGCATAGACGACCAGCATGATCGTCGAGCGCCGCACCGCCTTGGCGGTGAAGGTGCCGTAGCGGGTCGACAGCCAGTCGAAGCCCCGGTTGAAGCCGCCGAGCGCGGCGCGGACGGGGCGCATCCAGCGGCTGCCTTCGCGCGGCGGTTCCTCGCCGTTCTTGTGGCCCTTCAGCAGGATCGCGGCGAGCGCCGGCGACAAGGTGAGCGACACCAGCGTCGAGATCACCGCCGCCGCCGCGATGGTGACGGCGAACTGGCGATAGAAGATGCCGGGAATGCCCGAGATGAGCGCGGCCGGCACGAACACGGCGATCAGCACCAGCCCGATCGCGATGATCGCCCCGGAAATCTCCTGCATCGTCCGGTGCGCGGCATCGCGCGGACTCATGCCTTCGGCGACATGCTTCTCCACCGCCTCGACGACGACGATCGCATCGTCGACGACGATGCCGACGGCGAGCACGAGCGCGAACATCGACAATGTGTTGATCGAGAAGCCGAGCGCGAGCAGCACCGCGAAGGTGCCGATCAGGCTGACCGGTATGGCGATGATCGGAATGATCGCCGCGCGCCAGGTCTGCAGGAAGACGACGATGACGAGGACGACGAGGAACACCGCCTCGATCAGCGTGCTCTGCACCGCCTCGACCGAGGCCTGGACATATTCGGTCGGATTGTAGGGGATCGAATATTGGATGCCTTCGGGGAAGTCCCGCGAGGCGGTCTCCAGCTCGTCGAGCACCGCCGCGGCGGTGGACAGCGCATTCGAGCCGGGGAGTTGCTGGATCGCGATGGCGACGCCGCGCCGGCCGCTGAAATAGCCGCGAATGCCGTAATCCTGGCTGCCCAGCTCGACCCGCGCGACATCGCGCAGCCGGACGATCGACCCGCTCGCCTGATCGGTACGCAGCACCACGTCGGCGAAGGCGTCGGGATCGGCAAGCCGTCCCTGCACCTGGACCGGCAGCTCGAAAGCCGGCGCGCCGCGATCGAACGGCGCCTGGCCGAGCGAGCCGCCCGCGACCTGGACGTTCTGGCCCCGCAGCGCGCCGACGATCTCGTCCGCCGTCAGCCCGCGGGCCGCCGCGCGATCGGGATCGATCCACACGCGCATCGAATAATTGCCGCCGCCGAACACCTGCACCGCGCCGACGCCGGGCACGCGCAGCAGCCGGTCGCGCAGCCGCGAATTGGCGTAATTGCCGATGAAATCGATATCGGCATTGTCGATGGCGCCGACACGGGTGCTGGTGAGCGCGGCGATCAGCAGGAAGTCCGACGCCTGCTTGGTGACGGTGACGCCGATCTGGCGGACCTGCTCCGGCAAACGCGGCTCGGCGAGCGCGACGCGGTTCTGGACCAGCACCTGCGCGGTATCGACGTCGGTGCCGGGCTGGAAGGTGACGGTGATCTGGGCGATGCCCTGTCCCGAGGTCGAGCGCATGTAGAGCATGCCCTCGACGCCGTTCACCTCCTGCTCGATCGGCGCGGCGATCGTCTCCGCCATCGTTTCCGCCGAGGCGCCCGGAAAGGCGGCGACGACGACGACCGACGGCGGCGCGATCTCCGGATATTGGGCGAGCGGCAGGCTCGGATAGGCGAACAGGCCGAACAGGGTGATGAACATCGCGATCACCGACGCGAAGATCGGCCGATCGATGAAGAAGCTGGAAATGTTCATGGGGCCGGGCCCTTCCGTCAGCGAGCGGAGGGCGCAGGAGCAGGCGCCGCGGGCGCCGGCGCGGACGCGACCGGGGTCGCGACCGAAGCGGGCGCGGCCTGGGCCGGCGGCGCGTCCGGCTGGGCGTCGGTGGGCGGCGCGATCCGGCCACGCTGCGGGCTGACCTTCTGGCCCGGCATGATCCGCTGGAGCCCGTCGATCACCACCAGGTCGGTCGGCTCGATGCCGCCGCGGATCACGCGCAGAGCGCCGACCAGCGGGCCGAGCTCGACCGGCCTGGGCGCGACATTGCCCTCGCCGTCGGCGACATAGACGATCCGCCGCACGCCTTCGGTGGCGATGGCGGTGTCGGGCACCAGCAAGGCGCGATAGGGCGCCGCGCCGGCGAGGCGCAGGCGGCCGATCATGCCGGGACGCAGGAACCCGTCCGGATTGGCGACGATGGCGCGGGCGCGGATCGTGCCCGAAGCGGGATCGATCGCATTGTCGACGAAATCGAGCCGGCCGGCATGGGTGAACTGGCCCTCGTCCTGGAGGCGGATGCGGACCGGGCTGCCGATCCGGCCGCCGCCCTGGCGCTGATAGCGCAGCAGCAGCGCCTCGGACCCTTCGAAGGTGAAGTGGAGCGGCGAGGTCGAGACGATCGTGGTGAGCACGGTCTGGTCCGCCGTCACCGCATTGCCGGGATCGACCCGGCGCTGCGAGATGCGGCCCGAGATCGGCGCGACGACGCGGGTGAAGCCGACATTGAGGCCGGCGGCACGGACATTGGCGCGGCCGGCGGCGACATCCGCCTCGGCCGAGCGGAAGGCCGCCTGACGCTGTTCGACCTCCTCGGTGCTCGCCGCCTGCGATTCGGCCAGCGTGCGCGAGCGGGCGAGCTCGGTACGGGCATTGGCGAGCGCGGCCTCGGCGCGGGCGAGCTGGGCGCGCGCCTGATCGAGCTGCGCCTGCGACGGACGCGCGTCGATGGTGAAGAGGAGCTGGCCGGCGCGCACGAAATCGCCGTCGCGGAAATGGACGGCCTGGAGATAGCCCGACGCGCGCGGCTTCACCTCGACATTCTCGATCGCCTCGAAGCGGCCGACATAATCGTCCCAGTCCACCACCTCCTGGGCGAGCGGCTGGGCGACCGTCACCGGCGGCGGCGGCGGCGTTTCCGGCGCGGCGGCCGAACAGGCGGAAAGAAGCATCGCGGCCGCGAGGGGAAGAAGGCCCAATCCCTTGATATGCATCAATGACTTCTTTCGGTTGGTCGTCCGGAATGATCCGGAGCGAGCCGCTGTTCGAGCCCACCCGGGGAGCGGCATCTAGCGTTCGTTCATGCCATGTCAACAGGTGTTGATATAAAAAAGTCAACACCTGTTGATTAACTCACGACGACTGTTAGGATTTTGGTTCATGAGCTTGGGAGAGATCGTCGCCCGCCGCCGCCAGAGCGCGGAAGCGACACGCGCGCAGATGCTGGAGGCGGCCCGAAGGCACTTCCTCCGGGAAAGCTACGAGAATGTCGGATTGCGCGACATCGCGCGCGATGTCGGCGTCGATGTCGCTTTGGTCAGCCGTTATTTCGGCAGCAAGGCGGACCTGTTCCGCGAAGTGCTGCACGGCGATGGAAGGAAGGCCGAAAAATTCCGCATCGCCGTAAGCGCGGAAGACCTGCCCGCCTATCTGGTCTCGCTGTTCCAGGAAACGGATTGCGAGGATACCCGCAAGCATACCGAGAATCTCCTGATCGTGCTACGCTCCGCCTCTTCGCCGCAAGCCGCCGCGATCGTCCATGACGCCATACGTAATGACGTTCTCGAACCCATTTCCCGCATTTTGGGCGGCGGCGAGGATGCCGAGATGCGCGCCGGCATGGTGCTTTCCATCATGCTGGGAAGCACCGTGGTGCGTTCGATCATGAGCATGCAGCCGGCCTGCGCCGAAGGGCCGCCGCCCGAGATCCTCGCCAAGCTCCACGCGCTGTTCCGCACCGCGATCGCCGACACACCGGCCTATCATGGCATAGGCGAGGCGCCGCTGCCTGTTGCCTGAATCGCGCGGCCGCTCTTAAGGGAGGCTCAGTCCTTTCCGGGAGAGCCCAAATGAAGACCCGCGCCGCGATCGCCGTCGCCCCCAATCAGCCGCTGGAAATCCGCGAGGTCGATCTGGAGGGCCCCAAGGCGGGCGAGGTGCTGGTCGAGATCATGGCGACGGGCGTGTGCCACACCGACGCCTATACGCTGGAGGGCAAGGACAGCGAGGGCATCTTCCCCTCGATCCTGGGCCACGAGGGCGCGGGCATCGTGCGCGAGGTGGGGCCGGGCGTCACTTCCGTGGCGGTCGGCGACCATGTGATCCCGCTCTACACGCCGGAATGCCGGCAGTGTAAATCTTGCCTCAGCCGGAAGACGAACCTGTGCACCGCGATCCGCGCGACCCAGGGCAAGGGCGTGATGCCGGACGGCACCAGCCGCTTCAAGCTGGGGAACGACACCATCCATCACTATATGGGCTGCTCGACCTTCTCGAACTTCACGGTGATGCCGGAGATCGCGCTGGCCAAGGTCCGGCCCGACGCGCCGTTCGACAAAATCTGCTATATCGGCTGCGGCGTCACCACCGGCGTCGGCGCGGTGATCTGGACGGCGGGGGTGGAGCCGGGCAACAATGTCGTCGTCTTCGGCCTGGGCGGCATCGGCCTCAATGTGATCCAGGGCGCCCGGCTGGTCGGCGCGGACAGGATCATCGGCGTCGACATCAACCCATCCAAGCGGGCGATGGCCGAACAGTTCGGCATGACCCATTTCATCAACCCGGCCGAGATCGGCTTCGACAAGGTGGTCGCCGCCGTGATCGACGCGACGGACGGCGGCGCCGATTACAGCTTCGATTGCACCGGCAATACCGACGTGATGCGCGCCGCGCTGGAATGCTGCCACCGCGGCTGGGGAACGAGCGTGATCATCGGCGTCGCCGAGGCCGGCAAGGAGATTTCCACGCGGCCGTTCCAGCTCGTCACGGGCCGGGTCTGGAAGGGCAGCGCCTTCGGCGGCGCGCGCGGGCGGACCGACGTGCCGAAGATCGTCGACTGGTACATGGACGGCAAGATCGACATCGACAGCCTGATCACCCACACCATGCCGCTGGACGAGATCAACACGGCTTTCGAACTGATGCATGAGGGCAAGAGCATCCGCAGCGTCGTGCTGTTCTGAACCGCCGAGGGAGCGCCGCCATGTTCAATCACATCATGATCGGATCCAACGACCTGAACCGGTCCAGGGCTTTTTACACCGCCGTGCTCGGCACGCTCGGCTTCGCCGGGGAGCCCCCCCATGCCGACATCGCCAAGACCGGCCACAGGCGGCTGTTCTACCGGCATGACGGCGGCACTTTGTGCATTTCCGAGCCGATCAACAGCGCGCCGGCGACCTTTGCCAATGGCGGGACGATCGGGTTCAAATGCAGCTCGCCCGAACAGGTGCAGGCGTTCCACGACGTCGCCATGGCCTATGGCGGAACCTCGATCGAGGACCCGCCCGGGCTGCGCGAGGGCGCGCTGGGGCCGATGCACCTCGCTTATGTCCGCGATCCGGACGGCCACAAGCTCTGCGCCATCCATCGTCCAGCCGCAGCGTGATGGCGGAGGGGGCGGATCATTACGATGTCCTGATCGTCGGCGGCGGCCATGCGGGCGCCCAGGCGGCGATCGCGCTGCGCCAGAACGGGTTCGAAGGGAAAGTCGCCATCGTCGGCGACGAGCCGGAACTGCCCTATGAGCGCCCGCCGCTGTCCAAGGACTATTTCGCGGGGGAGAAGGCGTTCGAACGACTGCTGATCCGGCCGGAAGCCTTCTGGACGGAGCGACAGGTGGAGATGCTGCTGGGCCAGCGGGCCGTCGCGGTGGATGCCGCAGCGCATCGGGTGACGCTCGCCGGCGGCGATACGCTCTCCTACGGAAAGCTGATCTGGGCGGCGGGCGGCACGCCGCGCCGGATCGGTTGCGCAGGCCACGATCTGGCCCGCGTCCATGCCGTGCGCAGCCGCGCCGACGTGGACCGGATGATGGCCGAGC
The DNA here is from genome assembly GCA_019635535.1 of Sphingomonas sp. Classification (NCBI taxonomy): domain Bacteria; kingdom Pseudomonadati; phylum Pseudomonadota; class Alphaproteobacteria; order Sphingomonadales; family Sphingomonadaceae; genus Sphingomonas; species Sphingomonas sp. Next base: position 2,606,136 of record JAHBZH010000001.1, read on the forward strand.
TGCCGGCGGTCACGCGCATCATCGTGATCGGCGGCGGCTATATCGGGCTGGAGGCGGCGGCAGTGCTCGCCAAGCTGGGCAAAGAGGTCGTGCTGCTCGAGGCGCTGGACCGGGTGCTGGCGCGCGTGGCGGGCGCGGAGATTTCGCGCTTCTACGAGGCCGAGCACCGCGCGCATGGCGTGGAGGTGCGCACCGGCGTGGCGGTGGACCGCATCACCGGCGAGGATGTCGCGACCGGCGTGCGGCTGGCGGACGGCGAGACGATCGCGGCGGACATGGTGATCGTCGGCGTCGGCATCGCTCCCTCGGTCGAACCGCTCGCGGCGGCCGGAGCCGTCACCTCCAATGGCGTCGAAGTGGACGAATTTTGCCGCACCAGCCTGCCCGACATCTATGCCGTGGGGGATTGCGCGGCGCACGAGAACCGCTTCGCCGGCGGCGCGCGCGTCCGGGTGGAATCGGTGCAGAACGCCACCGATCAGGCGATGGCTGCTGCCAAGCATATACTCGGCTTGGCCGAACCCTATGCCGCCGTCCCCTGGTTCTGGTCGAACCAATATGATCTGAGGCTCCAGACCGTCGGCATCTCGGCGGGACATGACGACACGGTGCTGCGCGGCGATCCGGCGGCGCGCGCCTTCTCGGTCGTCTATCTGAAGGCCGGCCGCGTGATCGCGCTGGACTGCGTCAATGCGGTGAAGGACTATGTGCAGGGCCGCAAGCTGGTGGCCGAGGGGATGATGCCTGACCGGGCGCGGCTCGCCGATGCAAGCGTGCCGCTCAAGGAGCTTTGAACGAACGGCATTCACACACGCCGTTCGGGCTGAGCCTGTCGAAGCCCTGCCCTTCTTTTCGTCCGGAAAGAAAGGACAGCCCTTCGACAAGCTCAGGGCGAACGGTGGGGCGAGGAGGAAAGCGTGGAGAGATATGGCCTGACCATCGATGACGGCCTCGCCGCCTTCATCGAGACCGAAGCATTGCCCGGCACGGAGATCCAGGCGGAAGGCTTCTGGCAGGGCCTGGCCGTCCTGCTCGCCGATCTCGCCCCGCGCAACCGCGCTTTGCTCGACACACGCGACGCGCTCCAGGCGCGGATCGACGACTGGTACCGGGCGCGGGCCGGCCAGCCGTTCGATGTCACCGTGCACAAAGCGTTCCTGGAAGAGATCGGCTATCTGGTGCCGGCGCCCGCGCCGTTCGCGATCGAGACCGCCAATGTCGATGCCGAGCTGGCCGCCATTCCGGGGCCGCAGCTCGTCGTGCCCGTCACCAACGCCCGCTATGCGCTCAACGCCGCCAATGCGCGCTGGGGCAGCCTTTACGACGCCCTCTACGGCACCGACGCGCTGGGCGATGCGCCGGCGGGCGGCGGCTACGATCCGGAGCGCGGCGCGCGGGTGATCGCGCGGGCCAAGGCGCTGCTCGACAAAGCCGCGCCGCTAGCCGAGGGGAGCCATGCCGACGCGACCGGCTATGCGGTCGCCGGCGGCGCGCTGGTGCCGGCGCTGGCCGATCCGGCGCAGCTCGCCGGCTGGCGCGGCGATCCGGCGGCACCGGAAGCGATCCTGCTGAGGAAGAACGGCCTCCACATCGAGATTGCGATCGACCGCGACCACCGCATCGGCCGGGACGATCCGGCGGGCGTCGCGGACATGGTGCTGGAATCGGCGCTGAGCTCGATCATCGATTGCGAGGATTCGGTCGCCGCCGTCGATGCCGAGGACAAGGTGCTGGTCTATCGCAACTGGCTGGGGCTGATGCAGGGCAATCTGACCGCGAGCTTCGCCAAGGGTGGGCAGACCGAGGCGCGGGCGCTGGCGCAAGACCGCACCTACAATTCGCCCGGCGGCGCGGAGCTGACTCTGAAGGGCCGCGCGCTGATGCTGGTGCGCAATGTCGGCCATCACATGATGACCGGCATGGTGAGGCTGGACGGCGCCGAGGTGCCGGAGACGATGATCGACGCGGTCGTCACCTCGCTCTGCGCGATCCACGATCTCCATGCCGGGGCGCGCAACAGCCAGGCCGGTTCCGTCTATATCGTGAAGCCCAAGCTGCACGGCCCGGAGGAGGTCGCCTTCGCGGTCGAACTGTTCGGCCGGGTCGAGGATTTGCTGGGCCTTGAGCGCAACACGCTCAAGATCGGCGTGATGGACGAGGAGCGGCGGACGAGCGCGAACCTCGCCGCCTGCATCCATGCGGCGCGCGAGCGGCTGGTGTTCATCAATACCGGCTTCCTCGACCGCACCGGCGACGAGATCCACACCGCGATGGAGGGCGGCCCGGTGATCCGCAAGAGCGAGATCAAGGACGCCGGCTGGATCCAGGCCTATGAGGCGCGCAATGTCGGCATCGGCCTCGCCTGCGGGCTCAAGGGCAAGGCGCAGATCGGCAAGGGCATGTGGGCCGCGCCCGACCGGATGGCCGACATGCTGGCGCAGAAGAGCGGGCATCCCAGGGCCGGGGCGACCACCGCCTGGGTCCCCTCCCCCACCGCCGCGACGCTGCACGCGCTCCACTATCACGAGACGGACGTGCTGGCCGTGCAGGACGAGATGGCCAAGGCGCCGGTGACGGGCGAGCTGGACGCCCTGCTCACCCCGCCGCTGGCGCGCGGGCGCAATTTCTCGCCGGCCGAGATCGCCGAGGAGCTGGACAACAATTGCCAAGGCATATTGGGCTATGTCGTGCGCTGGGTAGACCAGGGCGTCGGCTGCTCCAAGGTGCCGGACATCCACGATGTCGGCCTGATGGAGGACCGCGCGACGCTGCGCATCTCCTCCCAGCACATCGCCAACTGGCTGCGGCACGGCATCGTGACGGAGGAACAGGTAAGCGAGGCGCTGACGCGGATGGCGGGCGTCGTGGACCACCAGAATGCGGGCGATCCGTCCTACGCGCCGATGGCGCCGGCCTTTGACGGCCCGGCCTTCGCGGCGGCGAAGGCTTTGGTGTTCGAAGGCGCCGCCACGCCGAACGGCTATACGGAATTCGCCCTCACCCGCTGGCGCCAGGCGGCGAAGGGCGGCTGACGCTCAATCCTGCGGCGCTTCCTCCAGCGCGTCCAGCTCCTCTTCGATCTCGCGGCGGGCATCGGACTTGCCGGGGATGGGCGGCGCGGGGTGGCCGGCGAGGGCGGCGTCGAGCTTCGCCTTGTCGAGCGCGCCGTCCCACTTGGCGACGACGATGGTGGCGACCGCATTGCCGATGAAGTTGGTGAGCGAGCGGCATTCGCTCATGAAGCGATCGATGCCGAGGATCAGCGCCATGCCGGCGAGCGGCACGGTCGGCACGATCGAGAGCGTCGCGGCGAGCGTGATGAAGCCCGCCCCGGTGACGCCCGCCGCGCCCTTGGAGGAAATCATCGCCACCGCGAGCAAGGCGAGCTGGTCCCACAGGCTGAGCTCGACGCCGACCGCCTGGGCAATGAACAGGGCTGCGAGCGTCATGTAGATGTTGGTGCCATCGAGGTTGAACGAATAGCCGGTCGGCACGACCAGCCCGACGACGCTGCGCGCGCAGCCGGCGCGTTCCATCTTGTCGATGAGATTGGGCAGCGCCGCCTCCGACGAGGAGGTGCCGAGCACGAGCAGCAGCTCCTCCTTCAGATAGCGGATCAGCCTCAGGATCGAGAAGCCGGCGATCCGCGCAACCGCGCCGAGCACGACCAGCACGAAAAGCAGCGAGGTCAGGTAGAAGGTCGCGATCAGCGCGCCGAGATTGACGAGCGTGCCGATGCCGTAGGCGCCGATCGTGAAGGCGATCGCGCCGAACGCGCCGATCGGCGCCGCGCGCATCAAGAGGCCGACGAGGCGGAAGATGACGAGGCTGAGCCGCTCCAGCATGTCCAGCACCGGCGCGGCGGGCCGCCCGACCATGGAGAGCGTGATGCCGAACAGGATGGCGACGAACAGCACCTGCAGGATCGAGCCCGAGGTGAAGGCGGAGAGCATCGTCGTCGGGATGATATCGAGCAGGAAGCCGGTGATGCTGCTGTCGTGCGCCTGGCTCGAATAGGTCGCGACCGCGCCGGCGTCGAGCGTCGCGGGGTCGACGTTCATGCCTTCGCCCGGCCGCACGACATTGGCGATGACGAGGCCGACGATCAGCGCCAGCGTCGAGAAGAACAGGAAATAGGCGAAGGCCTTGCCCGCCACCCGGCCGACCGACGCCATCTCCCGCATCCCGGCGATGCCGGTGACGATGGTGAGGAAGATGACCGGCGCGATGATCATCTTCACCAGCTTGATGAAGCCGTCGCCCAGCGGCTTCAGCGATGCGCCCACGTCCGGCCAGGCATGGCCGACCAAGGCGCCGAGCACGATCGCGATGATGACCTGGACGTAGAGAAGCCCGAACAGGCCGAAACGGGACGGCGCGGGTGGCCCGGCCGAATCGGTCGCGATGCTCACCATGATTTCAGCTTCTCCCTCGCCCCGGCGCGTCGTCATAGACCCGCCGCCTGCCGGCTGTCATCAGCGCCGCGGCGGATGGCCAGACGGGGGCGAAACAGTTATCGGCCGGACACGGTCCGTGATGTCGCCGCCGAATATTGCTCCCGGCTGATGAGCCCTGACATCGCGGTCGAAGCATCGCGTCGGGCGCGCAGGTCGCGATGGGGATGACGATCGGCCAGCCTCCCGCCTTGCTCGCCGCGCTCGCCGCCCGGGTCCAGGGCGGGGCGCTCGCCGATCTGGATCTGTGGTATTTCCATTCGATGCCGCAGGCGGGCAAGACGATCCTGCGCTACGAGCTGCTCGATCGCGTCCGGCCGCATTGCATGTTCATGACCGGGATCGAGCGGGCACTGATCGCGCGCGGCGCCGCCGAAGGGCGCGACGTGGTGGATTTCACGCCCTGCGCGTTCAGCGAATCCCCGTGCCTGCTGACCGAGCGGGTGGCGCTCGACGCCTTCGTCGTCACCGTGTCGCCGATGGACCGGCACGGCTGGTTCACCTTCGGCACCAACAACGATTATGCGACCGCGGCGGCGCGCAGCGCGCGCGACCGCGTGAACGCCGACTATCGCTCGGTGCTGGTCATAACCGACCTGTCACCCTCGTCGCGTCATGCGCTGGAAGCCTCCGTCCGGTTGTTTCCTGAGACCCAGCTCGCACTGTGCCACGCCTATGACATACCCTTTGCGGGCTATCTGGAGAACGCGGCGGTCCAGGCCGATTTCACGCGCTACGACGCGGAAGCGACCGAGCGGTTCATGGCCGAAGCCAATCTGCCTGCGGGCGCCGCCGCCTCGATCAGACGGATCGTCGAGCGCGGCGATCCGGAGACACTGCTCGCCGACCATGCGGCGAGGGCGGCATGGGTCTGATCGTCGTCGGCAGCCACGGCGGCGGCGCGCTCTACGACATCTTCATCGGCAGCACCGCCGCCGCGATCGTCCAGGAAATGCCGGGGGACGTGCTGCTGGTCCGAGATCCGGCGGCGAAGCGTTGAGCGCGCCATGGCCCCAGTCATGACGAATGCCCCGACGCTCGCCTTCCACGGCGTCGCGCGCACCGTCACACCGGCGGCACGTGCATGGAGCTGGTCGCGGAGCTGGTGCGCTGACCGAAGGCGCTAGTGCGCGAGGATCAGCGGTCTGGCGCGACCCCGCCCACCCGACGAATATGCCCGAAGGGCGCGACTTGCCGCGTGTCCGCACAATTCTGCGGACCAATATTCTCAGATTGGCATGACATATCGGTCAATGAAAATATGAAACATGGGTTGACATCATTGGACTGTCAGATATTCCTCTCCAAAACAGCAAATCGGGAGAGGGCAAATGTCGAAGCCTGTCGGTTCGGGCCGTGTGTCCGCGAGCAATTTTCGTCATCTGACAAAGCTGCTGGTCGGGACGGCCTTATCCGCGCTCGCCCTGCCGGGAAGCGCCTTCGCCCAAGACCAGATGCGATCCGGCGAACCGGAAGGCGACGATCAGGCGGTTGTCATCACAGGCATCCGCAGCTCTCTTCAAAGCGCACTCAACGAACGGCGCAATTCAGACAATCTGATCGAGGTCATCCAGGCCGAGGATATCGGCAAGCTGCCGGACCAGAATCTCGCCGAAGTGCTCGAAAATGTCACCGGGATCCAGATCACCCGGGAAGCCGGCGTCGGCACTGCGGTGCAAATTCGCGGCACGGACGAAAATCGCACGGAGATCAATGGCGTCTCCACCGTGGGTTCGGGTGCCGGACGTGGGGGCATCAGCTTCGAGGATTTGCCCGCCGCGCTGATTTCCTCGCTCGAAGTAACGAAGGTCCCTGATGCCGCGACGATCGAAGGCTCCGTGGGCGGCACGATCAACCTCAGAACGCTACGGCCCCTCGAATTGCGCGACCGCCTGTTTTCAGTGCGGGTGCAAGGGGAATATAGCGACCTCGCCGGGACCGTGCTGCCAAGGATATCCGGCACGGTCGGCGACAATTGGTCGACCGGCATCGGCGAGATCGGCATCGTCCTGAGCGGCAGCTATGCCCGCTCCGACGTTTCCGCCTTCCGGCCCCGCGTCGATCGCGATGCGGTGGTCACGCCGACCTCCGGTCGCGCCAGCGCTGAATCCTTCCCGTTCCTGCGAATTCAGTTCTTCGATCAGGACAATGACAATTTCGAATATGAAACGTTGAATTTCGTCGGCTCACTGGAATGGCGGCCGGCCGACAATCTGAGACTCTATTTCGACGGCATCTATAACGATCAGACGCGCGCGCAGGAAAGCACCAGGGTGCAGATATCCGGCGTGTCGTCGAACGGAGTCGTCGATAATACCACCAACACGGCCTTCGAGACGATCAATCTGGGTATCCTCGACGGACCGAACGGCCCCATCGACCTGGGCAGCGTCCAGGCCGCGCTTTCGGGTGTCATACGCCCCAATACGACCGGCACCCTCGATCCGAACCTCCGGACCGATTCCAACACGGGGTCGCGTGAAACGGGCAGCCGGGTCTACCGGCTGGGCGGCGAGTGGGAAACCGGGCGGCTGACGGTGCGTGCGGAAGGAGCGATTTCGACCTCCAACACGACGAATTCCGATTTTTCGACGACGCTGGACTTCATCAACCCGAACCATTTGCCCGTCAGTGCGGCCAGCATCGACAATGGCGTGCCCATCGAGTTCGATCTGACCGGCGGCACCTTGCAATTCGGAATCGCGCAGGGATTGTCGACAACGCCGACGACGGCGCAATTGCTCGATCCCGCGAATTACGCACTGCGCCAGGTCAATCAAAGCCGGGGCACGGTCGAGAACCGGGAGATCGCCGGCCGCCTCGATCTCACTTATGATTTCACCGATGCCGTGCCGTTCGTCGCGTCGGTCGATGTCGGCTATCGCTACAATGAGACATCGTCCCTCAACGATTCCAACGTTCGCAATGTCGGCCTGACCAACGCCGCCGCCATCAACAGGCCGACGGGCAATCTGTTTTCTGACATCCTGATTCCCGGCCCGAGCAATTTCGGCTCGGCCGACGGGCGGCGGCTGTTCATTCGGGACTTTCTCGTCATCGATCCGGGGCGCTCCTTTTCCGACCCGGCCGCGATCCTGGCCTCGCTCAATGCCGCGATTACGGCCAACAATGCGGCGACGACTGGCCCGGACATCGCGTTGCTCACCACTCCGACGCAGCAGGTCACCGCGTTCTTCGACATCGCCGAAAGGACCCATGCCTTTTATGGCCAGGTGAATTTCGACGGGCGCGATCTCGGAGTGCCCGTGCGCGGCAATCTGGGCCTCCGCTATGTGAGGACCAGCGTCTCCTCGCTCGGCAACACCCAGACGGCCGGGAACAGCGCCGTCACGCCGGTGGTCAGGGAAGGCTCCTATGCGTTCTTCCTGCCGCGCTTCAATATTGTGATCGAGCCGGCCCGCGATTTCCTGATCCGCGGCGGTGTCTCAAGAGACATCAACCGACCGGATTTCGATGATCTTTCGACATCGGTCAGCTTCGGGACCGGGCCGAATACCCCTGTGCCGGTAGGAAATCCCGACCTGGTGCCGGAGGCGGTCTGGTCGTTCGACATTTCGGGCGAATGGTATTTCGCACGGTCGGGGTTCATCAGCCTCGGCTTCTTCCACAAGACCCGTACCAACCTGTTTTCCGAAGTGCGGATCGACCCCTTCCCCGCCCGGGATGCCAATGGCGGGCTCGCCATCGACATCACGGACCCGTGCGAACAGGGCGGCATCTTCAATCCGATCGCCGATCGCAACATCAACAACGTGCTGAACCCCGGCACCGGCATCTGCGTGCCTGTGACGACGGTGGTAAATGGGGAAGGAAACACGACCCAAACCGGTATCGAGGTCGCCTTTCAGTACAATCTTTCGAGATTTGAGGACGTCCTCGGCTTCGCATCCGGCTTCGGTTTCGTCGGCAACTACACATACCAGACAACCGGCGGGAGTGCGCAGAACTTCCCCTCGAACTTCCGCACCGCCGATGGCCCCCAGGGCGCCTTCACCGCCTTGGGCCTGATTGGGGTGCAGGATCGCATCACGTTGCCGAACCTTTCCAGGCACTCGTACAACGCGACGCTCTATTACGAAAAATACGGCATCAGCGCCCGCGCGCGCTACACATGGCGCTCCAGCTATGTCTCGACGGACTCGTTCTTCTTCGGCCTGCCACGGATCAACGCTGCCCGAGGGCAGCTCAACGCCAGCATCAACTACGATCTGACCCGCAACATCAACATCGGTGTCGAAGGGATCAACCTCACCGGTTCGGATGCCAACCAGTTCTGCGTCAACAACAATGCGCTGCTGTGCTTCCAGGGGCTCACGGACCGTCGGGTGACTGCCGGGATGAGCGTGAGATTCTAGGCGCTCTGCCGTTCATCGGAGAGCCTTTCGCTTCGGCTGCCTCGCTTGCGGGTTGAGAGAAACTGGAATTTCGCCGGCACAGTGTTTAGGGAAATTGGTATAGACCGAGGAATAACCTGCGGAGTTTTGTGCGGCCATGGCAAGCAAAAGACTGTTCCAATCCGTTGCAGCCCAGATCGCCGATATGATTGATGCGGGAGCCTATCCTGCCGGGACGCGTTTGCCGGGCGAGCGCGAACTGGCCGAAAAGCTTGGTGTCAGCCGCGTGACCATCAGGGAGGCGGAAATCGCCTTGCAGGCGATCGGCAGGCTCGAGATCAAGACTGGCTCAGGCGTTTACGTATGCCAGAGCAAGCCCGCCCACAGCGCGACGCTCCCGAAGGCAAGCGCGTTCGAGGTGACCGAGGCGAGGTTGTTGATCGAGTCGGAATCGGCTGCCCTGGCTGCCCACAACATCTCCGACGAGGGAATTGTCCGGCTTGGCGAGTTGATCGAAAAAATGCAGTCGGGCGACGAGGAAGCGGCGAACGAGGCGGACGAGCAGTTCCATCTTACGATCGCCGAAGCGTCGAACAATGCGGTCATGCTTCACACGATCAAATCGCTCTGGCGAATGCGAGAGGAGATACAGGAGGTCAAAGCCACTTACGAGGCGGTCTGCATCCACGATGCGGAATCGCGAACCGAAGAGCATCGCGCAATTTTCGAAGCGCTCAAGGCGCGCGATCCAGCGGGCGCCCGCAAAGCCATGCGCGAACATTTCCATCGGCTGCTCGAATCCATGCTCGTTGCGACCGAGAAGCGCGCCTTGGAGGAGGTTCAGCAACAGGCATCGCAAAGCCGGGAGCGGTTTCTCGTGGCCGCTAAGGCGCGCTAGCCGATCGGAGTCAGAGGCCCGCGCCTTCCTATGTGGCCTCCAGCTCGCGCGATCGGAGCAAAGCGACGGATCCGGACGATCGGGCCTAGACGGGTCCGCCTTGGCACTTGCGCCGCACGCCTCGCCGGAAAGGCAGCGCGTCACCCAATTTTCAGGCGCTGATGCCGCACAAAATTTCAAACCAATCTTTTAATATTGGTATGTGTTATAGGTTGTATGATTGCCTCTCGCTTGATAGTCCTCCAGGCAAAGAACCAAACGGGAGAGGCTGGGAATGCGGGGGGCCGGCACAATGATGCTTCTGGCGACGCTGGCGCTTGGCACGCCGGCCGCCGCGGAACGTATCCTCGTTCGCGATCAGGATGCCTATCGCGCCGCCGTACGCGCGCTTTCGCCCGGCGACGAAATCGTGCTGGCCGACGGCACATGGCGGGATTTCCAGATTCTGTTCGAAGGCAGGGGCACGGCGGAACGGCCGATCACGCTAACCGCCCAAACGCCTGGTGGCGTCATCCTTTCCGGACAATCCAACCTGCGCCTATCGGGCGAACATCTCGTCGTCTCGAACCTGGTGTTCCGCGACGGCCACACACCGACCGAGGAAGTCATCGCCTTTCGCCGCGATTCGCGCCGCACTGCCAGCAACTCGCGCGTTACCGGGATCGTCATCGACCGTTTCAACGCACCCGATCGCCGCCGCGAAGACATGTGGGTGTCGATCTACGGCCAGGACAATCGGGTCGATCACTCCCATTTCGTCGGCAAGGGCAATGCCGGAGTCACGCTCGCCGTGATCAGGCCGGAAGGCCGATCGGAGCCGAATCGCCACCGGATCGACCATAATTATTTCGGTCCCCGCCCGACGCTCGGATCGAACGGCGGCGAGACGATCCGGATCGGCACCAGCGACGAATCGCTGAGCGACTCGGAAACGGTGGTCGAGGACAATTATTTCGAACGCTGCGACGGCGAGGTGGAGATCGTCTCGTTGAAGGCCGGCGGCAATATCGTGCGCGGCAACACCTTCTTCGAATCGCAGGGCTCGGTCGTGCTTCGCCACGGCAACGGCAATCTCGTCGAGCGCAACGTCTTCATCGGCAACGGCCGGCCGAACACCGGCGGCATCCGCGTCATCAACCGCAACCAGATCGTCCGCGACAACTATCTCGAGGGACTGGCCGGCACCGGCTTCGCCAGCGCCCTCGCGGTGATGAACGGCGTGCCCGATTCGGCGATCAACCGTTACCATCAGGTCGCCAATGCGCGGATCGAGCGCAACTCGTTCGTCGCGACGCAGCGGCTTACTTTCGCGGCCGGCGCCGACGCCGAGCGTTCCGCCGCGCCCATAGACAGCCGGTTCGCAGACAATCTGATCGCGGACGAAGAGCGGGGCGATCCGATCCGCATCGACGGCGACATCGCCGGGATCGGCTTTGTCGGGAACGTCCAGAACGAGGTCGCGACGCCTCGTCTGGACCGCGGGGTCGCGCATCGACCGATCACGCTCGCGCGGGCGGCAAACGGCTTCCTCTATCCCACCGATGCGGCGCTGACCGAGGTAGGGGCGCCGCGCGATCTGCGTCCCGTCGGCCGCGAGGAGACCGGCGTGCGCTGGTATCCCAAGCCCGTCCTGGACGCGGCGGAGCCAGCCGAGGCGGCGATCGAGGTGCACAGCGGCGCGGCGCTCGCCGTCGCGATCGCGCAAGGCGGCGACGCCTTCCGGCTCGGCGCGGGGGAGTATCTTGTGCCCGCGCCGATCGTCATCGACCGGCCGATACGCATCGACGGGGCGGGACAGGCGCGCACGCGCATCTTCTTCAATGGCGACAGCCTGTTCCGGATCGAGGAGGGCGGTCGGCTGAGCCTGTCCGATCTGGCCGTCTCGGGCACCGGCGGCGCAGTGATCCGCACCTCCGACCAGTCGATGATCGCCAATTATTCCGTCGCGCTGTCTGGCGTCGCGGTCGCCAACATAAACGGCGATGTCATCGCGACCAGCCCGGCCACGCTGGCGGACCGCATCACCATCCGCGACAGCCGGTTCGCGGACGTGGCGGGCGCAGTCCTCGCCGCACATTCCGAGACGGGCACCCAGGGCTATTACAATGTCGAGGAGATCGAGATCGCCGGATCGGACTTCCACCGGGTCGGCCGCATCGCCGACGTCTTCCGGGGCGGGCGGGACGAAAGCACCTTTGGCCCGCGCTTCGCCCTGACCGGCTCGACGATTCGCGAGAGCGGCGGGCCGCAGGCGCCATCCCTGCTCCTGTCGGGCGTGCAGCGGACACGGATCGCTGACAATCGCTTCGCCGCCAGCGGGCCGATCGCTATCACCCACAGCGTCGGCACGCCCGACACCGAGATCACTGACAATCAGCTTGACGATACCCCGCCGCCCCAGGTGACCGAGGTCTACTGGCAAGGCCCGGCCCGCGCCATGCTGCGGAACAACCAACCTTGAGACCCGCCGCGCTCCCAGCGCTGGCCGCGGCGTTGCTCTTCGCCGCTCCGGCGGCGGCGCAGGTGCTGTCCAGCGCGGACGCGCGTGCGGCGATGGCGGCCGAGGCGGCGCGCTATCCCCTGTTCGAGACTGAACTTACCCGCACCCGCGTGGCGGTCGAGCGCGCCATGCAGGCGGGCATCGACGTGCCAGTGCCGCGCGATCCCGGCGGCGGCCTCACGCACGAGCAGCACAAGCGCAACTATCTCACCATCTACGGCGCCGGACAGCTTTTCGCGATCACCGGCGAGCAGCGCTATGCCGATCATGTCCGCCGCCTGCTCCTCGCTTATGCCGAGCTCTATCCGGCGCTCGGCCGCCATCCCGCCGCCGCCAACCAGGTGCCGGGCCGACTGTTCTGGCAGAGCCTCAACGACTCGGTCTGGCTGGTCCACGCCATCCAGGGCTATGACGCGATCCGCGGCACGCTCAACGAGGCGGACCGGCGGACGATCGACGATCAGGTCTTCCGCCGCGCGGCGCGGTTCCTGTCGGATGAGAATCCGGAGAATTTCGACCGCATTCACAACCACGCCACCTGGGCCACCGCCGGGGTCGGCATGACCGGCTATGTGCTAGGCGACCGGGAGCTGGTCGAAAAGGCGCTGCGCGGCACCGACCGCAGCGGCCGAGGCGGCTTCCTGCGCCAGATCGATCTCCTGTTCTCTCCCGACGGCTATTATGCCGAAGGACCCTATTACCAGCGTTACGCCCTGCTTCCCTTCGTCGTCTTCGCCCGCGCGATCGAGACGAACGAGCCCGAGCGGCGCATCTTCGCCTATCGCGACGGGCTGCTGCTGAAGGCGGTGCGGACCGCGATCCAGCTCAGCTATGGCGGCTATTTCTTCCCGATCAACGACGCGATGCCCGACAAGGGGATCGACACCGAGGAACTCGTCCAGGGTGTCGCCATCGCTTATGGCGCAACTCGCGACCCCGCTTTGCTTTCGATCGCCGAAGGGCAGCGACGGACGATCCTGACCGGCGACGGCCTTGCCGTGGCGCGCGATCTCGCCGCCGGCCGTGCTCGGCCGTTCGCGTTCGTATCCGCCCTGTTCCGGGACGGCCCGGCGGGCGACCAGGGCGCGCTCGCCGTGCTGCGCTCCGATCCCGGCCCGCGCAGCCAGACGCTGGTGATGAAGAGCAGCTCGCAGGGCATGGGCCACGGCCATTTCGACCGGCTCAACTGGCTACTCTATGACAACGGCAACGCCATCGTCACCGATTACGGCGCCGCGCGCTTCCTCAACATCGAAGCGAAGGACGGCGGCCGCTATTTGCCCGAGAACGACAGTTGGGCACAGCAGAGCATCGCCCACAATACCCTGGTCGTGAACGAGGCGAGCCACTTCGCCGCCCAGCTCGACCCCGCCGAGGCGAGCGCGCCCCGGCAGCTCTTCTTCCAGGGCGAAGGGCCGACCAGGCTCAGCACTGCCGAGGAGGATCGCGCCTATCCGGGCGTGCGCTTCCGCCGCACGCTCGCCCAGCTCGACATCGAGGGGCTCGAAAGCCCGGTGGTGATCGACCTGCTCCGCGTCGATGGCGAACGGCCCGCGCGCTACGACCTGCCGCTTCATTTCAGCGGCCATATCATCGAAACCGGCTTCCCGCTCCGCTCCAATATCGCGGCCCGGCCCGTGCTCGGCGCAGCGAACGGCTACCAGCATCTGTGGGTCGATGCGACAGGCGCGCCGGAGCCCGGCAATGGCCGTGTCACCTGGCTGAACGGCGGCCGCTTCTACACCTGGCACGCCCTCCCTCCCACCGGAGCGCAGGCGATCTTCGCCGAAAGCGGCGCCAACGATCCCCGCTTCAACCTGCGGCGCGCGCCGGTGCTGATCCTGCGCGCCGACAATCAGATCGACACAATGTTCGTCAGTCTGCTCGAGCCGCACGGCGCCTATGATGCGGTGGCGGAGACGACCGTCGCCAGCCGCAGCCGGATCCGCAATCTGCGCCATGTCCGCGTCGAGGGCGCCGAGCTCGTCGCCTTCGATCTGGGCGGCGGGCGCAGCGTGATCCTGGCACTGGCCGACGACATTGCCGTGAATGTGCGGCACCGCGCCCTGCTCGACGGGCGGACTCTTGAATGGACCGGCCATTTCGGCCGCTTCGACCGAACGGGAGGCGGCGAATGACGCTGAAGAACAACCTGCGCTGGGGCGTGATCGGCCTGATCGCGGTTGCCACCGTGATCAACTATATCGATCGCAACGCGCTCGCCGTGATGTGGCCCGCGGTCTCGGCCGAGATTGGCGCGACGAAGGAGGATTACGCCCTTCTCGTCACCATCTTCATGGTCTCCTACGCAGTCGGCCAGGCGCTGTTCGGCAAGATTTTCGACATGATCGGCACGCGCCTCGGCTTCGCGCTCTCGATCGTCATCTGGTCCATCTCGATCGGCCTTCACGCCCTCGTCCGCTCGCTGCCACTGCTCGGCGTGTTGCGCGCCACGCTCGGCGTCAGCGAAGCGGGCAATTGGCCGGGCGCGGTCAAGGCCAATGCGCTCTGGTTCCCGCCGCGCGAGCGCGCCTTCGCACAGGGCATCTTCAACTCCGGCGCCTCGGTCGGCGCGATCGTTTCGGCACCGCTGATTGCGCTCATCTATGCCGGCGTCGGCTGGCGCACGACATTCGTCATCATCGCGCTGTTCGGTTTCCTCTGGCTGATCCCCTGGTTCTGGCTCTACCGCGCCGATCCGGATCGTCACCCCTGGCTCAGCGAGAAGGAGCGCGCCCATATTCAGGACGCGAGCGGGACCGAGAGTGCGGCGAAGGCCGAAAACTATTCGCCCGGATGGGGCGGGCTGCTGCGCCACCGGGAAAGCTGGGCGGTGCTGATCGGCCGCTTCTTCCTCGACCCGATCTGGTGGCTCTTCGTCTCCTGGCTGCCGATCTATCTGGCGGAGACGTTCGGCTTCAACGTGGCCCAGATCGGTCTTTTCGCCTGGGTGCCGTTCGTCGGGGCGATGCTTGGCAGCCTTACCGGCGGCTGGCTTTCCGGGCGGCTGATCGATCGCGGCTGGCCGGTGATCCGCGCCCGCAAGGCGGTCGTCACGCTCGGCTGCATCATCATGATGCCGGCCCTACTCCTGACGATGGGCGCCGACGCGCCGCTTTACGCGGTGCTGCTGATCGCCGTCATCCTGTTCGGATTCCAGGTCGCCATCGGCAATATTCAGACCCTGCCGGCCGACTATTTCGGCGGCGCTTCGGTCGGATCGCTGGCCGGCCTCGGCGGCACTGCGGCGGTCGCGGGCACGCTGATCACGACCTGGCTCGTGCCGGTCATGACGCGCGAATCCTATGGCCCGATCTTCGCGCTCGCCGCGGCGATCGTGCCGCTCTCGCTGCTGGCGATCTGGCTGCTGGCGCGCGAACGCGCGCCGGTCGACGCACCCCATTCCCAAAAACAACCATAATGAAAGGGCTGTTATGAGATTTGCGGACAAGGTGGCGATCGTCACCGGCGGCGGACGGGACATCGGACGCGCCGTGTCGCTGCGCCTCGCCCGCGAGGGCGCGAAAGTGGTGCTGAACTACCTCAACGACACCGCCGCCGCGGAAACGACCGCGGCCGAGATCCGCGCAGCGGGCGGGGAGGTCCTGGTCCACCGCGCCGACATGTCGAAAGCCGATGAGGTGGAGGGCCTGATCGCCGCCGCGCGCGCCGCTTATGGCGACCGGATCGACGTGCTCGTGACTCTCGCCGGCGGGATGGTGGCGCGCAAGCCGCTCGCGGAAATGGACGAGGCCTTTTTCGACGCCGTGCTCGATCTCAACCTCAAGTCCGCCTTCCTGACGATCAAGGCGGCGCGGCCGTTCATGGGCGAAGGGAGCGCGATCATCACCTTCTCGTCCCAGGCGGGACGCGACGGCGGCGGACCGGGCGCGATCGCCTATGCGACGTCGAAGGGCGCCCTGCTCACCATGACGCGAGGGCTCGCCAAGGAGCTCGGGCCGCGGGGCATCCGGGTGAACGCGGTCTGCCCCGGCATGATCGCCACCACTTTCCACGACATCTTCACCAAGGCCGAGGTGCGCCAGAATGTCGCCGCTGCGACGCCGCTGCGACGGCAGGGCGAGTCCGAGGACGTCGCCGCGGCGGTCGCCTTCCTCGCCTCGGACGACGGCGCCTTCGTGACGGGCATCGGCCTGGACGTAAACGGCGGGACTTGGTTCTCGTGAGGCGCGCGGCGGGGCGCTCCTGGCCAGTGCCGCCGGCGCAGAGCCGCACCGGCCTGGAGCGCACCGATGCCATACAAGCGGTGTTGTCAGCCTAACGCCAACTTGTCTCTGAAGGCTGGCGGGTGGTCGGTTGGCTACGAGACCGTTCGCTGCCGGATCAACACGTTCGCCCCCGCGATTGCGGCCAACATCTCGCCGCCCCCTATCGCGATACCCTCGGAAACGCGCCCGATTCGCGGCGAAGTTCACGAAGTGCGTGGAGTGCGCCGCCTTTTTCGTGAACTTCGCGGCGGAAATCCCGTCGCGCCAGACGGTTAGGCATAAATATCCTGTGTCGGATTCGATGCGCCGCATAAGCCGCCGGTCTTTTCCGCCTGTCCATCCTTTCGGGAGTGGGCGCGCGTGCGCGCCATCGGCGAGAATGTATCAGGAACAGGCGGTGTAGGAAAATGAAGGGGGTGGGTGCGGTGCATCAGTTTGATTTTCGCGTCCGCCATAACCGGGGAGTCGTCGGCTCGAACGTTCGGCAAATCATCGCAGGGGGCGACGAATTAGGTATTGTGTCCCCGGAATTCCCCGGAATTCCCGGAGTTCGGTGTCCCCGGAATTCCCAGTCATTGGAATAGGCCGGATATAAAGCGGGCGAGCGGCGAACCGTCCAGTTCACCTTTAAGAATCCCGTATATGATCGCGGCAACAACACCGCCAAATATCGTTATGCCCCATGACAGAAAGCCAGGGCCGAGCCTCCCTATCCAACTCGCCTTTTTCTTGGCTGGATAGAATACAAAGTTAGGAACGTATTGACGGTGGAAATAGGCAATCAAGGCTTGGATGCCGAATGCACTCCCCAAGAACGCCAGCCGCTGCCAGAATGTGGGCAATCCCGGCAATGCTGCTAATGCGGCAACCAAGATAATCACGTTGAATGTTAGCCCAAAATTTCGGAATTGCGTAGCGAGCTTTCGCTGAAACCCGTGAACGTGTTGGGCAAGGGCTTCTGCCTTCCCGATTGCCCATGCCTCTTGGACGCTTTGGACCCGGATAGCATTGTCACCCCATGCGGCCAGTTCCACAGTGGCGTTCCGTTGAAGCCCGTATATTTCGGGTTCACCGACAAAAATCTTTAAGTATCTCAATTCCGGCAAATCATCCAAGATTTGTTCAAACTCGTCAGAATATATGTTCTTCTCAATGCCCTTGTCGTGGTATGTAACAACGGCTCGCTTTTGCGAGAAATCCTTGACGAGTTGTGCAATCAGGCTTCGCACATCGTCGGCATATAGGCGAACCGCGCCAAGTGGCCGGGTGGACGTGTTCAATTGCTCCGCGACGGCTCCGGGATTCGTCGGCCGCACTTGATAGCTATGCGGCCAAAGCTGGAATGTGCCGCCCGTTCCAATCGCCGTGGACCATTCGCCATCTATGCGGCCCTCGGGAGTGAGCGCGCCCGCAACCGTAAGCTCGCCAAGTTCAACGCCTTCCGGCGGTTGCCCTTGCGGTGTTCCGGTGAGAGCGAGCTTGCCCGCCTCAAATTGGCCGGTCACATCATATACGGCTAAGCCGTGCTGATTGTCGCTCAACCGGATGACGCCGGTAAGGGCGTCGTCCTCGCCCTCTAGCGTGACCGCCACGTTCCCGGTGTTGGTTCCGTAAACGTGGCCGTTCCAATTTCTGCCTATGTTCGCCATTCAATCCCCCCAACCCGGAACCTACCGGCACACCGGCAAATCGCCAAGAGGAAGGGGTGGCCCGCATAAGAACGGCCGCCTTTATGATGGTCGTTATGTTGGCCAGAAATGACAGTCCTATATTTTCTCTAGGAAAATCAACACATCATATGAGTTATTGGCGGAGAGGGAGGGATTCGAACCCTCGGAACGCTTGCGCGCTCAACGGTTTTCGAGACCGCCCCGTTCGACCACTCCGGCACCTCTCCGCATGTGAGGAATCGCCCGCTTGAGGGCGCTCGCCCGGTCGAATGAGCGGCGCGCTCTAGCCCAGCCGGACGCGCTTGCCAAGCATGTCCTGAGTTTATCGAAGGGCGTATCCCGCGCTTCGCCTGCGGGGCTTAACTTGCCGCCGGAGCCGCCAGGCACTACATGATGAGTCTGATGTCGCGTACCGAATACATCCCCTTGAGTGAAGGCGTGCCGCTGGCGCCGCCCGTGTCGCACGCGGCCTTTTCGATCGGGGACGTGGTCCGCCACCGCCTGTTCGATTTTCGCGGCGTCGTCTTCGACATCGACCCGGTCTTCGCCAACTCCGAGGAATGGTATCAGGCGATTCCCGAAGACATCCGCCCCCCCAAGGACCAGCCTTTCTATCACCTGCTCGCCGAGAATACGGAATCGAGCTACGTCGCCTATGTGAGCCAGCAGAATCTGCTGGCCGACGAGGCGGGCGACCCGATCGACCATCCGGCGATCGCCGAGCTGTTCGACGGCTTCAAGGCCGGGCGTTACAATCTGCGCCGCGAACGGCGGCACTGAGGCCGCCGCTCCGTCGCGCTGCGGCGGTTGACAGCGTCACCTCCCCTCTGTAGCAGCCGGTTTCCCGCGCGGAGGCAGCTTCGCGTGGACCTTGCATTTTGATTATTGGATAGGCCCATGTTCGCTATCGTGCGCACGGGCGGCAAGCAGTATCGCGTCGCCGCCGGAGACAAGATCGTCGTCGAGAAGCTCGCTGGTGAAGCGGGCGACACCGTCACCCTGGACGACGTCCTGCTGGCCGGCGACGGCGGTGAGCTGAAGTCGACCGACGGCCTGACCGTCTCGGCCGAGATCATCGCGCAGGCGAAGGCCGACAAGGTCACCGTCTTCAAGAAGCGCCGTCGGCACAATTATCGCCGCAAGAAGGGCCATCGCCAGCAGCACACGATCCTGAAGATCGTCGCGATCGGCGGCAAGAAGGCCGAGAAGAAGGCCGCGCCGGCCAAGGCGGAGGACAAGCCCGCCAAGGACGCGGCCGCGCCCAAGGCGGAGACCAAGGCCAAGGCCGCGCCGAAAAAGGCTGCCGAGACCAAGGCCGAAGCCCCCAAGAAGGCCCCGGCCAAGAAGGCTTCGACAAAGAAGCCGGCGGCTGGTAAGGCCGAATAAAGAGATTCTGGGTTAGAGAAGAACCATGGCACATAAGAAAGCAGGCGGCTCGTCGCGTAACGGCCGCGATTCACAGTCCAAGCGCCTCGGCGTGAAGAAGTTCGGTGGCGAAGGCGTCATCGGCGGCAACATCATCGTGCGCCAGCGCGGCACCAAATATTATCCGGGCCAGAATGTGGGCATGGGCAAGGACCATACCCTCTTCGCGCTTACCGCCGGGACCGTCGCGTTCCGCGACGGCAAGCTCGGCCGCAAATATGTCTGTGTGGACACGTGGCCGATTAGCGAAGCATCATAGGACAGTCGAGGAAGGGCTGTCCGGGAAGGGCGGCCCAGGGGTTTCTCGACGAGATGCCCGAAATTCGAGGGAGAGGGCCGCCCCCTCTCCCTTTTCTTTTGTCTCCCTCGCCACGATGTCGCCGGTTCGTCACTGCCCTCGGGCATGGCGCCGGCGACGGGGGATGAGAGGAGACGACGACATGTTCGCGAGGACCCCCAGATTGCTGCTGCGGCCCGGCTGGGCCGAGGACGCGCCGGCGCTCCACGCGGCGATCGCCGACGAAGGCATCGTGCGCAATCTTGCCAAGGCGCCCTGGCCTTATCGCGCCGAGGACGCCGAGGCTTTCCTGTCGCGCGACCGGACCGGGCACGATCCGGTCAGCCTCATCACGATGCGCACCGCCGGCGCACCGCGCCTGGTCGGCTGCATCGGCCTCGATCATATGGAGTCTGGCGAGGTCGAGCTCGGCTACTGGATCGCGCGGCCCTATTGGGGGCTGGGCATCGCCACCGAAGCGGGGCGCGCGGTGATCGCCAATGCGCGCGACACGCTGCGGCTCACGCGGCTCGTGGCCGGCCATTTCATCGACAATCCCGCGTCGGGCCGGGTGCTGCGCAAGCTCGGTTTCCGCCCGACCGGAGAGACGCGCGCCCGCCACAGCCTGGGCCGGGGCGGCGAGGCGATGTGCGCCGAATTCGCGCTGGATCTCGCCGAGCCGGACGCCGTCGACGATCCGTGCGCGATGCTCGCGGCGTAACATCCTCCCCGGCCAGGGCCGGGGAGGAACCAGGCTCAGGCGTAGGCCGCCCGTTCCTCCTCGCGGGCGATCAATGCCCGGTCGTCATGGTTCCAGGGGTGGAACCGCGGCAGGAAGAAGGCGAACCAGGCGCCGAAAATCTTGCGCAGCATGCCGGGCCGCACCCAGGCGAACCAGAACATCCGCGCCCATGCCCTAGGCCCGGTGATCCCGTCCTGGCGCAACAGCTCCAGCGTCCCCGTCGTGCGATCGACGATGAAGTTGCGGGTGACGAACAGCATCACCTTGGCCTTCACCTTCCAGCGCTTGCGGCGCGTCCAGCCTTTCGTCGCGTGCAGCCAGGTGTCGTAGGCGACGCCCTTATGCTCGATCTCCTCGACCGCGTGCCAGCGCCACATCGCCGCGCTTTCCGCGTCGGCCCTGGCGAGATGGCGCGGATCGCGCAGCAGTTCGTGCGCCAGGATCGCGGTGAAATGCTCCAGGCACATGGTCGCGGCCAGGCTGACGATCGGTGGCCTGGCGCGGGTGATGTCGAGCCGGTAATCGACCTGATCCTCCAGCGCCTTGAGGTCATAGCCCGCGTCCAGCGCGCGCTTGTTGAACTGCACATGCTCGCGGCTGTGCATCACCTCCTGCGTGACGAAGGCCTTGATCTCGGCGGCGAGCTTGGGGTCCGTGCCTTCGCGGAACTTGCGGACGCTCTCGACGAAGAAGCCCTCGCCTTTCGGAAAGGTCGCCGACAGCGCGTTGTAGAAGGCGGTCGCGACGGGATCGCCGCCCATCCACCAGCGCTCCTGCCGCGCGCCCCGGCCGAAGCGGCGGTCGCGCGGCGTGATCGTCAAGTCGGCTGGTGTCACGGGGGCCGTCATGCTGTATCTCCTCGGGCGAAGGAGATATAAAATACTTACACAGGTGTCAATAAAGCGTGAGCGGCTGCACCCGCGGGAAAGCCGGGCCGCCGCTCTCGAAGCCGCGCGAAGGCTGCTGATCGAACATGGACCGCAGGCGGTAACGCTGAAGGCGGTGGCGGCCGAGATCGGCAAGACCCACGCCAATCTGCTCCATCATTTCGGCTCGGCCGCCGGGCTGCAATCGGCGCTCGCCGCCTCGATCAGCGACCGGGTCTGCGCCGGCATCGCCGATGCGGTGGTGAAGAGCCGCCAGGGCGAGGTGGATCCGATCGAGATCGTCGATCGCACCTTCGACGCGTTCGGCAAGGAGGGCGCCGGCGCGCTCGCCGCCTGGATGATCCTCTCCGGCAACAACGACGCGCTCAATCCGGTGCTGGAGGCGATTCACGGCCTGGTCGATCAACTGGGCGAAGGCCATGACAATCGCCCGGTGCACGAAATGACGCTGTCGCTGGTCCTCACCGCGATCGGCGATTCGCTGCTCGGCGGCCCGATGGCGGAAGCGCTGGGCCTGCCGCGGGGCAAGGCGCGCGAGCTGGCGCGCGGCCAGCTCATCGCCGCGCACAAGCGGCTGGAGGAGCAGAGCTAGGCTGACGCCCTTCCCTCCCCGCCCTCCACGCACTAAGTCGCCCCCATGCATTTTCTCGACCAGGCCAAAATCTATATCCGCTCCGGCGCGGGCGGGCCCGGCGCGGTCAGCTTCCGGCGCGAGAAGTTCATCGAATATGGCGGGCCGGACGGCGGCGACGGCGGCAAGGGCGGCGATATCGTGTTCGAGGCGGTCGAGGGTCTGAACACCCTGATCGACTTTCGCTATACACAGCACTTCCGCGCCCCGCGCGGCACCGGCGGCGCCGGTTCCAACCGCACCGGCGCGGGCGGCAACGATCTCGTCATCAAGGTGCCGGTCGGCACGCAGGTGCTCGACGACGAGCGCGAGAATGTCCTCGCCGACTTCACCGAGGTCGGCCAGCGCGTCGTGCTGCTGAAAGGCGGCGACGGCGGGCGCGGCAATGCCAGCTACAAGAGCTCGACCAACCGCGCGCCGCGCCAGCACGGCACCGGCTGGCCGGGCGAGGAATTGTGGGTCTGGCTGCGCCTCAAGCTGATCGCCGATGCGGGACTGGTCGGCCTGCCCAATGCCGGCAAGTCCACCTTCTTGAACGCCGTCTCCAACGCCAAGGCGAAGGTCGGCGACTATCCCTTCACCACGCTCCATCCCAAGCTCGGCGTCGTGCGCCACAAGGGGGTGGATTTCGTCCTCGCCGACATTCCAGGGCTGATCGAGGGCGCCGCGGACGGCGCCGGGATCGGCGATCGCTTCCTCGGCCATGTCGAGCGCACCCGCGTGCTGCTCCACCTGGTCGACGCCAATAACGAGGATGTCGCCGAAGCCTGGCGCACGGTGCGCGGCGAGCTTGAGGCCTATGGTGCCGGGCTGGACGACAAGCCGGAGGTGATCGCGCTCTCCAAGGGCGACACGATCGACGACGAGCTGGCCGAAGCGCTGGCCGGGGAGTTGCGCGAGGCGTCCGGCGCCGAGGTCTTCACCGTCTCCGGCGCGACCGGCGCGGGCGTCGAGGACGTGCTGGACGCCCTGCTCGGCCATAGCGGCCGGCTGGATCGAGGCGCGGCTGAAGATGCGCCCGAAGCAGGATGGTCGCCGTTATGAGCGCGGGACGAACCCTCGCCGTCACCGGCGCGACGGGCTTCGTCGGCTCCCACCTGCTCACCGCCGCGCGCGAAGCCGGCTACAACATCCGCGCCCTCACCCGCGGCCCGCGCGCGCCCGAGCCGGGCATCGCCTGGACAGAAGGCACACTGGACCGGCCCGACAGCCTCGCCGCTTTGTGCGATGGGGCCGACGCCGTCATCCACATCGCCGGCCTGATCAATGCGCCCGGCCGCGCCGGCTTCGCGGCGGTCAACATCGACGGCACCGCCCGCATGATCGACGCCGCCCGCGTCGCCGGAGTCGGGCGCTTCATCCACATCTCCTCGCTCGCCGCGCGCGAGGCGGCGTTGAGCGATTATGGCTGGTCGAAGGCGGAATCCGAGAAAGTTGTCGCCGCCTCGGGCTTCGACTGGACGATCGTCCGCCCGCCCGCCATTTACGGCCCCGGCGACCGCGAGACGTTCGAGCTGTTCAGGATGGCGGCGCGGGGTTTCGTCGCGCTGCCGCCGGCGGGGCGCTTCTCGATCCTCCATGTCGACGATCTGTGCCGCCTCATCCTGGCTCTGGTCGATGCGCCGGCCAGCGTCGGCCAGACCTACGAGCCCGACGACGGCGTGGAGAATGGCTGGGAGCATCGCCATTTCGCCCGCACGCTCGGCCGGCTGCTCGGCAAGAAGCGTCCTGCGACGGTGGCGATGCCCAAGGCGGTGATGGCGGGCGCGGCGCATGTCGATCGGCTGGTGCGGGGCGGCAAGGCGAAGCTGACGCCGGACCGGGTGCGCTATTTCTGCCATCCCGACTGGGTCGTCACCGCCGAGGCGCGCCCGCCCGCGACCTTGTGGACGCCGGAAATCCGCACCCAGACCGGCCTCAAGGCGACCGGCGACTGGTATCGGGCGCAGGGCTGGCTCAAATAGCCGAACGGCCTCGGCCGTCGCTTGGAATGTAGGATTTCATCTGTCAGGGTGATGCGATTCGGGCGCCCGTGCCCTGCTGTCCGGCTCTTTGAACCGTCCATGTCCAAGGCCCCTCATCGAACATCCTCGCGCGGGGGAGACTCCTCCCCCACGTGGCGTCAGGTTCGTCAACTTCCGCGTGTCGTCCGGCGGCCTGCCGACGGTCAGACGAGATATTCGATCACATAGGCCGTGCAGCTCGCCACCAGCCCGATCAGGAAGATTTTGTAGGCGTAGCTCAGCATCCGGTATTTCTTGTTCTGGAGCACGCAGCCGGCCTGGTAGATGTCGCGCGCCATCGTCCGGTAGAAACCGTCCTCGGTCTCCAGCCGGCGCGTCACCTCGTCGATGAACTCCTCCTCCTCCATCCGGCTGAAGGTGCCGAAGAAGAGGATGTTGGGCTGCCCGGTGGGTTTGCGCTTCCTGGTGATCGGCAGCACGGCGAGCACCGCGCAGATCGCCGAGAAGAAGGCCGCCCCACCCAGGATCAGCAACGGCAGCGGCGCCGCGCCGCCCCGCGCCTGGCTGACCGTGATCGTGAAGATCACGAAGGCCGCACCCATCAGGATGCTCGCCTTGTGATCCGCCATTGCGGACAGCTGGATCTGCGCCAGCTGCGCGGTGCGCATCATATGGACGGCGTTGACCGGATAGACCTTGCTGCTCTTGTTCGGATCTGCTTCCGCCACGGCTCCTGCCCTCCCCTGGCCGCCCCTGTCATCGCACGGTCACAATGACCTTGCCAAGCATTCGCCCTCTTCCCGCCCTATTCGCTTGGCACTGCAAGTTCGCCCTCCTAAAGGACCGACATGACCGACAGAGCCGAGACCTTCGCAAAGGTCGCCACCTTGATCGAGCCCTTCAACAAGAAGGGCGTGACGCTCGCCGAGACCACCACCTTCGCCGGCGATCTCGAATGGGACAGCCTGGTGGTGATGGACTTCGTCGCCAATGTGGAGGACGAGTTCGATATCCTGATCACCATGAACCAGCAGGCGGAGATCGAGACTGTCGGCCAGCTCGTCGATGCGGTCGACAGGCTGAAGAACGAAGGCTGAGCGCGCCGCCGTCGCTGCGCGCCATCGCGGAACCACGCATGACCGACCTCTTCTCGAAATTCGATCCGCTGATCGCCACCCGCGAAGGCCTGCTCGCGACCGGCGTCAAGGACCCGTTCGGCCTGGTGATGGAGAAGGTCCTCTCCCCCACCCGCGCGATCTGCAACGGGAAGGAGACCATCCTTCTCGGCACCTACAATTATATGGGCATGACGTTCGATCCCGACGTCATCGCCGCCGGCCATGCGGCGCTGGACGCCTTCGGCTCCGGTACCACCGGCAGCCGCGTCCTCAATGGCACCTATCAGGGCCACAAGGAATGCGAGGACGCGCTCAAGGACTTCTACGCCATGGATCACGCCATGGTGTTCTCGACCGGCTATCAGGCCAATCTCGGCATCATCTCCACCATCGCCGGCAAGGGCGATTATGTCGTCCTCGACATCGACAGCCACGCGAGCATCTATGACGGCTGCGCGATGGGCAATGCCGAGATCGTGCCGTTCCGCCACAACGATATCGGCGCGCTGGAAAAGCGCCTGGCGCGCATTCCGGAGGGCGCGGGCAAGCTGGTCGTGCTCGAAGGCGTCTATTCGATGCTGGGCGATGTCGCGCCATTGAAGGAAATGGTCGCCGTCTCCAAGGCCGCCGGTGCGATGGTGCTGGTGGACGAGGCCCATTCGATGGGTTTCATCGGCCCCAACGGCCGCGGCGTCGCCGAGGACCAGGGCGTGCTGGACGATTGCGACTTCATCATCGGCACCTTCTCCAAGTCGGTCGGCACGGTCGGCGGCTTCTGCGTTTCGAACCATCCCAAGTTCGAAATCCTGCGCCTGGTCTGCCGCCCCTATGTCTTCACCGCCTCGCTGCCGCCGAGCGTCGTCGCCACCGCCGCGACCTCGATCCGCAAGCTGATGGACGTCCCCGCCAAGCGCGCGCATCTGTGGGACAACAGCAAGCGGCTCCATGCCGGCCTCAAGGGGCTCGGTTTCCAGCTCGGCACCGACGAGCCGCAATCCGCGATCATCGCGGTGATCATGCCCGATCTCGAGAAAGGCGCGGCAATGTGGGAGGCGCTGCTGGAAGGCGGCCTCTACGTCAATCTCGCCCGCCCGCCCGCCACGCCGGCCAACATGACGTTGCTGCGCTGCTCGCTCTGCGCCGAGCACAGCGATGCCGAGGTGGATGAAATCCTCGCCATTTTCGAGAAAGCCGGGAAAGCCACCGGCATCATCTGAGGGAAGGCAAACTGAGGTGTCCACGGCCGAAATGCTTTCCATCTTGTTAACCTTGTTCTACTAATCCGCCGCCATGGCGGACGAAGGGACCGAACCCGTTCCCGAGGAGGGCGTCCCGTCGACCTGGCGGGCCGTGTGGGTGAGCGCCGCTGCCCTGCTGGCGACGCTCGCTCTTATCGCGCTCATCTTCATGATCACCTGGGCCAATCGTGCCCGCGACGATGCGATCGAATGGGAGCGGCGCACCTATGAAGTGGTCGTACTGACCCGCACGATCGACGCCGGCATCGCCCGATCGGAGGCCGCGCTCGGCCGCTACGTGCTCGACGAGCAGCGCCAGACCGGCACCGATTATTACAACGAATGGCGCGCGGCCAGCTACCAGATCGGCCAGCTCCGCCGCCTGCTGCGCCAGGATACGGAGCAGACCCGTCGCGCCGCCCGGCTCGCCGAATTGTTCGACCAACGCAACGGGGAGCTGGCGCCCGCCGCCAGCGCGGCGGAGCGGGGCGAGGGCCAAGGCGGGCTCGGACTGCTCTATCAAGCCGCCGCGGCGCCGACCCTGCCCGAGCTGCGCGAACTGTTGCAGGAAATCGCCCGCGCCGAGCGCGCCAATCTCAACCGGCGCATGGAGGAAACGCAGGGCTTCGTCGCCCGAGCCGATGCCTATACCGAATGGCTCGGCTGGCTCGCTATCCTGATCGGACTGGGCGCGGTCGGCCTGGCCGTGCTCGCCTGGCGCTCCTTCCTCGAAGGCAAGCGGGCGCGGCGCGAGGCGGAGAGCGAGGCGATCCGCGCGCTGCGGCTGGAGGATGCGGTGCAGGCGCGCACGCAGGAGTTGAGCGAAGCCAATGCCGCGCTGAAGTCGGAGGCCGCCGAACGCGCCGCCGCCGAGGAAAAGCTGCGCCAGGCCCAGAAGATGGAAGCGGTCGGCCAGCTCACCGGCGGCATCGCCCACGATTTCAACAATATGCTCGCAGTCGTCGTCGGCGGCCTCGATCTCGCGCGGCGCAAGCTGCACGGTCCCGCCCGCGAGGTGGAATTCCATCTCGACAATGCGATGGACGGCGCCACCCGCGCCGCCGCCTTGACCCGCCGCCTGCTCTCCTTCGCCCGCGCCGAGCCGCTGGTGCCCGAGGCGATCGCGCCGTCCGAGCTGGTCGAAGACATGCTCGAACTGGCCGACCGCGCGCTCGGCGAACGCATTCAGGTCCGCACCCGCTTCGCCGCCGAGTCCTGGCAGGTCTGGGCCGATCGCACCCAGCTCGAGAACGCGATCCTCAATCTCGCCGTCAACGCGCGCGACGCGATGGACGGCAGCGGCGCGCTCACCATCGCGGTGGACAATGTCACGTTCAAGGACGGCGTCGATGCGCTCGCGCCCGGCGATTATGTCCGCATCCAGGTGATCGACACCGGGCGCGGCATCCCGCCGGAGAACCTGCACCGCGTATTCGAGCCTTTCTTCACCACCAAGCCGCTCGGCAAGGGCACCGGCCTCGGCCTGTCCCAATTGTTCGGTTTCGCGCGCCAGTCGGGCGGCGACGTCACCATCGCCTCAGAGGTCGGCAAGGGCACGACCGTATCGGTTTTCCTGCCGCGCTCCGCCGCCACGGAAACCCGAACGGCGATGCGCGCCGCGACGCCGGACGCCGCCGCCATCGCCGACCGCACGGTCATGACGAAAGGCGGCGCGGCGATTCTGGTGGTGGAGGATGATCCGCGGGTCTGTCGCTCGACCGTGGATGCGCTGGAAGAGCTGGGCCATCGCCCGGTCGCCTGCGCCAGCGGGCCAGAGGCGCTCGACCTGCTCGCCGACGGCGCGGCGATGGATCTCGTCATCACCGACGTAATGATGCCGGAGATGACCGGCACCGAGCTCGCCGCCCTGATCCGTCAGCGCCACCCTGAGCTGCCGGTGATGTTCGTAACCGGCTATGTCGGCGAGGCCGGGGAGACCGAGGACCTGATCGGCGGCGAGCTGCTGCGCAAGCCGTTCACCGTCGCCGCTCTGGCCGACAGCGTCGCGGCGGCGCTGGCCGGCGCGGTCAGCGGATCGCCCCGCCCCGCCACAGGCGGGGCAGCAGCGTAAGCGCGCCCAGGATCGGCCAGCGCCGCTGCCAGGGCTTCACCTCGATCACCGTGCCGGCATGGCGATTGATCTTCCAGGCGATGTAATCGACCCCGCCGGCGAAGGTGGTGGTGGCCTTGGCAAGGCGGAGCAAAGTGAGCGCCTTGCCGCCGATCCTTCGCCGTCGCCAGGCCGATGCGCTCGCGTTGGTGCCGGCATCCGCCACACCGCCCGCCAGCACCGCGCCGCCGATCCGTTCGTAATAAGTGGAATCCGCATCGACGATCGATCCCGACCGTGCCGAGCGCTCTGCGCGCAGCTCGGCGCCATAAGTAAGCGCGAAGCCGGCACGGAACACCGCCAGCGGATCAGTCTCGCCGTCCGCCATTGTCGGCAAGGTCAGCGCGAACAAGGTAGGCGCGCAATTCGCCACGCTTGCGGCCACGCCCGCATCCGCCGCTGCATCCTTGGTCCAGACCAGCCGCGAAGGCTGCGCGAAACGCGCCCAGACCGAAACGCTGCCCGCATCGATTCCGCATTCCCGCGCGAAATCCTCTTCGCTGAGCACCGCATATTTGGCGATCAGCCCGTCATGCTCGAACGGAAAGACATTGGGGGGCACCGCCTTGTTGGCGAAGACCAGCCAGGAGCTGTCATAGGCGTCGCGATAGTCGGAGACGATCAGGTAGAAATCGAGCATCAGCCCGTCCAGCTCGCGCTGGCGCAGACACGAACCGTAGAACAGCACCGCCCGCGCCGCCTTCGGATATTCCGCCGCCAATGCCGCCGCCATCGCGCCCACGCGCGGATCGACAGGTTGCGCCAGTTCGGCGGAGACGAGGTCGGACAGGGAAGACGGGGCGTTCACCGGCCCGCTCTAGCCGCTCCGCCAGGATTGCGGGAGAGGGAAGCTACGGGGGTGGACTCCGGAGACGTAACGATTGACAATGGCCGCGTTCCCCCGGTGCGATCTAGCGAAGGGACGAGTGCCGCGTCGCTCTGTTTAACGAGACCGGAGCGCGAGAGCATGAACCGATCGATTGCGATGCATCTATTGTGCGCGGCCTTGCTGGTCGGCGCGTCGATCCCCGCTTCGGCCTCGCAATCTCCACCCGAGCCGGACGCGAGCGTCGATGAACAGCCAATGGACGAGGAAACCCGTCTTCGGACGGAAGCCGACGCGCGCTGGGAGCGATTGCAGGCCGAAGCCGAGGCGAGCCGGGCCGCCCAGCGCGCGGCGCAGGAAAATTACGAGCGTGGCGTCCGCGAGGCGGAGGAAGCCCGAGCACGCTATGAAGCCGAGGCCGCCCGACATCGCGAAGAGGTGACGCGAGCCCGCGAGGCGGAGGTCGATTACCAAAGGCGGCTGTCCGAGTATGATGTCCTGACCAGCGGCACCGCGCGCCGGCCCGCGCGAACGGACAGGCCGCCGCAACCGGGGCAGGCGGAGCGGGAACGGTCGACGCAAACGGCGCGGACACGACAGCGGCCCCGCGTCACGCAAGGCGATTGCGAACGGCGCGCGGAACAGCGGCAGCGGCGCGGCCGCGCGTTCGGTACCTTGCTCGGCGGGCTCGCCGAAGGATTGGGCGGCCGGCTCGGCGCCACCGGCGATCTCCTGTCCGGACTCACGTCGGTGGGCCAAGTGCTTGGCGAGGCCATGGTCGGGCTGCTCGATTGCGACGAGCAGGTGCAGGCGGCGAACGCCACCGAACTCGCCGTGCAGGGCGGCGTCGGCACGACCTCGACATGGAGCAGCGAGACCCGGCCCGGCGTGACGGGTTCCTCCACCGTCACCGCGATGGAGGAGGAGCCCGGCGGCGGCGCCTGCGTGACTGTGACCGATATCGTCATCATTGACGGCGAGGAGACGCGCGCGCCCAAGCGGATGTGCCGCCGACCGCCTTCAAACCGTTTCGTCCGGGTCTGAAAGGCCGCGCGACGCGGGTGTCGGTTCGGCGTCAGGCCGCCAGCCGCAGAAAGGGTACCGGCGCGGTCGGCTTCAGGATGATCGGGTGGTCGTCATTGGCTTCGAACATCTCGCCGTCCAGGATCACGCTGGAGCGGCTGCCCTCGATCCGGATCTCGTCACCCCGCTCGAGATGGACGCCGGTCAGCCGGTTGCGCCCCAGCCTCCCGCGCAAGGCGGCGACGAAGGCGCGCATCAGCGCGGGAACGCTGCGGTCGATCACCAGCAGCTGCATCGATCCCGCCTGCTGGCCGGCGCCACCCATATTTCCGTTGAACAGCAGCCGCTGCAGCGTCGTCACCATCAGGAAGGCGAAACGCCCCTGCAGCACGCCGCTCTTCGTCACCGAGACGGTGAGCGGGCTCGGCGGCAGCGGCAGGAAGCGCGCCGGCCGACCGATCAGCACCGCGAGCAGGCCGAGCATCAGGGTCAGCCCGTGCGCCAGCCAGTTGGGCAGGCCCAGCGGATAGATTTTGTGGCGGCAATAGAGGATCGTGTCGGCCAGCCCCGCGCCGCCGAGAAACATACCGAGCACCGGACGGGCATGGCCGTCGCCCTCGCTGAGCGCGATCAGCTCGCGGCTGACGATATTGGCCGACATGTCGGTGCGGGCCAGCTCCAGCACACGCCTGAGTGCCGCGATCGGATCGCCGTCGGCGCCGAGATCGTGGGCGATGAGGTTGGTCTTGCCGTTGGGCAGCACCGCCACGGGAGGCGGCGCGTCGCCGAAATGGCCCCCATGATAAAGCTCGGTCAGCGCCGCCTGGACGGTGCCGTCGCCGCCATTGACGACCAGCACCCGGGGCTTCACCCGCGCGATGCTGCGCAGCGCAGCGCCGATCTGGCCGACCTCCTCCACCTCGTAGTGAAAGATATCGCGCTCCTCCGCGCAGAAGGCGCGCACGCGCGGCAGCAGCGACTGGTTGCCGGTCGAGCGCGGATTGGAGAGGAGGGCGACCAATGCCATGCGCGTCAGCCCCGCACTGGCCGGATGGACAGGCCGAAGCGATAGTTGAGCACGACGTTGATCGGCAGCACTTCGTTGCCGACGTCGATCGCCACCGCGCTCGCGCGCGGGCGCAGATTGGTGAGCGAAACGCGCGGATTGCGCGAGAAGCCACCGCCGTCGCTCCAGCCCGAGCGGCCGTTGCCGTCGAGATCGTGGCGCACCGCGATCGCATAGCTGCCCGCGCGCGGCACGGGGACGCACACCCGCATCGCGCCGGCGCGCGTCACCGGCACGTCGATCCGCTGCAGCCACTGGCCCCGCTCCAGGAAGGAGCTGTCGGCGCGATAGAGCGAGACGCGAAGATCGCCGGTCCGCTCCTTGAAGCCGTCGACGGAAACGAGCACGGCGCCCTGCCCGCCACCCCGGCAGGCGGCGGCATGCTGGCCAAGGATCGATTGCGCGGCGGCGGGCGCCGCGGCGAGCGCGGCGACAGCGATGCCCAGGGCCGCTGCGGTGGGAAGGAATTTCGACATGATCACGCCACTCCAGGAGCTGCCACCCCGGCCGCGCGAACGGCCCGGGCGATGGTGACTCCCCCATTGCGTGCCTGATCGCCCAGCGATGCGGCCAAAATGTGGTCATGGAGCGTCAGAAGTTGGGGACAGGCCCTTGCGCCTCTCTTGTGCAGGCCCATTTCGCGCATGACCGCGCACCGCGCGGCGGTTATAGACTTCGCCTCCCGTTCTTCGCCGTACCGGAAAGCCGCCTCTTTGAGTTTCGCGACGCAAATCGACCGCTACCTGGCCCGGCTGATCTTCGTGCCGCTGGTCGGCACGCTCGTCCTCGCCGCGATGCTGCTGCTGCTCGAGAAGATGCTGCGCCTGTTCGATTTCGTCGTCAGCGAGGGCGGACCGGTCAATGTCGTGTGGCGGATGATGGCCAATCTCATCCCCGAATATCTCGGGCTGGGCATTCCGATCGGGCTGATGCTCGGCATCCTGCTCGCCTTCCGCAAGCTCGCTTTGTCGTCGGAGCTGGATTCGCTGCGCGCCGTCGGCATCGGCTACGGCCGGCTGCTGCGCGTCCCCTTCCTCTACGCGATCGCGCTGATGGCGGTGAACGTCGCCATCGTCGGCTTCGTCCAGCCTTATGCCCAATATGCCTATCAGGAGCTGCGCTTCGACCTGCGCTCCGGCGCGCTGGGCGCGTCGATCAGGGTCGGCGAGTTCACCAATTTCGGGCGGCGCATGACGCTGCGGGTCGAGCGCAGCGAGAATAATGGCACCGATCTGCACGGCGTGTTCCTGCGCGCCGAGACGGGCGGCGGGCGCACGCTCGCCGTGACCGCCGATCGCGGCACCTTCCTCGCGACCGAGGATCCCAATGCGATCGTGCTGCGCCTCGCCAACGGCCGGCTGGTCCATGACGAGCCCGGCTTTCCGACCCCCCGGGTGCTGAGCTTCGAGCGCTACGACCTGCCGATCGACCTGCCCGCGATCGAGGCGTTCCGCGGGCGCGGCAATCCGCTCGACGAGCTGACATTGCCCGAGCTGTTCCGCGAAGGCGGGGCGGCTTCGGCCGACCAGGAACGGCGCAACGCCGCGCGCGCCAATCTCCATTTCCGGCTGGTCGAGATCGCGATGATCCTGATGCTGCCGCTGCTTGCCGTCGCGCTCGCCATCCCGCCCAAGCGCAGCACGTCCGGGCTCGGCATCTTCCTGTCGATCGTGATGGTCGTCACCTATCACAAGGTGAACCAATATGCCGAGCAGATGGGCGCGCTCGGACGGTTCGATCCGCTGATCGCGCTGTGGGCGCCGTTCCTTCTGTTCGCCGCGCTGATCGCCTGGATGTACTGGACCGTGGCGCACAAGCCGGGCGGCCAGCCGATCGGCGCACTCGAACGCGTCTTCGCGATGCTCGGCAAGCGGATCGGTAAGCTGCTGGGCCGGCGCCGACGGCGCCAGCTTCAGGCCGCCGAATGATCAATCTCAGCTTCTTCCCGTCGCGTCCGATCGCCTTCTACATGGCGCGGCTGTTCGTCGTGCGCAGCCTCGCCGTGCTGGCGATGCTGGTGGTCGTGCTGATGACGCTCGACCTGCTCGGCAATTCGGGTGAGATCCTGGCGGTGGCGGGCAATGGCGACGCGGAGCTGTGGCGCTATGTCGGTCTCAGGCTGCCGCAGCTCGTCAACCGCTTCCTGCCCTTCTCCGTCCTGCTCGGCGCGCTGATCACGCTGGTGACGCTCAACCAGAACAGCGAGATCGTCTCGATGAAGGCGGCGGGCATTTCGGCCCACCAGATCATTGCGCCCCTGATCCTCGCCGCCTCGCTCTTCGCGCTGGTCCATTTCCTGTTCAACGAGCGGATCGTGACCCGCGCCAATGCCGCGCTCGACGCCTGGGAAGCGGCCGACTGGGGCCCGGTGCCGCCGGGCAGCGGCGTCCAGAACAACGTCTCGCTCGCCCATGGCGACGATCTGATCTTCGTGCGTCAGGTGAGCGGGCGGGGCGACGGCGTGCGCCTCGCCGGCATCGCCATCTATGAGCGTGCTGGCGGCACGTTGCGGCGGATCACGCGCGCCGAGACCGGGCGGCGGACCGGCGACGGCTGGGCGCTGACCGGCGTCACTCTGTTCGATCTGGACAGCGGACAGCAGGCCCAGGCTCCGACCCTGACCTTCGGGCCCGACATCACGCCGGACCAGTTCACCCTCGCCCGCGTCGATCCGGACGAGCAGGACTTCATGACGCTGCGCCGTTCGATCGCCGAGTTGAAGGCCGCCGACCGGCCGGTGGACTCGCTCCAGGCCAATCTGTGGCGCAAGATCGCCGCGCCGATGTCGTCGATCCTGATGCCCCTGCTCGGCGCGATCGCCGCCTTCGGCCTCGCGCGATCGGGGCAGGTCTTCGCCCGCGCCGTGCTCGGCATGGCGCTCGGCTTCGCCTATTTCGTCGCCGACAATTTCGCCCTCGCCATGGGCAATTTCGGCGCCTATCCGCCCTTCCTCGCCGCCTGGGGGCCCTTCCTGCTCTTCGCGCTGGTCGGCGAGGCGGTGCTGATCCGGACCGAGGAATGACGCTTCCCGCCTATGTGGCCGCGGCCCTGTTCGAGATCGCGGGCTGCTTCGCCTTCTGGGCGTGGCTGCGGCTCGACAAGTCGCCGCTCTGGCTGATCCCCGGCATGGCCAGCCTCGCCGCTTTCGCCTGGCTGCTGACCCTGGTCGAGACCGATGCGGCGGGGCGGGCCTATGCCGGCTATGGCGCGATCTACATCACCGCCTCGCTCTTCTGGCTCTGGGCGGTCGAGGGCGTGCGGCCGGACCGGTGGGACACGATCGGCGCCACCATCTGCCTGATCGGCGCGGCGATCATCATCCTGGGCCCACGCACGCCGGGCGCGGCGTGAGCGAGGCGGGGGGCAGGCCCGCCGTCACCCGCGACGAGGTCGCGCGCGGCGCGGCGCTGGCGGGGCTGGCACGGCTCGGCGCGCTTATCGAGGCGCTGGCCCAGCCGCTCTACACCTGGCTGTTCGGCATCGCGACCTACGGCATCTATGTCGTGCTCTGGGCCGCGATCAGCCTCGCCACCAACCTGACCGGCCTCGCCATGACCGCCGCGCTCCAGCGCATCGTGCCGACCCGGGCGAGCGAGGCCGAGGCGCATGGCGCGGTGAAGCTCGCCCTGATCGCCTCGGTCGGGCCGGCGGCGCTGCTGGCGCTGATCGTGACGCTCAACGCCGAGGCGGTCGCGAGCATCTTCTCGGTCGCGCCGCAGGATGCCGCGCGGCTCCCCACCGCCATCGCCCTGTTCGCCTGGGCGCTGCCGCTGTGGAGCTTCGTCGAGACCGCCACCGCGGCGGCCCGCGCCCGGCGCGCCTTCGGGCCGGAAATCCGCCTGCGCATCTTCTGGGAGCAGATCGCCCGCATCCTCTTCGCGCTCGGCTTCTTCCTGCTCGGCTTCGCGACCGAAGGGCTGATGCTCGCTCATCTGAGCTCGCTCGGCCTCACCGCCCTGCTCTGCGTCCGGCTGCTCGGCCGCTATTACGACCTTCGCCAGCTCCTCGCCGCGCCGATCCCCGCGCGGCTGCTGCGCGAGCTGCTGATCTCCGGCGCAGCCCTCCTGCCCGCCGATCTTTCCCGCCGGCTGCTGATCGACGCGCCGGCGCTGGTGCTCAACCTCCTCTTCCCCGGCGCGGCGGGCGCGGCGGCGGCGGGGCTGTTCGAGATCGCGCGCAAGCTCTCCACCGTGCCGCTGATCGTGCGGCAGGCCTTCCAATATGTGCTCGGCCCCCTCTCCTCCGCCCAGGCCCATGTCGACCGCGCCGAGGTCGCGCCGCTCTACCGCTTCGCCAGCCGCGTCTCGACCGCTTTGGTCGTGCCGCTGGCGGGCCTGCTGATCTTCGCCGGGGTCGACATCCTCAGCATCTACCGCCCCGAGGCGGCGGCCGCGCTGCCGATCCTCTACATCCTCGTCGCCGCGCGGGCGTTCGAGGCGGTTGTGGGGCCGGCCTCCACTCTGATCGAGATGATCGGCCACCGCGCCTTGCCTTTGCTCAACAGCCTGATCGCCGCCATCGCCTGGGCGGCGCTCGCCATCTGGCTCGCCCCGGCTTACGGCGCGATCGGCATGGCGATCGCGGTCGGCGCGGCGACCATGGCCTCCTCCTATGCGGCGACGCTGGAGCTGCGCGTCGCCGACCGGCTTTCGCCCTTCGACTACAAGCTCTTCCAGGGCCTCGGCGTCGCGCTCGTCGGCGTCGTCCTGATGGCCGGCGCCGCCTGGGCGGCGGGCGGCCCGCTGCGCTTCGCCCTCGTGCTGGCGCTGTGGGCCGCGACAAGCTGGCTGGCCCTGCGCCACGGCCTCACCCGCGACGACCGCCTCGCGCTCGGCGGCGTGGCGCGCAAGCTGCGGCTGGTGTGAGCGCGCAGAGGGATAAGTTGACAAAGTTGACAGGGTGAGGGGTGTTTTGGCGGGGGCGCCCGGCCGCAACGATGGATGAATGGCGGTGATATCAAAGAGCCGGGGAAACGGGGCAAGTCCCGAGTCGGACGCCACCTGACAGAGCTTTTCCTATTTGTATCCAACAATCGTTAGTGGCGGCTATCGGCCGTTCCCGCCTTTTCTCCCCTCCCTGCAAGGGAGGATGATCAGGTGCGAATGTCCCCCGGACATTCGCAGCCCTGTCCGGGGGACAGGGCGACCTGCTCATGGAGGTGGGTAGCGCCGAAGACGCTCCTAGGGCTTGATCGAAAGCTCGCTGCGCTCGCACCCACCCCTAGCCCCTCCCTTCCAGGGAGGGGAATTCAGGCCGGTTCCCTTCCTCCGCCGAACCCCCTATCTCCCCGCCATGACCGATACCCCCATCCTCGCTTACGGCCGCTGGATTGCGGAAACGCCGGACGACTGGCCCGAGGCAGCGGTCGAGGCGGCGCGGCGGCAGTTCATCGATGTGATCGGGGTTTCGATCCCCGGTGCGGTCGAGCCCGTGACGCGGCGGGTGTTCAAGACGGTGGCGGAATGGGGCGACGGGCCTTCGACGGCGATCGGGTTCGGCCGGTCGCTGGCGCCGCCCTGGGCCGCGCTGGTGAACGGCACGGCGGCGCATGCGCTCGACTTCGACGACAATTTCGATCCGGCCAAGGCGCATGCCACCGCCGTGCTGGTGCCTGCGATCCTGGCGCTGGCCGAGGCGGAGGGTGCGTCCGGGCGGCAGTGCATCGACGCCTATATCGCGGGCCTCCAGATCCTCGGCCGGGTGGGGCAGGGGGTGAACCCCGTGCACCGCAACCGGGGCTGGCACGCGACCGCCACGGTCGGCGCGATCGGGGCGGCGGCTGCCTGCGCGCGGCTGCTGAAGCTCGATGCGGAGCGTGCAGCCTATGCGGTGTCCATCGCGACCAGCATGGCGGCGGGCTTCATGTCGCAGTTCGGCACGATGACCAAGCCGCTCCATGCCGGCCTCGCCGCCAAGTCCGGCGTGATGGCCGCCAGCCTCGCCCGCGCCGGGATCGACGCCGGGCGCGACACTTTGGACGGGGCGACGGGCATGAACCGGCTGATGGTCGGCCCCGATTACGAGGCGCTGCGCGGTGGGCTCACCCATGTCGAGCATGGCCAGAATTTGCGGTTCGAGACGGCCAGCATCGGCGAGCCGCTGCTGATCCTCTCCAGCGGGCTCAAGACCAAGCGTTTCCCGAATTGCGGCAGTGCGCACCGCGCGATGGACGGTATTTTAACCCTAAAGCAAAATGAGAATATCACACCGGATCAGGTGGATGCGATCCATGTCTATGCCCCGGTCACACATCTCAACAATCTGATGTACGCCGATCCGCAGGATGCGCTGCAGGCCAAGTTCAGCCTGGAATATGGCGTGGCCTGCGCGCTCGTGACGGGCAATGCGGCGCTCGGCGACTTCACCGACGACGCGGCGATGCGGCCGGACATCCGCGTGCTCTATCCGCGCATCCATCGCCATCCGGTGGACAAGGCGGAGGGCGAATTCCCGACCCGCGTCGAGGTCATTCTGACCGACGGGCGGCGGTTCGAGACGGAGGTGCCGATGCCGGCGGGCAGCCTTGCCGCGCCGTTCACGATGGCGCAGGTCTGGGCGAAGCTGGACGGCTGCGCGGCCAGGTCGATCGCGCCGGATGCGCTCGAAGACCTGCGCGGGGCGCTTGCAAAGCTGCCGCAATTGCCGTCTATCGCGCCCGTGACGGCGCCGCTGAGGGGACCGTTCCCCTCTTGAGAAGCGCCGAACCGGGAGACGAGGCCGACATGACCGACACGCGCTATGCGGCGCTGGTGCTCGCCGCCAGCCGGGGCAATCTCGATCCGCTCGCCAAGGCCGGCGGCGTCAGCCACAAATGCTTCATCGACATCGCCGGCCAGCCGATGCTGCGCCGGGTGGTCGCCGCCGTGCTGGAGTCGGGGCGGATCGGCCAGACCATCGTCGCGATCGAGGAAGAGAGCATCGAAGAGGCCAAGGAGATTCTCGCCGGCCTGCCCGGCGCGGACGCCATCTCCTATGTCCCCAGCCGCGACACTATCGCGACCAGCGTCGCCGCCGTGGCGAGCGCGGACATGCTGCCGCTCGTCATCACCACCGGCGACAATGCGCTGCACACGGCCGAGATGGTCCGTTTCTTCTGCGACGCGCTGGACGGCGTGGAGGCGGACGCCGCTTTGGGCCTGACGCCCGCCAGCTACGTGCTGGAGAAATATCCGGAAGGGAATCGCGCCTTCCACCGCTTCCGCGACGGCGCCTTCTCCTCGTGCAACCTCTATGCGCTGCTGACCCCGAAGGGGATCGAGGGGGCGCAGGTGTTCCGGGGCGGCGGCCAGTTCGGCAAGAAGCCCAAACGGCTGATCGGCGCCTTCGGCCTGTTCGCCTTCCTCCTCTACAAGAGCCGGCTGTTCACCCTGCAGACCGTGCTGAACGCGCTGTCGCGGGCGGTCGGCGTGAAGACCAGACCGGTGCCGATGCCCTTCGCCGAGGGGCCGATCGACGTGGACCGGCAAGTGGACTGGGATCTGGCGAACCGGATCGTGGCGGCGCGGGAGGGCTGAACCTTCCCGTCATTCCAGCGAAAACTGGAATCTACCTTTTCTTCTTCGCGTCTTCGCGCCTTCGCGTGAAATAAGCAGCCTGGTTCACGCGAAGACGCGAAGGAAGGAATGGAAAGAAGCTGGATTCCCGCTTTCGCGGGAATGACGATGGGTTGATGCGGCCCGTCCCGCTTTCCGACCGCCCTCTCCGCGCCCCAAAAGCGCCTTATTGCGCATTCATCTGGCCGTCACATATCGGGGCGCAAAGGCGCTCCCTTCGTCGCGCCGGACGCGCTACAAGGATATCGGACAAGAGACGTGAAGATCGCCCAGACCCTCCGCCCGTCATTCTGGCGCCGCGAGCATCATCTCGACAAGATGACGCTGCGCGAGCTTGTGATCGCCTATTTCCAATATCCGGCGATCATCGCCTATCTGCTGCTCGCCGCCGCCTCGATCGGCGCCTTCGCCTGGCAGCCGGCGCCGCTGGTGCCGACCTTACTCGCCATCGGCGTGGCCAGCGTCGCCTATCCGCTCATCTGGTACCTGCTGCACCGCTGGGTGCTGCACAGCCGCTGGATGTTCAAGATGCCGCTGCTCGCGTCGACCTGGAAGCGCATCCATTACGATCACCACCAGGATCCGAACCATCTGGAAGTGCTGTTCGGCGCTCTGCACACGACGCTGCCGACCATCGCGCTGGGCGTGATCCCGATCGGCTATGCGATCGGCCTGCCCTGGGACGCCAGCTTCGGCGCCGCCGCGATCGCCTTCGCGACGGGGCTCATCACGACCTGCATCTACGAATTCGTCCACTGCATCCAGCATCTGGCCTACAAGCCCAAGCACAAGCTGCTGGTCGAAATGAAGAAGCGCCACATGGCCCATCATTTCCACGACGAGAACGGCAATTACGGCATCACCACCTTCTTCTGGGACAAGGTGTTCGGCACCTATTACGACCGCCCCGAGCGGCCCGCGAAGAGCCCGACCGTGTTCAATCTCGGCTACACGCCGGAGGTGGCGGAGCGTTATCCCTGGGTGGCGCAGCTCTCCGGCGGCGTGGCGACGGGGCATCCGCGGCAGCGGGACCGGGACTGAGCTTCCCCTCGACTGTCTCTTTGACCGGCGATAGGGCGCGACCATGAACATCACCGTCCGCCCCGTCGCCTCCAAGGCCGACAGACGCGCCTTCATCGATCTCGCCTATCGCCTGAATGCGGGCGATCCGAACTGGGTGCCGCCGCTGAAGGACGAGGTGAACGGGCTCATCACGCCGGGCAAGAATCCCTGGTTCGAACATGCCGAGGCGGCGCTGTTCCTCGCCGAGCGGGGCGGGCGCGTGGTCGGGCGCATGTCGGGCCAGGTGGACGAACTGGTCCAGACCCATATGGGCGCGGGCATCGGCCAGTGGGGCATGTTCGAGGGCGAGGACGAGGCGGTGTACCGCGCGCTGATCGAGGCGGTGGAAGGCTGGCTGCAGGGCAAGGGCATGACCCGGTCGATGGGCCCCTTCTCGCTCGGCATCTGGGACGAGCCGGGGCTGCTGGTGCAGGGGCACGACCATCCCCCCATGGTGATGATGGGCCACAACAAGGCCACGTATCAAGCCTGGGTTGAGGGCGCGGGCTATGCCGGCATCAAGGACCTCTACACCTACGATCTCGACGTCGTGAAACCCTTCCCGCCGCTGATCCAGCGCATCGTCGCGGCGGGCGAGAAGAACGAACGCATCCGCGTGCGCAAGATCGACAAGAGCCGCTTCGACGCGGAGGCTGCGCTGATCCTGTCCATCCTCAATGAGGCCTGGGCCGACAATTGGGGCTTCATTCCGCTGACCGACAGCGAGATCGCCTATGCGGGCAGGAAGCTGAAGCCGATCGTGCTCGAGGACATGATCCTGATCGCCGAATATGATGGCGAGCCGGTCGCCTTCATGATGGCGCTGCCGGACCTCAACCAGTTCCTGCCGGCGCTGAAGGGCAATCTCTTCCCGTTCGGCTGGGCGAAACTGCTCTGGGCGCTGCACCGCAAGCGGTTCAAGGGCGGGCGCGTGCCGCTGATGGGGGTGGTCCGCAAGATCCACGCCACCCGGCTGGCCAGCCAGCTTGCCTTCATGATGATCGAATATATCCGCCGCAACGGCACCGGCCATTACGGCATCGCGCGCGCCGAGGTCGGCTGGATCCTCGACGACAATCAGGGAATGATCTCGATCGCCGACGCGATCGAGAGCAAGGTCAACCGGGTCTACCGGATCTACGAGAAGGCGCTCTGACGTCCGTTCCTAGAAGCGATACAGGAACGCCACGCGCCCGACATGCATGGTCTGGTCGATCGACCAGCTGTCGTTCGCGATCCGGTAGTCGTTCGCGCCGAAGTTCAGATAATTATATTCGCCGCGGATCGACCAGTGACTGCCGAGCAGATATTCGAGCCCGGCGCCGAAGACGAAGCCGTTGCGGGTGTCGGACACGCTCTGCGTGAGGTTGACGGGGCCGCCGCGCGAATCGGTCACCCTATATTCGCTCCCGGTGAAGGCGATGCCCGCCTCCAGATAGCCGTGGACGCGGCCGGTGTGGATGCCGGCCTGGGCGGTAAGCGTCCCCAGCCAGTCGATCTCGGCCGAATTGGCGAAGCCGGCGACCGACGTATTGGGCGCGCTGTCGTCGAGATTGGCGAAGCTCGCCTCCGCCTCGATCCCCAGCACGAGATAGCCGCTCTGCCAGCGCCCGCCGATCGTACCGCCGAACAGGGCGCCGCTGGCGCTCAGGCCGGCGGTGTTGGCCGAGGTGAAGGGCGGCACCGGATTGGGATTGGCGGTGCCGGCCCAATCGGAGGAATCGCTGCCCAGCCCGGCATGGACGCCGATATAGAAGCCGCCAATATCTTCGCCTTCGGCGGCCGAGGCGGTCGCCGGAAGCGCGGCCAGCGTCACGGCTGCGGCCAAAGTGGCGATCGTGGATTTGGATGTCATGATCCGTTCCCCCTGCCTGATCCGTCGCGCTTCAAACATGCTTTGCGGGGCGAGGCAAGCCAATCGGAACGCTTTACGCCCGCGCCGTGCGGGGCTTATGATCGTGCCGAGCGGACAGGGCGGAGTGAAGCCATGAAGGCGAAGCTGGGGATGCTGTGCGGGGCGGCGCTCACGCTGGGCGGTTGTCATCTGATCGGCAGCGCGTTCGCCGGCAACGAAACCGCCGAACCCGGCAATGTCGCCGCGACGGCCGATGCGAACCTCGCGGCGCCGGCCGGCGGCAAGCGCTCCGGCGACGGCGGAGACAATGGCGGCGATCCGCGCATCGCGGATGCCGGCATCACCACCAGCCGCTCGCTCCAGGCCTTCGCCGGCGGCGGGCCGGGCGGCAAGGATCCCTCGGTCGGCGGCGGACCGGGCGGAGTGGTCGGGCTGAGTCCCCAGACCCTGGTCGGGCGTTGGGCCGACGACGCCAATTGCGCGACCTTCATCCAGATCAACGCCGACGGCACCTTCCGCTCTTATACCGGCGGCAGCGGCGGCTGGCGGCTCGACGGCGACCAGCTCCATCTCAGTGGCGACGGCGGCACCTTTACCCTGGCCATCCAGGCCTATGACGGGCGATCGATGCAGGTCGTCAATCCGGACGGATCGGCCGGCCGCTCGATCCGCTGCTGAACGGGAGGAAGAAGAGCGAATGAAGACAGCCTTGCTGTTGCCGGCGATCACCGCCTTCCTGGCCGCCGCGCCCGTGTCCGCCCAAAGTGGCAAGCCGGTCATGGCGCCGGAGCGCCCGGTGACCGCCGCGGCTTTGGTCGGCCGCTGGGGCGACAATGGCGATTGCAGGCAGGACGTGATCTTCCGTGCCGACGGCACCTTCCTGTCCTATACGGGCGGCGAAGGACGCTGGACGCTGAACGGCGACCGGCTGGCCCTGACCGGCCCCGGCGGCGAATTCGTGATGCGGGTCCGCTGGGGCGATAGCGGGCGG
Source organism: Sphingomonas sp. (assembly GCA_019635535.1). Lineage (NCBI taxonomy): Bacteria > Pseudomonadati > Pseudomonadota > Alphaproteobacteria > Sphingomonadales > Sphingomonadaceae > Sphingomonas > Sphingomonas sp. The sequence goes on from JAHBZH010000001.1 coordinate 2,649,010, forward strand.
CTCATCATCACCAATCCGGACGGCTCTATCGGCTCGTCGCAACGCTGTTGAGCCGGCGAGCCGAGCCCGCCCGACGGCGGGCGGCGGGGATCGGCGGTTCGCAACCCGGCCCGATCATGTTATGAACGAGTCGGCGCGCGCGACACGGTGAATCTTGCGGCCGTAGCGCGGGTACGGCCCTCAGGCCGACCGACGCATCAAGTGGGGAATGCAAGTCCCACCGCGCGCCACCGACCCTTCCGTTACGCTCCTGTTCCGACCTGACGGCACTCATGTTATCCTCTCGCTTTCTTCGGGGGGAGAATGACGATGCCGATAGGGACGATCCTGGCGACCGCGCTCAAATCCGCGGTCGTGCTGCTGGTCTGCATGGCGCTTGCGATCGTCGTCGGCGTGATCGCCGCCACGATCTTCGACGTGGCGCCGGTGCGCGGCCAGAGCGACGTGCTGCCTTATGCGATCTGGCTGGTGCTCGGCATCTTCACCGGGCTCATCGCCTATGGCTCCGCCGGGGGCTGGGCGACGCCGGGCGTGGAGGATTGGACCGCCGCGCCCGGCGCCCGCCGCACGGGCCGCATCGTCCTCGTCACCAGCATCGCGCTGCTGGCGGGGCTGACCATGTTCTTCCACTGGCTTTATTGGAGCCGGGGCGTCGCCGGCGAATATTTTGTGCCGGACAGCGCCTCGCACTCGATCCTGTTCTTCGTCTCGGTGCTGGCCGGCATGGTCTTCGCGAGCTTCGCGCTGATCTCGGACAAGAAGGACGGCGCGGACGCTCAGTAGAACACGCCGAACCAGGCGAAATAGCCGACCAGCGCAGCCGCGATCGTGCCGCAGCCGAGGCCGAGGCAGCCAGGTTCCTCCTTTTTGTTCGTGGGCGCGGGCGTCGGCCGGCCCCCGCGCCGCCAGACGCGATCGATGCCCTGATATATGCACATCAGGGCGATGGCGGCGCTCATCAGCAGGACGAAGGCGAAGAACAGGCGGAACAGCAGATCGCCGATCGCCTCGATCCAGCCGCCATTGGCATCGAGCCAATTGTCCACGTCGCCCAAGCTGAAGCCGAACAGCAACGCGACGGCGCCGACCGCGAAGAAGAACAGGAACAGGACGACGTAAAGCCAGGCCGCGCCGCGAAACGGGCTCAGCAAAAGCCGCAGGAAACCCATACCCCCTCCCCCCGAAGGACGTTTCGCGCGCCTATAGCAGAGACGATACGCGCCGTCGCGCGGGATCAGCCGGCCAGCGTGGCCCAGGTCGGCGCATGATCGCTGGCCTTGTCGCGGCCGCGATAATCCTTGTCGACGCCGGCATCGGCCAGCCGGTCGGCCGCCTGCGGGCTGAGCAGGAGGTGATCGATGCGGAAGCCCGCGTCGCGCTGCCAGGCGCCGGCCTGATAATCCCAATAGGTATAGACCTGCCCCGTGGGATAGCGGGCGCGGATCGCATCGGTGAAACCGAGATTGAGGATGCGGCGCAGCGCCGCGCGGCTTTCCGGCTGGGCGAGCGCGTCCGTCGCCATCGCCCTGGCGGAGAAGACGTCGTCGGGCGAATCGGTCGGGATCACGTTCCAGTCGCCGGCCAGCACCACCGGGCGCTCTTCGGCGAGCAATGCGGCGGCATGGGCGCGCAGCCGGTCCATCCAGGCGAGCTTGTAGGCGAATTTCTCCGTGCCCACCGGATTGCCGTTGGGCAGGTAGATGGAGGCGACGACCACGCCGTTCGCCTCCGCCTCGATATAGCGGCTGTGCGTGTCGTCCGGATCGCCGGGCAGACCCATGCGGCGCAGCACGGGCGCGCCGCCCGGCGTCAGGATCGCGACGCCGTTGAAGCCCTTCTGCCCGTGCCAGACGCCGTCATAGCCGGCCGCGCGAATCTCGTCGGCCGGGAAGGATTCGTCGGCACATTTCAGCTCCTGGAGGCAGAGCACGTCCGGCTTCTGCTCCTCGAGATATTCGAGGAGGCGGGGCAGCCGGGCGCGGATGCCGTTGAGGTTGTAGGCGACGATCTTCATGGCGGCCGTGATAGCCGCCGGCGGTCAGATCGAAAAGCTCGTCCCGCAGCCGCAGCCGGAGGCGGCGTTGGGGTTGGTCACCTGGAAGGACGCGCCGCCGAGGCTTTCGACGAAATCGACCATGGCGCCGCGCACCAGATCGAGCGAGATCGCATCCACCGCGAGCGTGACGCCGTCCTGTGTGGCGACGGTATCGTCCGTTTCCACCGCGTCGGCGAGGCCGAAGCGGTACTGGAAGCCCGCGCAGCCGCCGCCGTCCACGGTGAGGCGCAGGATCGCCGGCTTGCCCTGCTTCGCCGCGATCGCCGCCACCCGCGCCGCCGCGCTGGGGGAGAGGGAGATGTCCGCCGTTTCGCTCATGGGAGAGAGATAGGGTGGCACGGCGCGGGAAACCAGCCCTGACCGCTTGTGCCCGGCGTCATCCGAGTCCATATGGCCGGCAAATCCAGACCGCCGGAGATGCCATGAAGACCCGTGTCTATGTGACGCTGAAGAACGGGGTCCTCGACCCGCAGGGCAAGGCCATCCATCACGCGCTGGAGGGATTGGGCTTTTCGGGCATCAACGACGTGCGCGCCGGCAAGCTGATCGAGCTGGACCACGCGCCGGGCCTGACCGAAGGCGAGATCGAGGAGATGTGCCGCAAGCTGCTGGCCAATACCGTCATCGAGAATTTCCGGATCGAGCGGACGGAGCCGGCGGCATGAAGAGCGCGGTCGTCGTCTTCCCCGGCTCCAATTGCGACCGGGACATGGCGGTGGCGCTGGAGCAGGTCACCGGCCGCGCCCCGGCGATGGTCTGGCACCGCGAGACCGAGCTGCCGGAGGGCCTCGACCTCATCGCCATTCCGGGCGGCTTTTCCTATGGCGACTATCTGCGCTCCGGCGCGATGGCGGCGCAATCGCCGGTGATGCGCGCCGTGCGCCAGGCGGCGGAGCGCGGCGTTTTCGTGCTGGGGGTGTGCAACGGCTTCCAGGTGCTGACCGAATCCCACCTGCTGCCCGGCGCGCTGATGCGCAACGCGGGCATCTCCTTCATCTGCCGGGATGTCCCGCTCGTCGTCGAGAACAGCCAGAGCGCCTTCACCTCCCGCTATGCGGCCGGTGAGGAGATCGCCCTGCCCGTCGCCCATCATGACGGCAATTTCCAGGCCGATGCCGAGACGCTCGACCGGCTGGAGGGCGAAGGCCGGGTGGCGCTGCGCTATGCCGCGCCGGTCAACGGCTCCGCCCGGAACATCGCCGGCATTCTCAACGAAGCCGGCAACGTGCTCGGCCTGATGCCCCATCCCGAGCGGGCGGTGGAGCCGGCGCACGGCCGCACCGACGGCCGCCGGCTGTTCGAAGGGCTGGTGGAGGCCGCGCTCCAGCCGGCCTGAGCCAGGGCAGCTTCGTGCTGGATTGCCCCATACACTCCGTTCGCCCTGAGCCTGTCGAAGCCTGTCCTGAGCGCCTGCAAGGCAGTCGAAGGGGGCTGTCCTTTCTTTGTGCAGAAGAGAAGGGCAGGGCTTCGACAAGCTCAGCCCGAACGGAAGAAGAGATTCAAATCAACCCCTCAATGCTCTAGCGGCGTCCTGTCGATGCCTACCAACCCAGTGCGTCGCGGGTCTCGTCGAGCACGGAGATGACCTGCGGATAGCGCGCGAAGCGATGGCGCAGCGCCACCTCGTCCGCCTCGATCTGCCCGCAGCGGTCCCGCCGCAGCGCCCGCTCGATCTCGCGGCGGCGCGCGTCGTCATAGGGCTCCTCGTCAACCCAGTGACGGCACATCTCCCGCCGCGCGACGAAGTGGCGGACGGCGCGCGGCTGCTCCGCGATGCGGGCGCGCAGCTCTTCCTCGCTCGCCTGCGCCGACAGCAAGAGGGCGGCGAGCGCGATCATCGTTCAGCTATTGTGCCTGGCGATCCACGCTTCCAGCACCGGCGCGATGCGACCTCGCCACTTGCTGCCGTGGAAGATGCCGTAATGGCCGACGCCTTCGGCCAGCAGATATTTCTTCTTCGCCGCCGGGAGCTTGGTGGCGATGTCGAGCGCCGCCCGAGTCTGGCCGATGCCGGAAATGTCGTCGCGCTCGCCCTCGATCGCCAGCAGCGCCACGTCGGTCAAAGCCGCCGGATCGACCTTGCGGCCGCGATGCATCAGCTTGCCGCGCGGCAGCAGATGGCGCTGGAACACATTGTCGATCGTCTGGAGATAGAATTCGGCGGTCATGTCGCAGACCGAGCGATATTCCTCGTAGAAATCCTTGGTCGCCTCGGCGCTGTCGCCGTCGCCCTCGACGAGGTGCTTGAACATGCCCCAGTGGCTGACGAGATGGTTGCCGAGATTCATCGCCATGAAACCGGCGAGCTGAAGGAAGCCCGGATAGACCCGCCGCCCCGCGCCCGGATAGAGATAGGGCACGGTGACGATCACGTTGCGCTGGAACCATTCGAACGGGCGTTGCGTGGCGACGGTGTTGACTTCGGTCGGCGCCTTGCGGGTGTCGATCGGCCCGCCCATCATGGTCAGCGTCCTCGGCCGGGCCGGGTTCTTGTCCGCGCTCATCAGGCAGGCGGCGGCGAAGGCCGGCACGGAAGGCTGGCAGACCGCGAGCATGTGGGCACCCGGGCCGATATGCTCGAGGAACTCGATCAGATAATCGACATAATCGTCGAGATCGAAGCGGCCCTCATCCAGCGGCACCAGCTTCGCGTCGCGCCAGTCGGTGATGTAGACGTCGTGGCCGGGGATCATCCGCTGGACGGTGTCGCGCAGCAGGGTCGCATAGTGGCCGGACATCGGCGCGACGATCAGCAGCTTGGGGCTGCCCTCGACCGGCTTGCCGCGCGCGCCGACGCGGCGGAAATGCTTGAGCTGGCCGAAGGGCTTGCGCAGGACGATCTCCTCCTCGACGCGGACCTCCTTGCCGTCGACGATCGCGGTCTCGATGCCGAATTCCGGCTTGCCGCGTGGCGCGGCGGCATGGGCGAAGACGTCGAGCGCGGAGGCGACGATCGGCCCCATGTGGGAATAAGCCAGCGGATTGATCGGATTCTGCATCCAGCCCGCGCCCATATTGGCCAGCGTGCTGGCCCCGGCGAGCAGCGAGCGCTGCATCTCATAGGCGTCGTAAAGCATCCGTGTCCTGTTCCCCGCCGCAGTGCAGCAACCTTATGGGCGGCGATGGAGCGCAGGTCCACAAGGGAATGACACCGGGGGGCAATTGCACCGGAGCGGGGCAGAGCGGTATCAGGTCCGGGAGGCGAGAGAGTATCTTACCCGGTTGGGAGTGGAACCATGAGCAACGTATTGAAGCACAAGGGCTATGCGGCGCGCGTCGAATTCGATGCCAAGGACGGTATTTTCTTCGGCCGCATCGCCGGCATCGAGGACAAGGTCTCCTTCCACGCCGACAGCGTGAAGGAGCTGGTGGACGCCTTCGAGGAGGCGGTCGAGGATTATCTGGAGACCTGTGAGAAGATCGGAAAACGGCCGGACAAGCCCTATTCGGGCAATCTGATGCTTCGTGTCGATCCCGGCGTTCACGCCCAGGTTGCCTTGGCCGCCGAACTGAGCGGCAAGAGCGTCAATCAATGGAGCGAGGAAGCTCTCAGGACTGCCGCCGCTCGCTGAGGTTATGCTGGCCCGGATGTCCGGCCCGGCGGGTCAAGCGAAATCCTGCATTGGAAGGACGCGGCCCTTGGGTGAATATATACTATCCCGGTTTTCGTCCCGGTTTTCACTGAGAATTGAAGTTATCCTAAATTCAAGCACACTATGGCCGCCGTAGAGCGGTGACCAAAAGGGGGCGCATGATGGACGTGCTTTATTGGGTGCTCGGAATCTTCGGGGTTCTAGTGGTGATCGCGATAGTCATCGGAATCGATGCGGCACAATCGACAAATGCGCGAATCAGTGAGGGGATGCGGCGGCTCACTGAGCTAGGCTCAGTCGACTCCTATGCGAGTGGATTCGACGGGAGTTGCCTAGGAATCGACTGGGATAAGAGACAGATATTTGCTGGGATCACACCTGACATTCAGAATTACGACTTCAACCTTCTGCAACGCGCTGAAATTGATATCGATGGCGTAACAGTCACCACTACTGAATCTACCACGAAGACCAGGCGTGGAGCCCAAATTGCTGGCGCTGCGGTAGGGGGGATTGCCTTTGGGCCTGTTGGACTTTTAGTTGGGGGATTTACTGGTGGCAATAAGATGGCTGCGTCATCGCTCGACAAGAGATTTGTCAACTCGATCACCATAGTTATGCATTTTCGTGACCGCGCTCATCCCATTCAATCTGTCACCTTTTTCAAATGGGAAATGAGCGGGAAGGGCGTTGCCCACAACGCTCCTATCCTAAAGGATGTCGTCCAAAAGGCAAATCGCTACCATGCCCTGCTCAGCCAAATCATTGAGGAGCGTCAAGAACCCAAGGAGGAATCATTTGAGCAGCAAGATGTTTCGATTGAATTAGAGCGACTCTGGAGTCTGCGCCAAGCTGGCGCGCTCACCGAGGCGGAGTTTAATGATCGTAAGCGCAAGTTATTGCGCTAACGAGACCAAGCTCCGGTGCAAGCACTCCATTGACAGCTCACTCAATCTCTCGAGCAACGCCAAGCGGCAACCCCGTGGCACAGTAGGCGAAGCGCCACCCCCACCATTGAGCCCACCGCCCCGCGCTGCTAGGCCGCGCTCATGGCTGGGGGAAAGACGAGCGAGGCGCCGCGGGGCAGGATCGGGAACCTGATCGTCATCTGGCGCTATGCGCTGCGCTACAAGGGGACGCTGGCGGGGGCGGGGATCGCGCTGTTGGTCGCCGCGCTGGCGACGCTCGCCATTCCGGACGGCTTCCGCCGGCTGATCGACCAGGGCTTCGCGGCCGGCGGCGACGGGCGGATCGGGCATCTGTTCAACTATCTGCTCGCCATGGTGGTGGTGCTCGCCGTGGCGACGGCGCTGCGTTTCTATTTCGTGTCGATGCTGGGCGAGCGGGTCGTCGCCGACATACGCGGCAAGCTGCACGACAACATGCTGCGGCTCGAGCCGCGCTTCTTCGAGGAGAACCGGCCGTCCGAGATCGCCTCGCGCATCACCGCCGATACCGGCGTGATCGAGATGGTGGTCGGCTCCACCGTGTCGCAGGCGCTGCGCAACATCGTGATGGGCGTGGGCGGGATCATCTACCTGTTCACGCTGGCGCCGATGATGACGCTGGGGCTGCTCGCCGGCATCCCGCTCGTCGTCATCCCCGTCGTGCTGCTCGGCCGGCGGGTGCGCAACATCTCGCGCGCCAGCCAGGACCGGATCGCCGACCTGGGCTCGATCGTCGCCGAGACGCTGGGCGCGATGAAGATCGTCCAGGCCTTCGGGCAGGAGGAACGCGAGAGCAGCCGCTTCCGCGCGGCCGTGGCGCGCACCTTCGCGACCGCGCGGCGGCGCATCCTCTTGCGCGCGATCCTCACCGCCATCGTCGTCACCATGGTGTTCGGCGGCATCACCCTCTTGATGCGCCAGGCGGCGATCGACGTGTCGCAGGGCGCGATCAGCGGCGGCACGGTGGCGGCCTTCGTCATCACCGGGGCGATCGTCGCCGGCGCGTTCGGCGCGCTCACCGAGGTCTATGGCGAATTGCTGCGCGGCGCCGGCGCGGCCGGACGTATCGCCGAGCTGATGGCCGAGGAGCCGGGGATCCGCGCGCCCGCCGATCCGGTCGCCCTGCCCGAACCGGCGCGGGGGGCGCTGGCGTTCGAGAATGTGACCTTCCACTATCCGACCCGGCCCGACGCCAGCGCGCTGGAGGGCTTCAGCCTGGCCGTGGCGCCGGGCGAGCTGGTCGCGGTGGTCGGGCCGTCCGGCGCGGGCAAGTCCACCTTGTTCCAGCTCGCCCAGCGTTTCTACGATCCGCAGGACGGCGCGGTGACGCTGGACGGCGTGGACCTGCGCGCGGCCGATCCCGCCGACGTGCGCGCACGCATCGCCTATGTGCCGCAGGAGAATGTGATCTTCGCCGCCTCGGCGCGCGACAATCTGCGCTACGGCCGCTGGGAGGTGGGCGACGAGCAATTGTGGGAGGCCGCGGAGGCCGCCAATGCCGCCGAGTTCCTCAGAAAGCTGCCCGAGGGCCTCGACACCTTCCTTGGCGAAGGCGGCGCGCGCCTCTCCGGCGGGCAGCGCCAGCGCATCGCCATCGCCCGCGCCTTGCTGCGCGACGCGCCGCTGCTGCTGCTCGACGAGGCGACCTCGGCGCTCGACGCGGAAAGCGAGCGGCTGGTCCAGTCCTCGCTCGAACGCCTGTTCCAGGGCCGCACCACGATCGTCATCGCCCACCGCCTCGCCACGGTGCGCGCCGCCGACCGGATCGTCGTGATGGAGCATGGCCGGATCGTCGAGGAAGGCAATCACGACGCGCTGAACGCCAAAGGCGGCCTCTACGCCCGCCTCGCCCGCCTCCAGTTCGAGGGCCTGGCGGCCTGATCTTCACTCCCCCGATCATCGGCGCGCAGCGCCCTTTCTCGAACATCGTGCCGCACCGCCCACAGTCATGGTTCGCGCAGAGACGCAGAGGCGCGGAGAGACCGAAGCGTGAATGCGCGTAAGCGCCTTTCTGATCCCGCTTCGAGAAAGGGCCCTGCGCGCCGAGGAAAGGTGCTGGAACCGTAGCCTCTCTGCGCCTCTGCGTCTCTGCGCGAATAAAAATGCGGCCTTCGGCCGCGCGGCGTTCCTGCACAAAAAAAGGGCGGCCCCGCAGGACCGCCCCATATCCTCGCGAAAGCCGCGCCGCCTCAGTTGAAGGTGGCGTAGGCCTCGTTGCCGACGAAGCCCATCGACTGGACGTTCGCGCGCTTGGTGATCGCGAGCACCTCGTCCACCCGCTCGTAACGGGCTTCGGGGTGCGGCTGGAGGTGAAGCTCCGGCGTCGGCCGCATCGTCGTCGTGATGTCGAGATACTGGCGAAGCTGGACGTCGTTCACCGGCGCGCCGTTCCACGTCACGACATTGTCCGGCATGATGACGATCTTGTTCTTCACAGGATCGATCGGCGGCGGCGTGCGGCGGCTCGGATCGTCGACCGGCAGGTCGAGCTTTACCGCGTGGGTTTGCACCGGGATGGTGATGATGAACATGATGAGCAGCACCAGCATGACGTCGATGAGCGGCGTCGTGTTGATGTCCATCATCGGTTCGCCGGAGTCGGAAGATACCGCGGCACCCATGTCAATTGCTCCTAACTAAACCGGATCAGAACCGAAGACCGCCACGAGGCGGCGGTTCCGAGATGAAGCCGACCCGGGCGAAGCCCGCGCGCTGCATCGTGAAGATCGCGCCGCCGACACAGCGCCACGGCGTGCTGACATCGCCGCGGATATGCGCCTCCGGCAGCTCGGTCACATTGTCCGGACCACCCTGGCGGGCGATTTCGGCCTCCAGCGCTCCGACGGCGCGATCGAGCAGCTGCTCGGAATCGACACGCGCCAGGTTCCAATAGACCTCGCATTCGCCGTTCACGGCCCGAACCGAGAGGTTCACATTCTCGGGCCGCGTCTGGGTCGGTTCGAAATCCACCTTGGGCAGCTGCACCGGCACCGTCTGCAGAACGACGGGCACGGCGATGAGGAAGATGATCAGCAGCACCAGCATGACGTCCACGAGCGGCGTCGTGTTGATGTCGGACATCGGGGTGTCTTCGTCTCCGCTTTCGCCGACCTGCATTGCCATAATTCAGTTCCTATCCTCGTATTTCACCGCGTCGCCGACGGCGGCAAGCGGCGGCGGGCCCGTGCGGGAGCCCGCCGCTCTTCGCTCATCAGGCCTTGGACGCCGTGCCGGCGGTGCCGGCCGCCGCAGCCGGACGGGCCGGAGCCGCCGCGCGCGCGGCCGGAACCGGCGGACGCAGATTGCCGCCCGACATCATGTAGCCGTGCACATCGGCGGCGAAGCGGGCCAGCTCCTCGCCGATCGCCTTGTTGCGGCGCATCAGCCAGTTGTACTGCATCACGGCCGGAACCGCGACGACGAGACCGAGCGCGGTCATGATCAGCGCCTCGCCGACCGGACCGGCGACCGCGTCGATCGAGGCCTGGCCGGACGCACCGATCTTGATCAGCGCGCGATAGATGCCGACGACGGTACCGAACAGGCCGACGAACGGCGCGGTCGAACCGACGGTGGCGAGCAGCGCCAGGCCGGTCGACAGCTTGGCGTTGATCGCGCCCTGGCTGCGCGCCAGCGACGTCATCATCCAGTCATGCTGATCGACCGGATCGGTGAACTTGGTGTGCTGATCGTCGGCAAGCAGGCCGTCATCGACGATCTGCCGATAGGCGCCGTTCTTGGTGAGCTTGTTCGCGCCTTCGCGCAGGTTCGCCGATTGCCAGAAGGCCGTGCGCGCGCGGCGCCCCTCGTTGAGAATCTTCTGCTGCTCGATGAACTTCACGAAGAAGACGTACCACGACCCCACCGACATGAGGACGAGGATGCCGAAGGTGAGATAAGCGATGACACCGCCCTGCTCGAGCGCCGCCATCAGGCCATAGGGGTTTTCACCGCCATGTGCTGGTGCTGCCATTGTATCAATTCCTCTCAGTTAATTCGGTTGAAGCTGAAATTCGGATGCCTCGCGGCGCGATCACTGATCCTGGATCTGCCACCTGATGGGAGGCGAATTGTACGTGTCCGTGGTCGGATTGCCCTGATTGTCGCGCGCCGGCGTGAACCGCGCGCGGCTGCGCAGCAGCCGGCACGTGGCCGAATCGAGCGTCGAGTGACCGCTGCTGGACGTCACCTCGCACCCGGAGACGCGGCCATTGGGATCGACGGTAAGCCGGACCCGCACGGTGCCCTGATCGCCGCTGCGCAGCGCGCCCGACGGATAATCGTCGGCGGAGATCAGGCCGCGAAGATCGGCGCGCGGAGCGACCGGCTGGACGACGCGCGGCGGCGGCGGCGGGGCCGGCGGCGCGGGCGGCGCCGGCGGCGCGGTCGGCGTGATCACCGGCGGCGGGGCCACCTGAACGGTGGTGATCGGCGGCGGCGGCGTGTTGGTGCGCACCAGCGGCGGCGGCGCCACCACGGGCGGCGGCTGAACCTGCTTCGGCTGCTCGGGCGGCGGCTCTTCGGGCGGCGGCGGCTCGTCGATGACGTCGAACGTCTTGAGATCCTCCTGGATGCTCTTGACGTACTTGTAAGCCAAGCCGGTCACAAAGGCGTAGCCAAGCAGCGCGTGCAAGGCAAAAACCAGGACGATGGCCCACACCCGTCCCTTGCTCATTCCCTGATCAACGTAAGACATTAATCAGCCGCGCTCCCTCTCTCGTGATGTCGATCCGTCTGGCAAAACGCAGCGGCCGCATATCGGTTCATCCATGTAACGGACATGGATGCGGTCGGTGTCTCTATCGCCACACTTTGCCGGACGCAATCCTTCATCGCCCGGGAAAGCTTGGCGGATTTCCGCCGCAATGCAAGGTTAATGCGAAACGCTCTAGCGCAAGGCCGTCACGGCTCCAGGAGGAACATGCGTCAGCTTTATCCGCTTTTCGCCGCCGCAGCGATTTGCGTTGTCCATCAACCCGTTGAGTCCCAGAGCCTTATGCCGGATTCTTCGGAAGCGTTCAGCTATGCCGACCTCGCCGATCTCGCCCTGGCCGCACCGATCGCGGCGCATGTCCGGGTCGATCGCGCGCGCGCGCTTGCCGCCCGCGACGCACCAAATGTCCCGTCCGGATACAGGCGATTCCTGATCGAAGGGCGGGTCGCGGCGTTGATTCGCGGTCCCGCCGAACTCGCGCAACAGGTCCGCTTTCTCGCCGATCTGCCGGACCAGAACGGCCGCGCGGCGCGGATTCGCCGGAACACCGAATATCTGCTGCTCGCGGCGCCGGTGAGCGGCCGGCCGGGCGAATTGCGGCTGATCGCGCCCGATTCGCTGATCGCCTTCGATCCCGCGGCCGCCGCGCGGCTGCGCGCCATCCTGCGCGAATCGCTGGCCCCGGACGCGCCGCCGCGAATCACCGGCATCGGCCGCGCCTTCAACGTGCCGGGCTCGCTGCCCGGCGAGAGCGAGACGCAGATTTTCCTGCAGACCGGCGACGGCCGGCCGATCTCGCTCAGCGTGCTGCGCCGGCCGGGCGAACGGCCGCACTGGTCGGTGGCTTTGTCCGAGATCGTCGACGAAGCCGCGGCGCCGCCGGAGCCCGACACCCTGCTCTGGTATCGGCTCGCCTGCACGCTGCCGGCACAGCTGCCCGCGCAAAGCCTGCAGGAAGCGAACGACCCCGAGCGCCGCGCGATCGGCGCCGACTATCGCCTCGTCAAGGAGCGGCTCGGCCCCTGCGTCCGCAACCGCCGGCCGAGATAGCTAGAAGGACGCGATCTCCACCCCCACGCCCGCGCAATCGGGGTAGATGTCGGGCTTGCGGGTGGAGATGCGCAGCGCCGTGACGCCCCGCCGCGCCGCGACCAGATCGTAGATCTCGCGCGCCAGCGTCTCCTGGAGATTGAAGCGCCGCCCCGCGACCAGCCGGCCGATCTCGGAGCGCAGGAAATCATAGTCCCAGGCATGCGACACCGAATCGGTCGAAGCGAAGGCGCGCTCATCGACCCAGACCTCGACCGTCACCAGCAAGCGCTGCGGATTGCCGACCTCGAATTCATGGAAGCCGATGTCGAGCTTCAGCTCATAATCCTCGAGCACGATCTTGCGCGCCTTCGGCTGGAGCCGGTCCGGCACCAGGCCGTCGAGCGTGGCGAGATTCTGTGTCATTTCGGCTCCATGAATTGGCCGTCGCCGGAAGGCGACAGAAATTGGCCGTCGCCGGAGGGCGACAGAAATTGAACGTCGCGCGGCAGCGACAGAAAGCGCTGGCCCCCGTCCAGCACGATCGTCTGGCCGGTATAGGTCGGCGTCGCGACGATGAAGCGCAACGCGGCGACGATCTCCGCCACGTCCACGCCGCGTCCCAATGCGTTGAGATCGTGGACCTGCGCGAAATTGTCGCGGCTCTGCGGGCCCGACACCATCGTGACCGACGGCGCGATGCCGCACACCCGGATCGCCGGCGCAAACGCCCGCGCGCAAAGCTCGGTGAGGCCGGCGAGGCCCATCTTCGAGACGGTGTAGCTGAAGAAGTCCGGATTGGGCTGGGCAAGCTTGGCATCGAGCAGATTGACGATCAGCCCCGGCCCCTCCCCCACCCGCGCCGCGAAAGCGCGCGAGAGCAAGGCGGGCGCGCGCAGATTGATGTCGAGATGGGCGTCCCAGCCCTCGACCGTGAAATCGCCGACCGAATCGAGCGCGAAGCGCGAGGCGCTGTTCACCAGCAGCCGCGCCGGCGGCAGCCCGTCCAGCGCGGCCATGATCGCGTCGGCGGCGCCCGGATCGGCCAGTTCGGCCTGGACGGTGGAGCCGCCAATCTCGGCGGCCAGCGCCTCGGCCTCCGCGCGCGACCGGTTGCAGTGGACAAGCACGTGCCAGCCGTCGGCGGCAAGCGCGCGGGCCAGTGCGGCGCCGATCCGCTTCGCGCCGCCGGTCACGATCGCCGTGCGCGGGCCTTCGAATTCCTGCGTCATCGCCTCCGCGATTAGCGGCGCGCTTGGCGCAAGGCCAGCGCGAGGTTAGGGCGTGTAGCCATGCCGGAATCCTTTCCCCTGCCCGACGACCTTGCCGGCCTCGGCCTCGCCGAGATCGCGCGGCTGGCGGAGGAGCGGAAGCTGCCGCCGGTCGAGAAATGGAATCCCCAGCATTGCGGCCACAGCCAGATGCGGATCGCGCGCGACGGCACCTGGCATCACGAAGGCAGCCCGATCGGCCGGCCGGCGATGGTGCGGCTCTTCTCGACCATCCTGCGGCGCGAGCCGGACGGGCGCCATGTGCTGGTCACCCCGGTCGAGAAGCTCGATATCGACGTCGAGGACGCGCCCTTCGTCGCGGTCGAGCTGAAGAGCGAGGGCAAGGGCGAAAGCCGCCGCCTCGCTTTCCGCCTCAACACCGGCGATCCGGTCGTGGCGGGGCCGGAACACCCGCTGCGGCTGGGCGCGCGACCCTATCTGGCGGTGCGCGGCGGGATGGAGGCGCTGATCGCCCGTCCGGTCTATTACGAGCTGGCCGAGCTGGCGCTGGCCGAAGGCGCGCAGCCGTCCGGCCTGTGGAGCGGCGGCGCCTTCTTCCCGCTGGAGGGCGGCGCATGACTCTCGCCGATACCCTGCGTGCGGCGCTGGAGGCCGGACGGCGGCGCACTCCCGAGCTGATCGCCGGCGACATATTGGAAACCGAGGAAGGGGGAATCACCCCGGCGGCGGTGCTGGTCGGCGTGGTCGATCGGCCGGACCCGTCCGTGATCCTGACCTTGCGCCCCGACACGATGCGCCGCCATGCCGGCCAGGTCAGCTTCCCCGGCGGCCGGATCGATCCCGACGATGCCGACGCCATCGCCGCCGCCCTGCGCGAAGCCGAGGAGGAGATCGGCCTGCCGCCCGCCGCGGTCGAGGTGATCGGCACCGCCGATCCCTATCGCACCGTGACCGGATTCGAGGTGATCCCGGTGGTCGGCATCGTGCCGCCGGGCCTGACGCTCACGCCCCATCCCGGCGAGGTCGCGGCAGTGTTCGAAGCGCCGCTTCACTTTCTGCTCGATCCCGCCCACCAGCATGTCCGCTCCGCGATGTGGCGCGGCGCCGAACGGACCTATTACGAGATCGAATGGGAGGACCGCCGCATCTGGGGGGCGACCGCGGCGATGATCGTCAACCTGTCGCGCCGGCTGGAGCTGGCGACATGAGCGCCACTCTCCCCGGCGCGCCATGGCGGGAGCGGCCCGGGCTCGACAAGCTGCTTGATGCGCTCGAGGCCCCCGGCGGCGCGACCCGCTTCGTCGGCGGCTGCGTGCGCGACACCCTGCTCGGGCTGGAGGTCAGCGATGTCGATCTCGCCACCCGGCTGGCACCTGATGAAGTGGTGAAACGGCTTGAGAAAGCCAGGATCAAGGCGGTGCCGACCGGCATCGCGCACGGCACGATCACGGCGGTCATCCAGGGCTGGCCGGTCGAGGTGACGACCCTGCGCCGCGACGTTTCGACCGACGGGCGGCGCGCCACCATCGCCTATACCGACGACTGGCGCGAGGATGCCGCCCGGCGCGATTTCACCATCAACGCGCTCAGCGCCGATCCGGCGAGCGGCGAAATCTTCGACCATTTCGGCGGGCTCGCCGACCTGGCAGCCCGCCGGGTGCGCTTCATCGGCGATCCGCTGACCCGGATCGCCGAGGATCACCTGCGCATCCTGCGCTTCTTCCGCTTCCACGCCCGCTTCGGCGCGGGCGATCCGGACCCGGCCGGGCTGGAGGCCTGCGCCGTGCGCGCCAACGACCTGATGGCGCTGTCCCGCGAGCGCATCGCCGACGAATTGCTGAAGCTGCTCGCTCTGCCCGACCCGGCGCCGACCGCCGCGCTGATGATCGAACGCGGCATCCTCAAGCCGGTGTTGCCGGAGATCGCGAGCGCGGACCGGCTGGCGGCGCTGGTCGCGGCGGAGCGGACGGCCGGCATCGCGCCGCAGCCCGTGCGCCGGCTCGCCGCCTTGCTTCCCGCCGATCCGGACAGCGCGGCAAGCGTGGCCGCGCGGCTGCGCCTGTCGAAGCGCGCGGCGGCCCGGCTCGTTGCGGCAATCGGCCCGGCCGACCGCCCCGGCGACATCCTGGCCTATGAGATCGGCGCGGCCGAAGCGGTCGACCGCCTGCTCCTCGCCGGCAAGCTGGAGACGGATTTGGCCGCGCTGGAAAGCCGCCCGCGGCCAGAGCTCGGCATAAGCGGCGGCGATCTCATCGCGATGGGCCTGCCCGCGGGCCCGATCGTCGCGAAGACGCTGCAGACGATCGAACGGGAGTGGGCGCGGAACGGGTTCGACAGCGACAGCGAAGCGATCCGCGCATTGGCGCGGCGCCATGTCGATCAGGCGCTGCGGTCGAGCCAGTAGGCCAGCGCCTGGTCCGCCGGCATCGCGCCGGAGAAATGGAAGCCCTGGCCGTAGGTGCAGCCCAGCTCGCCGAGCGAGGTCGCCAGCGCCTCGTTCTCGATGCCCTCGGCGGTCGTGTCCATGCCGAGCGCGGCGGCGAGCGAGAGGATGGCGCGCACGATCGCGCGGGAGTCGCTGTCGGCGAGCATCCCGCCGACGAAGCTCTGGTCGATCTTCAGGATATCGATCGGCAGCTTCTGCAGCGAAGCGAGCGAGGTGAAGCCGGTACCGAAATCGTCCATCGCGATGCGGACGTCGAACCGCTTCAGCGCGCTCAGCGCCTTGGCCACCCGGTCCGGATCGTGGATGATCGCGCTTTCGGTGAGCTCGATGGTCAGCCGATCGCCGCCGATGCCGGCGGCGGCGAGCGCGCCGGCGACCGCGCCGGCAATGTCGTCGCGGCTGATCTGGATGAGCGAAACGTTGACGTTGATGTTGATCGGCAGGCGGGTGCCGGTCTGCCGGTCCCAGTCGGCGAGGGTGCGCGTCGCTTCCTCAAGCGCCCAGCGGCCGAGCTGGACGATCAGGCCCGATTCCTCCGCCACCGGGATGAACTCGGCGGGCGAGATCACCTGGCCCTCATGCTCCCAGCGCGCCAGCGCCTCGAAGCCGGCGACCCGGCCGGTCTCGAGCTCGACGAGCGGCTGATAGGCGAGAGTCAGGGCTTCCGCCTCGATCGCCACGCGCAGCTCGGTCTCCAGGCTGAACTGGCGACGCACCGCCTGCGCCTCGATCGGCTCGTAAATCTGGGTGGTGCCCGATTTCTTGGCGCGCTTCAGCGCGAACTGGGCGTTGCGCAGCACCTCGTCGGCGCTGGCCACGCTCTTGGTCAGGATCGCGCAACCGATCGCGCAATCGACCCGAATCTCCAGCTCGGACAGGCGGAACGGCAGGGTCAGCACCGTCTTGATGCGCTCGGCGGCGCGCAGCGCGTCGGCCATGCCCCGATTGAGCCGCATCAGGATGCCGAATTCGTCGCCCGAGGTGCGCGCCAGCATGTCGCTGGGGCGCAGCGCCGAAACCAGGCGGCGCGCGAAGGTGATGAGCAGTTCGTCGCCCGCCATCGCGCCCATGCACTCATTGACCCGGCTGAAGCGGGTCATGTCGACCGCGAGCACCGCATAGCTGCCGTCCGCGAAAGCGGGATCGGCCAGCACATTGTCCACCTTCTCGTTGAAGGCGAGCCGGTTGGGCAAGCCGGTCAGCGTATCGCGCAGCATTTCGGAGCGCAGGCTCTTCTCGGTCTCGACCTGCGCGGTCTTGTCGATCAGCGACACCAGGAGGCGCTTGGGCTGGCCCGAAACCTTCTTGAGCCGGGCGAAGCGCACCGTGAAATGCCGCCCGCCGATGCTGCGCCCGTCCGTCGTCTCGAACTGGTGGGCCATCTCGCCGCCCTTGATGAAGCCGGTGAGCCGGGTCCCGATCGGGCCTTCGCGCAGGATCGGCACGCGCTCGATCTGGCGATCGCCCATCCGCTCGTCCCATTCGACGACGAGACGGAAGAGATCGTTGGCACATTCGATATAGGCGCCGTCTTCGGCCATGGTGATCATCGCCGCGGCGATCGGCAGCGCATCGAGATAGGCCTGGCGGACATGATCGAGGACGACGCCGACCTGCGCGCCGGTAACCGCCGCCGCGGCAGCATTCGCGTCCGCCAAGGGCGCAGGCACTGCCACCGGTTTCCCCGCCGGACGCTTCGCTGCGGTCGTCATGCGCACAGGCGATAGTGAAACAAGGTTAACGCTTCGTTGAACGAAGATTGCGAATCCTGCGATCAGAAACGGTTATCGCGCGGAAAGCCGCCCGGCGGCATCCGGCCCGCCGCGCCGCGCGCCGTGCGCCAGGCGCCGATCTCGGTTTCGGTCCGCATCCGGCCGCTCTCGCCGCCCATGGCCCAGGACAACCCTTCGGCGATTGGAAAGGTGGTGGCGTCCGAAAGGCCGCCGTCGCGATAGCGCTGGAGCTGCACGCCCTGCCCGCGTCCCATTTCGGGCAGCTCCGCCAGCGGATAGACCACCATCTTGCGGTTCTCGCCGACCACCGCGACATAATCGTGGCCCGCCGGGATCGGCCGCACGATGCGCAGCCTCGCGCCGGCGCGCAGGTTCACCACCTGCTTGCCCTTGCGCGTCTCCGCCACCGCGCCCGCCGCCGCCGTCAGGAAGCCGCGCCCGTCCGAGGAGGCGAGCAGCAATTTCTCCGCCCGCGCCGCCGGGAAGAGCGCGACGATGTTCCCCTCGCCCTCGATGTCGACCATCAGCTTCACCGGCTCGCCGAAGCCGCGTCCGCCCGGCAATCTGTCGGCGGCGAGCGTGTAGAAGCGCCCGTCCGAGGCGGCGAGCAGCAATTTGTCAGTGGTCTGGGCGTGGAACAGGAAGGCGAGCGCGTCTCCTTCCTTGAACTTCAGCGCGTCGGCGTTGGTGACCTCGACATGGCCCTTCATCGCCCGGATCCAGCCGCGCTTCGACAGGATCACCGTGATCGGCTCGCGCTCGATCATCGCCTCCAGCGGAATCTCCCGCGCCGGCGCGGCCTCTTCGATCAGGGTGCGACGGCGGCCGATCTCCGTCTCGGGACCGTAGCGTTTGCGGAGGTCCGCGAGGTCCTTCTTGAGCCGCTTCTTCTGGAGCTTCGGTTCATCGACCAGCTTCTGCAGGTCCTCGCGCTCGGCGATCAGCGTGTCGCGTTCCTTGCGAAGCTGCATTTCCTCCAGCTTGCGCAAGGAGCGCAACCGCATGTTGAGGATCGCCTCGGCCTGCCGGTCGGTGAGCTGGAATTCGGCGATCATCACCGGCTTGGGCTCGTCCTCGGTGCGGATGATCTCGATCACCCGATCGAGGTTGAGGAAGGCGATGATATAGCCTTCGACCAGCTCCAGCCGGTCGTCGATCCTGCCAATCCGGTGCAGCGCCCGGTTGACCAGCATCTCGATCTGGAACGCGACCCACTGGCCGAGCACCGCGCGAAGGCTCATGACGCGCGGCGTGCGCTGCGCGTCGAGCACGTTGAGGTTGAGCGAGACGCGCACTTCCAGGTCGGTCAGCCGGAACAGGCTGTCCATCAGCACGTCCGGCTCGACGGTCCGCGCGCGCGGCTCCAGCACGATGCGGATCCGGGTGTCGGATTCGTCGCGCACGTCGGCGAGGATCGGCAGCTTCTTCTCGGAGATGAGCGCGGCGATCTGCTCGATCAGCTTGCCCTTGGGCACCTGATAGGGGATTTCGCTGACGACCGCCGCCCAGCTTCCCTGCGGCCCCTTCTCGATCTCCCATTTCGCCCGCACCCGGAAGGCGCCGCGCCCCGTCGCATAGGCCAAAGCGATGATCTCGGGGGCGTCCACCACCCGGCCGCCGGTCGGGAAATCCGGGCCGGTCACATAGGCCATCAGCTCCGCATTGTCGGCGCCGGGCGCGTCGATCAGGTGGGTCGCGGCATCGATCAGCTCGGCGACATTGTGCGGCGGGATGGAGGTCGCCATGCCGACCGCGATGCCGCTCGCGCCGTTGGCGAGCAGGTTGGGGAACAGGCCCGGAAAGACCTCCGGCTCCTCCTCCTCGCCATTGTAGGTGGGGCGGAAGGCGACGGTGCCTTCGTCCAGCCCGGCCATCAGCTCGCCCGCCGCCGCGGTCAGCCGTGCCTCGGTGTAGCGCATCGCCGCGGCGTTATCGCCGTCGACATTGCCGAAATTGCCCTGCCCGTCGACCAGCGGGTAGCGCAGCGAGAAATCCTGCGCGAGGCGGACCATCGCGTCATAGACGGACTGGTCGCCATGCGGATGATATTTGCCGATCACGTCGCCGACGACGCGCGCGCACTTCTTGTAACCGGCGGCCGGATCGAGCTTCAGCAGCCGCATCGCCCAGAGCAGCCGCCGATGCACCGGCTTCAGCCCGTCGCGCAGGTCCGGCAGCGAGCGCGCCGTGATCGTCGACAGCGCATAGACCAGATAACGCGACGACAGCTCTTTTTCGAAAGGCGCATCGTCGAAAGGCTGGGCGACGACGGCGTCGAATTCATCACTCATGAGAGGCGCGATAGCAAAGCGGAATTGGCGAGGCGAGCCTTCTCATCGCCGCCGTCCACAGCTTTGCACGAGAGACGCCGAACCGGCCCGGAATTTATTTGTCTACTGCATCGGTAGAAATATCTTGCATTCTCTACCGATCAGATAGACTATCCGGCTCAAACGAAACCAACAAAGAGAGGAGAGTGCCATGAGACGTGCGTTGCCCTTCCTTGTTCTGCTTCTCGCCACCACCGCCTGCGGTGTCGCCGAACCGGATTCCCGGTCCGGCATCGAGCCGCCCAACCGGACGGCCGCCGGCGGCGCTCCCGATGCCCAGGATGCGGCCTTCACCGGCGGCGAGGCCAGCCGCGAGGCCGGCCCCGATATCGGCACCGCCGCCGCGCCGGACGTCGCCTTCAGCTATCGCTACGGCTTCCGCCTGAGCGCCGACCGGATCGCCGCGGTGCAGGGCCAGCACCAGGAGATCTGCGAACGGCTCACCCTCGCCCGCTGCCGGATCACCGGCATGAGCTACCGCGCCGACAACGAACGTGACGTGGAGGCGATGCTCGCCTTCGCCGTCGATCCGGCCGCGGCCGGCGCGTTCAGCCGCGAGGCGGTCCAGCGCGTCACCGCGGCCGACGGCGCGATCGCCGAGAGCCGGATCACCGGCGAGGATGCCGGCACGCCGCTGCGCGCCAGCCAGCGCGGCCGCGCCGAGCTCGAGGCCGATCTCGCCCGGATCGAGACCCGCCTGCGCGGTCTCGATCCGATGGCGGCGGAGAAGGGCGGGCTGGAGGCGCAGGCCGCCCGGCTCCGCGCCGAAATCCGCGCGCTGCGCGAAGCGGGCGATGCGCAACAGGCCGCGCTCGCCACCACGCCGGTCCTGTTCCGCTATGGCGCGGGCCGCTACGCGCCGGGGCCGGCGCCGACCCCGACCCTCGCCGAGACCGCGCGCGACAGCGGCGAGACGGCGCTGGCCGGCCTGCTCCTGCTGCTGCGCCTGATCATCATCGCCGCGCCCTGGGCGCTGGCCGGCCTCGCCGGCTGGTGGATCGTCCGCCGCCTGCGCCGTCACCTGCCGCCGCTGACCAACCGGCCGGAAACCGACGCCGCCTGATCGCGCGCCGCGCCCCGGCCGGGGCGCGGCAGGGGGCGGGCGCCGGCCGCGTCCGAACCTCGCCGGGCATGACGGCCCGGCGCCCGCCCCGCCCTTCTCAGCCTTTATCGCGCTTGAGGATCGGGGCGGTGCGCGCGCGCGTCACGCCGGGCAGGACCGAAAGCCGGTCGCGCGCTTCGTTGAGCGCGCCGCTGTCCGGCGCCGCGATCTCGACCAGCAAGTCCACCTCGCCGGCCAGCGAATAGCAGCGCAGCACCGCCGGATCGGCCACGACCAGCGCGACCGTATCCGGCAAGGGCGTGCCGGCCAGTTCGAGGCTCACCACCGCGCCCGCGCCCCCGGCGCGGTCGGGCGCGAACTCGGCGCGATAGCCGGTGATGATGCCGTCCGCCTCCAGCCGGGCGATCCGCGCCGCGACCGAGCTGCGCGCCAGCCCGACCGCCCCGGCTATGGTCTTCAGCGGCGCCCGCGCATCGGCGCGCAGCAGCTCAAGGATTTGCCGGTCGATCGCGTCCATGCCGGTCAGCCCGCCGGCAAAAGGACGGCCGGGCCGCCATTCGGGCGGCGGACATCCGGCCCCGTTCCGCGATAGACGGGCGCATTCCCGACCGGAGATTCACACCTCATGCGCAAGAGACCCATCGATCCGACGCCCGCTTCCTATGCCCAGGCGATGGAGGTGACCGACGCCCGCCGCCTGCTCTTCGTCAGCGGCCAGGTGCCGGCCGACGAGGACAACCATGTCCCCGAACATTTCGCCGATCAAGCGCGGCTCGCCTGGTCCAACCTCTTCGCCCGGCTCGAAGCCGCCGATATGTCGCCGGACGATCTGGTCAAGGTCACCATCTTCCTCTCCGACCGCCGCCACCGCGAGGAGAATGCGGCGGTGCGCCGCGAGATGCTGGGCGAGCATTCCCCCGCGCTTACCATCATCATCGCCGGTATCTGGGACGAACAATGGCTGCTGGAGATCGAGGCGATCGCCGCCGCCTGATCGTCCTTAAGTTCGAACACCCGTGTCCAACATATTGCGGACGATCGTCAATAGCGTCATCAGATGTCAATGAGTGAAAAGCGCGAGCTTACAGAATCCGAACGACGACAGGCTGGCTGTGGATGCTTTCTCCTTGTCATTCTCTTTTTTATTGCCTGCTTTTACTCACTTGGCGACGCCATGTGCGAAACAACGACTTACGCCGAAAGCCGCTCGCCGTCGGGCGCTATGGACGCGCGGGTGCAGATGACGGATTGTGGAGCGACCACAGGTTTCTCACGGGTCGTCTGGGTGCAATCTACTTGGCTACCTCGTGATCGAGCGCTTTCGTGTCGCGCGGTCGCGCTGAAAGGTCAGCCATCCGTCGATTTGGATTGGAGGACAGACGCCCTCGTCGTCACCACCAATGCTTCGCAAAGCGATGTCATCGCCGCCGCCGACAGCTGCTATGGCTGGCCAGTCGCATTGAGGCATGCTCCACGCTGATGGCAACGTCCGGCAGCTACCCATAGCGACATTCAAACTGAGACACGACCGCCGGCTGGGATGGCTTGCACCGGCGGACTCGACCGGCTAGGCATCCGCCCAGTCACTTGGGGAGTAGCCGCCGCGCCGAGGCGCGGAACCCCGCGTCAACATGCTCGGCCGAGAGGCCGTGGCGCGGAGTGATCGGGATGCCGATCGGGCGAGACCAATGGCGTCGCACCCCGTCTTGCCGGGCGGGGCGTGCGATGTCGTTGGATCACGCCGCCCGGCCGGAGTTCGCCCTTGGAAGCCTTCCTCGCCTCCACCTTCGTCGTCGCGCTCGCCGAAATGGGCGACAAGACCCAACTCCTCGCCATCGTGCTCGCCGCGCGCTTCCGCAAGCCCGTGCCGATCATCCTCGGCATCCTCGCCGCGACACTCGCCAACCACGCCATCGCCGCCTTCCTCGGCGCGCAGGCCGCCGCCTTCCTGTCCGGCGACTGGTTCCGCTACCTCGTCGCCGCCTCGTTCATCGCCATGGGCCTGTGGACGCTGATCCCCGACAAGCTGGACGAGGAGGAGGCCAGGCCCTCCCGCTACGGCGCCTTCCTCACCACGCTCGTCTGCTTCTTCCTGGTCGAGATCGGCGACAAGACCCAGGTCGCGACGATCGCGCTCGCCGCGCGCTACGAAGCGGTGATCGCGGTCACGGCCGGCACCACGCTCGGCATGATGCTCGCCAACGTCCCGGCCGTCTTCCTCGGCGACGCGCTGCTGAAGAAGGTGCCGATCCGGCTGGTCCACGCCGTCGCCGCCGCGATCTTCATCGCGATCGGCAGCCTGATGCTGGCGGGGCTGATCTTCGGCTGGGGCTGAGGCGGGGCCGGTGACATCCGTGCTTGCGGATCGTCCCGAACCCCGCCAGACCGAAACCGGATGACGGGGGCATAACTCTTTGACAAACAACGCGCTCGATGCGCTGACGACATTCGTCGATTCCTATCGCGCCGAGCTGGGGTTGCTCATTCTGGTGGGCATGTTCGCCGCCTTCGTGCGCGAGCGTTACCCGGCGACGGTCGTCGCGGTGCTCGGCGTGTGCGCGTTCCTCGCCACCGGGCTGCTGGACAGCGGCGCGCTGCTCCAAGCCTTCGCCAATCCGGCGCCGCTGACGATCGGGGCGATGTTCATCCTCTCCGCCGCCTTGATGCGGACGGGGACGCTCGATCTGATCGGCAGCTGGATTGTGGCGCGCGCCAAGGCCCATCCGATCCGCGCGACGATCGAGCTGATCCTCGGCACCTTCGCGGCCGCGGCCTTCATCAACAACACGCCGGTCGTGCTGATCATGATCCCGATCGTCCTGCGCCTCGCCGCCGCGATCAGCGTGTCGGCGAAGAAGCTGCTGATCCCGCTCTCCTATCTCGCCATGCTGAGCGGTACGCTCACCCTGGTCGGCACATCGACCAACCTGCTGGTGGACGGCGTCGCGCGCGATCAGGGGCTGGCGCCGTTCGGCATTTTCGAGATCACGCCGATCGGCATCCTCGTCGCGCTGGCCGGGACGATCGCGCTGCTGGTGCTCGCGCCCTTCCTCCTGCCCGACGGCGACACCGATCCCTATCACAGCCCCGAGGACGAACCCTTTCTGAGCGAGATCCGGATCGGCAAGGACAGCCCGTTCATCGACAAGGCCATCGCCGATGTGGGCGAACTGAAGCGCCTGCGCATCATCGGGCTGAACCGGGGCGGGCAGCGCGTCGACATGCCGGACCGGCCGCTCGCCGCCGGCGATCGCCTGATCGTGCGCGTGACCCTCGCGGAGCTGATGACGCTCCACCAGCACAAGGACATGGAGGTCGGCATCTCGATGCGGGGCAGCCCGCCGGAGACGGCCGATACGGTGGTGGAGGCGACGATCAGCCCCAGCCATCCCAGCCTCGGCCGCCTGATCCGGGAAATCCCCTTCCTCAACGCCAATCCCGTCCGCCTGCTCGGCATCACCCGCCACGGCCATCTGCCGGGCCCGAGCCTGGCCGAAGTCCGCATCCGGGCGGCGGATACCGTGCTGGTGGCGGGATCGCGCGCCGCCATCCATGCGCTGCACGAAAATCCGAACCTGATCGGAGTGGAGGAGACGGAGACCCAGGCCTTTCGCCCCGCCAAGGCGCCGATCGCGATCGCGGCGCTGGCGGGCGCCGTCCTGCTCTCCGCGCTCGGCATCGTGCCGATCATGATTTCCAGCCTGATGGCGATGGGCGTGGTGCTGGCGACACGCTGCATCGACGCGGACGAGGCCTGGGCCTCGCTCAACGGCGACGTGCTGGTGCTGATCTACGCGATGCTGGCGGTCGGCGCGGCATTGCAGAATGCGGGCAGCGTCTCGCTGGTCGTCGATGCGATCACGCCCTGGATGGTGGGATTGAGCCCGATCGCCCTGCTGTTCGTCGTCTATGCCTGTTCGAGCGCCTTGACCGAGGCGATCAGCAACAATGCCGTCGCCGTGATCATGACGCCGATCGCCATCGCGCTTGCGTCCAGCCTGGGCGTCGATCCGCGCCCGCTGGTGATCGCCGTCATGTTCGCCGCCTCGGCCAGCTTCGCGACGCCGATCAGCTACCAGACCAACACGATGGTCTATGCGGCCGGCAATTACCGCTTCATCGATTTCGTAAAGATCGGCCTGCCGATGAACCTCGTCGTCGGCACGACCACCTGCGTGGCCCTGACCTACGTCTATTGAGTCCGGATCCTAATTCTCGGCCAGCGCCTCGAGATCGCGCTTCACCTCGGCCAGCAACCAATCGCGGAAACGCCTGATCTTGGGCACGCTGCGGCGGTGCTCGGGATAGACCAGCCAATAGCCCCAGCCGCGCGTGGAGAGCTGCGCGAAGGGACGCACCAGCCGTCCTTCGGCGAGGTCGTTGCGCCAGAAGAAGGGCGTGAGCATCGCCATGCCCTGTCCCGCCATCGCGGCATGGCCTTCATTGGCCTGATAGCCGAGCCGGATGCCGCGCCGGGGCAGGCTTTCCGGGACAGCAACGCCCGCCTCGCGCAGCCAGACCTCCCACCAGGGGTCGTCGTCGCCGATCCGGGTGAGGCCCAGGATATCCTCCGGCCGGAGCGCATCGCCACCGTGCCGGACCAGGAAATCCGGGCTGCACATCGGGGTGAAATTGACCCGGAACAGAAGCTCGGCGGCGAGGCCGGGCCATTCGCCCATGCCGGTGCGGATGCCGACATCGACCTCGCTCGCGGCGAAATCGGCGAGCCGGTCGTCGGCCAGCACGCGCGCCGCCATTTCCGGATGGGCCATCTGGAAAACGCCCACTCGCCAGGCCAGCCAGGTGTTGGCGAAAGTGTAGGAGGTGGTGATGGTGAGCGTCGCCTCGTCCTCCGCGCGCAGCGCCGCGAAGGCGGCGTCGAGCGTGTCGAAGGCCCGGCCCGCCGCCGCCGCCAGCCGCCGCCCCGCATCGGTCAGCGCGACGCGCCGTTTCTCGCGCGCGAAGAGGGGCAGGCCGACCCGCTCTTCCAACAAGCGTATTTGATAACTGACAGCCGCCTGGGTCATCCCCAGCTCGCCCGCTGCCTTGGTGAAATTCTCGTGACGCGCCGCAGCTTCGAAGACACGTACGGCGGCGAGGGGCGGAAGGCGGCGCATGCTGTTTTGATATAAGCACAGCTTATTATCCGCGTCGAGCCTTTCGTTGGACCGCCGACCCGCTCCGGGCCATATCGGGCGGCATGAAGACGGAACCCGACAGGACAGAGGAGGCGATCATGCGCGACGAACTCGACGCCCGGATGTGGAACGACAATCATCAGCAGTTTTCGGTCGCGATGGACGGCGCGATCGGCGCCATCGGCGGCGCGCTGCGCTTCGGCGCCTCGCGGGCCGCCAGCCTGCCCGGCCAGATCATCTCGCTGATCGCCGCGTTCGGCATCACGGCCCTCTCGCTGGGCGGCACCATCGCCTGACAATCGACGGAAAGGAGATCGACATGACCTTTCTCATCCATGCCGTGGCGGCGCTGCGTCATGGCCTCGCCAATCTCGAAGCGGGGTTCGACCGGCTCGTATGCATCCAGTTCCGCGCGCCCTGGCGCACGCCGCAAAGCTGCGGGCGCTGATCCGCTTTGCCTGACCGGCGCGGCGGTCTATTCCCTCGGGAATGAGGCCGCGCCGGAAATTGCTTGCCCTTGCCCTGCTCCTGTCGCTAGCCGCTGGCGCGGTGGCAGAGGGCAGCGGGACAGGTGTGGCAAGCGGGGCGGACGGCCTGATGGTCTGGCCGGACCTGCTCGAACGCCCCCGGCCCGCGGCCGACCGCTTTATCGCCTATGGCGATGACGCCCTCCAGGTCGTCGATCTGTGGCTCCCCGAAGGCCCCGGCCCCCATCCCACCGTGCTGATGGTGCACGGCGGCTGCTGGCAGACCGAAATCGCCGACCGCCGGATCATGAACTGGATCGCCGACGATCTGCGCCGGCGCGGCATCGCGGTCTGGAACATCGACTATCGCGGCGTGGACCGGGACGGCGGCGGCTACCCCGGCACCTTCCTCGACGCCGCCGCCGCCGCCGACGCCTTGCGCGACCATGCCGCGACTTACCATCTCGACATTTCCCGCCTCGTCGCCATCGGCCACAGCGCCGGCGGTCATCTCGCGCTCTGGCTCGCCGCGCGGCCCCGGCTGCCCGAAGGCTCGCCGCTGCGCAGCGTCGATCCGCTGCCGATCCACGCCGTCGTAAGCCTGGGCGGGCTGCCCGATCTGGAGGAAGCGGCACGCCCGCCCGGCAGCGGCTGCGGCACCGAGGTGATCGCGCGGATCAGCGGCGGCCGCTTCGCCGAAACCTCCGTCCCCCGCCTCGCCCCGCTCGGCATTCCCCAGGTGCTGGTCAACGGCCTGCAGGACCGGATCATCCCGGCCGCCTATGCCGAGGGCTATGCCCGGCCGGCCCGCGCCGCCGGCGATGCCATAGAGGTTCGCATGATCGACCGCACCGGCCATGTCGAGCTGATCGCCCCCGAAAGCGCCGCCTGGACCGTGGCCGTCGAAGAGATCGAAAGGCTGCTGCGGCCATGAGCTTCACCCTCGCCGAGGCGCGCGCCGCCGATGCCGCCGACCCGCTGCGCGCCTGGCGCGACCGCTTCGATCTGCCCGAAGACGTCATCTATCTCGACGGCAATTCGCTCGGCCCCCTGCCCCGCGCCACCGCCGCCCGCCAGCAGGAGCTGGTGACGAAGGAATGGGGCGAAGGGCTGATCCGGAGCTGGAACAGCCATGACTGGATCGGCGCGCCGCAGCGGATCGGGACGAAGATCGCGCCGCTGATCGGGGCGAAGCCGCACGAGGTGATCGTCGCCGATTCGACCTCGGTGAACATCTTCAAGCTGCTCGTCGCCGCCGCGCGCCTCTCAAATCGCCGCACCATCCTCTCCGAAAGCGGCAATTTCCATACGGACCTGCATATCGCCGCCGGCATGGCGGCGCTGACCGGCATGACCCTCGACATCGCTCCGCGCGGCGAGATCGAGCGGCGGATCGGCGCCGACACCAATCTCCTGCTGCTCACCCATGTCCATTACAAGACGGCCGAGCGCTTCGACATGGCGGCGCTCACCGCCCGCGCCCGCGATACCGGCGCCCGTGTCGTCTGGGACCTGAGCCACAGTGCCGGCGCGGTGCCGGTCCATCTGAACGACAGCGGCGCGGAGCTGGCCGTCGGCTGCGGCTACAAATATCTGAACGGCGGCCCCGGCGCGCCGGCCTTCCTCTATGTCGCCGAGCATCTGCAGGACCAGCTCGCCACTCCGCTGACCGGTTGGATGGGCCATGCCCGGCCCTTCGCCTTCACCGACGATTACCAGCCGGCGGCGGGCATTTCCCGCTTCCTTGCCGGCACGCCGCCGATCCTGGGCATCGCCGCGCTGGAGAGCGGGCTCGCCACGTTCGACGGGCTGACGATGGAGCGGGTCTGGTCCAAGTCCCGCGCTTTGTTCGACGTCTTCCACGCGCTGATGGAGCAACGCTGCCCGGAGCTCGCCTGCATCACTCCGCGTGGCGAGGAGCAGCGGGGCAGCCACATCTCCTTCGCCCATCCCCACGCCTTCGAAATCTGCCAGGCGCTGATCGCCGGCGGCGTGATCGGCGATTTCCGCGCGCCCGACGTGCTGCGCTTCGGCCTCACCCCGCTCTATCTCGGTTTCGAGGACATCTGGGAGGGTGTGGAGAAACTGGCGCGGATCATGGAAATCGAGAGCTGGCGGGCACCGGAATATGCGGTGCGCGGCAAGGTGACGTAAGGCAAGTTTGCCCTTCGCCAAGTGCTCCTATATAGGCGCCGTCTTTCCACGGCCCGGCAACGGGCTCCCCCACGCGCAGCCGGAGGCCCTCGCCCCATGTCCCGCCGCCGCCAGATCTACGAAGGCAAGGCCAAGATCCTCTATGAGGGTCCGGAGCCGGGCACGCTGATCCAGTATTTCAAGGACGACGCGACCGCCTTCAACGCGCAGAAGAAGGGGCAGATCGCCGGCAAGGGCGTGCTCAACAACCGCATCTCCGAGCATATCTTCACGCTGCTCGGCACGATCGGCGTGCCGACTCACTTCATCCGCCGGCTCAACATGCGCGAGCAGCTCATCCGTCAGGTCGAGATCGTGCCGATCGAGGTGGTGGTGCGCAATGTCGCCGCCGGCTCGCTGTCGACGCGGCTCGGCATTGAGGAAGGCACCCAGCTCCCGCGCACGATCATCGAATATTATTACAAGGACGATGCGCTCGGCGATCCCCTGGTCGCCGACGAGCATATCGCCTGCTTCGGCTGGGCCAGCCAGGAAGAGATGAACGACATCGCCGACATGGCGATCCGCGTGAACGACTTCCTGTGCGGCCTGTTCGCGGCGATCGGCATCCGGCTGGTGGATTTCAAACTGGAATTCGGCCGGCTCTGGGAAAACGATTTCGCCCGCGTCATCCTGGCCGACGAGATCAGCCCGGACGGCTGCCGGCTGTGGGACATGGCTTCGGGCGAGAAGCTCGACAAGGACCGGTTCCGCCGCGACCTGGGCGGCGAGGCGGAGGCCTATCAGGAAGTCGCCCGGCGCCTCGGCCTGATGCCGGAAGGCGAGGCCAGCGCGGTCCTGGACCTCGCCGAGCACCGCCAGAAGCGGGGCAAGTAGGCACGCGGCCTTCCCGTCTTTGGGCAGGAAACGAAAAAGGCCCCGTCCTACTGCGAGAACGGGGCCCTTCTTTCAGGCTCTCCCTAGCCCTGTTTCGTGACGCTCAGCGCGATCCGCCGACCGGGCCGCCGATCGCCATCGCCGGCACGGGGCGCTCGCGATCGACCCGCTCCTGCAACGCGAGCAGCGTCTCGTTGGACTGCATGAAGGGGATCGGATTGACGGCGCGGCCGTCGATGCGGACTTCGTAGTGGAGGTGGCTGCCGGTCGAGCGGCCCGTCGAGCCCATCAGGCCGATCAGATCGCCGCGCCGGACGCGCTGGCCCGGCTGGGCGATCAGGCGCGACAGGTGGCCGTAGCGGGTCTGGATGCCCTGGCCGTGATTGATCTCGACCAGATTGCCGTAGCCGCCGCGATTATATTCGGAACGCTGAACGATGCCGTCGGCGGTGGCGTAGATCGGCGTGCCGACCGGGCCGGCGAGATCGATGCCGCCATGCATGGCGGCGCGGCCGCGAAAGGGATCGGAGCGGACGCCGAAAGCACTGGTGAAGCGGATCGAATCACGCACCGGACGGGCGGAGGGAATGGCGACCACGCCCTGCTCGAGCTGCTCCAGCCGGCGCCAGCTCGTGAACAGCTCGCGGAACTGCGGATCGGCGCTGTCGACCTCCTCGAGCGGGCCGCCGACGCCGCCGCGAGCGCGGTGGAAACGGGCCGGATTGAGGCCCAGCTCGCGCACCGCCTGGGCGGTCTCGCGATAGCGGGCCTGATTGGCGTGCTTGGCCTGCTCGGCCAGCTCATGCTGCCGGCCCTCAATGCCGGCATAGGCTTCGGCCAGCGGATTGTCCGGGGTCTCGCCGGTTTCCGGCAGCAGCGTCGCGAGCGTATCGGCATCGGCCTCGCCCGACAGCATCTGCGCGAGGAAGGCCTGACGGCGCTCCAGCAGGGCCGCATGATCCTGGGTCCGGGCGCGCATCTCGGCGAGGTCGGCCTCCATCTGCGCGACCTGGCTCTGCATCCGCGCCACGTCGCCGTTCATCGCGGCGATCGCCTGGAAGGTCGCGAAAGCGGACCAGGCCAAAACGACAATGGCGGCGAAAGCCGCCGCCATCTGCACCCGCGCGCCGATCGTGAAACGGCGCAGGCTCTTGCCATCGTGAAGGAAAATGTCACGCGGCTTGAAGATGTCACGGAACCTCGCGGCGATCCCAGCGTTGGCCGTGACAGTCGAATTCGTCATCATCTTCCCCGGTCGGCCCGTCCACCCGGGCCGGCTCGGCCACGCTCGGCGACCGCGTTGAAATCATGGGCAACCGCCCCGCTACAGACGCCGGAAGGTGCCCACCCCAAGCGTGTGGCCGGAGAATGTTAATGAAAGTCGGAGGCGGCAAGCCCGTGATGGTAATCGCGGGACAAACCGGCTTCGTCGCGCGCTGAGTCGTTGAACGGCGGCTTAACGGCGCCCCGAAAATGTCGCCGAACCAATTCATGCCAGTGCGGAACCGGCACGAATCCCGCAGATTCGCAGCCATATGAGAACCAGCGCGTGCCCGCCGCGACGTGGCGGATTTCGTCGCGATAGATGCGGGTCAGGATCGCGGCGGAGCGGTTGTCCCCCGCTCGCTCGAAGCTGGCCACCGTGGCGGGCGTCACGTCCAGCCCCCGCGCCTCCAGCACCATCGGCACGACGGCGAGCCGGGCGAGGAGATCGTGCGCGGTTTCGGTCGCCGCCTCCCACAACCCGTCATGCGCCGGCAGCGCGCCGTAATGCGACCCCAGCGCCCGCAGCCGCCGGTCGAGCAGGGCGAAGTGCATCGCCTCGTCCGCGCCCACCCCGATCCAGTCGTCGACGAAGGCGAGCGGCAGGCCGGCGCCGAACCGCCCGGCCATGTCGAAGGCAAGGTCGATCGCGCCGAACTCGATATGGGCGAGCGCATGGAGCAGCGCGATCCGGCTGCGCACCGATCCCGCCTTGCCGCGCTTCGGCATCCGGTTGGGCGGCAGCAATTCGGGGCAAGCGGGCCGCGCCGGCCGATCGGGCATCGCCGCGTCGAAGCGGTGCGCCAGATCGCCGCGCCGCCACGCGCGCGCCGCCGCCCGCGCCGCCTTCACCTTCGCGGCCGGCGCCGCCGCCAGCAGCACATCCCGGCAGGCCTCGGCGATGCTCGTCATGCCTCTTCCCTCGTCACGCCGGGCGCTGTACCCGGCTCGGCCATGACTTTCACCGCCAAAATCCTCCTGCTGGGCTCGGGCGAGCTGGGCCGCGAGTTCGTCATCTCCGCCAAGCGGCTCGGGGCGCAGGTCGTCGCCTGCGATTCCTATGCGGGGGCGCCCGCCATGCAGGTCGCCGACGCCTGCGAGGTCTTCTCCATGCTCGACGCGGCGGCGCTGCGCGCGGCGGTCGAGACGCATCGGCCGGACTATATCGTGCCGGAGATCGAGGCGATCCGCACCGAGGAGCTGGTCGCGCTGGAGGCGGAGGGCTGGCATGTCGTGCCTTCGGCGCGCGCCACCCAGATGACGATGAACCGCGACGCGATCCGCGCGCTCGCCGCCGAGACTCTGGGCCTGCGCACCTCGCGCTACCGCTTCGCCGAGAGCCTGGACGAAGTGCGTGCCGGGGCGGATCACACCGGCCTGCCCTGCGTCATCAAGCCGGTCATGTCCTCGTCCGGCAAGGGCCAGTCCACGGTGCGCGACGCGGCGGAGCTGGAAGCGGCGTGGGGCTATGCCGTCGCCAACATGCGCGGCGACCGGCCCCGGGTGATCGTCGAGGAGTTCGTCGATTTCGATTACGAGATCACCCTGCTGACCGTCCGTACCCGCGACGGCGTGCTGTTCTGCCCGCCGATCGGCCATCGGCAGGAACGCGGCGACTATCAGGAAAGCTGGCAGCCGATGGCGATGTCCGATGCCGCGCTGGCCCAAGCGCAGGAGATGGCGCGCAAGGTGGTCGACGATCTCGGCGGCCACGGCATTTTCGGTGTCGAATTCTTCGTGAAGGGCGAAGAGGCGATCTTCTCGGAGCTGTCGCCCCGTCCGCACGACACCGGCATGGTTACGCTGATCTCGCAAAATCTGAGCGAATTCGATCTCCACGCCCGCGCGATCCTGGGCCTGCCGATCCCGGCAATCCGGCTCCACGGCGCCTCCGCCTCGGCGGTGATCCTGGCCGATCGAAACGCCGACGGCTTCACTTATGAAGGGCTGGCGAACGCCCTGGCGCCGGGCGGGGCCGACGCAGTGGACGTCCGCATTTTCGGCAAGCCGGTCACGCGGCCGTATCGGCGCATGGGCGTGGCGCTGGCGCGGTCGAGCGATACGCAAGCCGCGCGGCGAGCGGCCGCCGAAGCGGCCGCGCAGGTGCGCATCGTCTATTCCTGATCGTCGTCGGCAACCGCATCTTCGACCAAAAGCGGCTCGGCGGGCGCGGGCTTGCGCGCATCCGCATCGGCCTTGGCGAAAGCGTCGTCGATCGCCGTGCGCGCGGCACGCTGCGCCTCGGCCAGTTCTTCGCGGCTGCCGAAATAGGGAACGTGCGCGGAATAGCCGCCGTCTTCATCGCACGCCTCGCCACACGCCACGGTCCGGGCCATTTCGCCGGCATCCCATCCGTAGAGCTCGCCATAGCTCGGCGTCTGGCGTGCCAGGGTGGCCGGATAAGGGGCCTCGGGCGCAACCCTCGGGCGCGGCGCGGCTGGCGTCGCGTAATAAGCCGGATTGATCCCTTCGACGGCGGCATTGCCGAGATTGACGCCGGCCAGCACGGCCAGCAACAGGCCGCCGCCGACACCGGCCAGGACATAGGGACGCGTCATCCATGCGACAACGGGCCGGCGACCGCGGCGTTCCCGGACGCGGCGGGGGGTGCTCACGGCAGCTCCCTCGCGGCCTCCAGCACCGTCTCGGCATGGCCGGGCACCTTCACCTTGCGCCAGATGCGCGCGATCGTCCCGTCGCGGTCGATCAGGAAGGTCGCCCGGTCGATCCCCATATATTTGCGGCCGTAGAGGCTTTTTTCGACCCAGGTGCCGAACGCCTCGCAGGCGGTGCCGTCCTCGTCGCTGGCGAGGCGGACCTTGAGGCCGTGCTTGTCGGTGAACTTGCGGTGCTTGGCCGGGCTGTCCTTCGAAACGCCGAGAATCCACGTCCCCTGCTTTTCGAATTCTCCGGCAAGCGCGCTGAAATCCAATGCTTCGCGGGTGCAGCCCGTCGTATCGTCTTTCGGATAGAAATAGAGGATCAGCTTGTGCCCCCTGAAATCGGCCGGGCTCACCGTTTCGCCAGCCATGCCGCCCAGCTTCACGTCCGGCACCAGATCGCCTTCACGCAACATGTTCAGCCTCCTCGCCGGCGACCGCGCGCCACAACGCGCCAATGGTCTGCCGTGCGCGATCGTGCGCGGCAAGCAGTTCCTGCCAGTTCTCCAGCCCGCACGCCCTCGCGACAAGCTGATGCGAGGCGGCGGCAGGCTCGGCGGAATCGGGCGCCACCAGCCGCAACACGACCAGCATCCGGGTGAGCAGCCGCCATGCATCGCTTATGCCCTCCGGCACGAGTCCGGCTGCGGCCAACGCGTCGATCGCCGCGCCCGCATCGGTGTGCAGCCCCTCCCCATGGACGAGCTGGAGCACCTGCATGGCGAATTCCAGATCGACAAGCCCGCCTTCCCCCAGCTTGATGTCGAACGGACCTCTGGGCTGCTTGTGCCGCGCGATCTCGATGCGCATCCGCACGGCAGCGGCGCGGACGGTGGCGGGATCGCGATCCATCCGCAGGATACCACCGATCGTGCGATCCAGCGCCTGGCAAGCGTCCACCGGGCCGTAAAGCGGCCGCGCCCGGGTCAACGCCATATGCTCGAAGGTCCAGGCTTTGTCGCGCTGATAGTCCCCGAAGCTCGCCGCCGAAATGGCGAGCAGGCCGTCCGCGCCAGAGGGGCGCAACCGGGTGTCGACATCGTAGAGCGGCCCGGCCGCGGTCGGCACGCTGAGTGCGGCGGTGACGCGCGGCGCGAGGCGGTTGAAATAATCGGTGGCGCGCAGCGGCCGGGGTCCATCCGATTCCGCTTCGTGGCTGCCGCTGAACAGGTAGATGAGATCGAGATCGGAGGCGTGGGTGAGCGCACCGCCGCCGAGCCGGCCGAGGCCGAGGATCATCAGCTCAGCGCCCGGCACGCGGCCATGCGTCTTTTCGAACTCCGCGATCGCGGCATCGGCGAGCACCCCGATCGCCGCCTCGGCAACTCGCGCATAACCGCGCGCCGCATCGATCGGATCGGTCCGCGCCAGCACGATCTGGGCACCGAGCGCGAAGCGTGCCTCGTTGACGCTGCGCCGGACGCGATCGAGGAAGAGCTGATAGTCCTCGTCCGCCCGGTCCGACCGGGCGAAACGCGCCGCCAGCGCGTCCACGCCCCTGGCCGGCGCGAAAGCGCTGGCGTCGATCAGCCCGTCGAGCAATTCGGGCCGCCGCGCCAGTTGGTCGGCGAGCGCCGGCGCGTGGCTCAAAATGGCGCCGAGATGCTGGGTGAGCCCGGGCCGCGCCTCCAGCAACCGATAGAGGTTGATTCCGCTGGGGAGCTTCTCCACCACATCGTCGAAGCGGTTCATCGCCCGCATCGGATCGGGTGCGTCGGCGAAGGCGTCGATCAGCACCGGCAGCATCGCCTCGAACGCCTCGACCGCCGCCGGCGTCCTGAGCGAGCGCGCCTTGCCGGAGCGCCAACCTTCGATCCGCGCCCGTGCCGCCCCGGCTTCTGCGAAACCCGCCTCGGCCAGGCTCGTCTCCAGCGAGTCCGGATCGGACGGCAGCCGGCGTTCGCCCGCGTCGCCGAGCGCGTCATAGGCGGCGCCGACCCGCTCGACATGGGGTGCGATCAGGTCGAGCAGCGCGGCGCCGTCGTCCAGACCGTGCAGCCGCGCGACATTGTCCAGCGCCTCGGCATCGCGAGGCAGGCTGTGCGTCTGGCGATCGTCGACCATCTGGAGGCGATGCTCGATCGTGCGCAGCAGCGGATAAGCCGCGGCGAGTGCCCCGGTTTCCGCCGCCTCGATCCGCCCGGCGGCCGCCAGCGCCGCCAACGCCGCCAGCGTGTCGGGCGTGCGCAAGCCCGGCTCGCGGCCGCCATGGATGAGCTGGTGGATCTGGACGAAGAACTCGATCTCTCGAATGCCGCCGCGTCCGCGCTTCAGATCGTAGCCCGGCCCGAATGTCTGCCCTTGCGCATAATGGTCGCGGATGCGCCGCGTCATCGCCTGAATCTCGCCGATCGCGCCGAAATCGAGGCTGCGGCGCCAGACGAAGGGATGGATCGCGTCGAGGAAATAGCGGCCCAGCACGGGATCGCCCGCGGCCTGGCGGGCGCGGATGAAGGCGGCGCGCTCCCAAGGGAGGGCCGAGGATTCGTAATAGCCGATCGCAGCATCCACCGGCAGCGCGATCGGCGTCACCTCGGGCGAGGGCCTGAGGCGCAGATCGACGCGGAAGGCATAACCGTCGCCGGTACGC
The DNA here is from genome assembly GCA_019635535.1 of Sphingomonas sp. Classification (NCBI taxonomy): domain Bacteria; kingdom Pseudomonadati; phylum Pseudomonadota; class Alphaproteobacteria; order Sphingomonadales; family Sphingomonadaceae; genus Sphingomonas; species Sphingomonas sp. The sequence continues at coordinate 2,685,301 of JAHBZH010000001.1, forward strand.
TGCTGGACGATTTCGGTAAGCCGGTTGCCGATGCGGACCGCCGCCTGATCCGGCTCTTCGCGCGGCTTTCGCGGCAGGGTCGCGGGATCGTAGACATAGATGAGATCCACGTCCGACGAATAATTGAGCTCGCGGCCGCCCAGCTTGCCAAGGGCGATCACAGCGAAGCCGCTTGGGCTCCCGTCCGGCGTGCGCTCCGCAATCGCCGCAGCCATCGCCCGTTCCAGCGTCCGATCGGCAAGATCGGACAGCGCGCCCGTCACTTCGCCCAAAGTCAGCGCGCCGGCGAGATCGCCGATGGCCAGCGCCAGCGCCAGCGCGCCGCGTTCGTGTCGCAGCGCCGCCAAGACGTCGGCCCCCGCCGCCGCCCGGGCAAGATCGAGCGCGGCGGCGATATCGCCGGCCGCGAGCGCATCCGTTACCGCGGGATGGCGTTCGATCAGGAAGCGCAGGAAGGGCGAGTGAGCGCGTCCGCGCGCCAGCGCCGCACCGAAATCGGTCTTCCGCGGCTCATGTGCGCCTGTCGCTTTCATGCCACAGTCGGCGGCCGCGTGATGTTCACGCTCCGCAACCTTTGCAACCCGAGCCCGCAACATACGTTAGGGCCAGCGTGGAAAAGGTGAATGCGAAAGATCTGGCCATGAAGGGCGGTTCCCTCCGGCGCTTCGAGCGGGTGATCCCGCCGGCTGAACATGCCGGCCTGGGCGCCGCCTTGCGCCGCGCCTTTCACATGAACGGCGAAACGCGTTCGCTCAAGCAGTTTGAGGACTTGCTCGCCCGGCTCGATTGATCCGCGATCGACGGATCAATCCTTGGCGGCGGCTTCGCGATCGCGGCTGAGCTCGTCGACCGCGCCCATGATCGTCTGCAGCGCCGTCTTGCCGCTGACCGGAGCGTCCCGCCGCGACGGCAGATCGCTGCCGGCGAGCAGCGTCTCCAGCGCGACCCGACCGCGCGCCACGCGGCTTTTGATCGTGCCGACCGCGCAGCCGCAGATTTCGGCCGCTTCCTCATAGGCGAAGCCGCCCGCGCCGACCAGGATCAGCGCCTCGCGCTGAGGCTGAGGCAGGTGCATCAGCGCGCGCTGCATGTCGCCCAGTTCGATATGCCGGTCCTGGCTCGCCGGCGCGGCGAGCAGCTTGGACGCGGTGATTTCGTCCCATTCGCCCTTGAAGCGGGCGCGGCGCATCTGGCTCAGAAACAGGTTGCGCAGAATGATGAAGGTCCAGGCACGCATGTTGGTGCCCGCCTGGAAACGCTTGCGCGCCGCCCAGGCCTTGAGTAGCGTCTCCTGCACCAGATCATCGGCCAGGTCGCGGCTGCCCGACAGCGAACGGCCGAAGGCACGCAGATGCGGGATGACCTGAGTGAGCTGCTGCTTGAACTCAGAGTCGGTCAGCGGCACCGTCTCGGCGCCGCCCTTGCCGTCTCCGTAGCTTGCCGGCTTCACGCCCGCCATCAATCCGCCCTTATACCAACGCGACAAGGGGCCGTAGATGCAACCTGCGGCATCGACACCCCAAGGTCAGGATAGACCTTATCGCCAGACAAACAACAGGATCAGGAAGATTGCGGTGACCAAGGCCAGACCCCAGCCAAGGACGTAGCGCGTCACATGCGGGGTCGATCCCGCACGCGCATCTGTCTTGCTGATATGCCGCCCTTCCTGATCCATGCGAAAAGCACCCCTCGGGTTCCATTCGTTACAGGAAGGCAACGCCCGCCGCCCGGGCCGGTTCCCACAATCCACCGCGCGGAGCGCACGTTTTCGCGCGCGCGCCGACGGGTCAGCCGCGCAATTCCGGAAGGTGGTCCGCGTCGATATGGTCGGAGAAGCGGGTGATCTTCGCGTCGAACTTCAGCCGCACCTTGCCGGTGGCGCCGTGGCGCTGCTTGGCGACGATCATCTCGGCCATCTGGTAGACGCGCTGCATGTCGCGCTGCCATTCCTCATGCGCTTCCCAGACCTTGGAATCGTCGCCCTCGATCGGCCGCTTGGGCTCGCGCGCCGCGACATAATATTCCTCGCGATAGACGAACCAGACCATGTCGGCGTCCTGCTCGATCGACCCGGATTCGCGCAGGTCCGAAAGCTGCGGGCGCTTGTCCTCGCGCTGCTCGACGGCGCGGCTGAGCTGGGAGAGGGCGAGCACCGGCACGCTCAACTCCTTGGCGAGCGTCTTCAGGCCGCGCGAGATTTCGGAGATTTCCTGCACGCGATTGTCGTTGTTGCCCCGTCCCGTGCCCTGGAGGAGCTGGAGATAATCGACGATGACGAGGCCGATCCCCTTCTGCCGCTTCATCCGCCGGGCGCGGGTGCGCAACGCCGCGATGGTGAGGCCGGGCGTGTCGTCGATATAGAGCGGCAGCGTCTCCAGCTCGGCGGCGGCGCGGGCGAGATTGCGGAAATCGTGCTGGCTGATCTTGCCCATGCGCAGGGCTTCGGAGCTGATCCCGCTATTCTCGGCGAGGATACGCGTGGCGAGCTGGTCGGCCGACATTTCGAGGCTGAAGAAGGCGATGCCGGCGCCGGCGCGCTTGGCCGGATCGATCCCGTCCTCCTCGTCCTGCAGCCAGCGCCGCGCGGTGTTGAAGGCGATGTTGGTGGCGAGCGCCGTCTTGCCCATGCCGGGGCGGCCGGCGAGGATGACGAGATCGGAGCCGTGCAGGCCGCCGGTCTTGGCGTTGACCGTCTCCAGGCCGGTGGTGAGGCCGGAGAGGCCGCCGCCGGAATTGAGCGCCTTTTCCGCCATCTGGACGGCCATGCGGGTGGCTGTCGCGAAGCTCTTCACCGAGCCCTCGCCGCCCCCTTCCTCGGCGACGCGGTAGAGCGCGGCCTCGGCACTCTCGATCTGGCCCTTGGGATCGACCTCGTCCGACGTGTCGAGCGCCTGCTCGACCATCTCGCGCCCGACGCCGACCAGGGCGCGCAGCAGCGCGAGATCGTAGATCTGGTCGGCGAAATCGCGCGCGCCGATCACGGTGGCGGAGCCGGAGCCGGTGAGCTGCGCCAGATAGGCCGGGCCGCCCAGCTCCTTCATCTGCTCGTCCGCCTCGAACAAAGGGCGCAGCGTGACGGGGCTGGCGATCATGTTCCTGTCGAGCAGGCGCAATATCTGATCGTAGATGCGCGCGTGGAGCGGCTCGAAAAAATGCTCCGGGCGCAGGCGAATCTGGATGTCCTCGGCCAGCCGGTTGTCGATCATCAGCGCGCCGAGCAGCGCCGCCTCGGCCTCGACATTGTGCGGGAGCGACTGGGTCGCGGGCTCGGATTCGACGACGTTGAACGAGGGTTGGGCCATGCCCGACTCATTGGACCCTTCCGCCGCGGCGCTCAAGCCAGCAACCCTGTGGAACTGATGTGGATAAGCGATGCTGCACCTGCTAACAGATCAATATGGGCCATCCGCGCATCATCGCCATCGAGCTGGACGAGCGGTCGATCCTGCGCCGCAGCGCGGATATCGAGCAGGAGCGGCGGATCGCGATCTTCGATCTGCTGGAGGCGAATCATTTCGACGTCGCGGGCCATGCGGGGCCGTTCCGGGTGATGCTCCGGGTCGAGGAAGGGCGGCTTGCGATCGAGCTGGGCGACGAGGCCGGCGCGGCATTGGACACGATCCGCATCGGCCTGGCCCGCTTCCGCCGCCCGATCCGCGACTATTTCCAGATCTGCGAATCCTATTTCCGGGCGGTGCGTTCCGACAGCCCGCGCGGCATGGAGGCGATCGACATGGCGCGGCGCGGCCTGCACAACGAGGCGGCGGCCCTGCTCGTCGAGCGGCTGAAGGACCAGGTCGAGATGGATTTCGACACCGCCCGGCGGCTCTTCACCCTGATCTGCGTGCTGCACATCAGGGCCTCGACGACGGCGGTTGACTCGCACGGCGGCCACCACGCATCCAACGCGGCATGACCCGTCGCCCGCTTCCCCGTTCGATTCGGGGCCTCGCCTAGATGTCCATTCTCTCCGACCGCTGGATTCGCGCGCAGGCGAACGCCCACGGCATGATCGAGCCCTTCGTCGAATCGCAGCGGCGCGAGGGATGCATCAGCTACGGCCTCTCCTCCTACGGCTATGACGCGCGCGTGGCGGACGAATTCAAGATCTTCACCAATGTCGACAGCGCCATCGTCGATCCCAAGGATTTCGCGGCCAACAGCTTCGTCGACCGCAAGACCGACGTGTGCGTCATCCCGCCCAACAGCTTCGCGCTGGCGCGGACGGTGGAATATTTCCGGGTGCCGCGCGATGTGCTCGTCATCTGCCTGGGCAAATCCACCTATGCGCGTTGCGGCATCATCGTGAACGTGACGCCGCTGGAGCCGGGCTGGGAAGGCCATGTGACGCTGGAATTCAGCAACACGACGCCCCTGCCCGCGAAAATCTACGCGAACGAGGGCGCCTGCCAGTTCCTGTTCCTGCAGGGCAACGAGCCGTGCGAGACCAGCTATGCCGACCGCGCCGGCAAATATATGGGCCAGAAGGGCGTGACCCTGCCGAAGCTGTGACGTGGATCGACGGCGTTGCACGCCGCGGAAGTTGACGAACCTGACGCCACGTCGGGGATGAATCCCTTCCGCGCCAGCAGTTTCAGGCCGCAACGAAAGACAAGGCGAGAGGGCGAAGGTCATGGCGCGCTCCAAATCGCGGCGAGCCTGACAGAGCAATTCCTACATTCCAAGCCCCGGTCAAAGATCAGCTTGCCGCGTCGTCGGCCAGTTCGCCGGGACCGCGCAGGATCTTCTCTACCCAGTCCGCATAGCAGGCAATGAAGTTGGTCAGGAGCCTGACCGCCTTCCCGTCCTTCAGCGCGCCATTCTCGTCGAACCAGTCGCCGACATTGGCGAGATAGGCCTCCGGCTGCTGCATCAGCGGAATGTCGAGGAAGACGCAGGACTGGCGCAGATGATGGTTGGCGCCAAACGCGCCGAGCGCCCCCGGCGTCGCGCTGACGATGGCGCCAGGCTTCTTGGCGAAGACCGACTGGCCATAGGGCCGCGAGCCGACGTCGATCGCATTCTTGAGCACGCCGGGCATGGAGCGGTTATATTCGGGTGTGACGAACAGCACGCCGTCGGCCGGCCGGACCTGATCGCGGAACATCCGCCACGCGGCGGGGGCTTCGTCCGGATCGAGGTCCTGATCGTAGTGCGGCAGATCGCCGATCTCGACGATCGCCAGTTTCAGCCGGTCCGGCGCCAGGTCGGCGAGGATATGAGCGATGCGGCGGTTGAAGGAATCCTTGCGCAGGCTGCCGACAAGGACGGCGATGTCGCGGGGAGTGGCCATGCCCCTCCCTACGCTCTACCGGGCCAGTCGTTCCGCCCGCGCGACGAGGTAGGCATGGATCGCATCGATCTCCGTGTCGGAATAGTGCCGGGTGTCGTTCTCGGCGATCTCCCGCATCAGGCCGAGATCGCGGCCGTGCGGCGCGACGCCGGCGCGCATCAGGGTACGGAACTGCGCCCGGTCATAGGCGCCCGCGATGGTAAGATCCGGCGCGAGCACCTCCGGCATCGGCTCCCCGCCCGTCAGGTCCGGGCCGTGACAGCCGGCGCACTGAACCTCGGCGAGCCGGCGGCCCGCCGCATGTTCGGCGCCGAGATCGTAGGGCCGGGTCACGCGGAATTCCTCGATCATCGCCATTGCGGGGCGAATGCCGCCACTCGCCAGCGCAAAACGCCCGATCGGCCCCCATTCGAGCGGCGACACCGGCGCCCCGGCGCGCGGCACCGAGCGGATATAGGCGATCAGGGCGGCGACCTCCTGATCGGTGAGCCGCGCATAGACTTCGGACGGCATGTCGAACAAAGCCCGCCCGTCGGCCCCGATGCCCTGACGGATCGCCTGGGCGAGCTGCTGGTCGCTGACCCGCGTCGCCAGCTCGTTGAGATTGGGCGCCCAGAGCCGAACGACGTTCGGCACATCGGCCATCATCCGCCCGCGCAGCCCCTCGCCATGGCAGTTCACGCAGCCGAGGATGCGCGCCTGCCGGCCGGCATCGGCGAGCTGGACGGGCGTGGGCGCGGCGAGGCGTTCGGGCGCGGCCTCGTGGCGCGCGCCCAGCACCTGCGCCGAGGTGAACCAGACCCAGCCGACGAAGGCGAGCGCCAGAACGGTCAGGCCGGCCAGGGCATAGCCCAGCCAGCGGAACAGCATCTTCATGCGAGGAACCTTTCTCTCCCCAGAAATTCGCCGTGTTATTTATATAACACAGTCTGTCGGGAAAATGAACGAAACGCTCCCGGAACCATTACCCCATGCCGCGCCCGAAAAGAAGCGGGCCTGCCGCTAGCGACGGCCCCGGTGGCGGATGTTCGCGGGCCGGCCGCGCTTGCCGACCATGTGGCCGGCCGTGTCGCGGCGGGGGCCGCGCGGGGGCCGCGCCCGCTCTTCCCCGCCGCGCGGGCCGTCGGGCAGCTCGAAGCGCAGATTGCCGCTCACCGGATCGGCTTCGGCGAGGCGCAGCGGCAGGCGCTGACCGATCGTGAAGGTCTCGCCGCTGTCCTCGCCAGTCAGGCTGTGGCTGCTCTCGTCGTAACGGAAATATTCGTTGCCCAGCAGAGCCGCCGGGACGAGGCCGTCGCCGCCCAGTTCCTCCACCGTCGCGAAGAAGCCGAAGGGCTGCACGCCGGTGACCCGGCAGTGCAGCACCTGACCGACATGATCGGCGAGATAGGCGGCGACATAGCGGTCCATCGTTTCGCGCTCGGCGATCATCGCCCGGCGCTCCAGATTGGAGATGAGCTCACCCGTCGCCTCCATCGACGCGGCCTCCTCACCGCTCAGCGCGCCTTCGCCCAGCCGATACGCGCCGACCAGCGCGCGGTGGACGAGGAGGTCGGCATAGCGGCGGATCGGCGAGGTGAAGTGGGCGTAGGAGCCGAGCGCGAGACCGAAATGCCCCTGGTTGCGCGGGGCGTAATAGGCCTGGGTCTGGGTGCGCAGCACCTGCTCCATCACCTGCGGGCGGAAATCCGCATCGCCGATCCGCGTCAGAATGTGATTGAACGTCGCCGGGCGGATCACCTGCCCCATCGCGAATTCGAGGCCAAACGTGTCGAGATAGTCCTTCAGCGCGACCAGCTTCTCGCGCGCCGGCGGCTCGTGGACGCGGTACATGACCGGGGCTTGTCTTCCCTCCAGCGCCTTGGCCGCCGCGACATTGGCGGCGATCATGTAATCCTCGATGAGCTTGTGCGCGTCGAGCCGCTCGCGCGGGGCGACGGAGAGGATGCGGCCCTTCTCGTCGAGCGTCACCCGGCGCTCGGGCAGGTCCAGCTCCAGCGGGGCGCGCTTCGCCCGCGCCTTGTAAAGCGCCCGCCAGCACTCCCAGAGCGGGATCAGGGTGGAATGGACGAGGGCGGGAAGGACGGGGCCATTGCTCTCGATCTCCGGCATGGCGCAGGTCGGCGAAGACACTTCGATCCGATCCTGCCCGGCTTCCGCATCGATCGCCGCTTGGGCGTCCTCATAGGCGATGTTCGCGGCGATGCGGACGCGAGCGCGGGTGAAGCGCCAGGATTTAAGCGCGCCGACCTTCGTCACCTGGAGATGGCAGACCAAAGCGGCGCGATCCTCGCCCTGCTTCAGCGAGCAGATGCCGGCGCTCAATTCCTCCGGCAGCATCGGCACGACGCGGTCGGGGAAATAGACGCTGTTGCCGCGCTTGCGAGCCTCCCTGTCCAAAGCCGAGCCGGGGCGGACGTAGAAGCTGACATCGGCGATCGCGACGATCGCCTGCCAGCCGCCTTCGTTGGCGGGATCGTCGTCCGGCGCGGCCCAGACCGCATCGTCATGGTCGCGCGCGTCCGCCGGATCGATCGCGACGATCGGGATGTGGGTGAGGTCTTCGCGATCCCCCAAAGGCTGCTTGGCCGCCCGCGTCGCCTCGGCCAGCACCGCGTCGGGGAAGACATGCGGAATCTCATGCTTGTGGATCGCGATCAGGCTGAAGCTGCGTGGGGCGAAGGGATCGCCGAGGATCGTGTCCACCCGCGCGGAGAGGCGCGGGGGCCGGCCGGTCTTTTCGGCCAGCACGAGATCGCCGACCTGTGCGTCGCCGAGATCGGAAATGGGCAGCTCGCGCCGCTCCTTCTTCTCGACGGGCTTCAGCCAATGCTTGTCGCCCTCCCGATGGATGACGCCGAGCAGCAGCTCGCTGCCTTTCAGCAGCTTCTTCATCGGATGGGCGACCCAGCCGCCGTCCCGGCCCTCCTCGTTGCGCGCCAGGATGCGATCGCCGACGCCGAGCGCCGGCCCGCGCCCCTTGCGCTCCATCACGCGCAGGCGGGGCGGCGGCGCCTCCGCCTCCCAGCGTTCCGGCACCGCGAAGGCGCGGCCCGCATCGTCCACGTCGACGACGCGCAGCACCGTCACCTTCGGCACCCCGCCGAACCGGTGGAAGGCGCGCCCCGGCCCGGCGTCGATCAGCCCCTCGTCGCCCATATCCTTGAGCAGTGCCTTCAGCGCGATCTTCTCATTGCCCTTCAGGCCGAACGCCCTGGCGATCTCGCGCTTGCCCGCCGTCCGGTCGGACGACTGGAGGAACTCGAGAATCTGCTCGCGGGTGGGAAGGCCGGGCTTGGGCTTTCTGGCCATTCAGGCCGAAACCACTTCCTGCGCGATGGTTCCGAAGATCGGGTGGCCGTGCGCGTCGTCCATCCAGATGCGGACGGTGTCGCCGGGCTTGAGGAAGGGGGTGGCGGGCTTGCCGTCGAGGATGGTCTCGACGGTGCGGATTTCGGCGAGGCAGGAATAGCCCTTGCCGCCGCGATCCACCGGCTTGCCGGGGCCGCCGTCCGCGTCCTTGTTGGAGACCGTGCCGGAGCCGATGATCGTGCCGGCGCCCAGATTCCGGGTCTTTGCCAGATGCGCGATCAGGGTGCCGAAATCGAAGGTCATATCGACGCCCGCATCGGCGCGGCCGAAGGGCTCGCCGTTGAGGTCGACCTTGAGCACGCCATGCAGCTTGCCGTCCGCCCATGCGTCGCCCAGTGCGTCGGGCGTCACGAAGACGGGCGAGAGCGCGGAAGCCGGCTTGGACTGGAGGAAGCCGAAGCCCTTGGCCAGCTCGGCCGGGATGAGGCCCCGGAGGGACACGTCGTTGACCAGGCCGATCAGCCGGATGTGGCCGAGCGCGTCGGCGCGGGAGACGCCGCGCGGCACGTCGCCGGTGACGACGACGATCTCCGCCTCGAGATCGCAGCCCCAGGCCTCGTCCGCCAGCGGGACCGGATCGCGGGGGGCGAGCATCTCGTCGGACGCGCCCTGATACATGAGCGGATCGGTCCAGAAACTCTCCGGCATCTCGGCGCCGCGCGCCTTCCGCACCAGCTCGACATGGTTCACATAGGCCGATCCGTCCGCCCACTGATAGGCGCGCGGCAGCGGCGCGTCCGCCTCGCGTTCGTGAAAGCGCTCGCGCGGGATCGCCTCATGCGCCAGATCGGTCGCGAGCAGGCGCAGGGCCGGCTCCGCGTTCGCCCAATCGTCCAATGCCGCCTGCAAGGTCGGCGCGATGTGGCGCGCGTCCGCGCACCAGGCGAGATCGTCCGAGACCACCACCAGCCGCCCGTCGCGACCGCTCTTCATGCTGCCAAGTTTCATGGCCCTGCACTGGCATTTCCGCGCCGGCTTGGCTAGGGCCACGGGCGATCCGGCCCTTTCGAGTCACGAGGATATCATGCGCAACATCGATCATTTCGTCGCGGGCGCCGCGTTCGCGTCCGGCGAGCGCCACGGCGACGTCTTCAACCCCAGCGAAGGCAATGTGCAGGCGCGGGTCCGCCTGGGTACCGCCGCCGATCTCGAGAAAGCCGTGGCGGCCGCGCGCGAGGCCTTCCCCGATTGGGCCGCGACCAATCCGCAGCGCCGCGCGCGCGTCATGTTCAATTTCAAGGCGCTGGTCGAAGCCAATATGGACGATCTCGCCCTCCTGCTCGCCAGCGAGCACGGCAAGGTCGTCGCCGACGCCAAGGGCGACGTGCAGCGCGGGCTGGAGGTGATCGAATATGCCTGCGGCATCCCGCATGCGCTGAAGGGCGAATATACGATCGGCGCCGGCCCCGGCATCGACGTCTATTCGATGCGCCAGCCGCTGGGCGTCGTCGCCGGCATCACACCGTTCAACTTCCCGGCGATGATCCCGATGTGGATGTTCGGCGTCGCCATCGCCTGCGGCAACACCTTCATCCTCAAGCCCTCCGAGCGCGACCCCAGCGTGCCGGTGCGCCTCGCCGAGCTGATGAAGGAAGCGGGCCTGCCGGACGGCGTGCTCAATGTCGTCCATGGCGACAAGGAGATGGTCGACGCGATCCTCGACCATGACGACATCAAGGCGATCAGCTTCGTCGGCTCCTCCGACATCGCGCAGTACATCTATTCGCGCGGCACCGCGAACAACAAGCGCGTGCAGGCGTTCGGCGGCGCCAAGAATCACGGCATCGTCATGCCCGACGCCGATCTCGACCAGGTGGTGAACGACCTCGCCGGCGCCGCCTTCGGCTCGGCCGGCGAGCGCTGCATGGCGCTGCCGGTGGTCGTGCCGGTGGGCGACAAGACCGCCAATGCGCTGCGCGAGAAGCTGATCCCGGCGATCGAGGGGCTGCGCGTCGGCGTCTCCACCGATCCCGACGCCCATTACGGCCCGGTCGTCACCGCCGCGCACAAGGCGAAGGTGGAAAGCTACATCCAGATGTGCGCCGACGAGGGCGGCGAGCTGGTGATCGACGGGCGCGGCTTCACGCTGCAGGGCCATGAGCAGGGCTTCTTCGTCGGCCCGACCTTCTTCGATCATGTGCAGCCGAGCTTCCGCTCCTACAAAGAAGAGATTTTCGGCCCCGTGCTCCAGATGGTCCGCGCCGACAGCTTCGAGGAGGCGGTGCGCCTGCCCAGCGAGCACGATTACGGCAACGGCGTCGCCATCTTCACCCGCAACGGCCACGCGGCGCGTGAGTTCGCGGCGCGGGTCAATGTCGGCATGGTCGGCATCAACGTGCCGATCCCGGTGCCGGTCGCCTATCACACGTTCGGCGGCTGGAAGCGCAGCGGCTTCGGCGACATCGACCAGCACGGGCCGGAAGGCGTGCGCTTCTGGACCAAGAACAAGAAGGTGACGCAGCGCTGGCCGGACGGCAGCGCAGGCGGCGAGAACGCGTTCGTGATTCCGACGATGGGGTGAGGCCAAGCCTCTCTCCCCCTTGCGGGAGAGAGGTTGGAGAGAGGGGCGGCCGGCGTCCGCCGGCCAAGAGACTCCTTCCTCAACTTCCTCAGCGGCATCGAGCCGCTTCGGAGGTCCCCCTCTCCCTACCCTCTCCCGCAAGGGGAGAGGGGCTGCTAGAGCGAGGACTATGACCAACCAGTTCGACCTCACCGACGAGCAGCGCCAGATCCAGGAGATGGCGCGCCAGTTCACCACCGATGCGATCTCGCCTTATGCCGGGGAGTGGGACGAGAAGCATATCTTTCCGCGCGACACGATCCGGTCGGCCGCCGAGCTGGGCTTCGGCTCCATCTATGTGTCCGAGGATTCCGGGGGCATCGGGCTGGGGCGGCTGGAGGCGGCCCTCATCATGGAGGCGATGGCCTATGGCTGTCCCTCCACCAGCGCCTTCATCTCGATCCACAACATGGCGTCGTGGATGATCGACCGTTTCGGCGCGCAGGCGGTGAAGGACAAATATCTCCCCTCGATGGTGACGATGGAGCGGATCGGCTCCTATTGCCTGACCGAGCCCGGTTCCGGCTCCGACGCCGCCGCGCTCAAGACCAGGGCGGTGAAGGACGGCGGCGATTATGTCGTCACCGGCACCAAGCAGTTCATCTCCGGCGGCGGCGAGAACGAGATCTATGTCTGCATGGTCCGCACCGGGGTGGATGGGCCGAAGGGCATTTCCTGTCTCGTCATCGAAAAGGACATGCCGGGCGTCAGCTTCGGCGCGCAGGAAAAGAAGCTCGGCTGGCATTCGCAACCGACCGCGCAGGTCAATTTCGATGCCGTCCGCGTGCCGGCGGAGAATCTGGTCGGCGGCGAGGGCGAGGGCTTCCGCATCGCGATGATGGGGCTGGACGGCGGGCGGCTCAATATCGGCGCCTGCTCGCTGGGCGGGGCGCAGCGCTGCCTGGACGAGGCGATCGCCTATACGAAGGACCGCAAGCAGTTCGGCCAGGCCATCGCCGATTTCCAGAACACGCAATTCATGCTCGCCGACATGGAGACCGAGTTGCAGGCCGCCCGGATGCTGCTCTACGCGGCGGCGGTGAAGGTGACGGAGAATGCGCCGGACAAGACGAAGTTCGCGGCGATGGCGAAGCGGCTCGCGACCGACTCGGGCTCGTCGATCGTGGACCGCGCGCTCCAGCTCCACGGCGGCTACGGCTATCTGCAGGATTACCCGATCGAGCGTTTCTGGCGGGATCTCCGCGTCCATTCGATCCTTGAGGGCACCAATCAGGTGATGCGGATGATCGTCGGGCGGGAGCTGACCCGCCAGTGACGGAAACCACGGACCATCCCGCGCGCATCGCCGAGCAATGGACGGCGGCGCTGCAGCATCTCGGCGAGGCGGCGCAAGCGGCCGTTCGGGGGGGACCGCCCCTCGCGACGTCCAGGCCCTACGATCCGCTCGCGCTGTTCCAGACCATGGCCGAATTCGCGGTCAATGTCCGGCCCGAGCAGTTGCTGCAGGTGCAGCTGGACGCGGCGCGCGAATGGACCGCTTTCTGGACCGACGCGCTGACGCCCAAAGCCCCGTCCGACGCCAGGCCGCGCGACCGGCGCTTCGCCCATCCGGGCTGGGAAGAGCAGCCCTATTTCCGCGCGCTGCGGGACGCCTATCTGCTCGCCTCGAAGCAGCTTCGCGAGAGCGTGAAGGCGGCGGGCGGCGACGGATCGAAGGCGGCGATGATGAACTTCCTCGCCGATCAATATCTGAACGCCGTCGCGCCGACCAATTTCGCTATGACCAATCCCGAAGTGGTCCAGCGCACAGTGGAGACGGGCGGCGCCAATCTCGCCGCCGGCTTCGCCAACCTGCTGGAGGACGTGGCCGCCGGCAAGGGCATCGTGAAGCGCCGGACGGAAAGCGATTTCGTCGTGGGCGAGACGCTGGCCACGACGCCCGGATCGGTCGTGTTCCAGAACGATCTGTTCCAGCTCATCCAATACAATCCGGCGACGGAGGAGGTGGCGGCGGAGCCCCTGCTCTATGTGCCGCCGCTGGTGAACAAATATTACATGATCGACCTCCAGCCGAAGTCGAGCCTGGTCAAATGGCTGGTCGATCAGGGGCGAACCGTGTTCGTCATCTCCTGGGTCAATCCGGACGAGCGCCACCGCGACATGGGCGTCGAGCAGTATGTGCTGGACGGCATCGTCGAGGCGATCGGCGCGGCCCGCAAGGCGGCGAAGGCGGACAGGGTCGATCTGTTCAGCTTCTGCCTCGGCGGCACGCTCGTCGCGATCGCCCTCGCCTGGCTCGCCGCGAAGGGCCGGGCGGACGAGGTGAACAGCGCCACGCTGATCGGATCGATGGTCGATTTCGCCGACATGCGCGACTGGTCGGCCTTCGTCCACGAAGCGCATCTGGACGCGCTGGAGGATCATCTCGCCAAGCGCGGCTTCATCGATTCGACGGAATTGCAGCAGCTCTTCGCCGCCGTGCGCTCCAACGATCTCATCTGGTCGTCGGTGGTGAACCATTACCTGCTCGACCGGCCGGCTCCGCCCTCCGACCTGCTCCACTGGTTCGAGGACGGCGCGCGCATCCCGGCGGCGTTCCTCAGCAGCTACAATCGCGGGCTCCTCGCGAAGAATGCGCTGAAGGCGGGGAGCGGTTTCGCGGTCGGCGATGTCGCGATCGATCTCGGCGCGGTGAAGACGCCGATGACCGTGATCGCGCTGAAGGACGATCATGTGTCGGCCTGGGAAGCGGTCTATGACGGCACGAAATTGTTCGGCGGGCCGGTGAATTACATCCTCGGCGGCTCCGGCCACAATGCCGGCGTGATCAACCCGCCGGCGGCGAACAAGCATGGCTATTGGACGAACGACGCGCGGCCCGAGACGGCGCAGGCATGGCTCGACGGCGCGACCCGTCACGAAGGCTCCTGGTGGCCGCACTGGACCGCGTGGCTCGACGCGCACGGCACCGGCAAGGTGAAGGCCCGCAAGCCGAAAAACGCCATCGAGGCCGCGCCGGGCAGCTATGTCCGCATCACGCATGACTGATGAAAATGGGGGCGCACAAGGCGCAATGATCGACGACGCCAATACCGACACCCTCACCTATATCGACGGCCGTGCCGGACGCTTGCGGCTCAACCGGCCCAAGGCGCTGCATGCGCTGAACCTGGCGATGGTGCGGCAGATGACCCAGGCGCTGCTCAACTGGCGCAACGACACCGCCGTGCGGCTGGTCATCATCGATCATGCGGAGGGGCGCGGCTTCTGCGCCGGTGGCGATGTCGTGACGATCGCCAAGAGCGCGGCGGGCCACGACGAGGCGGGCCGCGCCTTCTTCTTCGAGGAATATCGGCTGAACCACCTCATGTACACCTACGCCAAGCCGGGCGTGGTGTTCATGGACGGCATCACGATGGGCGGCGGCGTCGGCATTTCCTGCCCCTGCCGCTACCGGGTGGCGACCGAGCGGACCGTCTTCGCCATGCCGGAGACGACGATCGGCCTGTTTCCGGACGTGGGCGGCGGGCGGTACCTCTCGCGGCTGCGCGGCCGGGTGGCGCAATATCTGGCGCTGACCGGCGCGCGGATCGACGGCGCCGATTGCGTGACGCTCGGCCTCGCCAATTTCTACATTCCGTCCGATCGGCTGGAGGCGCTGAAGGACCAGCTCTGCCAGGAGCCGGAAAAGGCGGAGAGCCTGCTCGCGGGCGCGGCGGTCGCGCCGCCGCCGTCGAAGATCGCCGAGCTGCTGCCACTGATGGACCGGCTGTTCGCGTCGGACGAATATGAGGAGATTCTCGCCGCTTTGCGCGCCGATGGCGGCGAGTGGGCGACGCAGCAGCTCGACATCCTCGCCAAAAAATCGCCGACCGCCTGCAAGGTCAGCCTGCGGATGCTCGTCGAAAGTCCGCGCCAGCCGCATTTCCTGGACGAGATGCGGATGGAGTTCGCGATCGTGACGCGCATGTTCCGCCACGGCGACTTCTACGAAGGCGTGCGCGCGCTCCTCATCGACAAGGACAATGCACCGCGCTGGACCCCCGCCACGCCGGAGGAGGTGACGCCCGAGATGGTCGACGCCTTCTTCGCGCCGCTGCCGCCGGGCGAGACCTGGACCCCGCTGCCCATCGACGGAGACGAATGATGCCCGCCTACGAAACCATCCTGGTCGAGCCGAAGGGCGCGGTGACGCTCGTCACGCTCAATCGCCCGCAGGCGCTGAACGCGCTCAACAGCCAAGTGCTGGCCGAGCTGATCGATGCCTTCGCGGCTTATGACGCGGATCAGAGCCAGCGCTGCCTCGTGCTCACGGGCTCCGAAAAGGCCTTCGCCGCCGGCGCCGACATCAAGGAGATGGAGGAACAGGGCTTCGCGGAGATGTACGGCGCCAACTTCTTCGCCGGCTGGGAGAAGGTGACGGCGACCCGCAAGCCCTGGATCGCGGCGGTCAACGGCTTCGCGCTGGGCGGCGGCTGCGAGGTCGCGATGATGGCCGATTTCATCATCGCCGGCGACAACGCCAAATTCGGCCAGCCGGAGATCAAGCTGGGCGTCGCGCCCGGCATGGGCGGATCGCAGCGCCTGACCCGCGCGATCGGCAAGGCCAAGGCGATGGAGATGTGCCTCACCGGCCGGATGATGGGGGCCGAGGAAGCCGAGCGCGCCGGCCTCGTCGCCCGCGTCGTGCCGGCGGCCGAGCTGCTCGACGAGGCGCTGAAGACGGCCGGGACGATCGCCGCGATGGCCCCGCTCGCCGCCATCGCCAACAAGGAGATGGTCAACGCCGCCTATGAGAACAATCTGGCGCAGGGCATAGCGTTCGAGCGCCGGCTGTTCCACGGCCTGTTCGGCACGCAGGACCAGAAGGAAGGGATGAGCGCCTTCGTCGCCAAGCGTCAGGCGGAGTGGACAGGGCGTTAGATTTAGCCGTTCCCCGGCGAAGGCCGGGGTCTAGTTCCGAACAAGATCGGCGCGGTAGCGCCGCCTGGACCCCGGCCTTCGCCGGGGAACAAGAAAGGTGAAACATGGCACGCGTCGCATTCATCGGGCTGGGCAATATGGGCGGCGGGATGGCCGCGAATCTCGCCAAAGCGGGGCATGACGTGCGCGCCTTCGACCTGTCCGAAGAAGCGCTGGCCCGCGCCGAGGCGCGCGGGGCGCTGCGCGCCGCGTCCGCCGAGGAGGCGGTCGCCGATGCCGAGGCGGTCGTCACCATGCTGCCCGCCGGCAAGCATGTCCGCCAGGTCTATGCCGACGCGATCATCGGCAAGGCGCCGACCAGCGCGATCCTGATGGACTGCTCGACGATCGACGTGGACAGCGCGCGCGACGTGATCGGACAGGCGCAGGCCGGCTCCACCCTGATGGTCGACGCGCCCGTTTCCGGCGGCATCGCCGCAGCGGAAGGCGGCACGCTCACCTTCATGGTCGGCGGCACCGAGGAGGCGTTCAAGCGCGCCGAGCCGTTCCTGGCGCAGATGGGCAAGGCCGTGATCCATGCCGGCGGCGCGGGCGCGGGCCAAGCGGCGAAGATCTGCAACAACATGCTGCTCGGCGCCTCGATGGTCGCGACCTGCGAGACCTTCGCCATGGCGCAGAAACTGGGGCTCGATCTCCAGACCTTCTTCGACATCTCGTCGAAAGCGTCCGGCCAGTGCTGGTCGATGACCAGTTATTGCCCCGTCCCCGGCGTCGGCCCCGAAACGCCGGCCGACCGCAATTACGAAGGCGGCTTCGCGGCGGCGCTGATGCTGAAGGACCTGCGGCTCGCCATGGAAGCGGCGAAGAGCGCCGACGCCTACACGCCGATGGGCGCCCATGCCGAGGAGCTATACACCCGCTTCGCCGAAGCGCTGGGCGGCGGCGGCAAGGACTTCTCCGCGATCATCAATATGATCGACGACAGCTGGACGCCGCCTGTCGAATCCTAGTTCGCGTTTTCCGCGGGTGCGGGGCGCGCCGAGCCGATCTGCCCTTCCACCCCGATCAGGGCCGAATCGGCGACGCTGCGGTCGAGGACGATGCACGGGCTGCGGAAGCTGCTCCGCGCACAGATTTCCCAGCGGTCGCCGGGATGGACGGCGATGCTGCGGATATTCCAGTCCGTGCGGACATTGCGCGAGGCGGAATCGATCGTCCAGGTCGAGCCGTTGTAATTGGTCATCGCATAGAGAGTCAGCTCGCCGCGCACGGTGCGCGGCATCGCGGATCGTCGCTCTTCTTCCTGGGATTGCATCGCCAGCGTCGGCCCCGCGACGCACAAGGCCAGCATCGTCACGCAGATCGGTGTCTTCATGGGTGAGCCCTCCACATGCTTGATCGCGGCCGATGTTGGCCTTGTCCCGCCTTCATGACAAGGTCGCACCGGGAACGGCCTTGCGCGCGCCTTATCCCAGCACCCTCCCGATCGCGCCGCGCCATCCATCGAGGCGGCGCCCGCGCGCGTTCGGGTCCATCGCCGGGCTGAAATGTTCGACGCCCCCGCGCATCGCCGCGGCCTCGCCGAGCGAGCCGAACAGCCCGCCGCCAACCCCGGCCAGCATCGCCGCGCCCAGCGCCGTCGTCTCGACGAATTCCGGCCGCTCGACCTCGAGATCGAGCATGTCGGCCAAATCCTGCGCGACCCAATCGTTCGCGGTCATGCCACCGTCGATCCTCAGGCGACCCCAGGCCGCGCCGTCGGCGGCGAAGGCGGTCATCAGATCGTGGGTCTGGTGCGCCATCGCTTCCAGCGCCGCGCGCACGACATGCGCGCGGCCGGCGCCGAAGCTGAGGCCGGTGATCGCCCCGCGCGCATCCGGCGCCCAGTGCGGCGCCCCCAGCCCGACATGGGCGGGCACCAGATAGACGCCACCATTGTCCTCGACGGATCGTGCCATTGCCTCGGTTTCCGCCGCCGTCGCGACCAGCCCGATCGCGTCGCGCAGCCATTTGACCACGCTGCCCGCGACGAACACCGATCCTTCCAGCGCATAGGCACGCTCGCCGCCGAGCTGCCACGCCACCGTCGTCAGCAGCCGGTTCTTCGAAGCCGGTGCGTCGCCTCCGGTATTGGTCAGCACGAAGGCGCCGGTGCCGTAGGTCGCCTTGGTGTCGCCTGGCGCGAGGCAGACCTGCCCGACCGCCGCCGCCTGCTGATCGCCGGCGAGGCCGGCGATCTTCACCGGCGCGCCGAGCAGGTCGGTCGTCCCGAAATCGCCTGCGCAATCGACGATCTCGGGCAGCGCGCCGCGCGGCACGCCGAACAGGTCGCACAGCCCATCGTCCCAGCGGCCGGCATGGATGTCCATCAGGGCGGTGCGCGAGGCGTTGGTGGCATCGGTGACGTGGCGTCCGCCGGTCAGCCGGAAGACCAGCCAGCTTTCCACCGTGCCGATCGCGAGATCTTCGCCCGCTTCGCGAAGCTGCGGCCAATTCTCCAGCGCCCAGGCGATCTTCGAGGCGGAGAAATAGGGATCGAGCAGCAGGCCCGTCTTCGCCTGCACCGCCGGCTCGTGCCCCGCTTGCCTGAGCCGCGCGCACAGATCGGCGGTGCGCCGGTCCTGCCAGACGATGGCGGGGCCGAGCGGGCGGCCGGTGCGCCGGTTCCAGAACAGGATCGTCTCGCGCTGGTTGGCGATGCCGATCGCGCTTATCCGGGCGCCGTCGTCCGCGACATGGCGCGCGCAGCCGAGGCTCCCCAGCCAGATCTCCTCCGGATCATGCTCGACCCAGCCCGGTCGGGGATAGGATTGCGCGATCTCCCTGTCGGCGCTGCCCAGGCAGCGGCCGTCCGCCGCGAACAGCATCGCCCGCGTGCTCGTCGTGCCTTCGTCGATAACGAGGATCTGCTCTTCGGCCATGGCCCCTCCTGCCGCCATGGTCAGCCGCGCGCGTTCGGGAATCCAGCACTTTCTTGGCCGGATTCCTCGAACGCCGCGATGATCGGGCATGGCCCCTGCCCGGATGCGGCACAGGCCGAGGCGAGCGTTGCCAGCGAGGCGCGCGCCGCCTTCAGCTCTGCGATCCTGGCATCGAGGGCGGCGATCCGCGCGGTCGCCAACTCCCGGGCGCGCTTTCGGTCTTCGCCCACGTCCAGCGCCAGCAATTCGCCGATCTGCTCCAGCGTGAACCCCGCCGCCTGCGCGGAACGGATGAACCGCAGCCGCCGGACGTCCGCCGCGCCATAATGCCGCACGCCGCCGGATTTCGCGGGCGTCTCCAGCAGCCCGCGCCGTTGATAGTAACGCACCGTCTCCACGCCGACGCCGCCCGCCTTGGCAAGCCGCGAAATGGTCATCGCCGCCATCGCTTGACTCCGTACCATGGTCCGGACCCTATATGACGTACGGCCCGTTCAGGAACAAGCGCGCGCCGGCCTCGCCCGGCGCCGGAAAGGAACTTCCGATGACCTCCTCCGTCCCACGCCGCGCCACGCTGCATCGCATGGTGATGCCGGATCATGTCTGCCCTTATGGCCGCAAGGCGCTCTGGCTGCTGCGGCGCAAAGGCTATGAAGTGGAAGATCGCTGGCTGACCACCCGCGCACAGACCGACGCCTTCAAGACCGAGCATGACGTGGCGACCACGCCCCAAGTCTTCATCGATGGAACGCGGATCGGCGGCTATGACGATCTGCGCCGCCATTTCGGCCTCGGCGTCCGCGATCCCAGGGCGACCTCCTATGTGCCGGTGCTGGCCGTCTTCGCCGTCACCGCCTTGATGGCGCTCGCTTTCAGCCAGTTCAGCCAGGGCTCGCCCTTCACGATCCGGGCGGCCGAATGGTTCATCGGCCTTTCCATGATGACGCTCGCCATGCTGAAGCTGCAGGACGTGGAGAGCTTTTCCAGCATGTTCCTGAACTACGATCTGCTGGCGCAGCGCTGGGTGCCTTATGGCTATATCTATCCGTTCGCGGAGCTGGGCGCGGGCGCGCTGATGGTCGCGCACGCGCTGGACTGGCTCTCCATTCCCGTCGCGCTCTTCATCGGGACGATCGGCGCGGTATCGGTGTTCAAGGCGGTCTATATCGACCGGCGCGAGCTCAAATGCGCCTGTGTCGGCGGCGGCAGCAGCGTGCCTCTGGGTTTCGTCTCGCTGACCGAGAATCTGATGATGATCGCGATGGCGGTGTGGATGCTGACCCCGTGGAGCAATCTCGCGCACTAGCCTCGCGCTTCTCGCGCTACGCCACTATAATCGCGCGATGGATTTCGACGATCAGCTCCGCCGCCATTTCGGGACCGCCGATCTCGACACGCTCACGCCAGACGCGATCGGGGCGGGCATCGAGCGGATGCAGGTCGAATTCGGCCTCGAAAAGGACCGGGACCGGCGTTTCGCTTTGTGGACCCTGCTCCACATGCTCGGCGCCGCGCCCGATCTCGACGTCGCGTTCAAGGACGAAGAGGACCGCGAGGCGGCGCGCGACTTCATGGACATGATCGACGCGGCGGACGAGGGCTGACCCGGCCCGGCCGCGATGGACAGCTTCGACCTTCTCGTCATCGGCGGCGGCATCAACGGCTGCGCGATCGCGCGCGACGCGGCGGGGCGCGGGCTGTCCGTGCTGCTGGTCGAGAAGGACGATCTGGCCAGCCATACCAGCTCGGCTTCGTCCAAGCTGATCCATGGCGGGCTGCGCTATCTGGAGCAGTACGATTTCAAGCTGGTGAGGGAATCTCTGCACGAGCGCGAGACGATGCTGCGCACCGCGCCGCACATCGTTCATCCGCTGCGCTTCATCCTGCCCCGGCCGCCGGGCGGGCGTCCATGGTGGATGATCCGTATCGGCCTGATGCTCTACGATCTTCTGGCGGGCCGGCGCTCGAGCCTGCCCCGCTCGCGCGGGGTCGGGAAAAACGACGAAGCCGCCCGCGCGCCCTTGCGCGATCCGGCGGCGAAGCTCGCCGCCTATTGGGACGCGCGGGTGGACGATGCCCGGCTGGTCGTTCTCAACGCGCTCGACGCGCAGGAGCGCGGCGCCGAGATCGCGACCCGCACCGAATTCCTCTCCGCGCGACGCGAGCGCGATCACTGGATCGCCAAACTGTCCGGCGGCCGGACCGTGACGGCGCGGATCATCGTCAACGCGGCCGGCCCCTGGGTCTCCGAAGTCTTGAACGGTCGGCTGGGCGAGCAGGGCGAAAGCCGCGTCCGGCTGGTGCGGGGCAGCCATATCGCCGTGCCGCGCCTCCATGACGGCGATCATGCCTATATCCTGCCGCAACCGGACGGGCGCGTCGTCTTCGTCCTGCCCTACGGCCCGAACAGCCTGATCGGCACGACCGACGCCCCGACGGACAGGCCGGACGATGCGGCGATCGCTCCGGCTGAAACCGATTATCTCTGCGCCGCCGCCAATGCCTATCTGCGCCGCCAGGTCGCGCCCGAAGACGTCATCTGGTCCTATGCCGGCATTCGCGCTCTCCATGACGACGGTGCGGCCGAGGCGAGCAAGATCACGCGCGACTACCGGCTGGAGCTGGACGACGCGCCCGGCGCGAAGCTGCTGTCGGTCTTCGGCGGCAAGCTGACCACGGCGCGCGCCCTCGCCATCGACACCCTCGACAGGCTCGGCATCGGCGGCTTCAAGTTCACCGCCACGTCGCCGCTGCCGGGCGGGCAGATCCTGCCAGGCTTCAATGCCTGGATGAACGAACTGGCCAAGTGGATGCCCGCGCCGATGCTCGATCGCCTCAGCCGCGCTTACGGCACCCGGCTCGACCGCATCCTCGACGGCGTCGACAGCCTCGCCGACATGGGCCGGCATTTCGGCGCGGACCTCTACGAAGCCGAAGTCCGCTATCTCATGACCCACGAATGGGCGCGCACCGCCGAGGACATATTGTGGCGCCGCACCAAATTGGGCCTCGGTCTCGCGCCGAAGGAGCAGGCGGCGCTGGCCGCCTGGTTGAAACAGGCCTGAGCTATTCGTTTCGCACCGGCGCGCCAAGCTCCAGCCGCATCGCCGCGAAATCCAGCGTATAGCTTTCGAACGCGCGCAGCAGGTTCGATCCCAGCACACCGTAATGGCGTCCCGCCGGTCCGTCGCCGGGCAGCGTCACCGGGATGTCCGGCAGCACCAGCGTGCGTCCCGCAAGCCCGACCGGCACATCCGTCCAGTTCGCGACGCGCGACTGGCGGGCGCCGCCCGCGCTGGCCAGCCGGACATCCCGGGTTTCGAGCGCCGCCACGATTTCCGGATGGGCCTCGGCATAGAGCGCGCTCAGGCTGGTCTGATTGGCCCCGGTGTCGAGAAAGAGCGGCACCGGCCGGCCGTCGATGGTCACATCGATATAGAGATCGTTGCCGTCGGCATGCATGTTCTGGACGCCGTCGGATGGCGGGTCGCCGGGCAGAATGGTCAGGCGGCCCGCATTCTCCATCCTGAGCCGGCCGAGCGCGCGCATCACCGGCAGGCCGACGATCGCGCGAATGTCGTAGCCGCCCGGCACCTGCGGGAAGGTAAGCTGCGCATCGTCGATGATGAGGAAGGGCACGTTGCGGATCACCGTCCCGGCGATCTCGATCCGCTCCGCCACCCCGACCCGCACCGGCACCGTGCCCTGGACGCCGTTGCCGACTTCCGCCGCATCCTCCAGCACGCGCACGCCCAGCCGTTCGGCGGTCGCCGCCGACAGCACCGACAGCGCCGCGCCGGTGTCGAACACCGCTTCCTGCGCGGCCCCGTTCACCGCGAAATCGATGCGCGGCAGGCCGACCCGGTCCACTCGTGCCGGCGCGGCGCCCGCCACCACGCCGCCGTCCACGACCTGGGCGGGCTGGCCGGCCAGCAAAGCGGCGAGCCGCCACATTCGTCCCGCACCTTCCGCGCCGTCGCGGCCGGCCGCAAGCAACTCCGCCTCCAGCACCTGGCCGAGCCGGGCCGCCTCGGCATAGACGCCGTCCGCGAAGGCAACCGAAGCGAGGAGGGCCAATGCGGCACGGCGCCGATCCAGGTCCTCGCCTTGCGCCAGTCGTCGCAGCACCGGATCGGCCGCCATGCCGGACTCGTAGCGCGCGGCGGCGATCCGGGCGCGCAGCAGGGCGCGCTCGTCCGCGTCGGCCGCTTCATCGAGCGCGCGCGCGATCGGCGCCATGTCGCCCCGCCCCGCCGCCGCGAACAGGGCGTCGAGCGTCGGGGGCTGCGCCGGCGCGGGCGGCGCCATCATCAGCATGGCGCCGCCCGACAGGATCAGCAGCGCATATTTCATTCCAGCCATCGCCTCGCCCTTTCCAACCGCTCTTGCTCTTGTCGCAAGAGACGAATAGTATCGTATCGGAAATATTATTTATCGTATTACGATAATTTATGGATGTCAATCAATGACGAGCAACCCTCTTGTCGCCCGCACCGCGCGCCGGCTGCGCGTCATGACCCTGCTCGGTACCGCCCTGGTGGCGGCCGGGTTCGTCGCCGGGGCGGCGGCATTGGTGATGGGCCGGGACGCCGCTCTGCCCGGCATGTCGATCGAGGCCGGCGGGCTGCCGCCGATGCCGGCGGCGATCATGATGGCGCTGTTCGGCCTGCTCATCGTCCTCGCTCTGCTGCGCCTCGCCGCGATGCTGCGCGAAGTGGAACGGGGCGTGCCTTTTCCGGCGGCGGCGCTGCGCGGCTTCGCCCGTTATCTCTGCCTGGCCGTGATCGCCTCGCTGGCCGGCCCGCCGGCCCTGGCCGCCATATGGGGCGTCGAGCCGGTCACATTGTCGTTCGATTCCAATCAGGTGCTGATGCTGCTCGTCACCGGCATGCTGTTCCTGGTCGCGCGGCTGCTCGATGAGGCACGGGCGATCGCCGACGACGCCAGCCAGATCGTCTGAGGCGCGCCATGGCCATTCTCGTCCGGCTCGATGTCATGCTGGCGCTGAGGAAAGCGAAGTCGAAGGACCTTGCCGGCCATGTCGGCATCACCGAAACCAATCTCAGCCTGCTCAAGTCCGGCCGGGTGAAAGGCATCCGCTTCGAGACGCTGGATAAGATCTGCGAATATCTCGAGTGCCAGCCTGGCGACCTGCTGGTCTGGGAACCGGACCCGGCGGGCGTGAACGACGATGCCTGACGCTCAGCGCAGCCAGCCGCGTCCGGCCGCCATGTGCGAGAACCAGAGCAGGAAAACACCCAGCACGACGATGAAGAGCGGGAAGGCCGCCGCCTCCACCAGCGGATAGAGGCTCAGGATCGGGCTCGCCAGGAACACCCAGCCGAACTGGATCAACACCGCGACCAGCGAGACGAGATAGGCGGTCCGCGCCAGCCGCCGCCTCAGCAGCAGCGCCCCCGCGCCGGCCAGCGAAATCCATACCGCCACCGCATAGGCACCGGTCGCCCAGCCCGGCATCGCCGCCCATATCTGCTGCTGCGCCGCCGGCAAGCGGGCGAAATCCTCGGGGCTGATTGTGACCTGCGAGACATAGGCGAAGCAGCCGGCCGCCGCCCACATCAGGGCCAGCACCGCGACGATCCAGTACCAGACCGGCACCGGCGGATTCGCTTCGGTCGCCATGTTCATCCTCCCCTTGTCTGTCCGGCGCGCACCATGCGCCCCGTGCGACGCACTTTCAATCACGTGCGAGGGAAGGGAGACGCAAAAAGGGGGCCGCGCGGGCCCCCTTCATGTTTCAATATCGAAGGACTGATCAGGCCGCTTCGAGTTCCTCGTCCGCGCCCTGCACCGGGCCCGAATCCTGCCCCTTGGCGGCGGGATCGCGATCGACCAGCTCGATGATCGCCATCGGCGCGGCGTCGGAGGCGCGGATACCGGCCTTCAGCACCCGGCAATAGCCGCCGGCGCGCTCGGCGTAGCGCGGCGCCAGCACGTCGAACAGCTTCACCAGCTGCGCGTCGTCGAGCAGGCGGGCATGGGCGAGGCGGCGGTTGGACAGGCCACCCTTCTTGGCGAGCGTGATCAGCTTCTCGACATAGGGCCGAAGCTCCTTCGCCTTGGGCAGCGTGGTCGTGATCTGCTCGTGCTTGATCAGGGCGGCGGCCATGTTGCGGAACATGGCGGTGCGGTGGCTGGAGGTGCGGCCGAGCTTGCGGCCGCCGACGCGATGACGCATGTCTTCTTCCTTCGTTCGTCCCGGAGCCGTTTCAGGTACTCCGGGCCAGGCCGTCGAGAAGGGGGACGGCCCAGACCCCAAAAGCAAAGGCGGACCCGTGGCCCGCCGCGCGGGGGAGCGCCTAGAGCCAACCGGCCGCCTCTGTCAAGGTCAGGCGGGCACGGTGGCGCTGTCGAAGAACAGCGCCTGCGCGATCGCCGCCTTCACGGTCGCGCGCTGGAAGGGCTTGGTGATGAGGAAGGTCGGCTCCGGTCGCTCGCCGGTCAGCAGCCGCTCCGGAAAGGCGGTGATGAAGATGACCGGCACCTGGAACTCGCTCAGAATGTCCTTGACCGCGTCGATGCCGGAACTGTCGTCGGCGAGCTGGATGTCGGCCAGAACCAGGCCCGGCCGGTTCGCCATCGCCAGTGCGACCGCCTCGTCGCGGGTGACGGCGACGCCAGTGACGTTGTGGCCGAGGTCGCGCACGATCGTTTCGATGTCCATCGCGATGATCGGCTCGTCTTCAATGATGAGGACGTCGGCATGGGTCTGCCGCTCGATCTCCGCCAACGCTTCGCCGACCAGTTCTTCGACCTCGTCGGACGAAGCGCCGATCAGATAGCCGGCATCGTCGGGCGTGAAGCCCTCCATCGCGGTCAGCAGCAGTGCCTGGCGCGACAGCGGCGTCACCCGCGCGAGCCGCGCCTGCGCGATGCCTTCGGCGCTCTCGGCGGCGGTTCCGAAGCCGGGCGCTTCCTCGATATTAGCCGACGACCAGATCGCGTGGAAGGTGCGGTACAGGCCGAGCCGCGGATCGACGCCGCGCGGGAAATCGTCGGGCGCGGCGACGATCGCTTCCAGGGAAGCGCGTACGAAAGCATCGCCATGGCCCTGACTGCCGGTCAGCGCCCGCGCGTAGCGGCGAAGAAAGGGAAGGTGCGGCGCGAGTTCCTGGCCCAGCGACATCCGTTCGTCTCCTCTCGATGTCCCGGCAGGCTATGGGATGGGCAGCCGCCGGTTGCAAGTCGTACCAACGCGGGACGCAGCCGAAACGATCCCGCCCCGCCCTCGCTTGTGAGTGGAACCATCGTCGGAGTTTTTTGTTTCCAAGCCCATGCGGCCCCATTATCCGGGTCGCGGTGACTGGCACCCGTTTTTTCACGAGGCGGGCGGAGGGAAGTACTTACTCGGACAGGTCGAGGCTGCGGATCGCGGCTCGAAAGGGCCGTGAGGGGTGAGAATATTGAGCTTGCAAGGCGACAAGGATGATCGGCGCAAGAACAAGCCGGGGCCGGACGCCGTGAAAGCGACGCCGCCCGTTCGCAAAAAGCGCCGCGGCTCCGCCGACATCGGCACCGCGTTGCGCTCTGCCTATCAGCGCACCATCGACGAGGATATCCCGCCCTCGATGCTCGATCTACTGGGTCGGCTCGATTAGCCCGCCCGGCATGGTGCGCAAGGCATCATGAGCGTGTTTCCGACTAGGTTGGTCAGCCGGCTCTGGGCCCCGCTGGCGACCGGCCCCAAGATGCTCGCGATCATGACGCTCGGGCTGCTGCCGATCGGCATCGTCGCGATCCTGGCCACCATCCACAATGCGCGGGAGAATAGCGCGGAACGCGCCGCGCAGACCCTATCGCGGCTCGACGACAAGGCCGAGCGCGTCAACGAGCTGATCGCCAGGAGCGCGGTCACGATGCGCGCCGCGAATGCCGCTGTCGCATCCGCTCCCGCCGATTCACTCGTCTGCCCGGTCGTTCTGCGGCGGCTGGAAACGCTTCAGTCGATCGCGGGCCGGTACAGCCTGTACGGCGCGGACGGTCGCTCGAATTGCGCCATGCCCGGATTCGCTCCGGCGGTGGCGAGCCGGGGCACGCCGGGAACCGTGCTTTCGATCAACGATGACGCCCGGGTGTTGCGGCTCAGCCTGTATGACGACGAAGGACGGATCGAGGGCGTCGCCGAATATCCGCGCCCGGGCCTGGCCGAGCTGACCTTCATTCCCGGCACCAGCGCCGATTTCAGCCTCGAGCTGATCGGCGGCGGCCGGCGCATGCTGATCCGCGACGATTATCGGCCGATGCCCTTCGTCCGGGCCGTCTCCGATACCGCGTCGGTCGGAGAGGGCGATTTCCGCCTTCGCATCCGGCTCGGCGCCGTGCCGATCCGTCCCCTCGATGTGCTGCTCATCCTGTTACCGGTCATCATGTGGCTGGCGGCGGCGCTGATCGGCTGGCTGATCGTCAATCGTCTGCTGCTCCTGCCGCTGGCGCGGATCCAGCACGCCGTATCGGTCTATCGGCCGGGCGAGCGGCCGCTCGAACTGCCCCAGCTGCGCTCCCCGGCGCGCGAGATCGGCGAGCTGGGCGCCGCATTCGACACGATGACGCACACGGTGGCGCGGCACGAGGCCGAGCTGGAATCGGCGATCGAGCGCCAGAAGAAGCTGGTGCGCGAAGTCCATCATCGCGTGAAGAACAATCTCCAGGTCGTGGCCTCGCTGCTCAATCTCCATTCGCGCGGCGCGGCAACCGAGGATGTCGCCGCCGCCTATGCCTCCATCCAGCGCCGCGTGGATGCACTCGCGGTGGTCCACCGCAATCACTATGCCGAGCTGGAGGAGACGCGCGGAGTCGCGCTCAAGTCGCTCATATCCGAACTCGCCGCCAATCTGCGCGCCACCGCGCCGGCCGGCGCCGTCGCGATGCAGATCAGGCTCGATGTCGCGTCGCTGCGCGCCAGCCAGGACACTGCCGTTTCGGTCGCCTTCCTGGTCACCGAACTGGTCGAATATGGCATGCTGTGCGGCGCCGGCCTCGTCTCGATCATGCTGGAGCCGGTAACGGGGGAAGCGGCGCGGCTGACGATCGAGATCGGCACCCTTGCCGGCGCCGTCGATTGCGATCCCGCGCTCACCGAGCGTTTCGAGCGAATCATCACCGGTCTTTCCCGCCAGCTTCGCTCGGCGCTGGATCATGACCCCGAACATGGCCGCTACACGGTCACGCTGGTGGTACTGGCCGAACGGGAATCGACAGGTGCCGTCGCGCCCGACGCGATTTCCGGCCGACCGGACTGAAAATTTTGCAGACCGCCGGGAACCAGCGCGGCGCTGCATCGTTTGGACCTCGGATAGTGACCTTTTGCCCCCCCGCTCTCGCTATCCAGATCATGGACCCGGACGCGCCGACCTCCCCCCCCCGGTAGCGCGTCCGGGTCCGACTTTTTCTGTAACCCGTTGTTTTCCTTGTTCGCCGCACGCCGCGTCCGCTTCGTCACGGGCACGGAACCGCATGGGCGGCGCAAGCATTGCTGCATCGTCACGACCGGAACGGCCACATGCGGTTCCGGTGCTTGGGAGGACGATCATGAAAAAGCTGATGATGATCTTCATCTTGTCGGGCAGCGTCGCCCTCGCCGCCTGCAACACGATCGAAGGCGCCGGACGCGACGTGCAATCGGTCGGCAACGCGGTGTCGGACGCCGCGGACTGATCCGCATTGTTTGCGAGGGAGAGCGCCGCCGTTGCCGGCGGCGCTTTTCCTATGCGCCGGACTGTGCGGCTTCGCGCGCGCGGCGGCGCTCGGTGAACCAGATCGCGACGAGCGAGAGTTCGTAGAGAATCATCAGCGGCACGGCGAGCAGGAACTGGGAGATCACGTCCGGCGGCGTCAGCACCGCCGCGATCACGAAGGCGACGACGATCGCATAGCGCCGCCCGCGCCGGAGCTGATCGCGCGTCACCAGCCCGGCGCGCTCCAGCAGCATCAGCAGCACCGGCAGCAGGAAGGCGACGCCGAAGCCGAACAGGAAATGCATGATGAAGCTGAGATAGTTGCCGACCGCGGGCAGCGCCTGGAGATTACCCTGCAGGCCGCCGGCATCGCCGACCGTACCCTGAAAGCCCAGCAGAAAGCGCAGCGCGACGGGAATCGCGACATAATAGGCCAGCGCGGCGCCGGCGAGGAACAGGAGCGGCGTGAGCAGCAGGAAGGGCCGCAGCGCCCGCTTCTCCTTCGCATAGAGGCCGGGCGCGACGAACTTCCAGAGCTGGTTGGCGATGATCGGGAACGACACCATCAGCGCCGAGAAGAAGGCGACCTTGATCTCCACGAAGAAGGCTTCGAACAAGGCCGTGAAGATCAGATCCTCCTGGCCCGCCCGCAACAGGGGCTGGACGAGGAAGGAGAAGATCGGCCGGGCGAAATAGAGGCAGACGAAGAAGGCGACGGCGAGCGCGGCGAAGCTCCACAGCAGGCGCCGCCTGAGCTCGATCAGGTGATCGAGCAGCGGCGCCTTGCTGGCGTCCAGTTCCTCTTCTTCCGGACGGGCGCTCATGCGCCGTCCTTCGCGCCCGGCGCGGTCTTGCGCGGGCGGGGCGCGCGCCGCGCGGGCGGCTTGCGCTTCGGCGCCGTATCGGACGTCGATGGCGCGGGCCCGAGCGGCAGTTCGGGCGCGACATCGGGCGATTCGGGTGGCGGCGGCGAAGTGGCGGGCGGCGCCGGCGCCTTGCCCCAATCGCTGTCCGCCGGCGCGTCGGGATGATCGCGCATGATCCGCTCGTTATTCGCTTTCCACTGCTTTTCCATGTCTTCCAGCTCGGCCTCGCGGATCATCGTGTCGATGCCGGAGCGGAAATGGCGCGCCATGCCGCGCGCCCGGCCGACGAACTGGCCGATCGTCCGCATCGCACGGGGCAGGTCCTTCGGGCCGATCACCAGCAAGGCGACCAGCGCGATGATCAACAGCTCGCCGGAATCGATGCCGAACACGCGCCGCCCCTCGTCAGGCCCGGACCGGGCCGGGTCTTACTGCCGGTCGGCTTCGGGGCTCGCCGTCGGCTCGGCCGAAGCGGCGGGCGGCGCGGCCGGGCGATCGTCGGCGATCCGCGGTTGCGGCCGGGCCGGCGTCTCCTCGTCCTCGCTCATGCCTTTCTTGAAGCTTTTGAGGCCCTTCGCGACATCCCCCATCATGTCGGAAAAGCGCCCTTTCCCGAACAGCAAGAGGATGACGAGGCCGACGACGAGCCAATGCCAGAGGCTGAAACCGCCCATGTGAGAATCTCCTAGTGTTCCGTTGAACCTAGGCGTCTTCGCCGTCGGTTTCCAGTTCGGCCTCGTCCTCGCCCTCGAATCCCATCTGTTCAAGCGCGATATCGACCGGATCGAGCAGGCCCGCCGCCCTGAGATCCTCGATCCCCGGCAGGTCGCGGCGGCTGGCCAACCCGAAATGGGTCAGGAACTCGGCCGTGGTCGCATAAATGAGCGGCCGGCCCGGCACCTCGCGCCGTCCAGCGGGGCGCACC
This sequence comes from Sphingomonas sp., assembly GCA_019635535.1. Lineage (NCBI taxonomy): Bacteria > Pseudomonadati > Pseudomonadota > Alphaproteobacteria > Sphingomonadales > Sphingomonadaceae > Sphingomonas > Sphingomonas sp. The sequence continues at coordinate 2,715,817 of JAHBZH010000001.1, forward strand.
CAGCCAGCCTCCATCAGCACGTCGAGCGTGCCTTTCGAAATCTGGACGCCCCTTATCGCCTCGATCTCGGCACGGCTGACCGGCTCGTGATAGGCGATGATCGCCAGCGTCTCGACCGCCGCGCGGGACAGCTTGCGGCTTTCCTCGCGCTCGCGGCGCAGGACGTAAGCCAGGTCGGCTGCGGTCTGGAAATGCCAGCGCCCGCCGCGCTCGACCAGCTCGATGCCGCGCCCGGCATAGTGGCCGGCAAGCTCGGCCAGAGCCGTCCGCACGTCCACGCCATCGCCGACATAGGCCGCGATGTCGTCGGTCCCGAGCGGCTCGGCGGCGGCGAACAGGGTCGCCTCCACGGCGCGCACCGCGTCGGACAGCTCTTTCATGCCGCCCTCACATAAAGCGGCTGGAAACTGCCCGCTTGGTCGATCTCGACCCGGCCGAGCCGCGCCAGCTCCAGCGTCGCGACGAAGCTGGAGGCCAAGGCGGACTTGCGGAATTCGCGGTCCTGTGTCTCGGGCAGGAAGGACTCGAGCGCGGTCCATTCCAGCTTCGCGCCAATCATCCGCTCCAGCCGGTGCAGCGCCTCGTCCAGCGTCATCACCGGGCGCCGCGCAATGACATGGACGGCGGGCGCGCTGCGCGCCCGCACGATGCCGTAGGCGGCGATGAGATCGTAGAGATCGGCCCGCCAGGCGGCCTTGCGCACCACCGTCAGCCCCTCCGGCGCAGCGCGCAGGAAGACGTCGCGTCCGATCCTGTCGCGCGCGATCAGCCGCGCGCCGGCCTCGCGCATCGCCTGGAGCCGCTGGAGGCGCAATTGCAGCCGCAGGGCGAGCTCCTCCGGCGAGGGATCGACGGCGGGATCCTTGGGCAGCAGCAGGCAGGATTTGAGATAGGCGAGCCAAGCCGCCATCACGAGATAGTCGGCGGCGATCTCGAGGCGGAGCTTCTTCGCGTCGACGATGAAGGCGAGATATTGCTCGACCAAAGCGAGGATCGAGATTTTCGCCAGATCGACCTTCTGCGCCCGCGCCAGCGTCAGCAGCAGGTCGAGCGGCCCCTCCCACCCGTCGATGTCGAGCGTCAGCCGATCGGCTTCGGAGGCCGCCGTGTCGAGCTCGAAGGATTCGCCGATATCGCTCACCGGGCCGAGCCTAAAGCGCGCTTGCGCCCGTGTCGAAGCCCAAAGCGCGGTTTTCCACAGCAACTAGGCGAGGCTGAGCAGCGCGTCCCGCTTCGCGGCGAGCTCCACATAAGCCCGGTTCGACGACGCGCCGGCGATTCCCGCCATCGCCCACGCCAGCCGCGCAGCCGCGGCTTCGCTCATCGCTCCTAGCGCGCCGGCGATCTCTTCATTGTCCTCCAGCCGCCCGGAGCAGTGCAGCGCCACGTCGCAGCCGGCGGCGATGACGCCCGCCGCCCGCGCGGCCAGCGTTCCCGACAGGGCCGACATGCCGATATCGTCGCTCATCAGAAAGCCGTCGAAGCCGATCCGCTTCCGGATCACCTCGCCGATGACGACACGCGACAGGCTGGCGCACCGTTCGCCGTCCCAGGCCGGATAAAGCACATGCGCCGACATCCCCATCGGGGCGTCGGCAAGGGCACGGAACGGGGCGATGTCTGCCTCCAGCTCCGCCGCGTCTGCGTCCACGACGGGCAGCTCGGCATGGCTGTCCGCGCCCGCCCGCCCGTGACCCGGCATATGCTTGACGACGCCCAGGCAGCCGCCCGCCGCCAGCCCGTCCAGCACGGCGCGGCCGAGCGCCGCGACCTGCATCGGGGTCGCGCCCAGTGCCCGGTCGCCGATCACGTCATGGGCGTCATCGTGCCTCAGATCGAGCAGCGGCAGGCAATCCACGTTCACGCCGCACTCGGTCAAAGTGATTGCGATCGCCCCGGCATTGAGCCGCGCCGCCTCGATGGCGCTGATCGGCGCGCGCTCGTACAGCTCGGAGAAGCGCCAGGCGGCGGGGAATTCGGGCCATTCGGGCGGGTTCAGCCGCGCCACCCGGCCGCCTTCCTGGTCGATCAGGATCGGCAGATCATCGCGCCCGGCAAGGTCGCGCAAGCCGTCGGTCAGCGCGCGCAGCTGGGCGCGGGTCCGGCAATTGCGGGCGAAGAGGATATAGCCGGCCGGATCGGCCTCGCGGAAAAAGGCGCGCTCGCGGGCGTCGAGCGTTTCGCCGGCAAGGCCGAGAATGGCGGGCAGCATCGCTGGCGCATATCAGCCGGGGCGCGCGCCGCAAAGGCACGGAAAAGGAGGGGCGCGACTGGCGCCCCTCCTTCCCCCCCTCGCGTGACGCGGAGAAGCTCGGCTACTGGCTGGTAACTTCCGAGATGTAGAGGCGCGCCGGCTGCAGGCTGGCATTGCCATAGGTGCCGACCCAGATTTCGTAACGGCCGCTCATCGGCCGGTTGAAGCGGACCGATGGATTGAGGCCGCGCTCGCCGCCATCGTCGTCGCAATACCAGCGGCCGTCGGGCGCATTGACCACCAGGGTGGTGTCCGCGCTCGAATCGACGGAGATGATCAGCGGATAGGACGTCGGACTGTAGACGAGGCGCACATCGGGCGCATTGGCGATGAAGCCGCGGCAGGAGCTGCTGATCGCGCGTTGCGCGTCGATATTGCCGCCGGACTGCATGTTGATGACCTGGGGATCCGGCGTGAAGCCGCCGTTGAGATTGATCGTGCCATAGCTCGGCGCGGCATTGAAATTCTGCGCGGACGCCGGGATCGCCGCGATCGACGCGGCCAAAGCGACCGACGTCGCGATCTTCACGGAGCGAAAGTTAAGCATGGCGAGACTCCCAAGAGAGGTTTGACCTGCGCCGGGCCGGCGTCCCCCCGCCGCTCGACATGGCCACCATTGACCATCCGCAACGAAAAGTAACCCCCCTTGTTGTCCGGGTGGCGCGGGCAGATGTCCGGTACCCACCCGACAAATGCCGGATGGCGGCGGGGCGCCGCCACGCGCTACAAATGTCGCCTTGGCCGGAACTTCGCGCATGACCGACACGCCGCTCACCATCCTGCTGCTCGAGGACCAGGCATTGGTGCGCGCCGGCATGCGCGCGCTCATCCAGATCAGCGAGCCGCATGCGCGCATCCTGGAGGCGGCGAGCTACGAGGAGGCGATCCTGCGCGCCGAGGCGGAGCCGATCGACATCGCGTTTCTCGACATCGATCTCAGGGACGCGCGCTCCGGCATGGATTTCCTGCGCTGGCTGCGGGCGAAGGAGCTGGACACCCGCGCGGTCATGCTGTCCGGCCGGGTCGAAAAGGAGGTCGTGCTCGCCTGCCTCAACGAGGGCGCGAGCGGCTATATCGTAAAGGACATGGACAGCGACGGCCTGTTCCGGCGCGCGCTCGACACGGTGTTCCAGGGCAGCATCTTCCTGCCCGCCTCGGTGATCGGCCGCGGCGGCTTTTCGCCAGCGCAGCCGGCTGTGCCGAGCGGCGTTTCGCCGGAATCGCTCGGCGTCACCGGCCGCTCGCTCGAAGCGCTCTATTATGTCTGCCAGGGCCTGCCCAACAAGGCGATCGCCCGCCATATGGGGATCGAGGAAGGCACCGTTCGCAAGGATTACCTGCCCAAGCTGTTCCGCATCTTCAACGTGGTGCGGCGCACCGAGCTTCTGATCGAAGTGTCTAGGCGCGGGATTGCGATCCCTGCGCCAGCGCAGCTTGCAGACATAGCGCGCTGATCTCCGTCACCAGAGTGTCGGGCGACACCGGCTTGCGCAGCACCCGCGCCGAACCCAGCCACGTCTCGCCGTCCAGAGAGCGCATCTCGCCGGTGACGACGATCAGCGGCAGATCGGCGTCGAAGGCCGCGCGGGTGGCGCGCATCACGTCCTCGGCGGTGCGGCCGTCGGGCAAGCGATAGTCGCTGATCACCAGGTCGGGGATACGCTCGAAACCCGGCAGGGCGGCGGCCAGCTCGGCGAAGGAGCCATAGGCCTCGTAGCGCAGGCCCAAAGTGTCGAACAGCGCCGCCGCCGACCGGCGCACCAACGCATCGTCCTCGACATAGAGCGCGTAGAAGCCGGACAGGTCCATCGGTCCGGGCGGCCGCGTCGCTTCGAACCGCGGCAGCAGCTCCGGCGCGGTGCGGCTGTAGGGGAGTTCGAGCGAGAAGCGGGTGCCGCGCCCCAGCCGCGAGCGCATGTCGAACCGGTGTTCGGCGAGCAGCGGAATGATCGCGTTGACGATCGACAGGCCGAGCCCGACGCCCTTGTCGCGGTCGCGCTCGTCATTGCCGATCTGGACGAACGGGCTGAACACCCGCTCCCAGTCCGCCTCGTCGATGCCGATGCCGTTGTCGACGATGTCGATCCGCGCCCGGCCCGGCAAGCGCACCACGCCGATCAGCACGGCGCGGCCGTCGCGCGCGGCATCGCTGTACTTCACGCCGTTGGACACGAGATTGCCGACGATCCGCCCGAGCAGGTGGCGATCGGAACGCACCGCGATCGGCCCCTCGCCCCGCCAGCGGACGCGCACATCGACGCCGCGCTCCCCGGCGACGGGCAGAAGCGGCGCCACCGCCTCCTCGATCAGCGCGCACAGATCGAAATCGGCGAGTTCGGCCTCGACGAAGCCGGATTCGAGCCGCGAGATGTCGAGCACGGCGTTGAACGAGGTGCGGGTGAGCCGCGCCGCGTCCTGGGCGAGCGTGAGCATCTCCCGACCGCGTGCCATGTCGCCCTGATCGAGCGCATGGCGGGCCGCACCGAGGAGGTTGGTGAGGGCCTGCATCGGCTGACGAAGGTCGTGCGCGGCATCGGCCAGGAACTTGGACTTGGCGACATTCTGCCCCTCGGCGAGCGCGCGCAGCGTGTCCTTCGCCTTGACCAGGGCGGCGGTCTTGGTCCGCGTCTCCTCCTGCGAGGCTTCGAGCCGGGCATTGCGGTCGGACAGCTCGCGCTCGCGCAGGAAGGCGTCGCGCGCGCCGCGCTCCAGCTCGACGGCGACGGCGCAGCCGATCACCGAAAAGGAGATGAGGAAGATCAGCGCGGCGACATTGTAATAGGACAGGGTCTTGGACAGGAAATCGAGCAGGCTGGTCGGCGAGGTCGTCTCGGTGGTCTGCGCGAAAATGAGGAAGCCGGTGCTCGCCAGCAAACAGAAGGCCGTCATCGCATAGACAGTCCGGCTGTCCAGCCGGAACAGGCCGAACAGGAACATCAGGATCATCGGCAGGCAGATGTAATAGAACAGATAATTGTACGGGAAGGACGAGGCGGCGATCATCGCCAGCGAGAGCAGGTAGAGCGCGCCGAGCCCGGCGCACAGGATCGGCGCCGCCCAGTCCGGCCGGTCGCGCCGCCAGACGAGCGCGGCGGCCATGGCGGCGATGCAGGCCGCGCCGATAAGCCGCAGCAGCAGGATCCGGTCGATCGCCGCGCCGAACTCCTCGTTGCGGTAGCTGTGGAACCAGTCCCAGCCGAAATAGGACACCCAGATCAGCGCGAGCAGCACGACGGCGGCGCGGCGCGCGGTCGCCCAGCGCCGCGCCATTTCGTCGCGAAACGCGGTTTCCGGCCCGGCTTCGAAACGCGCCGGCGGCCAGAACATGTGCCTGAAGATGGCGAGCGCGCGGAAGGACGGCCGCCACGGGCCCCTGCCTTCAGCCTGCAATTCGCGTGTCGCCACCTTTCACCCCCGCCATCATCCTAGTCGCACGGCGGGGGCGCGCAAGCAGCAGGCTCAGCCGACGATGGTGCAATCCTCGCCGGCGACGCGCAGGCGGCGACATATGCCGGCCGCGTCCGGGCCGCTGGCGCGCAGCCGGTAGAGCGTGCGTTCGCCAGACTGGACGGCAACGACATTGTGGCTGAGCGGCGCGAGATAGCGGAAACGGCCGGACAGGCCGCTCCACGCGCGGTTCGCCGACGCCTGGCTGGAAAAGGCGCCGAGCTGGATCGTTCCGCCGCTCGCGGCAGGAGCCTGCGGCGGCGGTGCGGGCGTTTGTGCCGCGGTCGCGGGGGGGGCAGCCTTGGGTGCCGGCTCGGGCCGCGCGACCGGCGCTTCGGGGACGGTGTCGGTGTTGAGCCGGCCTTCCGGCGTGCGGCCGGCGCTCGCCGCATAAGCAGTGTCACCTTCGCCCGCGACATTCATCCCGCCGGGATCGTCGGGACGGACCTTGTAATCGCCCTCGGGCGCGGCGATCAGCGTGCCGTCCGCCTCGCTTTCGCCCCGGTTGCCGAGCCAGAACAGGCCGCCGACGATCAGGCCGATCGCGAGCAGACCGATCACGACGGCGCCGATCAGCTTGGCGAGGCCGGGTCCCGAGCCTTCGCTTTCCTCTTCGACCGCCTCGAGCCAGGGCAGCCGGTCCTCGTCCGCCGTCTCGCGGAAATCCACGGTTCCGGTCTCGCCTTCCGGCACTGCGTCGCTCTCCGTCTCGTCCCCCCGGCGGCGTGGCATCAGCTCATCTCCTCGACGGCCTCCACGCCCATCAGCGCCAGGCCATTGCGGACAATCTGCCCGATCGCGTCGGCCAGTTCCAGCCGCGCGCGTGTCAAATCGGGATTCTGTGCCACCAGGAAACGTTTTTCGGGATCGTCATTGCCCTTGTTCCACTGGGCGTGGAAGGCGGCGGCCAGATCGCCGAGATAGAAAGCGATGCGATGCGGCTCGTGGCTCGCCGCCGCGCCTTCGACGATGCGCGGAAATTGCGCGGCGAGCTTGACCAGGTCGAGCTCGTCGGCGTCGAGCAGCGCCAGATCCGCCGTCTCGGGCAGCTTCAGCCCCTCCTCCTTCGCCCGGCGATGGAGCGAGCGGATGCGGGCATGGGCATATTGGACGTAGAAGACCGGATTGTCCTTGGACGCTTCGACCACCTTGGCGAAGTCGAAATCCATCTGCGCGTCGGCCTTGCGGGTGAGCATGGTGAAGCGCACCACGTCCTTGCCGACCTCGTTCACGACATCGGCGAGCGTGACGAAATTGCCCGAGCGCTTCGACATCTTCACCGGCTCGCCGCCGCGCAGCAGCTTGACCATCTGGACCAGCTTCACGTCGAACGGCGTCTTGCCCCCAGGATTATCGGCGGTCAGCGCCGCGACCGCCGCCTTGATCCGCTTCACCGTCCCGGCATGGTCGGCGCCCCAGATGTCGATCAGCTGGTCGGCGTTCTGGGCTTTCTGGAAATGATAAGCGAGATCGGCGCCGAAATAGGTCCAGCTTCCGTCCGACTTCTTGATCGGCCGGTCCTGGTCGTCGCCGAACCGGGTCGCGCGGAACAGCGGCAGCTCGACCGGCTCCCAATCCTCCGGCGTCTCGCCCTTGGGCGCCTCCAGCATCCCGTCATAGACGAGGTCGCGCGCGCGCAGCCATTTCTCCGCCGCCTCGGGCCTGCCCGCCGCCTGCAATTCCGCTTCGGACGAGAACAGGTCGTGATGGATGCCGAGCAGGCCGAGATCGTGCTTGATCATCACCAGCATCGCCGCGACCGCTTCGGAGCGGAACAGCGTCAGCCACTCGCTTTCGGGCTTGCCGACAAAGGTATCGCCATGCTCGGCCGCGAGCTTCCGCCCGACCGGGATCAGATAGTCGCCCGGATAGAGCCCCTCCGGGATTTCGCCGATCTCCTCGCCCAGCGCCTCGCGGTAGCGCAGGTGCGCCGAGCGGGCGAGCACGTCGACCTGGCCGCCCGCGTCGTTGACATAATATTCGCGGATCACCTTGTGCCCGGCATATTCGAGCACCGAGGCCAGCGCATCGCCGACCACCGCCCCCCGGCAATGGCCCATATGCATCGGCCCGGTCGGATTGGCCGAGACATATTCGACATTGACGGTCTGGCCGCCGCCCAGGTCCGAACGCCCGTAATCGCCGCCGTCCGCCAGGATCGCGCCCAGCTCGGCTTCCCAGACGCCCCGCGCCAGCCGCAGGTTTATGAAGCCCGGCCCCGCGACCTCGGCGCTTTCCACTTCGTCCAGCGCGCCCAGCTTCGCCGCGATCGCTTCCGCCAGCGCGCGCGGATTGGCGCCGGCGCGCTTGGCCAGCACCATCGCGGCGTTGGTCGCGAGATCGCCATGCGACGGATCGCGCGGCGGCTCGACCGCGACCGCATTGCGCTCGATCCCGGGCGTCAGCGCGCCCTCGGCTTCGAGGACGTCGAGCGCGTCGTTCACATAAGCGGCGAAACGGGCGTAAAGGGTCACTAGGGCTTCCACTGCTAAAGGACGCGCGGCCTTAGCTTAGCTGTCGTCCAATTTGAAGCGTATCGCTTCAGCTCAGAAACCCTCCGGCATGTCCGCCGGGCCGACCAGCGCCTCGTAGCGGCGGATCGCGTAGCGATCGGTCATGCCGGCGATGAAATCGCCGATCGCGCGCGCGGTACGGACAGGATCGCCGTCCGTCACGCGCCATTCCGCCGGCAGCCGCGCCGGATCGGCGCGATAGGCGGCGAACAGGCCGGCCAGCACGGATTGCGCCCGGTCGCGCACCGCCTTGACCGCGGGCGCGTCGTACATGCGCGCATAGAGGAATGCCTTCAGCTCCCGTTCCTGCCTCGCCAGGGCATCGGAAAAGCCCGCCAGCGCCCGGCCCGCGCCGCGCACATCGTCGGCGCTCGTCACCTCCGCTTCGCCGATCCGCCGCCGCGTCTCGGCCAGCACGTCGTTCACCATCGCACCGATCTGCTCGCGGATCAGCTCGGGCACCAGCCGCGCGGGCGCCACGTCCGGATAGCGCGCCGTCACCGCCGCCCAGTTCGCGGCGACGAGCGGTACCTGGAGCACATCGTCCAGCGCGAACAGGCCGGAGCGCAGGCCGTCGTCGATGTCGTGATTGTCATAGGCGATGTCGTCGGAAATCGCGGCGATCTGCGCCTCCAGCCCCGGCCAGGTGGCGAGATCGAGCGCAAAGTCCGCGTCCGCCTCGGCCAGTGCCCAGGTCGGACGCGCGACCGGCCCGTTATGCTTGGCCAGCCCCTCCAGCGTCTCCCAACTGAGGTTCAGCCCGTCGCAGCGCGGATAAGGCGTTTCCAGCTTCGTCAGCAGCCGGATCGTGTGGGCGTTGTGATCGAAGCCGCCCGCATCCGCCATCGCCGCCTGCAGCACGTCCTCGCCGGCATGGCCGAAGGGCGGATGGCCGATATCGTGGGCGAGGCACAAAGCCTCGGTCAGATCCTCGTTGAGGCCCAGCGCGCGCGCCATGGTCCGGCCGATCTGCGCGACTTCCAGGCTGTGGGTCAGCCGCACCCGGAAATGATCGCCGTCGGGCGCGACGAAGACCTGGGTCTTGTGGCGCAGGCGGCGGAACGGGATCGAATGGATGATCCGGTCGCGGTCGCGCTGGAAGGCGTCGCGCGGCCCCCGCATCGCGCGCGTTTCCTCTTCATGCCGGCGGCCTCTGCTGCGGGCCGGATCGGAGGAATAGGGGGCAAGGATCATCGCGTCTGGAGGCGCTCTATCTCCTGGCCCTGGGGGCTTGTCCAGGCAAAAGCCGACAGGTTCTGCGCGGCCAGCCGGTTGACGAAGGCCTGCGCCTCGCGCGCGGTGGGAAACGGGCCGACCAGCAGCCGGTTGGTCGCGTTGAGCGGCGTCGTCCAGGCCTGCTGGCGGCCGAGCAGGTCGGGGGCGAGGCCGCGCAGCCGGGCGAACTCACGCGGGAGGGTCGCCTTGTTGGCGCCGCCGGCGATCTGCACCCAGTGGCGGCTCGGATGCGCCGGCTGGGCCGGGCGCTGGCGCTGCGCGCGCTGCGGCGTCGGGCGCGCGGGCTCGGCTGCCGGCGGCGCCGGACGCTGCGCCGCCGGTGCGGGCGGCGGCCTGTCTTGCGGCAATTCGTTCACCACGGCCGCGATCTCGGCGAAAGGTCGCGTCTGGACCGGCACGATCGATGGCGGCGCCGCGGCCGTTGGTGCCGCCGACGCTTCACCGGGCTGTGGCCCGCCGGGCGTCAGCGAGAAGCCGGGCGCGGCGTCCGGCGGCGTATTGGGCTGGAATCGCGCCAGCGGCGGCGCCTGGGTCATGGCGGGCGGCGGCGGGGAGGACGCCGGGGCAGGTGCCTCCGCGCCGCGCCTGGCGTCGTTCTGCGCGGTTTGGGATTGCTGATCGCGGCGTTCCTCCAGCCGGCTGCGCGTGCCCGGCGACGGGCGCAATCCGATCCCTTCGCGCTCTTCCGTGGTTTCGGTCGCCCCGGGCCGCCGCCGGGCCGCCGAGGAGCCCGGCTCGTTGTTGCGCGACCGCGCCGCCGCGGCTGGAAGCCCGTTCTGCGCCAGGGCCAGCGCGCCCGGATCGGCACTGGCGGCGCCCGCCGAAGCGGTCGCGACCGTGCCATTGCCGGGGAAGTGGCCGAAATGGGCAGCCAGGGCCTTCTCGGCCGGGTTGAGTCCTGCCATCTGCGTCAGGAACGGTGCCATGCGCGCCGCGGCCTGGGGCGGCATCAGCCGTTCCACGATACGATTCGCGCCGCCGGCATCGCCGGTCAGAGCCAGCACGAAGGCCTGGGTACGCCAGGCGGCGCGTTCCCGCGCGCGCAACTGGCCGTCGATCACCCGCAAGGCCGCCTCGCGCTGGCCGCTGATCGCCAGCGAAATCGCCAGCCTTCGCCGGATTTCCGGATCGTCGCGGTGGCGCAGCGACATCGCATAGTCGCGCTGTGCCCGGGCCGGATCGCCGATCGTGTCGTAGGCGAGACCGCGGTCGCCGGCGATCTCGGCCTCCGGCGCGCCGAGCGCCACGGCCTCCGCGAACAGATCGAGCGCCGGCTGCCCGCGCTCCATGCGGGCGAAGGCGGAGGCCATGCCCGCCTTGGCGCGCGCATCGCGCCCGTCAATCTCGTCGGCGCGCGAAAAGAAGGTGAGCGCCGCCTGCGGATCGCCCATTTCGAGCGCCACGCGGCCGGCGCCGATCAGCGCGGAGATGCTGCGCGGATTTTCCGCCAGCGCGGCGATGTGGCGGCGCAATTCCTCGCCCGCGCCGTTGTCGAGAGGCTGGACGATCGCACCCGGCGGCAGATTGGCGGGCCGCGACGGCGCCTCGTTCCTGTCCTGAGCAGCCGCCGGCGCGGCCAGAAGGGTTCCAGCCGCCAGCAGCGTCAGGCTGCGGCGGCCCCCCGGCATCCATGAGATCATGGCCCGGCTAGAGCGGCGCGCGCCTGTACGGACAATGACCGGCAGCGCCTCTTGCGGCAAATCGGTGCGCGGAAACGATGAACGGGGCACGACGGCGGCCCTCCCCGTGCCGGCGGCGCAGGGAGGCGGTCCGGCCTATTGATTGTTCTGGCGGTTGAGGAAGCGCGGAATGTCGAGCGGGTCGCGGCCGGCCCCCGCGCGCGGGCTCTCCTCGTCCTCGACCTTGGGAGCGCCGCGCGCGATGCTCGACATGCGCTCGAACAAGGTGCCGCCCTCGCGCGCCGCGGGAGCTTCCTCCTCCTGCTGCGCCGCGGGCTCCGCGCCGCGGGTCAGCCAGGACCGGCGTTCGCTCTGGCTCAGATCCTCGTCGCCGCGCAGCGCCGGCAGTATCTCCTCGCCGTCCATCGTGTCGAGCAGCAATTCGTCGGCGTCATCCTCGGCGGGCTGGTCGAGGAGCATTTCGGCCGGCGCCTCGACATTTTCGTCGATGAAGCTGACCGTCTCCTCCTCGGCCGTCTCGGCGTCGGCGATCGGCTCGGGCGGAGTGAGCGTGATCGGCGGCGTCATTTCGGCGGCAGCCTCGGCGGGCGCGGGCATGTCCTCGACCGGCGCCGGCGCGGCGGCGGCCGGCGCGGCCTCCGCCGTGCGCGAGCCCGGGAAGGTGAAAACCTTGGCCTGGAGCGGTGCGGCCTGGGTGGCCTCCTCGACGTCGATGCCGGTGGCGACCACCGACACGCGGATCTTGCCGTCCAGGTCGTTATTGAAGGCCGAGCCCCAGATGATGTTGGCGTCGGGGTCGACCAGCTCCTTGATATGGTTGGCGGCCTCGTCGACCTCCATCAGGCGCATGTCCTCGCCGCCGGTGATCGAGATGATGACGCCCTTGGCGCCCTTCATGGAGACGCCGTCGAGCAGCGGGTTGGCGATCGCCTGCTCGGCGGCTTCGATCGCGCGATTGTCGCCGCCGGCCTCGCCGGTGCCCATCATCGCCTTGCCCATCTCGCTCATCACCGAGCGGACGTCGGCGAAATCGAGGTTGATGAGGCCGGGCATGACCATCAGGTCGGTGATGCCGCGCACGCCCTGCTGCAGCACCTCGTCCGCCATCTGGAACGCTTCCTTGAAGGTCGTGTTCGGGTTGGCGATGCGGAACAGGTTCTGGTTGGGAATGACGATCAGCGTGTCGACATGCTGCTGGAGCTCGTCAATGCCGGAATCCGCGGAACGGGCGCGGCGCGCGCCTTCGAAGCTGAACGGCTTGGTGACGACGCCGACGGTCAGGATGCCGCGGTCGCGCGCCGCCTTGGCGATGACCGGGGCGGCGCCCGTGCCGGTGCCGCCGCCCATGCCGGCGGCGATGAAGCACATATGCGCGCCGTCGAGCGCCTGCTCGATGTCCATGATCGCCTCTTCGGCGGCGGCCTTGCCGATCTCCGGCCGGGAGCCGGCGCCGAGGCCCTGGGTGATCTTCGGGCCGAGCTGGATCTTGCGGTCGGCGGTCGAATAATTGAGCGCCTGGGCGTCGGTGTTGGCGACGATGAAATCGACCCCCTGCACATCCGACTGGATCATGTTGGCGATGGCGTTGCCGCCCGCGCCGCCGACCCCGATCACGCTGATCCTGGGGCGGAGTTCCTCCACTTCCGGACGGATGAAATCGATGCTCATCTGCAATCTCCCCTACCCTGCCGCGACCGGCGGCGGATACCCGCTAACCCCTTTTGCACGATGCGATTCCACGGGGCGAGCGAAAAGTTAACGGTCATGCCGGGTTTTCCCCAGATTTCCTCAATACTGAGTCCGAAAAGCCGCGATCAGCCGCTGGAACATGTTTCCTCCCTGCCGCGCATCGCCCATAGGAGAGGCGAAGCGCGCGCCGATATCGGTCTCGCCCGATGCCGCGAACTGGGCGAGCCCGGCGAGCGTCGAGAAAGCAGGTCCGCTGTGCGCCTCGGGCAGTCCCGGCATGACCGGCCGGCCGACGCGCACCGTGCGGCCCAGCACTCCCTGGGCATAGTCCGCGATGCCCTTCAATTCAGCCCCGCCGCCGGTCAGCACGACCTGCCGGCCGAACGGTCCGGCGAAGCCGAGCTCCTTCAGCGCCGCCTCAATCGCCGCGCCGAGCTGCTCGAGCCGCTGGCGGATGACGGTGACGAGCTGGGCGCGGGTGATGCGCGCGCTTTCCACGCCTTCCTGGTGACCGGCGATCGGCGCCAGCTCGATCATGTCGTGATTGTCGCGCGGGCTCATCATGGCAGAACCGTAGAAGCACTTGATCCGTTCCGCCTCGCCGCGCCTCGTGCCGAACGCAGCGGCGATATCGTCGGTGATGTCGCTGCCGCCGATCGGCAGCATCTTCAGCCCGACCAGCATCCCCCCGGCGAAGACCGAGACGTTGGTCACGCCCGCGCCCAATTCGACCAGAGCGACGCCCAGCTCGCGCTCCTCGTCGCTGAGGCAGGCCTTGCCGGCCGCGACCGGCGCCGCGACGATCGCCTCGACGCCGAGATGGGCGGAGCGCACGCACAGGTCGAGATTCTTCACCGGCGCCGGATCGGCGGCGATGACGTGGATATCGACGGCAAGGCGCTCGGCATGGAGCCCGCGCGGCTGCTTCACGCCGTTCATTCCGTCGATCGTGTAGAGCGCCGGCATGGCGTGGAGCACCATCCGCCCGGCCGGATCGATCGAGCCCTGCGCCGCGCTCAGCAGCGCATCGATGTCGCCGTCGGCGATCCGCGCCCCGCCGATGGCGACCTCGACCCTGGCGACGTCGCTGGTCACGCCACCGGCCGAATAGCCGACATGGACCTGATCGATATTCGTGCCCGCGATCCGCTCGGCCTGCTCGACCGCCTCGCGGATCGCCGCTTCGCTCTTCTCCATGTCGGCGATGAAGCCGCGCTTCACGCCCCGGCTCTCGCGCTGGCCGGTGCCGAGGATCTTGAGCCGGCCGTCGTCGGTCGGCTCGGCGATCATCGCCGAGACCTTCGATGTGCCGACATCGAGCGCGGCGACGAGATTGCGGGTCGGGGACGGCGTCGGGCGGCGCATCAGATCGTCCTCGCGAGGTCGGCCGGGATCTGGCCCGGATCGGGCGGCGCCAGTTCCGGCACGCCGGACCCCGGCTCGCGAGTCACCCGCACCGTCATCCGCGCCGGATCGCGCATGTCGAAGCGCACGAAGCCGCGGCCCAGCAATTGCGTCTGCTGGTCCATCGCGGCGAAGCGGCGGATCGCGCGCAATGCCAGATCCTCGCCCTCGGGTAGGGTCAGCACCTCGCCGGTCTGGAAGCGCAGGTCCCAGCGCCGCCCGCCGACCCAGGTCGCGCCGGCCACCTGGGGCCGCAGATGCGGCACCGCGGCGAGCAGGCCCGCGAGCGAACCGAGATTGCGGTTCGCCGCCGCGCCGACCACCAAAGGCAGGTTCGGCATGTCCTCGATGCGCACCGCCTCCAGCACCACGCCTTCCGCATCGACCAGGCTGAGATTCTGATTGCGCTGCCAGATCGCCGCCGGCCGCCGCTCGACGATGTCCACGACCAATGTGTCGGGCAGCCGACGCGACACTCGCGCCTCGCGGATCCAGCCGAAGCGCATCAGCCGGTCGCGCGTCGCGGCAAGATCGATCAGCGGCATCGCCATCGAAGGCTGATCGAAGGCGACATTGTAGATGTCGAGCCGCGACACCCGGTCGGCGCCGTTGATCTCGACCCGGCGCATGGTGAAGCCGGCGCTGCCGATCCCTTCCCCGATCGCGGTCCCGGCATATTGCGGCAGACGCAGCACCAGCGCCGAACCGGCAATGACCCCGATGGCGACCAGGGCCAGCGCCCAGCGGCCGATCCTGCCCGCCGTTTCGGGCGCGAGGCCGGCGGATTCGAGCATGCCGGGCGCCTTCCTGCGCCGCGTATTGACCGCGCGCGGCGCGGCGCGGCCCTTGCCGCGCGCCTGGCTGCCCCGGGCGATCCGCGCGCTCATGCCACCGCGTCCTCCAATGCCGCTTCGACGATCCTCTCGACCAAAGTCGCATAATCGATGCCGAGATGACGCGCCTGTTCGGGCACCAGGCTCAGCGGCGTCATCCCCGGCTGGGTGTTGACCTCCAGCAGGTAGAGCCCGTCCACGCCTTGTTCGTCGTCCCAGCGGAAATCGGCGCGCGACGTGCCCTTGCAGCCGAGCAGCCGGTGCGCCTTCAGCGCCATGTCGAGACAGGCGGCACGTATGTCGGCCGGAATGTCGGCGGGGCAGACATGCTCGGTCAGCCCGTCCGTATATTTGGCGTCGTAATCGTAGAAACCGGATTTGGGCCGAAGCTCCGTCACCTCCAGCGCTTCGTCGCCGAGCACCGCCGTGGTCAGCTCGCGCCCCCTGATGAAGGGCTCGGCGAGCAGCCGGTCGAAATGCCGCCAAGGCCCTTCGGTGTCGCGCCCGATCGGCCGGCCGTAATTGCCGCCCTCGGTCACGATCGCGACGCCGACCGACGAGCCCTCGTTGACCGGCTTCAGCACATAGGGCCTTGGCAGAGGATCGGCCTCGTACAGGCTCTCGCTCGCCACGATCTCCCCCGCCGGCATGCGGATGCCGTGCGGCACGAGGACCATCTTGGTCAATTCCTTGTCGATCGCGATCACCGAGGTTTCGAGGCCCGAATGGGTGTAGCTTATGCCCATCAGGTCCATCAGCCCCTGCACCGTCCCGTCCTCGCCCGGCGTGCCGTGCAGCGCGTTGAACACCACGTCGGGTTTCGCCTCGGCGAGCCGCTGCGCGATGCCCCGGTCCATGTCGATCCGCGTCACCTTGTGCCCCCGGCTCTCCAGCGCGCCGGCGACGCCGTTGCCGCTGGTCAGCGACACCTCGCGCTCGGCCGACCAGCCGCCCATCAGCACCGCGATGTGGAGCTTACGCAACGCTTACTCCCACTCTTTGTATCTCCCACTCCAGCACCACGCCCGCCTTCGCCTTCACCCGCGCGCGCACCTCCTCGCCCAGCGCCTCGATGTCCGCGCTCGTCGCATTGCCCAGATTGAGCAGGAAATTGCAGTGCTTTTCGGACACCTGCGCGTCGCCGATGCGATGCCCGCGCAGACCCGCTTCGTCGATCAGCCGCCAGGCCTTGTCGCCCGGCGGATTCTTGAAGGTCGATCCGCCCGTCCGGCTCCTCAGCGGCTGGCTGAGCTCCCGCTCGGCCGCGATCCGGTCCATCTCCGCCTGAATAGTGGCCTTCTCGCCGGAATGCCCCCGGAAGGTCGCGCCGATCACGATCGCGCCCGCCGGCAGCGCGCTATGGCGATAGGTATAGCCCAGCTCCGCCAGCGCCAGCCTCCGCCGCTCGCCAGAGCGCAGCACGATCTCGCAGTCGATCAGGATATCCTTCACCTCGCGGCCATAGGCGCCGCCGTTCATCCGCACGAAGCCGCCGACCGTGCCGGGGATCGAGCGCAGGAACTCCAGCCCTGCGATCCCCGCGTCCCGCGCCGTCGAGGAGACGAGGATGCCGCTCGCTCCGCCGCCGCAGGACAAGGTCACATCGTCCATCCGCTCGACCTTGGCGAAGGCTTTGCCGAGCCGCACCACCGCGCCCGGCACCCCGCCGTCGCGCACGATGAGGTTGGAGCCGAGCCCGAGCCCCATCACCGGCACAGCCGGATCGAGATGCGCGAGGAAATCGCTGAGATCCTCCGCATCCTTCGGTTCGAACAACCACTCCGCCGTCCCGCCCGATTTGAACCAGACGAGCGGCGCCAGCGGCGCCTTTGGCGTCAGCCTGCCGCGCACGGCCGGCATGTCGATGACGGCGTTCATGATCCACGCGCCTTGCAGATGCCGTCGGCCAGCCCCGCCGCCCATTTGGTGATGTCGCCCGCGCCCAGACAGATCACCATGTCCCCCGGCGCGGCGAGGCTCTTGAGCTTGGCGCACACATCGTCCACATCCGCGACCGCATAGGCGCCCAGATGGCCGCGCTGCTTCAGCCCCTCGACCAGAACCTCGTGATCGACACCTTCGATCGGCGCCTCACCCGCCGCGAAGACCGGGGCGACCAGCACCAGATCGGCATCGTTGAACGCGCCCTGGAAGTCCTCGAACAGCGACTGGAGCCGGGTGAAGCGATGCGGCTGCACCACCGCGATCACACGGCCCTCGGCGCCCTCGCGCGCCGCCGACAGCACGGCTTTGATTTCCACCGGATGGTGGCCGTAATCGTCGATGATCGTCACGCCGTCGACCTCGCCGACCTTGGTGAAGCGCCGCTTCACTCCGCCGAACTGGTCGAAGCCGCGCGCGATCACCTCGTCCGATATGCCCAGCTCGATCGCCACGCCGATCGCGGCGAGCGCGTTCTGGACATTGTGCCGCCCCGGCATCGGCAGGTGCACACCCGCGATCACGCGCTGCTCGCCGGCCCGGTCGCGCACTGTCACGTCGAACCTGTTGCCGCCCGGCACCGGCTCGACATTGTCGCCGCGAATATCGGCCTGCGCCGCGAAGCCGTAAGTGACGATCCGCCGGTCGCGCAGGCGGGGGATGATCCCCTGCACCTCGGGATGATCGACGCAGAGCAGGGCCGCGCCGTAGAAGGGCACATTCTCGACGAACTCGACATAGGCGTCCTTCGCCCGCTCGAACGAGCCGTAATGGTCGAGATGCTCGGGATCGATATTGGTGACGACCGCGATCGTGCCGTCGAGCCGGAGGAAGGAGCCGTCGCTCTCGTCGGCCTCCACCACCATCCAGTCGGACTTGCCGAGCCGGGCGTTGGAGCCATAGGCGTTGATGATCCCGCCATTGATGACGGTGGGATCGATCCCGCCCGCGTCCAGCATCGCCGCGATCATCGACGTGGTGGTCGTCTTGCCGTGCGTCCCCGCCACCGCGACGGTGGACTTCAAACGCATCAGCTCGGCCAGCATCTCGGCGCGGCGCACCACCGGGATGCGCCGCTCATAGGCCGCGACGACCTCCGGATTGTCCTTGCGGATCGCCGTCGAGATCACGACGACGGCGGCGTCGCCCAGATTGTCGGCGCTCTGCCCGATCGCGACCGGGATGCCCTTCTTGCGCAACCCCTCGACGACATAGCCTTCGGCGGAATCCGATCCCTGCACCTGATAGCCCAGGATCTTCATCACCTCGGCGATGCCGGACATGCCGATGCCGCCGATGCCGACGAAGTGGATCGTGCCGATATCGGTGCCCACGCCCCTCATGCCGGCACTCCGTTGGCGGGCATTTCCCGGAAGGAGGGCGCGCCGACATAGGCCGGATCGGCATCGGGATGACGCCCCACCCGCTCGACCAGATCGGCGAGCGCCCTGGCCGCGTCGGGCCTGCCCACCGCCTTGGCCCGCCCGGCCGCATTGGTCAGCGCAACCGGATCGAGCGCCAGCTTCTGCATCTGCTTGGCCAGCTCGATCGGCGTGAACCTCTCCTGCGCGATCGCCCGCGCGCCGCCCGCCTTCGCCATCTCGCGGGCATTGGCGGTCTGGTGATCGTCGGTGGCCGACGGGAGCGGGATCAGGATCGCCGGCCGCCCCGCCGCCGTCAGCTCGGCGATGGTCGAGGCCCCGGCCCGCGCGATGATAAGATGCGACCAGGCCAGCCGCTCCGGCAGGTCCGGCATATAGGTGGCCAGCTCCGCCGGAATCCCCAGCGCCGCATAGCGCGCGCGCACCTGCTCGATATCCTCGGGCCGGCATTGCTGCGTCACCTGCAGCCGCCGCCGGAAATGCTCGGGCAGCAGCGCCAGCCCCTCCGGCACCACGTCGGACAGGATCGACGCCCCCTGGCTCCCGCCGGTGACGAGCAGGCGGAACACGCCATCCTCGTCCAACACCGGAAAAGGCTGGTCGCGTAAGCTGAGCACCTCGTCGCGCACCGGATTGCCGACCAGATGGACCTTGTGCGCCGCCTTGGCCGGCAGCCGGTCGATCGTCTCATAAGCGGTCGCGATCGCGTCCACGCGCGCGGCGACCAGCCGGTTCACCCGGCCGAGCACCGCATTCTGCTCGTGGATCAAGGTGGGAATGTTGGCCTTGCGTGCCGCCAGCAGCGCCGGGAAGGCCGGATAACCGCCGAAGCCGATCACCGCCGATGGCTTGAACGTCTCGTAGAGCCGCCCGGCCATGGTCCGCCCGGTCAGGATCGAGCGCGCCGCCCTGAGCCAGCCGATCGGCCCGCCCGCGATGCGGCCGGCGGGCAGGATATGAACCTGCACATTGTCGAACAGCCCCGGGATGCGCGCGCCGCGATCGTCGGTGACCAGCGCGCAGCGATGGCCGCGCGCCAGCAATTCCTCGGCGAGCGCATGGGCCGGCATCATGTGCCCGCCCGTGCCGCCCGCAGCCAGGACATAATGGTGCGAGAAACTCATCCGCCGCCGCTCCGTTTCACCACATAAGGCGAGCGGTGAAGATAGGGGTTGCGGCGGCTGAAGGCGAGCAGCAAGCCGAAGCCGATGGAAAGCGCGATCATCGACGATCCGCCATAGGAGATGAACGGCAGGGTCATGCCCTTGGACGGGGCGATATGGACGTTGACCGCCATGTTGATCAGCGCCTGCAGCCCGAACTGGCAGACGAGGCCGGCGCCGGCCAGCACGACGAACTTGTCCTCCTCGTGCAGCATCCGGATCAGCACCCGCCCGACGATGAACATGTAGAGCAGGGCGATGGCGAGGCAGGCGATGATGCCGAACTCCTCGCCGATCACCGAGAAGATATAGTCGGTGTGCGGCTCCGGCAGGTGGAACTTGCGCACGCCCGCCCCCGGCCCCGCACCGAACAGGCCGCCGGCGGTGAGCGTGCGCATCGCCGCCTCGACCTGATAGGTGTCGCCTTCGGAGAAGAGGAAGCCGTCGATCCGGGCGGTCGCGACGGGATAGAAGAAATAGGCCAGCACGATCGCCGTTACGCCCGCCGCGCCCAGCATGTAGAGGAACCGCATCGGCGCGCCGGACAGCGCCAGCAGCAGCACCCAGGCCGCGCCGAAGATGATCGTCTCGCCGAAATTGGGCTGCTGCATGAGCAGCAGCGCGATGATGCCGGTGATCGCCCCGGTCAGCGGCACCATCGGCAGCGACGGATCCTTGTCCTTCAGGGAGAGCAG
Source organism: Sphingomonas sp. (assembly GCA_019635535.1). Lineage (NCBI taxonomy): Bacteria > Pseudomonadati > Pseudomonadota > Alphaproteobacteria > Sphingomonadales > Sphingomonadaceae > Sphingomonas > Sphingomonas sp. The sequence goes on from JAHBZH010000001.1 coordinate 2,736,014, forward strand.
CCAGGCGACCGCGACGATATAGAGCGGCTTCAGGAATTCGGACGGCTGGAACTGGGTGAAGCCGACGCCGAGCCAGCGCCGCGCGCCGTTCACCTCCTGCCCGATGACCGGCACCAGGAAGAGCAAAACGGCGAACGCGATCGCGCCCAGGATGGCGAAGCGCCGCGCCAGATGCTTGGGCAGCATCGACACGCCGATCATCACCGGAATGGCGAGCAGTATCCAGACGAGCTGGCGGTAGAAATAGTGCAGCGGCGCGAAGGTCACGGCGCCGCCCGAATAACGCTGCGCCGCCGCCGGCGAGGCCGCCGCCACCGCGATCAGCCCGATCGCGATCAGCACCGCGACGAGGACGAGCAGCAGCTTGTCGATCTCCCAGAACCAGCGCCCGATCGCGCTGCGGTCGGACCGGCCGAGCCGCGCCGCGCGATTGGCCTGGACGGCGTCGAACGCGTCCGTGCTCATAACGCCTCCACCGCGTCGCGAAACGCCTGGCCCCGCGCCTCATAATCCCGGAACTGGTCGAACGAGGCCGAAGCCGGGGAGAGCAAAACCACCTCCCCCGCCTTCGCCGCCGCCGCCGCGTCCCGCACGGCCCGATCCAGCACGATCGATTGCGTCACCGGCACCCTGCCCTCCAGCAGCCGCGCGAACATCGGCCCGGACTCCCCGATCGTATAGGCCGCCCGGACATGGCCGAGTTCCGCCTCGCACGGCCCCAGGCTCTCGGTCTTGGCCAGCCCGCCCAGGATCCAGTGCACATCCGGAAAGGCCGCCAGCGCCGGCGCCGCCGAATCCGCATTGGTCGCCTTGCTGTCGTTGACGAAGAGGACACCATCCTTCTCCCGCACTCGCTCCATACGGTGCGGGAGGCCGGGATAGGTTTGCAGGCCTTCATCTATTTGTTCGGTGCTTAGTCCCAACGCGAAGCATACGGCCAGCGCCGCGCCAGCATTCTCGGCATTATGCGGGCCTTGTAGCGAGGGCCAGTCAGACTGAACCGATTTCCACTTAGTATTGTCGAATGCATCCCAGAGATCGGCGGGGTCTTGCATCGTATAGCTTGGTTGGCAGCGGACGTTACGGCCGGATTCAAAATAGCGGTCATAAGTTTGCCGCCGCTGCGCATGAAAGGATGATCCGAAGACGATGGCACGATCGGTGGACTGCATCTCGAGCAGCCTTTCCTTCGAAGCCGCATAGGCTTCGAAGCTCTCATACCGATCGAGATGATCCGGCGTCACGTTGAGCAGCACCGCGACGTCGCAATCGAGGCTGAAGGTCAGGTCGATCTGATAGCTCGACAGCTCCAGCACATAGATCCCGCCCTCCGGCAACGGGTCCTGCGCGAGAATGGGAAGCCCGATATTGCCGCCCATCGTCGCCGGCACGCCGGCGGTCTTGAGGATATGGTGAACCAGAGCGGTGGTCGTCGACTTGCCGTTCGTCCCCGTGATCCCGACCACCTTGTGCGGCGGCAGACTCGCGCGCGCCTGCGCGAACAATTCGATGTCGCCGATCACCGGTACGCCGAACCTCGCCGCATGGCCCGCGATAGGATGCCGGTTCAGCGGCACGCCGGGCGAGACGACGACGCCGGCAAAGCCGGTGAGGTCCGTCTCAAGCGGATCGGCGAGCCTTACCTTGCCCGTCAAGGCCGCCCGCGCCTCCTCCTTCGCGTCCCAGGCCACGACCTCCGCCCCGCTCGCCACCAGCGCCTCGACCGTCGCCACACCGGAGCGGGCCAACCCCAGCACGGCGTAGCGCTTGCCGGCGAAGGCGGGGCTCGTAATCATCTGACCTTGAGCGTCGCCAGCCCCGCCAGCGCCAACACGAAGGAGATGATCCAGAAACGGATCACGACCGTCGGCTCGCTCCAGCCGAGCTGCTCGAAATGGTGGTGGATCGGCGCCATGCGGAAGATGCGCTTGCCGGTGCGCTTGAAGTAGAAGACCTGGATGATGACGCTCATCGCCTCCACGACGAACAGCCCGCCGATGATGCCGAGCACGATCTCGTGCCGGGTCGCCACCGCGATCGCGCCGAGCGCCCCGCCCAAGGCGAGGCTCCCGGTGTCGCCCATGAAGACGGCGGCCGGCGGCGCGTTGAACCAGAGGAAGGCGAGCCCGGCCCCGACGATCGCGGCGCACAGGACGGTGAGGTCGCCCACGCCCGGCACGTGCGGGATGCCGAGATAGGCGGAGAAGATCGCGTTGCCGACCAGATAAGCGATGACGATGAAGGCGAGGCTGGCGATGATCACCGGCATGGTCGCCAGCCCGTCCAGCCCGTCGGTCAGGTTCACCGCATTGCCGAAAGCGACGACGACGAAGGCGGCGAACAGGATGTACAAGGGGCCGAGATCGATCACCGGCCCGTTGTAGAAGGGGATGTAGAGATCGCCGTCGAACCCGCCGAGGATCAGCCAGCAGCCGAACAGGGCGACCAGGAATTCGCCCGCCAGCCTTACCCTGCCGGACACCCCGGCATGGTGGCGCTTCTTCACCTTGTCGTAATCGTCGAGAAAGCCGATCAGGCCGAAGCCAGTGATGATCAGCAGGCAACCCCACAGATAGCGGCTGGAGAAATCCATCCACAGCAGCATCGCGACGATCAGCGAGGTCAGGATCATCAGCCCGCCCATGGTCGGCGTGCCGCGCTTGGCGAGATGGCTCTGCGGGCCGTCGTCGCGGATCGGCTGGCCCTTGCCCTGGCGCACGCGCAGCCAGCCGATGAACTTCGGGCCGATGATGAGGCCCAGGAACAAGGCCGTCGCGGTCGCCGCGCCGGCCCGGAACGTGATGTAGCGGAAGAGGTTCAGCCCTCCCGGAAAACCCAGCTGTTCGGCCAGCCACAGAAACATCAGTCTTCCCCTGTTCCGAACGAGCCGGGAGGCGCGCTCGCCAGCGCCTCGACGAGGGCGGCAAGTCCGATCGAATTGGATCCCTTGACGAGGACGGCGTCCCCCGGGCCGATCGCCGCGCGGGCGAGATCGATGGCGGTCGCCGTGTCCGGCACATGCGTCATTTCGATCGCCGGGCCAAGCGCTTTCGCGAGCGCTTCCATCTCCGCGCCGACCAGGATGGCACGCTCGACCCGCGCCGCCGCGAGCGCCCAGGCCAAAGCGGCGTGGAAATCGGCGCTGCCCTCGCCCAGCTCGCGCATCGCGCCGAGCACCGCGATCCGCCGCCCGGCCACCTCCTCTTCGCCCAGCATCTTCAGCGTCGCCGCCATCGAGGCCGGATTGGCGTTGTAGCTTTCGTCGATCAGCAGCGCCTCGCCGCCCGCGACCGCGATGCGCCACCGCTCGCCCCGGCCCTTCAGCCCGCCGAGATCGGCCAGCGCCAGCCCCGCCTGGGCAAGATCGCCGCCCGCCGCCTGCACCGCGGCGATCACCGCCAGGCTGTTTGCCACCCAGTGCGCGCCGGCCTGGCCGATCGTGTAGCTCAGTTGCCCGCCGGACAGGGTCGCCGTCACCAGCGTTCCGCCCCGGGGCGCGCGCACGGCATAGGCCGCGCGCACATCCGCGCCCTCCTCCAGTCCGAAGGTCACGATCCTGTCGGCATGAGGCCGCGCGGCGGCGATCAGCCGGTCGCGATGCGGGCTGTCGAACGGCACAATCGCGGTTCCCCCCGGCTCCAGCCCCTGGAATATCTCGCCCTTCGCGTCGGCTATCTCCGCCTCGCTGGCGAAGAACTCCCGGTGCGCCGGCGCGATGGCGGTGACGATCGCGACATGGGGGCGCACCAGCCGGGTCAGCGCGGCCAGCTCGCCGGGATGGCTCATGCCCATCTCGAAAATGCCATAGCGCGTCTCGCGCGGCATCCGGGCGAGCGAGAGCGGCACGCCGGTATGATTGTTGTAGCTCTTGACCGAGCGGTGCGCGCGGCCCGGCGCATGGCGATCGAGCGCGGCGAACAAAGCCTCCTTGGTCCCGGTCTTGCCGACCGAGCCGGTCACCCCGATCACCCTGGCGTTCGTCCGCGCCCGCGAGGCGCGTCCCAGCTCATTGAGCGCCGCGAAGCTGTCCGCCACCCGCACATGCGGATGCGCCGTCGCCTCGCTGGCGATCGCGCCCGCCGCGCCGGCGGCGAAGGCCTTTTCGAGGAAGAGATGCCCGTCGGTCGTCTCGCCCTTCATCGCGACGAACAGGTCGCCCGGTCCGATCTCGCGCGAGTCGAAGGCGACGCCATCGACCATGAAATCGCCGCTGGCGATTCCGTCCGTCGCGTCCGCGATCTCGGTGGCGGTCCAAAGGGCCATCATTCCCCCTCCCGCAAGCGGAAAAAGAAGACGAATGCCGAGCCCCTCACGCCGCCTCCTCCCGCGCCACCGTCACGTCGTCGAACGGCATCACCTTGCCGCCGACGATCTGGCCCTGTTCGTGGCCCTTGCCGGCGAGCAGCACCACATCGCCCGGTCCCGCCTCGGCGATCGCCGCGCGGATCGCCTCGCGCCGGCCGGCCATTTCGCTCGCGCCCGGCGCGGCGGCCATGATCGCGGCGCGGATCGCCGCCGGGTCTTCGCTCCGGGGGTTGTCGTCGGTGACGATGACGCGGTCGGCGAGCCGCGCCGCGACCGCGCCCATCTCGGCGCGCTTGCCGGTGTCGCGGTCGCCGCCGGCGCCGAAGACGATGATCAGCCGGTCCCTCGCATGCGGCCGCAGCGCCTCGATCGCGCTCTCGATCGCGTCCGGCGTATGGGCATAATCGACATAGACCGGCGCGCCGCTCTTCGTGATCACCGCCCGCTCCAGCCGCCCGCGCACCGGCTGCACCCGCGCCAGATTGGCGAGCGTCTGCGCCAGCTCGCCGCCGGTCGCGATGATCAGCCCCGCTGCGGTCAGCGCGTTGGCCGCCTGATAAGCGCCGATCAGCGCGAGGTTGACGATATGCGTCCCGCCGTCGGCCTCGATCGTCAGCTTCTGCCCCAGCGGCGTCGTCTCGCGCCTGACCAGCTTCAGCGTCTCGCCCCGCGCGCCGACCGTCATTACCTTGAGGCCCCGCGCCCGGCAGCGCCGCGCGACCTCGTCGGATTTCGCGTCGTCCGCCCAGACCACCGCAATCCCGTCCGCGCTCAGCACCTCGTCGAACAGCCGCATCTTGGCCTCGAAATAGGCCTCCATCGTCTCGTGATAATCGAGATGGTCGCGGCTCAGATTGGTGAAGGCGGCCGCCGACACCTTCAGCCCCTCGGTGCGGTATTGCGACAGACCGTGGCTGGAGGCCTCGAACGCGGCATGGCTGATGCCGAGCTTTTTGAGGCCCGCCATGTTGGAGAGGAAGGTGACGATGTCGGGCGTGGTGAGGCCGGTCGTCGCCTGGTCGTCCGCCGTCGTGACGCCGAGCGTGCCGATGCTGGCCGAGCGGTGCCCCGCCATCCGCCAGAGCTGGCGGCAGAGCTCGACGGTCGATGTCTTGCCGTTGGTGCCGGTGACGGCGGCCACCGTCTCCGGGAAGGGGTGGAAGAAGCGCGCCGCCAGCCGCGCGAACATGCGCCTGGGCTCGAGCGCCTCGATATGGACCGCGCCTTCCACCAGCGCCTGCGGGCGTGCCACCACCGCGATCGCGCCGGCGTCGATCGCCGCGCGAATGAAATCCTCGCCGTCGAAGCGCGCGCCCTGGAACGCGCCGAACACCGTGCCCGGGGCCACCTTCCGGTGGTCGATCGCGAAGCCGGTGACGGTGGCGGGATCGTCGCTGCCGATCAGCGCGCCCAACCGCATCACCGCCTCGCGGAAGCGAGCAGCGGCATCAGCTCGGACGTGTCGAGATCGCGGTCACGGTCCGGAATGACGCCGAGCAGCGGCCCGGCGCGGGAGATCAGCCGGCTGACGATCGGTGCGGCCGTATAAGCGGCGGTGGTGACGTAGCTGTTGGCTTCGGTGGGGCGTGGGGCGTCCATCATGACGAGCACCACATAGCGCGGCCGGTCCATAGGGAAAGCCGCCGCGAAGGTGGAAACGTTGACCCGCCGCGAATATCCGCCGCCTTCCGCGACCTTTTCGGCCGTGCCGGTCTTACCGCCGACGCGGAAGCCCGGTGCCTCGGCCCGGCGCCCGGTGCCGTTGGTGACGATCATCCGCAGCATCTGGCGCGAGCGCAGGCTGGTCCGCGGCGAGAAGACCTGCCGGCCCGGCGCGACATGGCCGGGCTCGATCCGCATCAGGGTCGCCGGCCGCCACGTCCCGCCGTTGACCAGGGCCGCATAGGCGCTGGCGAGATGGAGCGGCGTCACCGCGATGCCGTGCCCGAACCCGGTGGTCAGCACGGTCGCCCGACCCCAGTCGCGCGGCCAGAGCGGGCGCGCGCGCTCGGCGAGCTCGATATGCGGCGCTTCATGGAAGCCGAGCGCGCGGAAGGTCGCCTGCATCCGTTCGGCGCCCATCTGGTCGGCGATCCGCGCGCTCGCGACGTTCGAGGACTGGACGAGAATGTCCGGTACGCTGAGCGTCGCCGGCATGGCATGGCTGTCGGTGATCCGGAAGCGGCCGATCGGCACCGGCGAGGCGTCCCAGCGCTGGCCGAGCGAGGTGATGACACCCGCGTCCAGCGCCGCCGCCACCGTGATCGGCTTGAAGGTGGAGCCCAGCTCGTAGACGCCCATCGTCGCGCGGTTGTAGAGGGCGCTGGGGTCGGATCGGCCGGCGGCATTGGGATTGAAGGTCGGCGCCGAGGCCATCGCCACCACTTCGCCGGTGTCGACGTCGAGCACGATGCCGGTGCCGCCTTCGGCGCTCATCGCGCTGACCGCGCTCGCCAGCTCCGATTCCAGCGTCGCCTGCACCCGGCTGTCGATCGACAGCGCCACCGGCTCGCCGCGCCGCGCCGGATCGGTCAGCCGGCCCTCCAGGACCCGCTCCATGCCGGCGACGCCGCGGCCGTCGAAATCGGTCCAGCCGAGCACATGGCCGGCCATCGCGGTCTGCGGATAGAGCCGCTCGGGCTCGCGGTTGAAGACGATGCCGGGCTCGCCCAGCGCATTCACCGCCGCCACCAGCTCCGGCATCGCGCGGCGCTGGAGGAAGAGGTAGTTGCTGTCCGCCGCCAGGATGGTGCGATATTCGGCGATGCTGCGCTCCGGCATCAGCTCGTTGAGCGCGATCGCCAGCTCGCCCCGGTCGCCGATCACGCGGCGCGGGTGCACGCCGATCGTCCAGGCGTCGATGGTGCGCGCCAGCGGGACGCCGTTGCGGTCGGTGATGTCGGCGCGCGGCGGCACCAGCGGATTGGCGAGCGCCGCCGCGCCGGAGCGATCGGTGAAGACCTGCAGATAGCCGAGCCGCAGCACGACGAGCGCCGTCACCCCGGCGAACAGCAGCAACACCAGCATCAGCCGCTGATAGGTGACCGCCAGGCCATCGGTCTGGGTGTGCGAGGAGGCGGTCCGGACGGCCTGGGCGGCGAGCGTCGCCATCAGTTGCGGGCGCCTCCGCGCTCGGCGCGCGCCGCGGCATTGAGATCGCGCAGCGTCGCCTCGTCGAGCAGCGCGCCGGGGCGGGCGGGGGCGGGCGCGGCGGCGGGACGCGGCGGCGGCGCGGCCGGCTCGGGCGCGACCGTGAGGCTGGCCTGGCGCACGCGCGGCCGGGCGGGCTCGAGCGATGGTGCATCTTCAGCCGCCACGGCCTGGACCAGCGCCGCCGGGCGGGGCGCGGGAGCGGCCGGCGGCGGAAGCTGGGCGGAGGCCATCCGTACCTCGGCGGCGCGCGCGTCGATGCCCTGCTCGCGCGTGTCGAAGCGGGCGAGCGTGACGCCGTTGTCGAGGAACTGGCCGGCGGTCGGCGCGGACAGCGCCAGCACCTCGGCATTCCACGCCTCGAGCTGCTGCAGCCGGCCGCGCGTGCCGAGCTCGGTCTGGAGCTGGCGGATGTCCTGCCGGGTGGCGACGATCCGCCGCTCGATGCTCGCCAGCTCGGCGCGCTCGGACGCGACCTGAAGCGAGAGCATGTAGCAGGACAAAGCGGCGACGCCGACGGCGGCGACCCACGCGACTGGTCTGAAACCTCTGGCGATCATTTCGGCGGTTCCTTCCCGATACTCGTACTGGCCCATGACGGGGCGGAGGTGCGGCGCGCGGCGCGCAGGGTCGCCGAACGGGCGCGGGGATTGGCTTCGGTTTCGGCGGCGCCGGGGCGCACCGCCCGGGCCACGCCCTCGAAGGTCGGCGCCGGCGCTTCGTTCGCGGCGGCGGGGAGATGACGCGATCCGGCCGGCAGCGCGCCGCTGCGAACCTTCAGGAACCGCTTCACGATCCGGTCTTCGAGGGAATGGAAGGTGACGACGGCGAGGCGGCCGCCCGGCTTCAATACCTGTTCCGCGGCCGCCAGCCCGCCCTCGAGTTCCTTGAGCTCCTCGTTCACATGGATACGCAGCGCCTGGAAGGTCCGGGTCGCCGGGTCCTTCTTCATGCCCGCATGATGGCCGAGCGCCTTGCGCACCACGTCCGCGAGCTCGCCGGTCCGCGCGATCGGCCGCGCCGCGACGATCGCCCGCGCCACCCGGCGCGACTGGCGCTCCTCGCCATAGGTGAACAGGACATCCGCGATCTCGCCTTCGTCGGCCTCGTTCACGAAATCCGCCGCGCTCTGGCCCTCGCCGCCCATCCGCATGTCGAGCGGGCCGTCGGCCTGGAAGGAGAAGCCGCGCTCGGCGCGGTCGATCTGCATCGAGGAGACGCCGATGTCGAGCGTCACGCCGTCCACCGCCGCCACGCCCCTGTCGGCCAGCGCCTGACGCATCCGGGAGAAACGTTCCGGCACCAGCGTCAGGCGCGCCCCGCTCGCAGCGGCCAGCGCCTCGCCTTCCCGTATCGCGTCGGGATCGCGATCGAAGGCGATGACGCGGGCCGCTCCCTTGTCCAGGATGGCGCGCGTATAGCCGCCCGCGCCGAACGTGCCGTCGACATGCGTCTCGCCGGGGGCGATGGCGAGCGCGTCGAGGACTTCGCCGAGCAGGACGGGAATGTGGGACGCGGCGGCGGGGCTCATAGCGAGATCCCCTTCTCTTCCAGCCGGTATTCGGCGAGCGCGCGCAGCTCCGCATCGCCGCTCTCCAGCGCGCGGCGCGGATGCCAGATTTCGAACGTGCCGCCGACGCCGACGAACAGGGCCAAATCCTCGATTCCGCTCCGGCGGCGCATCATCGGGGGCAGGACGATGCGGCCGGACGTGTCGTAAGGGGCCTCTTCGGTGACGCCGAAGGTGCGACGCGCGCGGGAGAAATGCGCCTTGGGGTCGGCGCCTTCCTCGACAAGGCGGCGGCGCTCGTTCTCGTTGTAGAGGATGCGGGCGTAATTGCGGTCATAGCCGGTCAGGCAGGCATCGACCTCGTGGGTGCCCAGGATGATCACCTTGGCGTCGGAGCGCCGCTCGATTACCGCGCGGACGAAGGCGGGCACGGACAGACGCCCCTTGGCGTCCACCGCGTTGAGCGCGCTTCCGTTGAAGAGATGCTCGATTTCCACCCTTCAGGCCCGCCGTCCGTCCCCACACACACAGACCTTCCCCGTTCGCGGACACGCGCCTTCGCGCGCCCGCGTCGCTCTCGCGGCGAACAGGAAATGCCCCTGACTAGGAGATCGTGGATAACCGAAGCGGCATGGGATTGGAAGGGGATTCCATGCCTTTTCTAGGGATTTCATGCCTAGTAGAGAGGGAAAGCGCGGATTTTCTTGTTATGTTCTTGCTTCGAAACTTGCTCGGACCCTGTGCGGGAGGCTGTGGATAAGTCGGTGAGTGGAGCCCCTGCGACGACGAGCCGCGCGACTCGTCGGTCAGCGTCGGGCCGGCTCGGGCGTCGGTTCGGCGGCCGACGCGACATTGTTGGATTCGGCATTGCCCGGGGCCACGCCCAGCTCGGCCAGAGGTTCGGCGCGCTTGGGCGGCTGGGGCACGGCGGCTGCGCCGCGTCCGGCGCCATTCTCCTGCTGCTCGATCAGCTTGGGCGTGATCGGTTCCTCGCCCGCCGGCTCGCGCGTGAAGACCGCGGCGAGCAGCACGGCGAGGAAGACGAAGGCAAGGCCGGTCAGGCCGATCCGAACCCTCTGCATCGCGAACCATGACCTCCAAGCTGCGGGACGCCCCGGAATCTAGGCATTGATGCGAGCTTTGTCGAACGCCGCATGCGATTTGTCGAATCGGACGGGCTGCCTTATTCTTCCGACAAACTAATGCTTGACGGAGATTGCTGCGACCGCGAAGGAGGCCACCATGCACAAGAGCCTTGCCCTTGCCGCCGCTTGCGCGGCTACTGCCGCCCTCGCCGCTTGCAGCAGCGAGCCCGAGACCGTCACCATCAACCGCTACGACGCCCAGGCCGAGGCGCTTGCCAACGCCGCGCCGGTCGAGCTGCCGCCGTCGATCGTCGCCGGCCGCACCTATCGCTGCCGCGACAACAGCCTCGTCTATATCGATTTCTACAACAACAACACGGCGACGATCCGCAACCAGCGCGGCGGCGACATCGCCGCGACCGTGACCTCGCCGGACGGCGCCGCGCCCTACGCGGCGGACGGCTATTCGGTCAGCGGCAACACCGCGAACATCACTTATGCCGCGCCCGGCCGGGGCTCGCAGACCTGTCGCAGCTAAAAGCTACGGCTTCCACGCAACCGAGGCCGGTCCGCCCAAAGCGGGCCGGCCTTTTTCGTGATGCGCACGACGAATGATCGGCAAACGGCTTCGATCAACTCCGGGGCATCGCGATCTTCGCTTTATCCCGGGCGCCGCTCCATTCGCGAAACAGCAGGATGAGTGCCACGATGCCGATTGCCGACGCCGCAGAAGCTGAAAGCCATCCCTCCCGAACGAAGGAAATCAGGGCTGAAACCAGCGCAACCGGCATGAGGAAATAAACAGCCCGGGCTGGCAGCCATCGACGAAGTAGAAATACGAGGGCCAGGAACAGCGCAAGCACGACAACGCCAAAGCCTGCGGCAATGAGGATGTCATATAGTCCGCCCATTCTCACCCTCCTGAGATACGTGGCAATCGTACCGGACATCTTTTCGCAGATGGCTAAGCGACAGGCAATTATCATGCCCGCGCATTAGACGCGGTTCACCGCCTCCCAGGCGGGCGAAGTGCGCCATCCGGGTCCGATCTTCTTTGCCACGTTGGCCGTTATGGGCGGAAAGCGGCCAACCATCTCCCCTCCCTTTCAAGGGAGGGGCTGAATGGCTGCAACGGATCGAAACCCGATGCCAACTTCCCCGGCGGCCGGCGGGTGAGCGGCCATTGTCGGCATTGTTGACTGTTGACGAAGGCTTCGAGCGACTTCACCGCTTCAATGGGAGCCTTTGATGTCCAGCAGTCTCGCCGACCAAGACCACCGACAGCGTGTCGCGCTGCTGCTCGGTATCGCGCTCGCCTCGGTCCTGCTGTGGCAGACGACGCTCGGCAGCTTCCTGCTCTATCCGTTCACGATATTGGCGACCTGGTTCCATGAAATGGGCCATGGCATGGCCGCGCTGCTCACGGGCCGGGGGTTCGAGCGCCTGATGATCTTCGCTGACGGTTCGGGCGTCGCGCTGTCGCTGCGCCCCGCCGACGGATACAGGTTGACCGATGCGCTGGTTGCGGCAGGCGGGCCTCTCGGGCCGGCGATCGCGGGCGCCGCGCTCATCATCTCCTCGCGCTCTCCCGCCGCCACCCGCAATGCGCTGGCGGTGCTGGGCGTCGCGCTCATCCTGTCCACGTCGATCTGGGTCCGGTCGCTGACGGGCTGGCTGGTCCTCCCCGCGCTCGGCATGGTGATCGGCACGCTCGCATGGCGCGGATCCGCGCCCTGGCAAAACTTCGTCATCCAGCTCATCGGCGTGCAGGCCTGCATCAGCGTGTGGAGGCAGTTCGACTATCTGTTCAGCCCCGGCGGAACCGTCGGCGGCCAGCTGCAACGATCGGACACGGGCGCCATCGCGGATGCCTTGCTGCTGCCTTACTGGTTCTGGGGCGCCGGCATCAGCCTCGCGATCCTGGCTTTGTTATGGTGGAGTTTCCGGATCGCTTTCCGGCGCTGACATTGCGGCGTCGGGCTAGGCGTGCGCGTCCCACCCGGCTAGGGAGCCGCGCATGAGCGATTCCATCACTCCCGAAATCGTCGCCGAGCACGGCCTTTCCCCGGAAGAATATGCGCGCGTCCTGCACGCGCTGGGCCGCGAGCCGAACCTCACCGAGCTCGGCATCTTCTCGGTCATGTGGTCGGAGCATTGCTCCTACAAATCCTCGCGCATCCACCTGAAGAAGCTGCCTACGCAAGCCCCCTGGGTCATCTGCGGCCCCGGCGAGAATGCCGGCGTCATCGACATCGGCGACGGTCAGGCCGCGATCTTCAAGATGGAGAGCCACAACCACCCCTCCTATATCGAGCCCTATCAGGGCGCGGCGACCGGCGTCGGCGGCATATTGCGCGACGTCTTCACGATGGGCGCGCGGCCCGTCGCCAATCTCAACGCGCTGCGCTTCGGCCGGCCGGACCATCCCAGGATGCGCCACCTGATCGCCGGCGTGGTCGGTGGGATCGGCGGCTACGGCAATTGCGTCGGCGTCCCCACCGTCGGCGGCGAGGTCAATTTCCACCCGGCTTATGACGGCAACATCCTCGTCAATGCGATGACGGTCGGCGTCGCCGAGACCGACAGGATCTTCTATTCGGCCGCCTCCGGCGTCGGCAATCCGATCGTCTATGTCGGCTCCAAGACCGGCCGCGACGGCATCCACGGCGCGACGATGGCCTCGGCCGATTTCGGCGAGGACAGCGAGGAGAAGCGCCCCACCGTCCAGGTCGGCGATCCCTTCACCGAGAAGCTGCTGATCGAGGCCTGCCTGGAGCTGATGGCCAGCGACGCGATCGTCGCCATCCAGGACATGGGCGCGGCCGGCCTCACCTCCTCCAGCGTCGAGATGGCGAGCAAGGGCGGCGTCGGCATCGAGCTCGACATGAACGCCGTGCCCCAGCGCGAGACCGGCATGACGCCCTACGAGATGATGCTCTCGGAATCGCAGGAGCGGATGCTGATGGTCCTGAAGCCCGGCCGCGAGGCCGAGGCCGAGGCGATCTTCCGCAAATGGGAGCTGGATTTCGCGGTGATCGGCACGGTCACCGACACCGGCCGCATGATCCTCAAGTGGAACGGCGAGACGGTCTGCGACATCCCCCTCGCGCCGCTGGCCGACGAGGCGCCGCTCTACGACCGCCCCTATGTGTCGCGCGACGAGTACAAGGCCTGGGCGAACGTGAAGCCGCTCGGCGATGTGCCGGAAAGCACCGACATCGCCGCCGACCTGCTCAAGCTGATGGCCTCGCCCGACATCGCCAGCCGCCGCTGGATCTGGGAGCAATATGACAGCCAGGTGGGCGGCGACACCGTCCAGAAATCGGGCGGCGACGCGGCGGTCGTCCGTGTCCACGGCACCGGCAAGGCGCTCGCCGCGACCACCGATTGCACGCCGCGTTACTGCTATGCCGACCCCTATGAAGGCGGCAAGCAGGCGATCGCCGAGGCGTATCGCAACCTCTCCGCCGTCGGCGCCACGCCATTGGCGGTCACCAACTGCCTCAACTTCGCCAACCCCCAGCGCCCCGAGATCATGGCCCAGATCGTGGGTTGCCTGGAAGGCATGAGCGACGCCTGCCGCGCCCTCGATTTCCCGATCGTGAGCGGCAACGTCTCCCTCTACAACGAGAGCAAGGCCACCGGCGGCGGCAGCGCCATCCTGCCGACGCCAGCGATCGGCGGCGTCGGATTGCTCGCGGATTGGGAGAAGAGCGCGACCATCGCGTTCAAGGCGGAGGGCGAGGCGATTTTCGCCATCGGCAACCTGGCCGGTCATCTGGGCCAATCCCTATGGCTGCGCGAGCTGCATGGTCGCGAGGACGGCGCGCCTCCAATGGTCGATCTTTATGAAGAGCGCGAACATGGCGAGATTGTCCGCACATTGATTGACGGGGGCATCGTGACGGCGGTTCACGATGTGTCCGATGGCGGCCTGCTGGTTGCCATCGCGGAGATGGCTCTGGCCGGAAATATGGGCGCCGATCTTGTGCCTTATCCGTTTTCGTTTGGTGCCAAGGCCGAGCTGGCCCGGTGGTTTGCCGAGGATCAGGGCGTCTATGTGGTCACCACCGACAGCGCGGACGAACTGCAAAAGGCGCTGCACTACAGCCGGATTCCGGGAACACTGCTGGGCTACACCGGCGCCGACGCGCTCCTGTTCCATGCCATGCGAGGCATCCCCCTCGCCGATCTGCGCCGCGCGCATGAGGGCTTCTTCCCGGCGCTGATGGGCAGCTGATCGCCGTTCGGCGGCGGGCCGCTTCCGCCGGCGGACCGCCGATGCTAGGGCAGACCCAGGCCCAGGGCTCGGGCTTC